>NZ_DDOK01000005.1:0-568220 GCF_002341635.1 Methylophaga sp. UBA2496 | reverse complement strand
AGCTATACAATCATAGGCGGCCGCACATGGCTCTAAAATACAAAACGCCCGATGCGGTGCATCGGGCGTTTTAATCGAAATAAGTGTCAACTTATTTCAGGACAAGACAGGGTTTTACTAAAAGTTTTCAGGTTTGAGCGTGTAATTCTGTTGCTGCCTGTAATAATTTATTACTTTGTAATAAAAACTGCCAGCGCCGGCCACCTTTCTGCTGCCATAAAACCGCGGCTCTTATGCCCGTTAATAATAACGCTCGAATACGATTGACGTTGTCAGCTTGTTGCAAAAATCCTGAATCACCGAATACCTGAATACGTGGTGTAAGTTCACTGAGCGTACGCTGATAGATATCGGCAAAACGGGCAATGACCTGTGGGCTGGTGATACTGCCGAAATACTCAATCTGCTGCGGAATCTGATCCAGTTCTCGGGTAATCAGATCCAACATCGCTGGACGTTTACGTAGCTTACGTTCCAAATGCAAAATTCCAATGGCATAGCGCAACATCACAATATCGCCAGGTTGTTTACGTTTAGATAATTGGTTATTGAATTGATATAAACCGGTTTTTAATTTACTGATTTCACCATAAACTGATTCAGTATCTGGCGCATCCATTACCAGCAAACTTTGCAACATAGTCTGCATATCGTCGTTATCAACTTGGCCAGTTTCTGCGATTTGTTTAACCAAAG
The DNA here is from genome assembly GCF_002341635.1 of Methylophaga sp. UBA2496. Lineage (NCBI taxonomy): Bacteria > Pseudomonadati > Pseudomonadota > Gammaproteobacteria > Thiotrichales > Piscirickettsiaceae > Methylophaga > Methylophaga sp. UBA2496. Next base: position 567,524 of record NZ_DDOK01000005.1, on the reverse strand, counting down.
TAACCGATTGCATCAAAGCCGAAAGGGCGATCACCCGTTCATGAATAATTGTTTTCTGAGTCATGGATGCATTCCTGGTGCATTGGTATCAACAATAATGCCGCCGCCAAGGCAGACATCATCTTGATAAAACACCACTGATTGTCCTGGTGTGACGGCACGTTGTGGTTCATCAAACTCAACCTGAATATTGCCATTATCATCCTGTGTAATGAGACAGGCTTGATCTGGCTGACGATAGCGAGTTTTAGCACTGGCACGGCAAGGCAACTCTGGTGCTTCACCGGCCACCCAGGAGAGTTGTTCAGCAGTCAATTTAGTGCTGTAAAGCCATTCATGTTCACCTTGAACAACATACAAGATGCGGTTTTCCATATCCTTGCCAGCGACAAACCAAGGCTCGCCACTGCTGTCTTTTCGGCCACCAATACCAAGTCCCTGACGTTGGCCGAGGGTGTAGTACATTAACCCTGAATGTTCGCCAATTTTTTCGCCTTCAGGGGTACGCATTTCGCCAGGTTGAGCTGGAATATAACGTCCCAGAAATTCACGGAAGCGTCGCTCACCGATAAAGCAGATGCCAGTGCTGTCTTTTTTGTCGTGATTGATAAAGCCAGCTTTTTCGGCAATTTGACGTACTTCGGTTTTTGGTAACTCGCCCAGCGGAAAAAGGGTACGGGATAATTGCGCCTGACCGAGTGTATAGAGGAAATAACTTTGATCTTTGGTGTTGTCGAGACCTTTTAATAACTGAAATTTTCCATCGCGCTCCCTGACCCGTGCGTAATGTCCGGTTGCAATCAGATAACCACCCAATTCCATGGCGTGATCCAAAAAAGCTTTAAATTTAATTTCACGGTTACACAAAATATCAGGGTTAGGCGTTCGTCCTGCCTGGTACTCCTCAAGAAAATGTTTGAATACATAATCCCAGTATTCCATAGCAAAATTGGCTTCGTGAAAAATAACACCAACTTTGTCGGCTACGGATTGTGCGTCTTTACGATCTTCTTCAACCGTACATTCACTTTCATCGGCATAGTCGATCCAGTTTTTCATAAACAGGCCTTCGACATCGAAACCTTGTTGCTTCAGTAACAACACAGCGACAGAGGAGTCCACACCACCGGACAGACCGACGACTATTTTTTTGTGTTCAGACATAATTAATCAGCTAATAAATCAAGTGGGTAACGCTTACCGGAAAGATAGTCCTGTAGACACTGCTCGACCAAAGGGCTGCGATATTGTGCCCGCCGTTGCTGGATGGTGGGAGCATCCAGCCAAACTGCCTGATGAATATCACTATCCAATGGCCTATCAAGGTGTTCTCCAAGGCTTCCGCTAAAACAGAAACGTATGTATGTATTCTGTGTTTGTTGATGTCGCCAGCGATAAATACCTATCAATGATTCAGGAATGAACTGCCAGGCAGTTTCTTCAAGTGTTTCCCGGATAACGGCTTCAACCAGGCTTTCGCCGTCTTCGAGATGGCCGGCTGGCTGGTTGAGTTTGAGTTCGCTGCCGATCATTTCCTCGACCATCAGAAATTGCTGGTCGCGTTCTATTACGGCGGCTACGGTGGTTCTTGGAGTCCAAATCATCGGCGTATTTTATCACGGTCTGAAAATTAACTTCGCACCATTGTCCCGGTTGCAGATCATTTAATTGCCATTGACCAATCGCGACACGGATCAATCTTAATGTTGGATGACCAACGGCTGCGGTCATCCGGCGTACCTGACGGTTTTTGCCTTCACTGATTTGCAGTTCAATCCACTGGGTGGGAATGGATTGCCGAAAACGAACTGGTGGATGTCTTTCCCATACTTCAGGTGGGTCGATCAGTCGAGCTTTTGCAGGTTTAGTCACTCCATCTTTTAGCAGAACGCCTTGTTGCAATTGTTTAATTGCAGAGGCATCCGGGATGTTTTCCACTTGTGCCCAGTATGTTTTGCTTAATTTATGACGCGGATCGCTGATATGATGTTGTAATCGGCCATCGTCGGTCAGCAATAATAATCCTTCACTGTCACGATCCAGGCGTCCAGCCGGGTAGACATCCGCTATATCAATGTAATCTTTTAACGTTGTTCGACCGTCTTTGTCATTGAATTGTGTCAGTACATCGTAGGGTTTATTAAAAGCAATTAATTTGGTCATGGTTATATCAGTGCCAGAGATCATGTAAAATGCCACTTTTATTTTCAGGAGCCGTGCATGGCATATCAACACATTAGTGTACCGGAACAGGGTGCAGCCATCGGCGTTAATGCCGATTATTCATTAGATGTACCAAGTCAACCGATTATTCCTTTTATTGAAGGTGATGGCATCGGTGTTGATATCACGCCGGCCATGATTGATGTGATTGATGCAGCAGTATACAAAGCTTATAGCGGCGAACGTAAAATTGCCTGGATGGAAGTCTATGCCGGTGAAAAAGCGACACAGCTCTATGGCACAGAAACGTATCTTCCAGAAGAAACCATTGAGGCTTTGAGAGAATACTCTGTCTCAATTAAAGGCCCGTTAATGACTCCGGTGGGGGGGGGGATTCGCTCTTTGAACGTTGCATTGCGACAAACGCTGGATTTATATGTTTGTCAGCGTCCGGTTCGTTACTATCCAGGTACACCGAGCCCGGTAAAATCGCCTGAAAGTATTGATATGGTTATCTTCCGGGAAAACTCTGAGGATATTTATGCCGGTATTGAATGGCCTGCAGAAAGCGCTGAAGCAAAGAAAGTCATTGCTTTTTTACAGAACGAAATGGGGGTAACCAAAATTCGATTCCCGGATACATCCGGTATCGGCATCAAACCCGTTTCACAGGAAGGTACCGAAAGATTGGTGCGCAAAGCTATCCAATACGTTATTGACAACGATCGTGATTCGTTGACCCTGGTACATAAGGGAAACATCATGAAGTTCACTGAAGGCGCTTTTAAACAGTGGGGTTATGATCTTGCTGAGAAAGAGTTTGGTGCAACACCGCTGGATGGTGGTCCCTGGAAAACCTTTAAAAATCCAAATACCGGTAAAAAAATCGTTATCAAAGACTCGATAGCCGATGCTTTTTTACAGGAAATCCTGTTACATCCTAAAGATTATGATGTGGTTGCCACATTGAATCTGAATGGAGATTATATTTCTGATGCTCTGGCCGCACAGGTTGGAGGAATCGGCATCTCACCGGGTGCAAATTTAGCGGATGCCGTTGCGATGTTTGAAGCAACACATGGCACAGCACCAGCCCTGGCTGGAAAAAATAATGCGAATCCGTCATCATTAATCCTATCGGCCGAAATGCTTTTACGGCATTTAGGTTGGGTCGAAGCGGCAGATCTGGTCGTTTCCGGCGTCTCAGGCGCCATTTCAAATGCACGTGTCACCGGTGATTTAGCTCAGGCTATTGGCGTCGATGCGTTGAGTTGTAGTGATTATGCTGCAGCTGTTATTCAAAACATGTAAGGAGTTTCCATGAAAGTTGCAGACAATAAAGTAGTCGTGATTGACTACACGCTCACCGACAACAGCGGCACAGTCATTGATAGTAGTGAAGGTGCCGGCCCGCTGGCGTATCTGCATGGTGCAGGCAATATTATCCCTGGTTTGGAAGATGCCCTGATGGGCAAAGAAACTGGCGATAAAGTTCAAGCCAGTATTGAACCAGCCAATGCGTATGGCGAACGCCATGAAGCATTAAAACAAGATGTCCCTGCTGAATTGTTCAGTGGTGTTGAAAAAGTTGAAGTGGGTATGCAGTTCCAGTCAGAAACTGAGCAAGGTCCGGTTTTAGTCACTGTCGTTGCCATCAACGATGAAACTGTTACTGTAGACGGAAATCACCCACTGGCGGGTGTTCATCTGAACTTTGATGTAGAAATACGTGAAGTGCGTGAACCGAGTGCAGAAGAGCTGGAACATGGACATGTTCATGGTGAAGGCGGCCACCAGCACTAAAAGCTAGATTTAATACTTAGTCTCAAAGGCGGGCATTGTGCCCGTCTTTTTGTTTCAGACGTAGAAATACATGCAAACTATTGAACAATTAAAACAACAATTTGCCATAACTGATCGCCTGGACTTTTCCATGGGACCTTCCGGGTGTGTGATGATCGATATTGATACCCCTTGTGCCAAAGCGCGAATAGCACTTCAGGGTGCTCAGGTTTTATCTTATCGACCAGCTGATGCAATACATGATCTCTTGTTTTTGAGCCAGTTGAGTCGCTATGGCGACAGGCGTGCAATTCGCGGTGGTGTACCCGTTTGCTGGCCCTGGTTTGGTGATGATCCCAGTGGTAAGGGGCGACCTGCACATGGTTTTGCGCGCAATCGTATCTGGGATTTGACCGCTGTTCAGCAAACTGAAAATGATGGCATTAAATTAATACTGTCATTAACACCCGATTCACAGGATGAAATACTTTGGCATTGTGCATATGCGCTGAAAATGACAATCGTGATTGATGAGCAACTCATACTCTCTCTGACCACGGAAAACCTTGATAAAGAAAGTTTTGTTATTTCTCAGGCGTTACATACGTATTTTGCGGTAGGTAATATAGAAAAAACCCAGGTAAGGGGGCTGAGTAATCATCATTATCTCGACAAAGTCGAGAATTTCAGTGAAAAACTGCAAGCTGGCGAAATACTTTTTAATGGCGAAACCGACAGGGTTTATCTGAACAGTCCTGAAAAACTGTTTATTGAAGATACTGAATGGTCACGCCGAATTATCGTTGAGAGTGCGGGATCCAGCACCACGATTGTCTGGAACCCCTGGGAAAGGGTAACGGCGCTGAAAGATATGACTGATGATGCGTATCATTATTTTGTCTGTGTTGAAACGGCAAATGCCGCTCATGACAGTATCAGTCTTTCACCTGGACAATCTCATACTATTTCAGCAAGTTACCGTATTATGCCATTGGAATAACCCGTTACATTCTTTTGGCAGTATTCTTGGATATGTAACGTTTAAGCCCAACGCTGACGCAACTCATCCTTATGTAATGCCAGCCATTGAATGGCAATAATCGGGATAGCCGAAATGATTTTACCGTCTTCCAGCAATGAATAGACTTCATCAAATGATAAAACACTAACGGCGATATCTTCATCTTCTTCATCTAAACCGTGCAACCCACCGATATGGGTACTATCAATACGTCCGCAAAACAAATGCAATAGTTCAGAAGTGCCACCGGGTGAGGTAAAAAACTCGTTGATTTTAATCATCTCTAAAATCTCACAGCCGGATTCTTCAGCGGCTTCACGATAGGCGACAGACTCAGGTGTTTCACCCGGCTCAATCGCACCGGCAACAATTTCCAGTAACCAGACACGTTCATCGTCCAGCTGCAATGCACCGGGACGAAATTGTTCGATAATCACCAGGGCATCTTTTTGCGGATCATAAAGTAATACGGCAACACAATTTCCTCGGTGAAATACTTCACGAGTGAGTGGAGCACTCCAGCCACCTTTATAAAGGGTATGTTTGACTGAAACAATTTTTAAACTAAAAAAACCGCTGTAAGCGGTTGTTTGTTCAATGATTTCAAATTGTTTTTTGCTCATCCGTTTTCCTGTTATCAGCGAGAAGATTAATTGTCCTGAACAAATACAGAATCTGAAATGCCATCCAGTTCATGAAGTATTGCAGTGAATTTTGTGCCGTCTTTCTCGATATGTTCAAGTTTAACCGGCAAATAATCCAGCTCTGGTGCACACCATAATGTCGTTTCCCGATCTTTATCGCTATCGCGATCCCGTTGCCGTTTAAATTTAACGGTTGCTATTTTGCCTAGCGGTGTCGAGATTGTTTCCGGTTCCAGTCTTTCAATCTGGTAGTGTTTGATACGTCCACCATCGGCGATTGCGTAATTAAAGACTTGTTTAGTGGGGTCCTGTAGTAAATCCAACCGAAGTTGCACCTGATAAATATGTTTTTCCAATGTTTTGGGATCGATTTCAAGATCCCATGGGTGAACCTTATCATCGATATGAACTGAATTCTGTTGCCAGTCAAAATCCATACGCAGGTATTTATCCTTTTTGCCACCGCTGCGTTGATAAAGATATTGATGGGGAATAATCTGCTGTTTGGTCAGGGTCCATAAGCTGGTTTCTTTAACGGTATCACGTCTGAAAACAGCAACCAGTCCTTTGGCTTTGGTGACTGAGCGAAAGCGATGCAGTCCATCCGTTAAGGTTTCAAGTTGCTGAGTTAACTCACCTGCCTGCAGACCGTTCATTTCTATTTGATAGTGAGCTGAATAGTCATCCAGACCCTGAGCGAATGACATCGATGACAGTAAAAGCAACATTAAACCGAAAAAATAGCGCATGGGTAATTAGCTCTGATGTTGTTGGATTAACAACCTTAAGGCATCGGGATAAAGCTTATGTTCCTCGAGCAATACTCTTGCTGCTAATGTTTCTTCTGTATCATCAGCCATAACCGGGACTTTGGCTTGTAAAATGACCGGGCCGGCATCTAATTCTTCGGTAACAAAATGTACGGAGGCACCATGCTCCGTCTCGCCGGCATCAATTGCTCGTTTATGCGTATGCATACCTTTGAATTTGGGCAACAGTGAAGGATGTATATTAATCAGGCGATTGGCATAGTGCTGGACAAATTCCCTGCTGAGAATGCGCATAAAACCTGCCAGCACAACATAGTCGGGGTCAAAAGAATCAATCAGCTGCATTAACTCCTCATCAAAGGCTTCGCGGGTAGTGAAGTTTTTATGATCCAGGATCTCATTAGCAATACCGGCATTTCTGGCAAACATTAAGCCAGCGGCATCTGGTCGATTACTGATGACTGCGGTTACCTCAGCATCCAACTCATCTGATTGAATTGCGTTGATAATGGACTGCATATTACTGCCACGACCTGAAATCAGGATGACGAACTTAGGTTTGAAGGTTTTACTCATTTAATAATGACTTGTTCTTCAGTATTGCTGACGTCGATATGACCAATTTGCATGGCTGTTTCACCTAATGCAGTGAGTATCTGAACCGTGGCATCAGCATCTTCTTCTGCGACACAAACCACCATGCCAATACCATTATTGAAGGTGCGGTACATTTCACGATCAACCACATTTCCCTGTTGTTGCAACCAGTCAAACACCGCCGGTCTTTGCCAGCTTTTGCTGTCAATCACAGCAGTCACATGCTCTGGCAAAACTCGGGGGATATTTTCCAGTAAGCCGCCACCAGTAATATGAGACAAAGCATGAATGTTAATTTTTTCATGTAGTTGCAATAATGACTTAACGTAGATTCTGGTTGGAGCCAGCAGCTTTTCGCCTAATGTTGCGCCATCAAACGGCATGGTTAAGTCAGCATTACTGACTTCAATAATTTTACGGATCAGTGAATAACCATTGGAATGTGGACCAGAAGAGGCAAGTCCAATAATGGCATCACCGGCTTTTACCTGTGTGCCATCAATGATGTTGTCTTTTTCGACAATACCGACACAGAACCCCGCCAAATCAAAATCGCCATCCTGGTACATGCTTGGCATTTCAGCCGTTTCTCCACCAACCAGAGCGGCGCCTGATTGCAAACAACCCTCAGCAATCCCGCTGACTACATCGGTAGCGACATCGATATTCAGTTTGCCCGTTGCATAATAGTCCAGAAAGAACAAAGGCTCCGCACCAAGAACCGCAATATCGTTGACACACATGGCAACTAAATCAATACCAATGGTGTCATGTATTCCAGCCTCGATTGCCAGTCGTAATTTGGTGCCGACACCATCCGTTCCTGAAACCAGAACCGGTTTTTTATATTTATCGAGTGGCAGTTCAAACAGGCTGCCAAACCCGCCCAATCCGGCCATCACACCAGATCGACGGGTTTTGGCGGCAAGCGGCTTAATTCGTTCTACAAGGGCGTTGCCGGCTTCTATATCGACACCGGCATCGCGGTAACTGAGGGCTTGGTTTGATTTGCTTGGTGGAACGACGGGATCGGTCATGCTGGCTTCCTGATTATTTGGACATCACACACAAAAAACAGCGTGTTAGAATACCACAATGCCTAGATTATTTTTCTCACTGATTTTCGTTTTCGCTGCGTCGATTGCTTCCGCTGCGGAAGTTACTGATTTGTATCAGGCGCAAGCGCCTGCAGAGTCGCAAACTGAAGAGGAACGTCAGCGACTTGCGCCGGATTTACTCAAACAGGTTGTGATTAAAGTGGTCGGTGATCGACGTGCAGTAGAACAGGCGGATATTTCTGCCCTGGTCACTGATGCAGAACGTTACATCGATCAGTATTACTATCAACAGATTCTGAATATGGACAGTGATCCACCAGAACAGCAGCTTATGCTGACTCTGGATTTCAATGCCAATGCTATTAATACTGCTTTACAACGTATTGGTTTACCTGTTTGGGACAAAATACGGCCTGAATCGCTAATTTGGGTTGCCATAGAATACGAAGGTAATCAGCAATTGATTGGCGAGGGTGATGAGCATTCATTACTTTTGCAGATTGATAAAGCGGCTAAAAATCGAGGTATTCCTTTGTTGATACCTTTAATGGATCTGGAAGATCAGACTCAACTGACTTTCAATGATGTTTCGACCGGTAATAATACCGCAGTGAAACAGGCTTCTGAGCGCTATGGTGCTTCTGTGCTGGTGACGGCACGATTGCGAGGTAATGCCGAGTCAACAGAGATTAGCTGGCAAGCTATTTTGACTGACGATGTTGAACGTTGGTCAAGTCAGGGAGACGTGCAGACTGCGATTCGTACGGGGGTGGATGCTCTTGCTGACCACTTGGGTCGGCGGCTTAATATGTCAATCAGCACTTCGGGTGAAGCTGAGCTGGCTATTCAGGTCTCAGGGGTGAACGATTATGAAGGTTACAGCCGAATCATGGATTACCTGGAAAGCTTACAGGCGGTCTCTGATATCAAGGTGGGCAGTCTGGGCAGTGAGTCGCTTGATTTAGTGCTTTTTATTCAAGCTGAACCAGAAAGATTCCGACAGTTATTATCCATTGGAGGGGTAATACAGCCTGAGATAAATGACACTACTGGTTTGCAATATCGGTTATTACCTTGAGTTCACGGGATATTCCCAATCTCATCTGTCTGTTTAGAATTTTATTGGTTGGGCCAATCGTCTGGCTGATGCTGCAAGAAAACTTTTCCGCCGCATTATTTCTGGTGGCGATTGCCGGTATCTCTGATGGCCTGGATGGTTTCCTGGCCCGACATTTTCATTGGCAAAGTCGTCTGGGTTCTATTCTTGATCCTCTGGCAGATAAATTACTGCTGGTTGCTACATTTACTACGTTAACCTATATGCAATTATTACCTTTATGGCTATTATTGCTGGTGTTTGGTCGGGACCTGGTAATTGTAATAGGTGCCTTGGCCTACCATCTTAAGTTTGGTGAATATGAACTGACTCCGCTCTGGAGCAGCAAAATCAATACAGTATTTCAAATTGCTTTAGTCTTGCTGGTGATTGTGCAACAGCAATGGCTACCGCAAATTGCGACATGGAGCACAACCATGATCTGGTTGGTGGTGGCGAGTGTCATCATTAGTGGCAGTGAATATATTCTGGTTTGGGGGACAAACGCGTGGCGTCAGATGAAAAAAAGCTGATAAGTGATACGAATAAGTTCCTGTTATTAGGGCTGTTAATACTCTGTGGTTGGCTGGTGATGGAGCTGTCAACGGTATTAACACCATTCTTTATTGCTGCTCTGTTAGCCTACCTTGGCGATCCATTGGTCGACAGGTTAGAAAAGTATCGTTTATCTCGTACTGTAGCGGTGTGCGTGGTGTTTGCCGCATTTCTGCTTAGCGCAATAATCTTATTACTGATCTTTATTCCTATGCTCGGTGCGCAGCTCACATCACTGTTTGAAAAGTTACCTGATTATATTGATCGGTTGCAGAACACAATTGAACCATTACTGGCAAATGTCGGCATTACCACAACGATGCTTGACTTTGATACGTTCAAAACGGCTCTGCAGGACTATTGGTCTGAGGCAGGTCAAATGGCCGGAAATATCATGGGTTATATGACACGTTCTGGCTTAGTGCTATTGCAGTGGCTGACAAACCTGGTGCTGATTCCAGTGCTGACATTCTATCTATTACGCGATTGGGATGATCTGGTGGCCAGATTTCGTGAGTTACTACCTCGTACACATGCAGACAAGATCACGCAAATAACGGTGGAATGTGATGACATGCTGGCTGGTTTTCTCCGAGGTCAGTTGATGGTTATGCTGGCATTATCAATTATCTACAGTATTGGTCTTACATTTATTGGTCTGGATCTGGCGTTGTTATTAGGTGTTATCGCCGGCATTGTCAGTTTCGTTCCCTATCTGGGGTTGTTTGTGGGAATTACCCTTGCTGGTTTGGCAGCGTATTTACAGTTTCAGGAATGGTTACCCGTTTTACTAGTCGTCCTGGTATTCAGTTTTGCTCAGGCTATTGAAGGCATGGTTTTAACCCCACGATTTGTCGGTGAACGAATTGGCCTGCACCCGGTGGCGGTTATATTTGCTGTGATGGCCGGTGGTACTTTATTTGGGTTTGTCGGCGTATTACTCGCACTGCCGGTGGCAGCTGTTGTGATGGTTTTATTACGCCATGCACATCATCGTTATCTGAACAGTCATTTGTATTCTTAACCGCTCTGTACCGATGAAGAAGCAAGAAATACAGCTGACACTGCACCTTACGCCGCAGGAAATCTTTCGAATAGATAATTTTATATTTGAAAACGATGAGTTAGCCTCAGTAGTTGACGTTTTCTGCCGCGAAAGAAAACCCGATTTTCTCTATCTTTGGGGAGAGTCTGGCGTTGGCAAAACGCATTTAAATCTCGCGATTGCCGAACAATTACAACAGCGTGGACGTCAGGTAAGTTATATCAACCTTCAGGAGTTACTTGATACCGCAGACCCAGAGGTATTAGCTTCGTTATTTCAAACGGATGTTGTTTGTCTGGATGATCTGCAGGCAATTTGTGGTGAGCCAGCCTGGGAGGAAGCAGTGTTCCATTGCTTTAATCAATTACGTGAACATGAGCATAAATTATTGATTTGTGCTGACCAGAATCCGGCTCAACTGGCTATTCAATTACCAGATCTGCGTTCCCGGCTTTCTACAGGGTTGATTTACCAATTACCTTCAATGACTGATGTGCTTAAACAACAGGCATTGATAAGCCATGCACAGAGCCGGGGGTTGATTCTGCCTGAAGAGGTGGCTCAATACCTTTTGCGTCATTACAGCCGTGATATGCCATCGCTGATGCTGGTCCTGCAGCGACTTGATAAGGCGTCTTTACAGGCCCAGCGTCGTTTGACCATTCCGTTTGTACGGGAAGTGATCCACCATGGCTGAAAAGCCATCGGTAACGATTATATGGCCCGGTTTAGCCACTGTAATGCAGGAAATCAATCAGTCTTTAGTGCCCGAAGCTCTACAGAAATTATTTAAAAAAGCTAACTTTACAGTCAGCGATAATTCCTTTGAACATGAGCTTATCCAGTTATTCAGCACTAACATGCTTTCAGGACCTGATTTACCCACCGCGCAATTACGTAACCCGGGCCAATTGAGTCTGTGTGCTGATCCATGTTATCTGCATGCTGATCGTGATCGGCTTTTATTATTTCCCATCACTGATTTAACAATGGAAGAGGGCACTCAGCTCAGAGAAAGCATCCAACCACTGTTGAATGATTTCGACGCTCAACTGGTGCCCAATGATCTGAACCACTGGTCGATTTGGTTAGAAACTATGCCGGACATTAATCTGACAGCCATGTCATCCTTAATTGGTAAATCGGTTGCATCAGCATTACCGAAAGGGGCCGAACAAAACGATTGGTTACGGTTAAGTAATGAAATTCAGATGGTGTTATTTGAACATCCGGTTAATCAACAAAGGCAGTCCGCTGGCAAATTACCGGTCAACAGTCTCTGGTTCTGGGGGAAGGCTGATTGGCAGCCACAAGCAAATACCTGGCAACAGCTTTATGGTGACGCGGCGTTATTAAAGTCGCTTGCATCAGCGACTTCAACGAGCTTGCAACCCATGACTGAATGGAAATCTGAAAACACGATGACGGGTCAGCAGTTACTGGTATTTCCTGAACTGGATTTACAAAGTAACTGGCCACAACGATTGGAGCAAAATACAACGCAGCACATTTTGCCTTTGCTACGTAAATTACGTCGTTATCAAATTCGTCAATTACGTTTAATTATCCCGCAACATGGCCAGTATGTCTGGCGTTGCTGGGATGTCTGGAAACCGTGGTAATCCGATGAACATTCAACAACGAACAACAGAAGATTTAAGCGCTTTACCCAATGACTGGCCAGAGTGCATTCGCAAAATCATGGCCGCACGCGGTATCAAAAAGGCTGATGAATTAACCTTTGATTTAGCTGAGTTGCCAAAACCCTCGGAAATGTTGGGGATGGAAGCTGCCGTAACATTATTGATCCAGGCATTACAGCAGCAATGGCGAGTCATGATTGTGGCGGATTTTGATAGCGATGGCGCTACCAGCTGCGCCGTGATGATGCGTGGTTTACGCATGATGGGGTTGCAACAGATTGATTTTATTGTGCCGAATCGCTTTGTCCACGGTTATGGTTTAACCACTGAGTTATTAAGCGAAATTGCTGCTGAAAACCAGCCGGATTTATTGATTACTGTGGATAACGGGATTGCCAGTCTGGATGGCGTTGCTCTGGCCAAACAACGTGGTATGCAAGTGTTGATCACTGATCATCATCTTGCGGCAGAACAATTGCCACAAGCCGACGCCATCGTTAATCCTAATCAACCGGATGATAACTTTCCCAGCAAAATGCTGGCCGGTGTTGGGGTGGCGTTTTATGTGCTGCTCGGTTTGCGGCAGGGATTACGTGATATTAACTGGTTTGAATTACAAAAACTGGCAGAACCACGTCTGGTGGAATTGCTGGATTTGGTGGCATTAGGCACCGTCGCCGATGTCGTGCCTTTGGATAGGCTCAATCGCACATTAGTAGATCTGGGTCTGAAACGCATGCGGCAGGGACGCGCCTGTGCAGGGATTCGTGCTTTATTACAGATTGCCGGTAAAGATCTTGAGCGATTATCTGCACAGGATTTGGGCTTTGCCATCGCACCAAGGTTAAATGCCGCAGGTCGTATGGAAGATATGGGGCTGGGCATTGATACTTTGGTAACAGATAACTTTGCCATGGCTCAGCAAGCTGCTCAGTTGCTGGATCAGATTAATCTTGAGCGTCGCTCGGTTGAACAAGGCATGCAACTGGAAGCTCTGGCGATGCTGGAAAAACTTCAGCTTAATGAAACCAGTCAGGCAGTTGCTTATTGTTTATATGAAGAAAGCTGGCATCAAGGGGTAATCGGGCTACTAGCTTCTCGAATTAAAGAAAAACTGCATCGGCCGGTCATTGTGTTTGCACCGGGCGAACCTGGCGAAATCAAGGGTTCGGCACGCTCCATAACAGGCGTTCATATTCGTGATGTGCTGGTTAATGTCGCTGCTAAATATCCGGATTTAATTTTGCGCTTTGGCGGACATGCGATGGCAGCAGGGTTAACATTAAAGCAGAACGATTTTTCATTATTTGAAAAGGCATTCAGGGACGCTGTACAGCTTGCAGCCGATCCCACTGTATTTGAACGCGCTTTGTATTCTGATGGTGAATTATCGGCGCAGGAAATGAACATGCAGCTGGCAGAGCAATTACCGGTTCTGGCGCCATGGGGACAGGCTTTTCCGGAACCACAGTTTCATGGCCAGTTTGTGTTACAGAATTATCGTCATGTCGGTCAGCAATCGGACCATCTTCGGCTAACCATCAAACTTGATGATGGACGTGAAATCACGGCCATGGCGTTTCGTCAGACAGCACCACAATGGCTGCAAATCGGCCAGAAAGTTGGCTTGCATTATCGCCTGGATGTGAATGAATTCCGGCAAACAAAATCATTACAATTGCTGGTTGATAATATCTTGCCGAGTTAAATATCCAGTGTGTGAATCGTCACCTGCTGTCGGAAATCGGCCAGTTCATGACCTTGAAATAATTCTGTTCCGGCGTGCATTACGGTACCGGCTCCACAGGCGATACCATAGCGCAATGCCGTTTCGGGCTGATCATCAAGACTGAACCCGGCCACCAGACCCGCCACCATGGAATCACCTGCACCCACGGTAGTATTCACTGGTACCGCTAACGCTTTCGCATAAAAACTGTTTTTCGGGCTGACTAATAAAGCACCTTGATCGCCTAACGAGACACAGACATGGGTAACCCCGGACAGTTGCAGTTGTCTGGCGCATTCGGCAATAGCTTCTATAGTGTTGAGTTTTATTTGCAGCAGGGTTTCCAGTTCATACAGATTGGGTTTAATCAAAAAAGGTTTCGCTTCAATTGCCAAACGCAATATTTCACAATGACTGTCAACGACAGCGCGTCCGCCATGTTGCTGGATTTTATTAACTAAATCAGCATACAGAGAGGTAGGTATATTGGGTTGGCATGACCCGGTAAGAATGCCATAACCATTTCCTACGGCATCGGCAAAATTCTCCACCAATTGACTTAACTGGGCTGCCGGGACAGGTGTGCCAGCATCAGTGATTTGAAATTGAGATTGTGTATCAAGCTCAATAATCGTGCTGTTAATGCGTGTCTGTCCTGAGACAGGATGAAACATAACATTGGGTAGCTGTTCAACAAGCATGTCTCGCAGAATCTCACCAACTGAACCGGCAATAACACAGTACGTTGTTGCATCTGCCTGCATACGAAACAAAGCCCGGCCAATATTGATACCATTACCCCCAGGATCATGACGGGCTGCATCGGAACGTGATTTTTGATCTGGGATTAACTTTTTGACATGGTAAGTCACATCCAACGCAGGGTTTAAACATAAAACACGAATGTTTCCCGATGATGGCGTCATGACTGTCTCCGATAATAAAATTTGTTCGATAAAGTGATGCTCAGCTGACCAATAATAAACTGCATTTCTGATAAAGGCTCCAAATGAAACCAACGCATGTCGCGGTATTCAGCGCAAAACCCTATGATAAGGCCTATCTCACGGGAATGGCCGATGAGCGCGTATCTTTATGTTTTTATGAAATGGCGTTAAATCCAATGACAGCAGCATTAGCCAAAGATGTTGAAGTGGTCAGTGCGTTTGTTAATGACGATATATCGGCGGAAACCCTGAAAACCCTGGCAGAAAACGGTACCCGTTTAATTGCGTTACGTTGTGCCGGGATTAATCAGGTGGATTTAACGGCTGCTAATAAGCTTGGTATAACCGTCGTCAATGTGCCAGCCTATTCACCCTATGCTGTCGCGGAACATACCATTGCGCTGATGTTGGCATTAAGTCGGAAGATACCGCGGGCTTATAATCGCGTTCGCGATGGTAATTTTTCTCTGGATGGTTTGCTGGGTTTTGATTTCTTCGGTAAAACCGCGGGCATTATCGGTGGCGGTAAAATTGGCTTGTTAGTAGCTGAGCGTTTACGGGCATTTGGTTGTCAGGTTTTGATTTATGACCCGCATAATGCTGAACCAGCTAAAAAAGCTGGTTTTGACGTAGTGACACTCGACAGCTTGCTCGGTCAAAGCGATATTATCAGCCTGCATTGTCCATTAAATGATACAACGCATCATATTATTAATGCTGCCAGTCTCAGGCTGACCAAACCGGGCGTAATGCTGATTAATACCAGTCGCGGAGCTTTATTGGATACAGTCGCTGTATTGGATGCCCTGAAAGCGTTACATATTGGCTATCTGGGAATAGATGTGTATGAACAGGAAGGCAGTTTGTTTTTTGAAGACCATTCCACCGATATTATTCAGGACGACATATTCCAGCGTTTATTGACCTTGCCAAATGTGCTGGTCACCGGACACCAGGCCTATTTCACCCGAGAAGCATTGCAGCATATCGCGCAGACAACTTTGCAGAATATTGATGATTTTATGGCTGGTAAGGCACTGAAAAACCGAGTGGAAATACGTTAAGTGTTTGATGAAATATTTACCAGTATCAATAAGTTGATGCCGGATTTTAAAGCCAGACCGCAACAAATTGAGATGAGCAGCTTTATTCATCAGCGACTGCAACAATCTCATAATCGAATGGCAGTGGTCGAAGCGCCAACTGGGGTCGGAAAAACACTGGCCTATCTCAGCGGTGCAATCGAAACTGCTTTGAACAGTAAAAAATTGCTGGTTATCAGTACCGCAACCGTCAATCTGCAACAACAATTGATTCAGAAAGATCTGCCACAGTTTTCAGCGGCTTTGCCACAACCGATACGCTTTATGCAGATCAAAGGCCGCCGCCGTTATGTGTGCCCCAGTAAACTGGCTCAACTGGCAACCACACCGGAACAGCAAGATTTGACGTTGGATGTAGATCAGAAATACCAGCAGGTATTGATGCAAACTCAGGCGAAAAATCTGTTTCAGGATTGGGATGAACATCGCTGGGATGGTGATCGGGATAGCCGTACCGATGCCATTGATCCGGCTCTTTGGCATGAGGTATCTACTGATTCAGAAGGGTGTGCGGGTAAGAGCTGCCGGTATTTTTTGAGCTGTCCCTATTATTTGCTGCGCAAGGAAATGCAGTTAGCGCAGGTTGTGGTGGTCAATCACGATTTATTACTCAGTGATGCTGATTTGGGCGGCGGTCTGGTGTTACCCAATCCTGAAGAGCTGATCCTGGTGTTTGATGAAGCTCATAATCTGCCACAAAAGGCGCTGGGACATGCCGCCAAAGCATTGAACTTTGCCCAGCTTTATCAAACGGTTGAAACCGCCGACAGTCTGATGAAAAAGCTGCCAACCGCACTGGCATTTCGGCAACATGATTTTGGTTATATGTTCAAGGAAATTCGTCAGGATTTACCAGCTATTATCAGCCTGTTGCAACAGCTACTGGATATTCTGGGCAGTGATGCCACAGTAAATGAAATGCTGGAAGGACGCATCAGTGAGCCGCGTATTTTCTGGGGCAGTCCGTTACTCAATGCCTTGTTTATTCCCTGCCAGAACCTGTTACAGCGCGCCAATTCGATCTATAAACACTTTTCTTTGATTGGCAAATGGATTAAAGAAGGGCTGGAGAAAACCCAGTTAAGTAATAAGGTCGGTGAAGCGCTGTTACCCCAGGTAGGGACGGTACAGAATATTTTTGGTTATCTGATTGATTTTATGGCGCTGTTTCTCGATGAGGATAAAGCCGAGCGCCCGCCCAATGTGCGCTGGCTGGCACAGGAACAGTTTGCCAAACAGCAAACCCTGGTGGTTCATGCCGGGCCAATGACCGCCGCAGGTTTTCTGGATCACAGTTTATGGCAGCGGGCCTATGGAGTAGTGATGACCTCAGCCACTTTACGGGGCATGGGATTGTTCCAGCGTTTCCGGGCGGACTGTGGCTTACAGCGTTACGATGAAAAACACTTTCTGGCGTTGCCTTCACCGTTTAAATATCAGCAACAGGCGGTGTTAAAACTGCCGATGATGCAGTATTTACCCAATGAAAATCTGCCGCAGTGGCAGCAGGAAGTGGTCAGTCAACTCAAATCAATTATTGATATTCAGGCGGCGACGCTAGTGCTATTCACCTCACGCCAGGTGATGTTGCAGGTATATAAGCAATTGCCATTGTCCTTGAAAAATTTGATTCTGTTACAAGGTGATCAGCTGTCACCCAAAAATATGATCGTCAAGCATATTCAGCGGATTGAAGCAGGGCGGGGCAGCATTATTTTTGGCATGGATCGGTTTGCAGAAGGCGTCGATTTACCTGGCAATTTATGCACCCATGTCATCATTACTAAACTACCATTTCCGGTATTTACCCGCCCGATTGAACAGGCACGTCAAGAGTGGATCCTCAAACGTGGCGGCCAGCCGTTTATCAGCTTGTCATTACCGGCGGTCAGCGTGAAGTTGATTCAGGCCTGTGGTCGATTGTTAAGAAAAGAAACTGATTCCGGACAAATAACTATTCTGGATCGTCGGCTGTTAACTAAAAATTACGGCAAACAATTACTCTCGCATTTACCGGATTATCAATTAATAACCGAATAAAAAAGCCCGGCGGAGCCGGGCTTTCGGGGTGTATCAGCTAACTTATTCAGTACGGCTGGTTACTTCCAGCAAATGATAGCCAAATTGTGTTTTAACCGGGCCCTGAACGGTGTTTACCGGTGCGGAGAACACAACTTTATCGAATTCCGGCACCATCATGCCCGGCCCAAACTCACCCAAATCGCCACCTTGGCGGCTGGAAGGGCAAGAAGAATTTTCTTTGGCGACAGCGGCAAAATCTGCGCCTTCTTCAATTTCGCGTTTCAGTTCCAGACAGATTTCTTCGCTGTCTACCAGAATGTGTCGTGCGGTTGCTCTAGCCATAATAGTTCCGTAATTGATTTATAGATGCTGACTCTCAAGCCAGCTGTTGTAACAGGGCTTTAGCCGTAGCCTCGGAGGAAGCCGGGTTTTGACCTGTAATAAGTATGCCATCGGTAATAACGAATGGAGTCCAGTCATCACCTTTGCTGAAAGTAGCGCCACGTTGTTTCAGGGCATCTTCCAGCAAAAAGGGTACAACTTCTGATAAGCCTACCGCATCTTCTTCACTATTTGAAAATGCAGTGAGCTTTTTACCTTTGATCCACGGATCGTCACCAATGGTTTTAATATTTAATAATACGGCGGGTGCATGACACACAGCCGCCACTGGTTTGTTGGCCAGTACAAAACTTTCAATCAGTGCAATTGACTTTTGATCCTCGGTTAAATCCCATAACGGACCATGTCCACCTGGATAAAACACTGCATCATAATCTGCGGCATGAACGTCCGCTAATTTAACCGTGTTAGCCAATTGGTTTTTAGCTTCAGCATCATTTTCAAAACGGCGTGTGGCGTCTGTTTGAAAATCAGGCTGATTACTTTTAGGATCAAGCGGTGGTTGTCCACCTTGTGGAGATGCAAGTACGATTTCAGCACCGGCATCTTTCATAGTGTAATAGGGTGCGGCTAACTCTTCTAGCCAGAATCCGGTTTTCTCGCCGGTATTGCCGAGCTTATCATGTGAAGTCAGTACCACTAATATTTTCATGGTTTTATCTCCTGAAATGTGTGGTTTGATATCTTTTTTATTGCTGTCTGATTGAGATGGGGATAGAGCGATAAAAGTTCAAGCGATATTGCATTTCATTCCTATCGTCGTAAACTCACATCAGGGTCTGCTGATCTTTCAGAGCCGCCTCTGCTGTGGCTGAAGATGCACCACAAAGCTAGGGGGAAACTGTTCTACAGACACCAAAATAATAACAGCGAGAGAAAACTATGAAAAAAGAAACTATTTGCCTTCACGAAGGTTATGAAACTGATCCCGTTACAAAATCCTGCGCGGTGCCAATTTATCAAACCGTTGCCTATGAATTTGATAATGCACAGCACGGTGCTGATCTGTTTAATCTCGATGTTCCCGGCAATATCTATAGCCGTATTATGAACCCGACATGGGATGTATTGGAAAAGCGGGTCGCAGCGCTGGAAGGCGGTCTTGCAGCGTTGGCAACATCAGCAGGGAGTGCTGCTATTCATTATGCCATCCTGACGATTGCCGAAGCGGGCGACAATATAGTAACCACGCCGCAGCTTTATGGTGGAACCTACACGTTATTTGCCCATATGCTGCCTAAACTAGGGATTGATGTACGGTTTGCTGAAACCGATCAGGCAGCTGATCTGGAAAAGCTGATTGATGCAAAAACCAAAGCGGTTTTCTGTGAATCAATCGGTAACCCTGCTGGCAATATTGTTGATATTGAACCAATTGCCACGATGGCACACAAACATGGTGTGCCGGTGATAGTGGATAACACCGTGGCTACGCCGGTATTACTCAATCCGATTGAATATGGTGCTGATATTGTGGTGCATTCGCTGACTAAATATATGGGCGGTCATGGCACAACATTGGGTGGCATTATTGTCGATTCCGGCAAGTTCCCCTGGGCCGAACATAAAGAAAGATTTCCGGTTTTGAATCAACCCGAACCGGCCTATCACGGCGTGGTCTATACCGAGCAGTTTGCAGAAGCAGCTTTTATTGCCAGGGCGCGGACAGTGCCATTACGTAATACCGGTTCTGCTTTATCGCCAATGAATGCCTTTTTATTATTGCAGGGTATCGAAACCTTATCGTTGCGTATGGAACGGCACTGTGAAAATGCCATTGCAGTCGCAAAATATCTACAGCAGCATCCCAAGGTTGAGTGGGTGAACTATGCTGGACTGGAAGGGGACAAATATTTCGATTTGGCTCAAAAATACTTTAATGGGAAACCGTCCTCTATCCTGACCTTTGGCATTAAAGGTGGCTTTGATAACGGCGTTAAATTCTATGATGCGTTGAAGTTAGTTAAACGCCTGGTGAATATTGGTGATACCAAGTCACTGGCCTGTCATCCTGCTTCGACCACACATCGTCAGCTGGAAGAAGCCGAACTCAAAGCAGCTGGAGTGACCCCCGAAATGCTTCGACTGTGTATTGGTATCGAGCATATCAATGATATTCTCGGAGATTTGGAACAAGCTTTTTCTGCGGTTTAAAATCAATAATCCCGGCCTGTAACAGGGCCGGGATTTTTTAAATGAGCTTCCAGCGAATACTTTCACCTGCACGCATGGGTACCAATGTCTCATCAGCAAATTCCAACGTGTCGGGAACCTGCCAATCCGCTTTTTGCAACGTGATTTGCCGGGTGTTTCTGGGCAGTCCATAAAAGTCTGCTCCATAGAAGCTGGCAAAACCTTCCAGTTTGTCTAAACATTCGTGCGTATCAAATACTTCAGCATACAGTTCGATAGCTGCATGTGCGCTGTAAATTCCGGCACAACCGCATGCGTTTTCCTTGCTGTTGCGGGTATGAGGCGCACTATCGGTTCCCAGGAAGAATTTTGGATTGCTGCTGGTGGCTGCGACAATCAATGCTTTCTGATGGGTATTGCGCTTGAGTACAGGCAAGCAGAAATGATGGGGTCGGATTCCGCCTACCAGCATATCGTTACGATTTAGCAGCAAATGATGAGGTGTAATGGTCGCGGCCACAAAATTACTGGCCTGGGCAACGAAATCAGCCGCATCTTTTGTCGTTATATGTTCAAAAACAATTTTCAGTTCCGGAAAGTCACGTAATAACGGAATCAGCTTTTCATCGATAAAAACTTTTTCACGATCAAAGATGTCGGTTTGACTGTGCGTGACTTCTCCATGCAGCAATAAAGGCATGCCAGCCTGCTGCATGGTTTCCAGTGTTTTATAACAGTTGCTGATATTGGTTACGCCAGCATCTGAGTTGGTTGTCGCGCCAGCAGGGTAAAGTTTCACTGCTTTGATAAAACCAGCTTGTTTAGCCTCGACAATATCCTGAGGCTGAGTATTATCAGTCAGATACAAGGTCATTAATGGTTCAAAGTCAGACGCTGCTGGCCGGGCATCAAGGATTCGCTTTCTATAGGCAGCGGCCTGTTCCACATTGGTGACCGGTGGACGCAGATTGGGCATGACGATGGCCCGATTAAAACATCTTGCTGTATCGGCAACGGTGCGTTGTAATGCTTTATTATCGCGCAAGTGAAGATGCCAGTCGTCAGGCTGAGTAATCGTAATCGTGTTCATTGCTTGTTTTGTCATACAGCAAATTATGCCATAGCTATTTACTTTTGCTGCTGAAAAATTGTTTTGCGTTGAATAGAAAGGTAGCATCAGAAGGTGGTTTTTCTTGACCTTGACGGGCATTCACAGTAACTTTACCCGTTTGATATTTTGAAGCAGATCGCGTTAGCGATACGAGAGAGGAAGACGTGGAATTAAGCGGTGCCGAGATTCTGGTCCATTGTCTAAAAGACGAAGGGGTTGAGTATTTGTTTGGCTATCCGGGTGGTGCAGTGCTGCATATTTATGATGCGCTGTATAACCAGGAAGAGGTCAAGCATATCCTTGTGCGCCATGAACAGGCAGCGACTCATGCTGCAGATGGTTATGCGCGCGCTACCGGTAAGCCCGGTGTGGTGCTGGTAACTTCAGGTCCTGGTGCCACAAATGCGGTTACCGGTATTGCTACTGCTTATATGGACTCCATTCCAATGGTGGTTATTACTGGTCAGGTAGCCACGGCCAACATCGGCAGTGATGCTTTCCAGGAAGTGGATTCCGTTGGTATTACACGTCCATGCGTTAAACATAACTTTTTAGTTAAAGATATTAACGATCTGGCGGAGACCATCAAAAAAGCTTTTTATGTAGCAACTACAGGTCGTCCCGGTCCGGTTGTGGTTGATGTTCCGAAAGACATTACGGATCCGAACATCAAGATTCCTTATGTTTATCCCGAGAGTGTTCATATGCGCTCTTATCAACCCATTACCAAAGGCCATCCGGGTCAGATTAAGCGTGCAGTGGAGTTATTGCTGACTGCCAAAAAACCAATGGTTTATACCGGAGGGGGGGTAGTGTTAGGCAATGCCGCTGAACAGCTACGGACTTTTGTCAATACTTTAGGGTATCCGGTTACCTCAACACTGATGGGGTTAGGCTCAATACCATGGGATGATAAACAGTTTCTCGGTATGTTGGGCATGCACGGAACCTATGAAGCCAATATGGCGATGCACGATTGTGATGTGCTGATTGCCATTGGTGCGCGTTTTGATGATCGCGTTACCGGCAAAATTGCAGAATTCTGTCCACACGCCAAGATTATTCATATCGATATTGATCCGTCTTCGATCTCCAAAACTATTTCAGTAGACGTTCCGATTGTTGGCAATGTTGGAGATGTTCTGGCTGATATGAATCATTTGCTGGAAGTAAGCAAAACACAGCCGGATCAAGCAGCCTTGGCGGAGTGGTGGGCTGTTATTGATGGATGGCGTGCCAAAAGATGTATGTCTTATGATCGAAGTAGCGACCAGATCAAGCCTCAGGCAGTAGTTGAAATGATTCATGAGATCACCAGAGGCGATGCTTATGTAACATCAGATGTTGGACAGCATCAGATGTGGGCGGCCCAATACTATGGTTTCAGCAAACCGAATCGCTGGATTAATTCGGGCGGTTTAGGAACCATGGGTTTTGGTTTACCCGCCGCAATGGGTGTTCAATTGGCATTCCCTGAAGAGACAGTGATTTGTATTACTGGCGAAGGCAGTATCCAGATGTGTATTCAGGAGCTGTCTACCTGTCTGCAATATGGTTTGCCGGTTAAAATTGTTGCATTGAATAATCGTTACCTAGGCATGGTGCGTCAGTGGCAGGAATTTTTCTATCAGAACCGTTATTCGCATTCTTATATGGAATCGTTACCTGATTTCGTCAAATTAGCCGAAAGTTATGGTCATGTTGGTATTCGTATCGAACGAGTAGAAGATTTGCGTCCTAAACTGGAAGAGGCCTTTGCGCTGAAAGATCGACTGGTATTTCTGGATATAGTCACTGATCAAACCGAAAATGTGTATCCGATGATTGCACAGGGCAAAGCCCACAATGAAATGCACATGTCGCCTTACTGCGATTTACCCCAGGATCCAGAACGGGAGCTGTCATAATGCGTCATATCATTTCGATTTTGATTGAAAACGAAGCCGGTGCTTTATCACGTGTTGCAGGTTTATTTTCTGCGCGTGGTTATAATATTGAGTCGTTAACCGTTGCTCCGACTGAAGATGCGTCCTTGTCCCGTATGACAATTGTGACAACCGGAACCGACCGGATTATTGAACAGATCACCAAACAGCTGAATAAGTTGGTTGATGTGGTCAAGCTTATGGAATTGTCTGACGGACCGCACATCGAACGTGAAATGATGTTGATTAAGGTCAAAGCAGCCACCATGGACCAACGTGATGACGTCAAACGTCTGGCGGATATTTTCCGTGGACATATTATTGATGTGACGGCATCAACCTACACGATTGAACTGACCGGTGCCGGAAGCAAACTGGATTCGTTTATCGAAGCACTGTCCGAACATAAAATACTTGAAACTGTACGCAGCGGTGTTTCCGGGATTGCCCGTGGCGAAAAATGCCTGCAATTGAATTGATTTAAAAACGAAGGAATTAATAATGAGTTTGAATATTTATTACGATAAAGATTGTGACCTGTCGCTTATTCGTGGCATGAAAGTCACCATTATCGGCTATGGCTCACAGGGCCATGCTCACGCCTGTAACCTGAAGGATTCCGGTGTGGATGTGACAGTTGCATTGCGTTCCGGATCATCTTCGATTGCCAAAGCTGAAGGCGCTGGGCTGAAAGTTGCTGATACCGCATCTGCTGTCAAGCAAGCGGATCTGATCATGGTGTTAACGCCGGATGAATTCCAATCATCTTTATATAAAGATGAAATCGAACCGAATCTGAAGCAAGGTGCTGTTCTGGCTTTTGCTCATGGTTTTGCAATTGTTTATAACCAAATCCTGCCACGCAAGGATTTGGACGTCATCATGATTGCGCCTAAAGCACCTGGTCATACTGTTCGCAGTGAATTTACCCGTGGTGGTGGTATTCCTGATTTGATCGCTATCGAACAGGATGCTTCCGGCAAAGCCAAAGCCATTGCTTTATCCTATGCCTCAGCCATTGGTGGTGGCCGTACAGGTATTATCGAAACCACTTTCCGTGATGAAACTGAAACGGATCTGTTTGGTGAACAAGCGGTGTTATGTGGTGGTGCAGTTGAATTGGTTAAAGCCGGTTTCGAAACATTGGTTGAAGCTGGCTATGAGCCGGAAATGGCTTATTTTGAATGTTTGCATGAATTGAAACTGATTGTTGACTTGATGTATGAAGGCGGTATTGCCAACATGAATTATTCGATTTCCAACAATGCCGAATATGGCGAATATGTTACTGGCCCTAAAGTCATTAATGAAGAAAGTCGATGGGCAATGCGTGAAGCGTTGAAAAACATTCAGGAAGGCAAGTATGCCAAGCAGTTTATTCAGGAAGGTCAGTCAGGTTATCCTGAAATGACGGCAATGCGTCGATTGAATGCAGAACATCCAATTGAAAAAACCGGTGCAAAACTGCGTGAAATGATGCCGTGGATTCAAAAAATCGTTGATAAGTCTAAAAACTAAAAACTTTTTTTGGTTGTCCCTGACAAGGGCAGGTTGCTTGGCAACCTGCCCTTGTTTTGTTTATGAAGGTGCGGATGTCATAATGCAATCACTTCTTCTCTGAATACAGGAAATTTATGGTTAATCATGAAGAACAACAAAAACGTGGCATATATCTGTTACCGAATTTATTTACCACAGCCTGCCTGTTTGCCGGTTTCTACGCTATTGTTGCTGCCATAAGAGGCGACTTTACCACTGCAGCAGTAGCGATCTTTGTTGCGATGATTATGGATGGCCTGGATGGGCGTATTGCTCGTTTAACCAATACCCAAAGTGCTTTTGGTGCTGAATACGATAGTCTTGCAGACATGGTTGCCTTTGGTTTGGCGCCCGCATTAGTTATGTTTGAATGGGCCTTGAACGGTCTGGGTAAATTTGGCTGGATGGTGGCATTTATATATGCGGCTTGTGGTGCATTGCGACTGGCACGTTTTAATACTCAGGTGGGTATTGCTGATAAACGTTACTTTCAAGGACTTCCAAGTCCCGCGGCAGCAGCCTGTATCGCTGGTTGGGTGTGGGTAGGACATAATAATCAACTGGATCCGGCATTACTGTCATTTGTAGGGGTGCCATTGACCTTTGCTACGGCTATTCTGATGGTCAGTACTGTTCGCTATCATAGTTTTAAAGAACTTAACTTGCGGGGCAAGGTACCTTTCATGGTGATGTTGGGGTTAGTCCTGGTTTTTGCGCTTATTGCTACTGATCCGCCAATCGTTTTATTTACTGCCTTCCTGTTGTATGCGATTTCAGGCCCAGTATTAACTCTGGTACAGCTTCGGAAACATCGCAACGAACGCGCACAATCAAAATAAAATTAACAAGATACTGAGGACGTACTGTTACTCAGAATAGCTTGATAATGGGTATGGACTTTACAGAATAAAAATTTATTGAAAAATCTTCTGTAGCCCTTACCTATCCTAATTATAATGACAATAAATACTTGCTCAGTGATGAGCAGAATGTTCGGAGCGAGCGAGATGAAAGACCAACTAATCATTTTTGATACAACCTTGCGTGATGGTGAGCAGAGTCCTGGCGCGTCAATGACCAAAGACGAAAAGGTACGAATTGCCAAGTCCCTTGAGCGTATGCGCGTGGATATTATTGAAGCCGGCTTTCCCATTGCCAGTATTGGTGATTTTGAATCCGTACAAGCTGTTGCCAAGGCCGTTAAAGACAGCCGTGTCTGTGGTCTTGCGCGGGCGTTGGACAAAGATATTGATCGTGCCGGCGAAGCGCTTAAATCAGCTAATGCATCACGCATTCATACGTTTATTGCGACCTCGCCAATTCATATGCAGATGAAATTGCGGATGCAGCCCGATGAGGTGATTGAAAATGCTGTTAAGGCGGTTAAACGTGCGCGCCTGTATACAGATGATGTTGAGTTTTCTCCTGAAGATGCTGGCCGAAGTGATCTTGACTTCCTTTGCCGGGTGCTTGAGGCGGTCATTGATGCCGGTGCCAAAACCTTAAATATTCCGGATACGGTGGGCTATAACTTGCCACAACAATTTGGTGAGTTAATCAAAAATCTGCGTGAGCGCATTCCAAATTCGGACAAAGCCATTTTCTCGGTGCATTGTCATAATGACTTAGGGTTGGCGGTAGCTAATTCCTTATCCGCAGTGATGAATGGTGCGCGTCAGGTGGAATGTACTATTAATGGACTTGGTGAACGCGCAGGTAATGCTTCTCTGGAAGAAGTGGTTATGGCAGTACGTACCCGCCAGGATATGTTTGATTGCGATACCCGTTTAAACACGACGCAAATACTGGCCGCATCCCGCTTAGTCTCTGGTGTAACCGGATTTGTCGTACAACCAAATAAAGCTATCGTTGGTGCGAATGCCTTTGCGCATGAGTCCGGTATTCATCAGGATGGGGTACTGAAAAACCGCGAAACCTATGAGATTATGCGTGCTGAAGACGTGGGCTGGAATACGAATCGAATGGTGCTCGGTAAACATTCTGGACGAAATGCCTTTCGTTCACGGTTGAAAGAATTAGGAATTGAACTGGAGTCAGAGGAAGATTTAAACAGTGCCTTTACCCGGTTTAAAGAGCTCGCCGATAAAAAGCATGAAGTTTTTGATGAGGATATTCAGGCACTTGTCAGTGATACATTAACTGAAGATAACGAGCGTGTACGTTTGATTTCGATGCGCGTATGCAGTGAGACGGGTGAAATACCCGTTGCCAGCGTGACCCTGGCAGTTGATGATAAGGAAGTCAAAACTGAAATGAGTGGCAGCGGACCGGTTGATGCCGCTTTTAAAGCCATAGAATCAATGGTGCAGAGCAATACTGAGTTACAGCTGTATTCAGTAAATAATATCACCAGCGGTACAGACTCTCAGGGTGAAGTCAGTGTCAGACTGGAAAAAGGGGGACGAATTGTCAGTGGGCAGGGTACCGATACTGATATCGTGATTGCCTCGGCAAAAGCTTATATCCATGCACTGAATAAAATGTTGCTGCCGGCTGATCGGGCGCACCCGCAAGTCTGATGCAATTATCTGCCGCACAACAGTTTGCCTTGAATGAGATGGGTATCCCTGTCTGGGTACAGCGTCAGGACGATGTTAGTATTTCGGCTGCGTTGAGTAGTGATAATGATATTGTCAGCCAACTTGATTTTCAAAAAAACTGGTTGGTCATCGCGGATGAGTCAGTCACAACGGCAGAAAAACGGTTATTAAAAGCGATCTTCGCCAGTATCGATGTCGGACTTGGCGATGTACTGGTGATTAATCCGCAGCAAGCCACATTATTGGCAAAGTGTTCTGCGGACAAAACTGTCGTTCTGGTTTTAGGTGAACAATGGTCGAGAAAACTTAATGTTCAGCCTCATAATTCGTTAAGCTGTCAGCAAATTGGTCATGGTTTACTAACATTGACTGGCCCCTGTTTGCGAGATTTACTGGATCAGCCTCAACGTAAATTTGAAATGTGGCAGGTTGTACTAAAATTACGGAACTTAAGGGCCGCGCATCTTGACTGAGTTAGCGGTTAGTCAAATGCAATTGGCGGACATTGATAAAGTTTTTCATATTGAAAAGCTGGCAAACCGTTTTCCCTGGACAAAAGGCAATTTCGAAGATTGCCTGAAAAGCGGTTACCGAACCTTTCTTTATTCAGCTGATGATGAGTTGATTGGGTACAGCGTTGTACAATCGGTGCTGGATGAAGTGCATTTACTGAATATTTGTGTAACCCCCGCTCATCAGGGAAATGGTTATGGCAGAAAGATCCTGAGTCATATAATTGATGTTGCTGTGGAACAGTCTGCTGTAATTGTCGTGTTAGAAGTGCGAGCCAGTAATTTCAGGGCTCAACAACTTTATCTGTCGACAGGGTTTAATGAAATGTCAGTGCGCCGGGGGTACTATCCTGCCGAGCAGGGCCGGGAGGATGGTGTACTGATGGGTTTGGAACTTGGCATGTTATCTCAGCTTGGTCAAAGCTTGCTATAAGACATGCCCTCACATAAACTAACGTGTTTACGTTGGTTATTATCAATCAAGGAGATTTATTATGGCTTTTGAATTGCCACCACTTCCATATGCAAAAGATGCTCTGGAACCGCACATCTCTGCTGAGACGCTTGAATATCATTATGGTAAACATCATCAAACGTATGTTAATAACCTGAATAATCTGGTTCCTGGCACCGAATTTGAAGGTCAATCATTGGAAACCATTATCACTAAATCAAGTGGTGGTGTTTTCAATAATGCTGCACAGGTCTGGAATCACACTTTTTACTGGAACTGTCTGACACCTAATGGTAAAGACGCTGTTTCTGGTGACCTGGGCGCTGCAATTGATGCCAAGTTTGGTTCTTTTGCTGAGTTCAAAGAACAATTTACTAAATCAGCTACCACTAACTTCGGCTCCGGCTGGACATGGCTGGTAAAAAATGCGGATGGCAGCATTGAAATTGTGAATACAAGCAATGCGGGTTGTCCGCTGACGGCTGGCCAAATCCCCTTGCTGACTTGTGATGTTTGGGAACATGCTTATTATATTGATTACCGAAATGCCCGTCCTAAATACCTGGAATCATTCTGGACACTGGTAAATTGGGACTTTGTTGCAGCAAACTTTGCAGCATAAACTATAGAATCAGTCAGTAGTCTTATGACTACTGACTGATTCGTTATATAATTTACAGTTTTTAGAATATGGCAGTTTTCTTTTGAAACTGCCATTTTTCGTTTTAACCAGCAGAAATAACTGCTGACATTACGCCTTGAAATACAGGCAGGGAGTTAAATGCCATGACCGAATCTGTCATGCCTACTTATGGTCGTTTAGATATTTCTTTTGCTAAAGGGGAAGGTGCTTGGCTGACTGATACCCGCGGCGAGCGATATCTGGATGCATTAAGTGGTATTGCGGTTTGCAACCTTGGGCATTGTCACCCTGCAGTGACGCGTGCTATTTCTGAGCAGGCAGCAACCTTGATACATACCTCAAATATGTACCATATTGAAAAGCAGCAGTTATTGGCGGATAAGTTGACCCAGCTCTCCGGCATGGATCAGGTGTTTTTCTGCAATTCCGGTGCTGAGGCCAATGAAGCGGCTATCAAACTTGCACGTAAGTATGGTCATAGCAAAGGTATTGATAAGCCAGTCATTATAGTGATGGAAGGTAGTTTCCACGGTAGAACAATGGCCACGTTGACAGCCACAGGTAATGCCAAGGTTCAGGCCGGGTTTGAACCCTTAGTCCCCGGGTTTGTACGTGTCCCATATAATGATTTTGATGCAATTCGTATGGCGGTCAGTCACTGGCCTGAAGCGGTTGCGATTCTTGTCGAACCTGTACAGGGAGAAGGCGGCATCAAGGTTCCGGACAGTGAATATCTGTCTGCTATACGGGATTTATGTACACAACGTAAATTACTGATGATGCTCGATGAAGTGCAGACGGGTGTTGGCCGTACCGGTAAATGGTTTGCGTTTCAGCATAAGCAGGGGGTGTTACCGGATGTGATGACCTTGGCAAAAGGCCTGGGCAATGGTATGCCGGTGGGTGCTTGTTTAGTTGCGGGTCTGGCTAAAGGTGTTTTACAGGCTGGCAATCATGGCTCAACATTTGGCGGTAACCCGTTGGCCTGCAGTGCTGCAATAGCCGTACTGGATAGCATCGAGAAGCAGCATCTGCTGGACCATGTCAGCAGGCTTGGTGAGCAGATGCATCAGCACTTTAAACAACAGTTAGGTAAGACAGATGGTGTTAAGGATATTCGTCATTTGGGATTTATGTTTGGTATTGAATTAACGGTTCCGTGTGGTGACTTGGTCAAATTGGCTCTGCAGGAAAATATCCTGATTAATGTAACGGCGGAAAAAGTGATTCGTTTACTCCCACCATTGATTATTAATGCTCAGGAAGCTGAATTGATCGTGACTAAAGTCAGTCAGTTGGTCAAAGCTTTTTTAGCGACTCGCCCCATTGAGAGCGTAGCCTGATATGAGACATTTTCTGACGCTTAAAGATTTATCGCCGTCTGAATTGACCCAGTTGATTTCGCGGGCTTCTGAACTCAAAAAAATGCACCAGGCAGGTGAGATTTATCAGCCCTTAAAAAACAAAGTGCTGGCGATGATTTTTGAAAAATCATCAACCCGTACCCGGGTATCATTTGAGTCTGCCATGGTGCAGTTTGGTGGTGGTTCAATCTTTTTATCGCCGGATGATACGCAACTGGGTAGAGGCGAGCCGATTGAGGATTCTGCCAGGGTTATTTCCAGTATGGTTGATGCGGTCATGATCCGTACATTCGAGCACAGTAAAGTGGAAACTTTTGCCAAATTCTCGTCAGTACCGGTGATTAATGCGTTGACCGATGACTACCATCCATGCCAGTTATTGGCCGATA
Source organism: Methylophaga sp. UBA2496 (assembly GCF_002341635.1). NCBI lineage: Bacteria > Pseudomonadati > Pseudomonadota > Gammaproteobacteria > Thiotrichales > Piscirickettsiaceae > Methylophaga > Methylophaga sp. UBA2496. The sequence goes on along the minus strand of NZ_DDOK01000005.1, from coordinate 536,316 downwards.
TGCAGACCTATCAGGAACATCGGGGTGATATTCGTGGCAAAACCGTTACATGGATTGGTGATGGCAATAATATGTGTCATTCCTATATTAATGCCGCTCAACAGTTTGGTTTTAATCTGAATATTGCAACACCTGAAGGATATGAACCTAAAGCTTCTATTGTGAATGCAGTCAATGCCCGTATACGATTATTTAATGATCCACTTCAGGCTGCAAAACTGGCTGATTTAGTGGTGACCGATGTCTGGGCGAGTATGGGGCAGGAAGAAGAACAGCGTAAGCGAGAAGCCGCATTTTCGGCATTTCAGGTGGATAAAAACGTCATGCAACAAGCGACTTCAGATGCTTTGTTTATGCATTGTCTGCCTGCGCATCGAGGTGAAGAAGTCACTGCAGAAGTCATTGATGGACAACAAAGCGTTGTGTGGGATGAGGCGGAAAATCGCTTACATGCACAAAAAGCGTTGTTAGAGTTTCTCTGCGCCTAAGCTTCTGTTAAACATCAAGTTGCTTAGCCAGTGCGGTTAAACGCTCGACGGTTCCAATGTCTGACCACTCTCCTTGATAATATTGCCCCGTAACTTGTTTGCGGCTCATTGCTTCGACCAGTAATGGCTTCAGTGGAAGTTTGGCGACTTTATGACCGGCAAACATTTCCGGTCGATAAATGCCAATACCACTGAAAGTCAGTCTGGGGTCACCATCGATTTTCAATAGTCCTTCTGAGTCAAGATGAAAATCTCCGGACGGGTTATGTTGTGGATTCTTGACCATTATCAAATGGCACAACATGTGTTCAGCTAGAACCGACTCGTTCAATTGTTTAAATGGAAAATCCGTCCAGATATCGCCATTGACGACAAGAAACGGCTTATTGCCCAGCAGCGGCAACGCATGAATAATTCCTCCTGCTGTTTCCAGTCCACCCATGGATTCTGCTGAATACTCAAAGCGCGCCTGATAACGTTCACCATTACCCAAGACAGGTTCAAACTGTTCCCCCAGATGGGCATGGTTAATCACAATATCTTTGAAGCCGGCATTAACCAGTTTTTCAATCAGGTATTCGATTAAGCGTTTTGACCCTGCATGTAATAATGGTTTCGGAGTGTGATCAGTAAGCGGGCGAAGTCTCTCGCCACGCCCGGCTGCCAGAATCATGACTTTCATTTAATGGCCATTATTTTAGGTTGTTCGATAAGATATTGATAAAGATTTTGCAACTCAGGATAGCTTTTACAAACCTGATAAACATATTTTAATGTCAAGGCTAAGTCATTCATATAATTTGGTTTATTATCCCGATAATTCAAACGACAAAATATTCCCAATATTTTCAGGTGCCGTTGAAGCCCCATTAAATCAAACCAGCGCGGGAAAAGTAATGCTTGTTCAGCAGATAGCAAATCATGCTGCTGTGCCTGCTCAATGTAGTAAGACACCCACTTTTTTTGCTCAGCCTGAGGCCAGTGAATATAAACATCACGAAGCAAGGAGGCCAGGTCGTAGCTAATAGCTCCAATGACGGCATCCTGAAAATCAATTATCCCTGGGGGCTGATGCTGTAGATACATCAAATTTCTGGAATGAAAGTCCCGATGTACGATGACCTGTGGCTGAGTTAGGGCATTGTTTACTAAGAAATCGTATATAGATGCTAACCAGTCAGGAGGAGTTAACTGTAAATGTTTTTGCAGAAACCACTCATCAAATAGCCGCATCTCACGATATAACAAGGCTGAATCATATGTAGGTAATTGCTGATGATTACCAGGAATCTTCTGTAATTTAATCAGGCTATCAATGGCTTTTTTATAAAGCGCATCGGCTGTGGTTGCCGATAACTGAGAAAGATAGGGTGTGGAACCCAGATCGCTCAGGATAAGAAAACCGGAGTGCGTATCCTGCTGATAAATATGCGGGACATTCAGGCCATATTGTTCCAGTAATGTGGCCACTTTGATAAAAGCATGATTATCTTCATGCTCCGGAGGTGAATCCATAATGATCTGGCTGCTATCGTTTTGTCTCAGTCGGAAATAACGTCGAAAGCTGGCATCACTGGAGGCGGGCACTAAAGAATAATTTTTATCGGTTACAAAGTTTTGTAACCATTGTTGCAACTGTTGAAAGCGTATATCTTGTTTGTTGTTCATCTGGGATGTGCGTTATGAGTTTGAAAAATCAGACTGAAAAGCCTGATTACTGATTTGATTATGTCGGCAGATTGTAGCGTATTCACACACAATGGGATAATTTGCCTACTGTGCCAGTCCTAGTTTGGCACCAAAAAACTATAAATATCTGGAGAGGATGAAATGATTAAGCACTACCTGGCTGCTGGCTCACTGGCTGTCTTATGTTCAACAGTTTTGGCCGAAGAGTCTATGTTGACTCCGGGCGATATGCCACAGGAAGCAATTAATGAAATGACCAATAATATTACCGCCTACAATAAATGTATGATGGAGTCACGTTTAAAAACCAGTAAAAGCGGTAAAGACGCCACACAGAATGCTGATGAAATTCTTCAGTCATGTGAGCCTCGGCTGGATGAATTAAAGCAATTATTGACAGATAATAATGTTAATCCCGGACTCACAGAAGGCATGGCCAGAAACTTACGTTCAAAGGCTGCTCGCCAGTTAATGGGACAGGCAATGAATAATATGGCTGCCCAGGCTGCGGCCATGGAAAACGCTGAAAAAAACAAACAGCAATAATCCAGGTCCTGAAATCGCAACAAATCCTAAACGGACTGCTGCGCCAGCACATCGACACCTTCGTTGGCCAGCAGTTCAATTAACCGGATCAGCGGCAGTCCAATCAGGCTATTGGGATCCTGACCACGAAGCTCCTGAAACAGACTTATTCCAAAACCTTCTGATTTAAAACTGCCGGCACATTGATAGGGCTGTTCTGTCTGTAAATAAAAATCAATTTGTTCTGCCGTCAGATTTCTGAATATCACCTCATAATAATCTACCAAAGACTGCATATTGTCAGTTGCTGCGTTATACAAAGCCAGGCCGGTGATAAAGATAACCTTGTTTCCAGCAGCTGCACAAAGCTGTTCAGTGGCTTTGGTATGATTTCCGGGCTTGCCCATTATCTGCTTGTTTAAAACGGCAACCTGATCCGAACCAATAATCAGGCTGTCTGGATAATGTTCTGCAATTTTACGGGCTTTGGCTTCCGCCAAACGTTTTACCAGTTGTTCGGGATTTTCATTGGCTAGCGGGCTTTCATCAATATCCGGTGATACAGTAATGAATTTCAAATGTAATTTAGCCAGCAGTTCAGCCCGAAAAGGCGAGCTGGAACCTAAAATCAATGTTTGCATGAATAAACCTAAGTAATAACAGTCGGCGCATTACGGCCTGTAAGTAATTTAATACCCGCTAAGCTATCGGCCAGATCAATGAGATCTTGCAGTCTTGTCTGGGTATCTGCAAACAATTTATCGGGATTATCTTCAATCGCTTCAATATAGACCCTTAATGTTGCGCCTTGTGTACCGGTACCGGAAAGTCTGAAAATAATACGACAACCATCGGTAAATCCAATACGAATGCCCTGATTTTCAGCAATGCTGTTATCCACCGGATCGTGATAACCGAAATTATCAGCATATTTCACGATATATCCGTTCATGTTTTGTCCCGGCAGTTGTGGCAGTTGCAGTTGCAATCTTTCAATTAACTGATTCGCTTTATTGGTGGGGATTTCTTCATAATCATGGCGAGTGTAATAATTACGGCCATATTTCTGCCAATGCTGGCGCACAATATCCATTACCGATTGCTGTCTGACTGCCAGAATGTTCAGCCAGAATAATACCGCCCATAGACCATCTTTTTCACGAATGTGATTTGACCCGGTTCCAAAGCTTTCCTCACCACACAATGTTGCCAGATTTGCATCAAGCAGGTTTCCAAAAAACTTCCAGCCTGTCGGGGTTTCATGCAACGGAATATTCAGCGATTTTGCGACTTTATCTGCAGCCTGACTGGTCGGCATTGATCGGGCGATACCTTTGAGTCCTTCCTGATAAGCGGGAACGAGATCTGCATTCGCTGCCATAATAGCCAGACTGTCTGAAGGTGTGACAAATATTCCATGGCCAAGAATCATGTTTCGGTCGCCGTCACCATCTGATGCTGCACCGAAATCCGGACCATTTTCGGCGAATAATTCTGCCACCAACTCAGGTGCATAGGTAAGATTAGGATCTGGATGGCCGCCGGCAAAATCAGCTTGTGGGATACCATTAATCACTGTACCAACTTCTGCGCCCAGGCGTTTTTCGAGGATTTCTTTTGCATATGGTCCGGTAATGGCATGCATCGCATCAAAACGCATTTGAAAGCGGCCGTTACACAGCAATGCACGAATTGCCGGAAAATCGAAAATATTGGCCATCATCTCAGCATAATCAGTAACCGGATCGATGATATCGATCTGCATATCCTGTAGATACTGGGTTCCTATATCAGACAAAGAAATGTCCTCACATTCGAAAATACGATAGGAAGAAATTTTCTGACTTAGCTGATAGATAGCTTCTGTAATACTTTCCGGCGCTGGGCCACCATTTCGAATATTGAATTTGATACCAAAATCACCCTCCGGACCTGCAGGATTATGGCTGGCCGAGAGGATAACCCCGCCAAAAGCCTGATATTTTCGAATAATGCACGATGCTGCCGGAGTTGAAAGCAGACCATGCTGACCGATAATCAATCGTTTGAAACCATTGACTACTGCCATTTTCACAATGGTTTGAATCGCTGTTTCGTTGTAAAAACGACCATCGCCGCCGATGACCAGGGTTTGATTCCTGGTGTTCCCAATGGCATCAAACATCGCCTGTACAAAGTTTTCCAGATAATGTTCCTGCTGGAATACCTTAACTCGCTTACGCAGACCTGATGTGCCAGGACGTTGATCAGTAAACGGCTGACTGGTGATGTTGATGATCGGCATGATATTTCTTTCCTGAAAAGGCAGTTAATCTGTTGGTAAATGCAGTTCATTACCGCTTTGCACAAAGGTTGGGTCTCACTATACTGACAACATGTTACGGTCTCAACAATTCAATAATGCAGCGCTCATGCGTATCGCAAGCTACGCTTCAGTTGTCACTGCATTATTGCTGATTACAGCCAAGCTTATTGCCTGGTATAGTTCGGATTCCATCAGCATTCTGGCAAGCCTTATTGATTCCAGTCTCGACTTGCTGGCATCGCTCGTGAATTTGCTGGCTATCCGGCACGCCTTGCAGCCGGCCGATAAAGAACATCGTTTTGGTCACGGTAAAGCAGAACCTCTGGCGGCGTTAGGCCAATCAATGTTTATTGCTGGTTCAGCAATTATGTTGTTGTTTCAGGCAAGTGGCAGGTTGGTCAATCCTCAGCCTCTGACATCTGGAATAGAATTCGGTGTGGCGGTAATGGTCATTTCGATGATTGCTACTATTGGGTTATTAATGCTTCAGCGTTATGTCATCGCCAAAACCAATTCATCAGCCATTCGTGCGGATTCATTACATTACAAGTCAGATCTGTTGGTCAATTTCAGCGTGATCATTGCTTTGTTATTAACGCAGTTCGGCTTGCTCTGGTTCGACCCATTAATGGCGGTAATGATTGCCATGTATGTCTTGTTCAGTGCATGGAAAATTCTCAGGGATGCCATTGATTTATTGATGGATCATGAAATCTCTGAGGCTGAGCGGCAACAGATAATACAATTGGTATTTACGCATCCCCAAGCCAAAGGTCTGCATGATTTAAGGACCAGACGTTCAGGCACGACGGTTTTTATTCAGTTGCATCTGGAATTGGATCCTGAGCTGAGTTTACAGGAAGCGCATAATGTCAGTGATAAAGTGAGTCGCGAAATTCGTGGGTTATTTGATGATGCCGAAATCATTATTCATCAGGACCCGCAAAACGATAAGGCAAATGCACAAAGCCTCATCTGAACGCCGTATAATGTCTGAAAAATTTAGGAGTGGTACTCGTTTGCTTGAAGAATTTTCTATAGAAACGGCCGGTGCACTGGGCGTATTTGTTATATTCGTTATCTGGTTATTCTATCGGCATTTTGTTCGGAAAAGTCATTCAGAGATTCAGATTGAGCAAGTGTTAAAACCCTATAAACAGGACGAACTTAAGAATTTGGTCCTGCCGGATGGATTAGGCGGTTTGCTGGAAATTGAAAAGCTTTTTCTGTTGGAACAAGGCATATTGATTCTGCGTGATTACCCGATAAGTGGTCACCTGTTCGGGGCCGAAAAAATTGAGGAATGGACGCAAATTGTCGACGGTCGGAGTTATAAGTTTACCAATCCGTTGCATCATCTCGAAAATGCTCGTCAGGCTGTCCGTTCGATAATCCCCAAAATGCCGGTGTTCTGTCATGTGGTTTTTACCGCTGACAGTGATTTTCCTAAAGGCAAACCGGCATCGGTATCTGTACTGACCAGTTTTGAACAGGATATGCAAAGATTATTTAACAGCCCGAAGTTACCAGCTGAAGCCAGAGAAAAAATGTGGAATGTCATTAAACAGAATGCTCATTTAGATGCTCAATCATTAATCAGGGAGTAAACGTGGAAACGCCGACAAAACCATTGGTGGTGGCTATTTCATCGCGTGCATTGTTTGATTTGGATGAAAGCCATCGAATTTACGAGGAGCAGGGTACTGAAGCCTATTGCCAGTTTCAGATTGAAAATGAGGATGTGCCATTATCTCCGGGTGGTGCGTTTAATCTGGTGAAGAAGTTACTGGCTTTAAATGATAATAATCCCAATACTCCACGTGTTGAGATCATCTTGTTATCACGTAACAGTGCCGATACCGGCCTAAGAGTGTTCAACTCGATCCAACACCATAAATTAGCCATTATCCGTGCTGTGTTTACCTCTGGTAGCAGTCCTTATAGATATGTAGCACCGTTCAGTGCCAACCTGTTTTTATCCACTAGTCCTGAAGATGTTCGTATGGCGCTTGAAGCGGGTATCGCTGCTGCGACAATATTGCCATCCAATCTGGGGAATAACTCTGAATCCGAGCAACTTCGTATTGCCTTCGATGGGGATGCAGTTTTATTTTCGGATGAGTCCGAGCGGATATTTAAAGAGCGTGGACTGGAAGCTTTTACTCAGAACGAGCAGCAAACGGCCCGTCAGGCATTATCGGGTGGCCCGTTTAAAGACTTTTTAATGGCATTGAATCAGATCCAGACGCAATATCCGGAAAACAGCTCACCGATTCGCACCGCACTGGTAACAGCTCGTTCTGCGCCCGCTCATGAAAGGGTAATCCGTACCTTACGTGAATGGGGGATTCGAATTGATGAAGCTATTTTTCTGGGAGGTATGGAGAAAGGTCCGTTTTTGAAATCATTTGGTGCCGATATCTTTTTTGATGATCAGGAACGTCACTGTATTTCTGCAAGAGATCATGTTGCTACCGGCCATGTTCCACATGGCATCGCTAATCAGCTGGTTGCGAAAGAAGACAGCGAATGACACTGACGCCAATACCTGTCGCAGCTCAACGGTTTATCCGTCAACTGACGGATAAGCATATGCCGGTATTTCCCAATACCATGCTGGAAATCAATCAAATTCTGGAACAGGAAGACAGTGCCGCGGTCGATGTGGCACAGGTTATTTTGCGTGATGCGGCTTTGACCGGGCGTTTATTAAAAATGGCCAACAGTGTGTATTACAATCCGCAAGGTCATCACATTAATACCGTTTCCAGAGCCTTAATGCTGCTAGGTTTTGAGCAGGTCAAAGTGTTGGCACTGACACTGGTGTTAATTGATTCATTAAAAGCCAGTAAACGACATGAAAAAGTATTGAAGGAAATGGCTATATCTCTGCACGCTGCTGTGCAGGCACAAAATATGGCGACGCTTTGTAAATCGGAAATGCCGGAAGATATTTTCATTGCCGCGTTATTGTCACGTTTGGGACATCTGACGTTTTGGGCCTTTGCGGATGAAAAAACCGTCACAGCATTTGAACAAACCGAATCAAATGTATCCGCCCAAACAGAAACCTTAGGATACACCCTGAATCAACTCACACAGGGACTGGCGGAAGCCTGGGCATTAAATGACTTATTAATTGAAAGTTTTCGCCCTCATGTAAAGACCGAAGCGGTAAAGATCATTCGTTACGCGGGGCAATTGGCAATTGATACCAGAAAATCATGGAATGTCAGTAAGTTAGCGCCATGGTTTGACGGTGTCGCGGAGCTGACTCACAGTAAAACTGAAACAGTAAAACCAACTGTCTATGCCAGTGCCCTGGCTGCCCAGCAATTACTTAACCTGACCGGTATAGAGCGTGCACATGGATTGATCCCTTTGCCTGATGAAGTCCAGGCCGAAGGGGAGTCAGAGAACTTCATCAGTGACGTTGAACTTACAGCCATTTATCAGGTACCGGACCAATCTATCCAGCTACGCATTCTGCAGGATATTTCGCAAGCGATTCAGGAGCATAGGGGAATTAATCAGATACTTGAAATGGTGATGGAAGGTATTTATCGTGGTACAGGCATGGATCGCGTGATTTTTGCGGTGATATCAGCGGATAAAAGCCGGCTGAATTGTCGTTATGCTCTTGGCAACCAGGATGAACAATTCTGTGAGTTGTTTCAGATAGACATTCAGAGTAAACCGTCAATATTTAGTGATTTACTGTCTGCAGAAGATGCTTTGTTGGTCGATTCATCACAGCAGAATGCGTTAAAAAAACTGCAAACAGAAAGTAAAGATTTATTAAGTGTCAACGCAGTCCTGGCAATGCCATTAAAAAAAGCCAATAAACCCGTGGGGTTATTTCTGGCTGACAGACAGGCATCCGGCAGGGAATTAGATCGACAGGATCTTATCGCTTTTCGCCAGTTTTGCCAGCAAGCAGCCCTGGCATTCGCATTTTTGACAATACAAGGCTAGTTTTGGTCAGTTTATCTGGCTATAATGGCCGACTTAATTAGATATGTAAGCATATCTGTAACGATTTGCGAGAGTGGCGGAATTGGTAGACGCGCTGGATTTAGGTTCCAGTAGGGTAACCTGTGAGAGTTCGAGTCTCTCCTCTCGTACCATTTACAATTGTCGGCGCTAAAATGTCTGACGATGCGCTTAATCCCCGTGTTTGAGGTTTAAAGAATGCAAGTAACTGTAGAAAATGTCAGCGAACTCGGTCGTAAAATGACCATCACTGTGGAAGATGCGAATATTGAACAAGCCGTTCAACAACGTTTGTCATCTATCCGTCCATCAGTTCGGATGGCTGGTTTCCGTCCCGGCAAAGTTCCGATGAAAATGCTGGTTAAAACGCATGGTCCCTCAGCACGTCGCGAAGTGATTGATCAAATAGTCCAGGACAGCATGCGTGAAGCGTTCACTCAAGAAAATGTCAATCCTGCCAGTCCACCTCATATCGACAGCATGAAAGAAGAAGAAACAGCGTTAATCTACACGTTGAATTATGAAATCTTTCCTGAACTTGAAGCTGTAAAGCTGGATGACATCAAGCTGGAAAAAACCGTTGCTGCAGTCACAGATGAAGATGTCGATAAAATGCTTGAAACCTTGCGCGAGCAGCGCATGACTTGGGATCCCCTCAAACGTGCAGCCAAAGAAGAAGATGGCGTGACCATTGATTTTATCGGCAGTATTGATGGTGAAGAATTCCAGGGCGGTAAAGGTCAGGATGTATTAGTCGTTATTGGCAATGGCAGCATGTTGCCTGAATTCGAGCAACAACTCGTAGGTGTGAAACAGGATCAACAGCTGACTATTTCAATGACTTTCCCTGATGACTATCGTGCAGAACATTTACGTGGTAAAAAAGCGGATTTTGCTGTTACGGTTAAACAGGTTGCCAAGAAAAAACTGCCTAAATTAGACAAAGAATTTGCAGAGATGTGTGGTGTTGACGGTGGCATTGCTGCATTGAAAAAAGAAGTTCGTTCAAATATGGAACGTGAACTTGCCGGTGCATTGAAAAATGTGAACAAGCGCAAAGCGATGGATAGCGTAGCAGCGAATAATGAAGTTGCTTTGCCGGAAGCTCCGGTAGAACGTGAAGCCAATTATTTGATGGAACAAGCAAAAAATAATTTACGTAACCAGGGTGTGAACGTTGAAGGTTTACCTTTTGAGCTGAGCAACTTCAAGGAAAATGCAGAAAAACGTGTCAAACTCAGCCTGCTGATCGGTAAGATAATTTCCGATAACAAAATTCAACCTGAAGAAAAACGGGTTCGCGAAGCAATTGAAGCGATTGCCGCCAGTTATGAAGATCCAGAAGACGTTATGAATTACTACATGACCAATCAGGATAAATTATCTGAAATCCAGATGATGGTTGTTGAAGACGCCGTAGTTGAATGGATTTACGATCATGTTACAGTTGAAGAAAAAGCATCTTCCTTTTCAGAAGTGATGAATGCTGTAGCCTAAAGGCACAAGCACGTTTTTTACAAAGACAGCCCGTGCTCAAACTTTTGGGCACGGGTTATTTTTTATTTGGCATGAAAACAGGACCGCTATGAGCAATATATTTTCTGAGCATCTCAATCCAGTTCAAAATGCATTGGTTCCAATCGTCGTTGAGCAGACTTCACGTGGTGAACGTTCCTACGATATTTATTCCCGGCTGCTGAAAGAACGTATTATTTTTTTAGTGGGTCAGGTGGAAGACCATATGGCGAATTTGATTGTCGCCCAGATGTTATTCCTCGAATCTGAAAACCCTGATAAAGACATTCACCTTTATATCAATTCTCCAGGTGGTGCTGTGACCGCTGGTCTGGCAATTTATGACACAATGCAGTTTATCAAACCGCAGGTCAGCACGTTATGCATCGGTCAAGCGGCCAGTATGGGCGCTTTACTCTTAACGGCCGGAGCCAAAGGCAAACGTTTTGCATTACCAAATTCACGCATTATGGTGCATCAGCCGTTAGGCGGTTTTCAGGGACAGGCATCGGATATTGATATCCATGCCAAGGAAATTTTAAGTATTCGTGATCGATTAAATGGAATTATGGCCCATCACACTGGTCAAGATATTGAGAAAATTGAACGTGATACTGATCGTGATAACTTCATGAATGGTGAACAGGCAGCAGAATATGGTTTAATTGATGCTGTAATGAATAGCCGACCTGCAGAGAAATCTTGAGCAATCACAAAAGTTAGGAAAGTAGAGCGATGAGCGACGACAAAAAAAACGACGACAAATTACTTTACTGTTCATTCTGCGGTAAAAGTCAGCATGAAGTAAAAAAATTGATCGCTGGCCCTTCGGTATTCGTCTGTGATGAATGTGTTGAGCTTTGCAACGATATTATTCGGGAAGAGTTACAAGAAAAAACCGATGAAAAAGCGGATTCCAGACTACCATCTCCTCATGAAATTGATTCGGCACTTAATAACTATGTTATCGGCCAGGTCAAAGCAAAACGGGTGTTATCAGTAGCGGTTTATAACCATTACAAACGTTTGCGTCATGGTACTAAAAATGATGATGTGGAATTATCCAAAAGCAACATTCTGCTGATAGGGCCAACCGGTAGCGGTAAAACCTTACTGGCTGAGACGCTTGCCAGACAATTGAATGTACCCTTCACTATGGCCGACGCAACAACATTGACCGAAGCTGGCTACGTTGGTGAAGACGTTGAAAACATTATTCAGAAATTACTGCAAAAATGTGATTACGATGTTGAAAAAGCTGAAACAGGAATCGTTTATATTGATGAAATTGATAAGATTTCAAAAAAATCAGACAATCCATCAATAACGCGTGATGTATCTGGTGAGGGCGTTCAGCAGGCATTGTTGAAATTGATTGAAGGTACGATCGCTTCTGTTCCTCCTCAAGGCGGCCGAAAACATCCTCAACAGGAGTTTTTGCAAGTTGATACCAGCAAAATTCTGTTTATTTGTGGTGGTGCCTTTGCTGGGTTGGACAAAGTTATCCGCAACCGTACTCACAAAGGTGGTATTGGTTTTTCTGCCGATGTTAAAAGTGTCGATACCAATTCGCCTTCAAGTGAGGCATTACGTGTAGTAGAGCCAGAAGATTTAATTCAGTATGGCTTGATACCGGAATTTGTAGGCCGACTGCCGGTAGTTGCCACGCTTGAAGAACTTGATGAGGCCGCTTTGGTACAGATTTTAACTGAGCCTAAAAATGCATTAACCAAACAATATGAAAAATTGTTTGAACTTGAAAATTGTGAATTAGAGTTCAGGGCGGATGCTTTACGGGCGATTGCTCGCAAAGCCATGGAGCGTAAGACCGGTGCTCGTGGTTTGCGTTCAATTATTGAAAATGTATTGCTGGATACTATGTTTGACCTGCCGTCTTTGGATAACGTCACCAAAGTGGTGGTTGATGAAAGTGTTATCAATGGTGAAAACACGCCTATTTTGATTTATGAAGATCAACCCGCTGATCTCGCTTCAGGTGATAAATAGTTCCTACCTGATTGATCTTTAAACACTTCGGCTGATTTTAACGCGTCCGGTTTCTCCGGACGCTTGATTTCTTTATGCCTGTCCCCATATTGTTTTCACGAACACGATAACCGTGTCTGTTGACTCCCTAAAGAGGTCTGCATTGATGGAAAAAGAATTTGAAGCTACATCAACTGATGACAATGCATTGCAAAAAGTGCCTGTATTGCCACTACGTGATGTTGTTGTATATCCGCATATGGTTATTCCTTTATTTGTTGGACGAGAAAAATCCATCAAAGCACTGGAACACGCTACGGATGAAAATAAACAAATCCTGCTGGTAGCCCAAAAAGATTCTGGCGAAGATTCTCCTGCGCCAGAAAATCTGTATGAAACAGGAACCCTTGCCAATATTCTGCAGTTATTAAAGTTACCGGATGGCACAGTAAAAGTATTGGTTGAAGGTACACAACGCGCTAAAGTTGCTTTATACGACAATACCAATGCTTTTTGCGAAGCTGAAGTTGCCAGTTTTATTGATGAGCATCCTGATCAGCGTGAAGCTGATGTATTAATGCGGACACTGCTGGGACAGTTTGAGCAGTACGTTAAACTCAATAAGAAAATTCCACCTGAAGTGATTGCTTCTTTATCCAGCATTGAAGATCTGGCTCGTATGGCAGATACCGTTGCTGCGCATATGACGCTCAAGCTTGAAGACAAACAGCTTTTACTTGAAATGTCTGACGTCAAAGACCGAATTGAAAAGTTGATGGCATTCCTGGAATCGGAAATCGATATCCAGCAAATCGAAAAACGTATTCGTAACCGTGTTAAAAAACAGATGGAGAAAAGCCAGCGCGAGTACTATCTGAACGAACAACTTAAAGCGGTTCAGAAAGAACTTGGTGAACTGGATGACAGTGGCAACGAAGTTGAAGAACTAGCGGAAAAAATTGCGGCGGCGGGTATGAGTACAGAGGCTCGTGATAAAGCTGAGTCTGAACTGAAAAAATTGAAAATGATGTCGCCAATGTCTGCAGAAGCAACAGTGGTTCGAAACTACATTGAATATTTACTTGAGGTACCGTGGAAAAAACGCTCACGGGTGACGCTGGATCTGGACCATGCACAGCAGGTTCTGGATGAAGATCACTATGGACTGGAAAAAGTTAAAGAACGCATTATTGAATACCTCGCGGTACAGAAACGTGTTAAAAAGCTGAAAGGTCCTATTCTTTGTCTGGTTGGACCTCCAGGGGTCGGTAAAACCTCTATTGCGCAATCTATTGCCCGTTCGACTAATCGTAAATTCAGCCGCATGGCATTGGGTGGTGTGCGCGATGAAGCGGAAATTCGTGGTCACCGCCGTACTTACATTGGCTCTATGCCGGGTAAAGTGATTCAGAATATTTCCAAAACAGGTGTACGTAATCCACTGTTTTTATTGGATGAAATCGACAAAATGGCTCAGGATTTCCGTGGTGATCCGGCTTCTGCCTTATTGGAAGTGCTTGATCCTGAGCAAAACTCAACATTTGCCGATCACTATCTTGAAGTCGAATATGATTTGTCGGATGTAATGTTTGTCTGTACTGCAAATACATTGAATATTCCGGATGCACTGCGTGATCGAATGGAAATAATTCGTCTTGCAGGGTATACCGAAGATGAAAAATTGAATATCGCATTGCAGTATTTGTTGCCAAAAGCGATAAAAGACAATGGTCTGAAAGCGAATGAGATTGAAATTACCTCTGATGCAGTGATGGAAATCATTCGGCGTTATACACGTGAAGCAGGTGTGCGTAATCTGCAACGTGAAATTTCGAAGATCTGTCGCAAATTAGTTAAGCAAATCCTCAGTGAATCACCAACCGAGAAGGTTGTTGTGACAGCAGATAATCTGGAAGACTATTTAGGCGTCTATCATTATCAGTATGGTGTTGCTGAAGAAGATGATCGCATTGGACAGGTCACTGGTCTGGCCTGGACCGAAGTGGGTGGTGAGTTACTGACTATCGAATCGGCGGTAATGCCGGGTAAAGGCAAAGCCAGCTATACAGGTAAACTGGGTGATGTGATGCAGGAATCCATTCAGGCGGCTACCACCGTTGTTCGTTCTCGGGCAGTAGAGTGGGGCATTGCCGAGGATTATCTGCAAAGTCACGATTTACATATTCATGTACCCGAAGGTGCGACACCAAAAGATGGCCCAAGCGCAGGTATTGGTATGTGTACTGCACTGGTTTCAGCGATAACCGGTATACCGGTTAAATCCAATGTGGCCATGACAGGCGAGATCACGTTGCGTGGCGAGGTGTTGGCCATTGGTGGTTTGAAAGAGAAATTGCTGGCCGCACATCGTGGTGGCATTGATACCGTTCTGATTCCTAAAGATAATGTGAAGGACTTACGGGAAATTCCGGATAATGTAAAATCCGGGCTGGAGATTATTCCTGTACGCTGGATTAATGAAGTATTGGAAAAAGCCTTGCAGCATATGCCAACCAAGGTATTACCTACTCCGGATACTGCGACTGTAATGCCACCAGATCAGGCCAGTTTTCACGAAGTCAATACACAAAACCGGCATTAACCTGTTTAAAGCGAGCAACGGAGATTTATGATGACTCAAAAACAACAACAGCGTTTAATCGGGACGCTTTTGCTTGTCTTTTTCATCGCCGTGCTCGCTTATATCGTTTTATCTAAAGTCAGTCAGACAGAATCAGGGAGGCAAGTTCAAGAAGAAGAGCCGATTCAGTTTTCTTCGGTGATTGAAGCATTACAGGAAGAAACTGATGATGAATCCCTGATGGGAGATGAGACTTCTCTAGCTGAAGAAGCTTTTGTTGATATTGGTTCTGCTGATACAGAGAATATTCCTCAATCTTCCGTATCTGATAAGCCGGTAGAAACCGATTCTTCAACAGAAAAAACGCCAGAACCAGAAATTATTTCAGAAAAACCGGCTCCTGCTCCTAAACCAGAACCCGAACCTGTTGCTGAGACGCCCGAACCGTCTCCGCCACCAGTGAGCCAACCTGAACCTTCCACATCAGCTGACTCAGCTTCACGATGGATTCTTCAATTGGGTAGTTTTTCGGTAGAAGCCAATGCAACCAGCCTGAAAAAGCAGTTGGAAGATATTGGATATAAACCGATGATTGAACAAACCCGGTCAGGAGAGACTGTAATCTACCGTGTCAGGCTTCAACCAGATGCTGATAGAGCTACTTTGGAACGAACCGCGGCTTCAATTCGTGAACAATTGAATTTGAATACCCAGATATTTCCTTATCCATGATGAATTCTTTGGTCATCTTTTTGTAATCGGATAAGCGTAAATATATTGGGTTAGCTTTCGCAATTCTGATAAAATTCTCTTTTTAACACGCTGCTCGATGCGGAGTCATAATGAACTGGGTAGATTATTTAATAATCGGCATTATTTTGATTTCGTCGGGCATCAGTATCGTTCGTGGATTTATAAAAGAAGTACTTTCATTAATCAGCTGGATAGTGGCGATTTGGGTCGCCTTTATGTTTTATGCAAATTTCGCCAGCTTGTTAACGCCCTATATCGATACAGTTACCATACGTTTATTTATCGCTTTTTTTGTCTTATTTGTTGTCACATTAATACTCGGTGCCCTGGTTAATCATTTGATTTCACAATTGGTTGAAAAAACAGGGCTTAGCGGTACAGACCGGGCACTCGGGGTGATTTTCGGTATTCTTAGAGGTGTTGCAATCGTTACACTTTTGGTGTTGGTTGCAGGTGTAACACCCATGCCATCAGATAGTTGGTGGCAAAACTCATTATTGTTACAACACTTTGAAGATCTGGCGGTTTGGGTCAAGCAGCTGTTACCGGCTGATGTTGCTGAACACGTTAACTTCAACTAATCCTGACAGGGTGTTTTTATGTGTGGAATTATTGGTATCGTTGGTCATTCAGAAGTCAATCAAGCGTTATATGATGGTCTGACAGTTCAACAACATCGTGGTCAGGATGCTGCGGGCATTATGACTTGTGACCAAACCGGACGGTTTTATCTTCGTAAGGATAATGGCCTGGTAAAAGATGTGTTTCATACGCGTCATATGATTCGGCTTAAAGGCTCGATGGGAATAGGACATATTCGTTATCCGACCGCGGGATGCTCCAACTCAGCTGAGTCCCAACCTTTTTATGTCAATTCACCTTTTGGTATCGCACTGGCACACAATGGCAACCTGACCAATACGCAGCTCTTATCTGATCAGTTATTTAAAAGCGATCGTCGGCACCTGAATACCGGCTCCGACTCGGAAGTTTTACTGAATGTACTGGCTCATGAGTTACAGACTTCTGGAAAACTCAAACCACAACCAGAAGATATTTTCAACGCTGTTGTCGAAGTTCATAAACGCTGTAAAGGGGCATATGCTGCCGTCGCCATGATTGCCGGTGTCGGTATGCTGGCGTTTCGTGATCCTTACGGTATTCGTCCTGCGGTTATCGGCAAACGTGAGACCGAGCAAGGCACCGAATATGTTGTGGCTTCTGAAAGCGTTGTCATGGATACGCTGGATTTTGAATTTATGCGTGATGTGCAGCCGGGCGAATGCATCTTTATTGATATGGAAGGCCGTTTCCATAATAAGCAATGTGCCGAAAATCCAATTAAATCACCTTGTATATTTGAATATGTATACTTTGCTCGCCCTGATTCAATGATGGATGGTATTTCGGTACATAAAAGCCGCATGCGTATGGGAACCAAACTGGCGGATAAAATTAAACGCGAATTTCCTGACCATGATATTGATGTGGTGATCCCCATCCCCGACACCAGCCGCAGTGCTGCATTACAACTGTCTTATGATTTAGGCGTGGTATACCGCGAAGGTTTTATTAAAAATCGTTATATTGGCCGCACCTTTATTATGCCAGGTCAACAACAGCGCAAAAAATCGGTTCGGCAGAAATTGAACGCAATCGATCTGGAGTTCCGCGATAAAAATGTTCTGCTGGTTGATGACTCAATTGTTCGTGGTACTACTTCTCAGCAAATCGTGCAAATGGCCCGGGATGCAGGCGCTAAAAAAGTCTACCTGGCATCCGCAGCGCCACCGGTTCGTTTCCCTAATGTGTATGGTATAGATATGCCATCACCATCTGAATTTGTCGCGCACAATCGTAACGTCCAACAAATTGCCGAAGAGCTGGGTGTGGATTGGTTAATTTATCAGGATTTGAAAGATCTGGTCGAAGCCATTAACAAGAAAAGTGATGTTGAACGTTTTGATACCTCATGCTTTGATGGCGATTACATTACCGGTGATATTGATGAGACCTACTTGTACTATATTGATGCGCTGCGTAATGACATGTCAAAACAGAGTGCTGAAGAAGGTAACGTGACCATTGAGCTGCATAATGACGTTTAAAGTCATCGTCCATCGCAACAATTCTAAAAGTTCACTTCCTGCTGAATTCGGCAGGAATAAACAGCTTTTTGCTGTTTGATACCAATTCTTATATAATCCCGTCGATTATGCATCAGCAATTGCCAAAAGAGTTAGATCCGTTTCGTTTTGCTCATAGCGGTTTACAGATAGCGGGCGAAATCCCGGTCAGTAAAATGTCGCGTTTGAGTGAAATGCTTTATGACGATTCGGGGACGGTGAAAGTCGATATGCTGTTTGATATTGATACGACCGGCACACCTTTTATGCGTGGGCAATTTGCTGTAACAGTCAAACTGCTATGTGAACGTTGTATGGAGCCTATGGCCCATACAATGGATATAGTCACAAAGCTGGCATTGGTACGACACGAAGGAAAGATTGAAGGACTGGCTGAACAATATGAGCCTTGGATCTTGAATGATGCAAAACAAGTTGATCCGGCACAGATTGTGGAAGATGAGTTGATACTCGCTTTGCCAATCGTGCCAAAACATGATTATCCATGTTTGCCTGAAGAATTATGGCAAGCGGGGGAAGAAGAAATTGAGGCTGAGAAACCGGTCTCACCATTTGCAGTGTTATCTGCATTGAAATCGAAAAAGTAATTTATTTTGGGTTTAGGAGTTTAAGCCATGGCTGTTCAAAAGAGTAAAAAGAGTCCTTCACGTCGCGGCATGCGTCGTTCACATGATGCATTGACAGAGTCAACATTATCTGTTGATTCAACTTCAGGTGAATTACACCGTCGTCATCATGTAACCGCTGACGGTTACTATCGTGGCCGTAAAGTCATCGCTGACAAGAGTGAATAAGGCTTAACAGAAATTGACTTTAACAATTTCGATCGACGCTATGGGCGGGGATCACGGACCACAAGTCGTGATCCCCGCTGCCATATCAACGCTGGAAAGGCATACCGATGTAGAACTGATTCTGGTGGGCGATGAAGCCACCATATCAGCAGAGTTAGCCAAACATCAGTTTGCTGACAAGCACCGGATTAAAATTCACCATGCTTCTCAAACGGTTGGCATGGATGAAGCCCCTTCATCAGCACTTCGCGGTAAAAAAGATTCTTCAATGCGGGTGGCCATAAATCTTGTAAAAGAAGGGCAGGCTGCTGCCTGTATCAGTGCCGGCAATACCGGCGCATTGATGGCAACGGCACGTTTTGTATTAAAAACCCTGCCAGGAATTGAACGTCCAGCCATCATTACAGCATTGCCCACCATGCGTGGACACACCTATGTTCTCGATCTTGGGGCCAATGTGGACTCCACAGCCGAACATCTGGTGCAATTTGCATTAATGGGCTCCGTGTTGGCCGAGTTGATTGATGGAAAACCAAATCCGACAGTGGGCCTGCTTAATGTTGGTGCTGAAGAAATTAAAGGTAATGAACGGGTAAAAGAAGCGGCTCGTTTATTGGCTAAAACAGACTTGAATTATTATGGTTATGTTGAAGGTGATGGTCTTTACCATGGCGAAGTTGATGTACTGGTCTGTGATGGGTTTGTTGGTAATGTGGCGTTAAAAGCCAGTGAAGGCGTCGCGCATATGATTCGTCATTATCTGCGTCAGGCATTTAGTCGTAATATTTTCACTAAAATTGCCGGTTTGATTGCCTATCCGGTTTTGAAACATTTCAGTAAAGAACTCGATCCTCGAGCATTTAACGGAGCCAATTTGATTGGTTTACAAGGCATCGTGATCAAAAGTCATGGTGGTGCTGACGCGTTTGCGTTCGCCAATGCGATAAATATTGCCATTCTTGAAGCCAGAAAAGACGTACCGAAGAATATCACTAGACATCTTGAAACTCTTCTAGAGGAACAAGTATTGTGATTTATTCCAGAATTGCCGGGACGGGCAGCTATTTACCGGAAAAATTTCTGACAAACATTGATTTAGAATCAATGGTTGAAACCAGTGATGAGTGGATTACCGATCGTACCGGTATAAAAAAAAGACATATTGCTGCCACTGACGAAACCACAACTGATTTAGCGTACTTTGCTGCCAAAAATGCCATCTCTTCTGCAGGATTAAAGTCTCGCGACATTGACATGATTATTGTCGCAACAACAACTCCGACACGCATTTTTCCAAGCACCGCAGCACTGGTTCAGCAACGGCTGGGGATTCATGGCTGTCCAGCGTTTGATATTCAGGCCGTTTGCACGGGTTTTGTTTACGCATTAACTATTGCCGACAAGTTTATTAAGTCAGGCAGTGCTAAAAATGTACTGGTTATTGGAGCAGAAACCTTGTCGCGCATAGTCGACTGGACTGACCGCAATACCTGTGTGTTATTTGGTGATGGAGCGGGTGCCGTCGTGCTTCAGGCTTCTGTTGAGCCTGGTGTACTGTCTACACATATCCACTGCGATGGCAGCTTTAATAATCTGTTACATGTGCCGACCGGGCCAGGCAGTGCTATAACCGAAGATCCAGCTTATATCGAAATGCAAGGCAATGAAGTTTTCAAGGTGGCCGTCAAAACCCTTAGTAAGATCGTCGACGAAACACTTGAAGCTAATCAATTAGATAAACACGATATTGATTGGCTGATCCCGCATCAGGCGAACATCCGAATTATTGCGGCGACAGCCAAAAAATTGAGCATGTCCATGGACAGTGTTGTCGTTACCGTTCAAGACCATGGTAATACCTCTGCGGCATCTATTCCACTGGCTTTAGATGTAGCCGTGCGTGATGGTCGTATCAAGCGCGGCGAAACATTGTTGTTTGAAGCGTTTGGTGGTGGGTTTACCTGGGGCTCTGCGCTCATCAAATATTAATCTGAGGTGTTTTTAGCAATGCATTCAGCTTTTGTCTTTCCCGGTCAGGGTTCTCAATCAGTATCCATGTTAGCCGAGTTGTCTGAAAGGTTTCCGCAAGTTCAGCAAACATTTTCAGAGGCCAGTGAGGCCCTTGGTTATGATTTATGGTCACTTGTTCAAAACGGACCTGAAACTGAATTAAATCAAACTGATAAAACCCAACCAGCCATGCTGGCCGCCGGTATTGCTGTCTGGCGTTGCTGGGAGGCGACGAGCCAGTATAAGCCAGCTTATCTGGCAGGTCATAGCCTGGGTGAATATACTGCACTGGTAGCAGCACAGGCTCTGGATTTTAAAACAGCCATTAAGCTGGTCGAAAAACGCGGTCAATTGATGCAACAGGCCGTTCCTTCAGGTGAGGGCGCTATGGCGGCTATACTTGGTCTGGACGATGATGTCGTCAAAGCTGTCTGTCAGAAAGCCTGTGATATAGGCGTCGTTGAAGCGGTTAATTTTAACTCACCGGGCCAGGTAGTGATTGCCGGAACCAAATCTGCCGTTGATAAAGCTGTTGAAATTGCGACTGAAAAAGGCGCAAAACGTGCTCTGCTATTACCTGTCAGCGTACCCTCGCATTGTGCTTTGATGCGTCCGGCTGCTGAAGAATTACTTACAGAGCTGGAATCCGTCACTCTTCAAGCTCCCCAAATTCCTGTAATTCATAATACAAGTGTGAGCACAACTGCCGATCCTGATGAAATTCGTCAATTATTAGCACAACAGTTATACAATCCGGTTCGTTGGGTTGAAACGGTCGAATGGCTTGCTGCACAGGGTGTGGATACGCTGGTTGAATGTGGACCGGGGAAAGTCCTGGCTGGCCTGAGCAAACGTATCGATAAATCTTTGCAGGCTTTACCGGTATTTGATTCAGTAACTCTGCAGAAAACTCAAGAAGCGTTAGGAGAATAATCATGAGCCTACAAGGTAAAGTTGCTTTGGTAACGGGGGCCACCCGTGGTATCGGACGTGCCATTGCGTTGAGTCTGGGCGAGCAGGGTGCAACGGTTATCGGCACCGCCACCTCAGAAAATGGCGCCGCTGCCATCAGTGAATATTTGCAATCAGCAGGCATTCAGGGCAAAGGCATGGTATTGAATGTCACGCAGGATAATGCGATTGATGAGGCCGTCACAGCGATTGAAACAGAATTTTCTGCGCCGGATATTCTGGTCAATAACGCCGGAATTACCCGTGATAATTTACTGATGCGCATGAAAGATGAAGAATGGGACGATATTATCAATACCAATCTCACACCTATTTTTAAACTGAGT
Organism: Methylophaga sp. UBA2496; assembly: GCF_002341635.1. Classification (NCBI taxonomy): domain Bacteria; kingdom Pseudomonadati; phylum Pseudomonadota; class Gammaproteobacteria; order Thiotrichales; family Piscirickettsiaceae; genus Methylophaga; species Methylophaga sp. UBA2496. The sequence continues at coordinate 514,232 of NZ_DDOK01000005.1, read as the reverse complement.
AAACGCTGCGTCCGCGCGATGACCAAAGCCCGTTGGGGCCGAATTATTAATATCACCTCCGTTGTTGGTGTGATGGGGAATGCTGGTCAAACTAATTATGCCGCAGCTAAAGCGGGTGTGATTGGCTTTAGCAAATCTTTGGCTCGTGAAGTCGGGGCACGCGGTATTACTGTAAACAGTGTTGCGCCAGGGTTTATTGATACCGATATGACCAGTGGTCTGCCAGAAGCGCATAAAACAGCGTTACTGGAACAGGTTCCGATCAAACGCCTCGGTGAGGCAGAAGAAATTGCCGCTGCTGTCAGCTTTTTGGCCAGTCCTTTAGCAGGATATATTACCGGCGAAACGCTGCATGTAAACGGCGGCATGTATATGAATTGAGGGCCTGAATCTGCAGAGACTCAGGTTTTTTTATTGTGGAGATATTTTCGGACAAGGCTTCCAGCTTGTCTCCGCAGTGCTCGCACTATAAAATGCCAGCACGTTGTTTGTACTTAACCACCAAAGGAAACAGATGTTATGAGTGATATTGAAGCTCGAGTAAAAGAAATTGTTGTCGAACAATTGGGTGTAAACGCCGATGAAGTAACTGCCGATGCTTCATTTATTGATGATCTGGGTGCTGACTCGCTGGACACTGTTGAGCTGGTTATGGCACTGGAAGAAGCATTTGAATGTGAAATTCCTGATGAAGAAGCTGAAAAGATCACCACAGTAAAAGAAGCTGTCGCTTATATTAATTCTGTACAGTCTTAATATTACAGATTGCTTCAGATGTAGCCGTCTAGCGTGCAAGTCATGCTAGGCGGCTACGTTGTATCTATAGAGAAGATTCGCAAGAGGAAAGCTGATGTCTAAAAGACGCGTTGTGGTTACCGGGCTGGGCGCGGTAACACCGGTCGGTTTATCGGTGGCAGAAAGCTGGGATAACATCCTGGCAGGCAAAAGTGGTGTGGCACCAATCACATCATTTGATGTAACTGATTTTCCAGTTCGTTTTGGTGCTAGCGTCAAAGACTTTGATGTTGAGACAGTTATTTCTCGTAAAGACGCCAAGAAAATGGATACTTTCATTCACTACGGCATTGCAGCCGCAGTGGAAGCAATTAAAGATGCTGGTCTCGAAGTGACTGATGCCAATGCTGAGCGTATTGGTGTTGTTATTGGTTCGGGTATTGGCGGCTTGCCTGGTATCGAGGCCGGCTATGACAGTTTTCTGAATGGTGGTCCACGTAAAATTTCGCCTTTCTTTGTGCCTAGTAACATTATCAACATGATCTCCGGTAATTTGTCGATCATGTATGGCATGAAAGGTCCTAATACCGCCATTGTTACTGCCTGTTCTACTGGCACACATTGTATTTCGGCTGCTGGTCGCATGATTCAGTATGGTGATGCTGATGTGATGATCGCCGGTGGTGCCGAAATGGCTACATCGAAAACCGGTTTAGGTGGTTTTGCTGCAGCGCGTGCCTTATCAACACGTAATGATGATCCACTTGCTGCAAGTCGTCCGTGGGATAAAGATCGTGACGGGTTTGTCCTGGGTGATGGTGCTGGTGTGCTCGTATTAGAAGAATATGAGCATGCTAAAAAGCGGGGCGCAACGATTTATGCTGAATTAGTCGGCTCAGGTATGAGCAGTGATGCCTATCACATGACCATGCCGTCACAGGGCGGAGAGGGGGCAGCACGTTGCATGGTAAATGCAATGAATGATGCAGCCATCAACCCGGAAGACATCAGTTATATAAATGCTCATGGCACATCAACACCTGCTGGTGATGTGGCTGAAACCCAAGCGATTAAAACCGCTTTGGGCCATTCAGCACAAAAGGTAGCTGTCAGTTCAACCAAATCCATGATTGGTCACTTATTAGGCGCGGCCGGAGGCGTAGAAGCGGTATTCAGTATTCTGGCGATTCGCGATCAGGTGGCACCCCCCACTATCAATCTGGACAACCCGGATGACGCTTGTGATCTGGATTATGTACCACATACTGCCAGACAAATGACTATTGATATTGCCATGTCGAATTCATTTGGTTTTGGCGGCACCAACGGTACTGTTATTTTCAAAAAACTCAGTTAGTTGACACGACATGATTCTGATTAACGGCCAACCCGAAAACAGAATCGATGTCGCGGATCGTGGCTTGCAATATGGCGATGGTTTATTTGAAACCATCGCCTATCGTCATGGTGGACTGGAATTTTTATCTGATCATCTTTCCCGTTTAAAAGAAGGTTGTGATCGCCTGAAAATTGGTTTTTCAGCAGAACAACAACAGTTACTGATTCAAGATATTCAATCTGTCTGTCAGCAGTTAAATCACAATGCCGTAGTCAAGATTATTCTGACTCGTGGCTCAGGTGGCAGAGGCTATCGTTATGAAGCTGATATGCAAACTACCCGCATTATCAGTAGCCATGCCATGCCGGTTTACCCTGTTCATAATGTTTCCGGCATCAAAGTACGTATCTGCCATCAGCGTTTAGCAATCAATCCAAGCTTAGCGGGAATCAAACACCTCAACCGGTTGGAACAGATCCTTGCCCGAAATGAATGGCGGGATGAGACGATTGCCGAAGGTTTAATGTTGGATTATCAAGATCGGCTAATCGAAGGTACCATGTCAAATGTGTTTCTGGTGAAGGACAATAAATTATTCACGACTGAGCTTTCAAGCTGTGGAATCGCTGGTATTATGCGTAAGCAGCTAATTAACCTGGCTGAAAAACTGGAGATGCCCGTTCATATTACCTCACTGACTATCGATGATATTAACTCAGCTGATGAAATGTTTGTTTGTAACAGTCTACTGGGTATCTGGCCGGTTATACATATCACAGACTTCAATAGGGATCTTGGTCACGGTCCGATCACCCAGAAGCTGCAGAAGGCTTTAAATTCATTAGACAGAAACCAATGAAAATACCTTTAACTATCAAACTACTTTTTTTACTGGTGTTCATAGCGATTATTGCTTTGATAGTCTGGAGTGAATATCAACGATTTCTGCATCAGCCAGTGAATCTGATCGAAGATGATACGATTTTTACTATCAATCCCGGTGATAACATCAGTAAAGTCAGTCAACGTTTATACGATAGTGGTTTGAGTCCAGTTCCCAGTGTCTATCTGGATATCTATGCTCGACTCCAAGGTAATGCGCAGCAGATCAAAGCAGGTGAGTATAGGGTTCAAGCTGATGCTACGTTGCCTGATTTATTAAACCTCTTTATTAGTGGCAGAGTCGTTCAATATTCGCTGACTATTATCGAGGGGATGACGGCAAATCAATTATTTGAAAAAATGCTGGCCCATCCAAAACTCAAAATCACTTTGAACGAACTGAACAATGAAACAGTGCGCGAAGCCTTGGCTATTGACAATGAACGGGTTGAAGGCTGGTTTTTACCTGAGACTTATCACTTTCCTGCCAATACCACGGATGTACAGTTTTTACGTCGAGCGCATCAGAAAATGCAGAACCAACTGGAAAATGCCTGGCAACAGATGTCAGAAAAGTTACCATATGAATCGGCGTATGAAGTCCTGATCATGGCTTCTATTATTGAAAAAGAAAGTGCCATTCCTGAAGAACGACCAGAAATTTCCGGTGTGTTTGTCAGACGTCTGGATAAAGGTATGCGTTTACAGACAGACCCCACGGTTATCTATGGAATGGGTGAGAGTTATGATGGCAATATCCGTAAAAAAGATCTGCAAACCGATACGCCATACAATACCTATACCCGTTTTGGTTTGCCACCGACGCCAATCTGTTTACCCAGTAAAGAGTCTATTGAAGCAGCGATGAATCCGGCGGAAGGAACCAGTCTGTATTTTGTAGCGGGGGCTGAAAATGGTGGTCATGTTTTCTCAGATAATCTTGAAGACCATAATCGTGCCGTCAGGCAGTACTGGAATAATATGCGGTTAACCCAATGAACGGAAAATTCATCAGTATTGAAGGCATCGAGGGTGCTGGTAAATCAACGCAGCTGCAATTTATTGCTGATTATTTACGATATCAGGGTAAACACGTTGTCGTCACACGTGAGCCGGGCGGTACTCCGTTGGGAGAGAAAATCCGTGAAGTTCTGCTTAAGCCAACGGATCAGGCGATGGCAGAAGATACCGAATTACTGCTGATGTTTGCCGCGCGTGCCGAACACATCCAACAGGTCATCCTGCCAGCGTTAAAGCGCGGCGATTGGGTCGTGTCTGATCGTTTTGTTGATGCCACTTTTGCCTATCAGGGCGGGGGCAGAGGGATTGACGAACAGCGAATTCGTCAATTGGCTGAGTGGACCTTGCAAGGCTTTCAGACCGATGTGACATTTTTATTTGATTTACCGGTTGCGCTTGGGCAAACACGTGTTGAGCAACGCCAGCAGCAAAAAGATCGCTTTGAACAGGAAAAAAAGGCTTTTTTTGAACGTGTGAAAAACTGCTATTTGGCTCGCGCAGAGGCTGAGCCGGAGCGCATCAAGTTAATAGATGCCAGCCAGAGTATTGCTGCTATTCAACAACAGCTTAGTCAACAGCTTGATCAGTTAGTGGATAAATCAGGTTTATGACGGAGCTTTTTCCATGGCAGCAAACACTTTGGCAGCATGTTGTTGTCAGAGTCGATAAGCAGCGCCTGCCGCATGCCATTTTAGTAACCGGTGTTGCAGGCTTAGGTAAAGCACAATTTGCTGCCAAAATGGCTGAAAGCCTTTTATGTTTAAACGTAGACAATCAATTTCACGCCTGTGGTGTCTGTCATAGCTGTCAGATCATGCAGGCGGGGAATCATCCGGATCATTTGACGATCAGTGTTGAAGAAGCGGGTAAATCAATCAAAATAGAACAAATCCGTGCGCTGAAAGAAAAACAGTCATTGACGCCGAGCATCGCCAAATGGAAAACGGTCGTTATTGAAGCGGCTGATGCGATGACCAATAGTGCCGCCAACAGTTTATTAAAACTGCTTGAAGAGCCTCAGAACAATACAATTTTGATTTTAACTACGGATGCAGTGCATCGGTTGCCTGTCACTATTCGTAGCCGCTGCCAGCAAATGCATATGTCGGCACCTGACTACTCAATAACGATGCAATGGCTTGATTCAGAAGGAATTTCAACAGATGTCGAGCAACTGCAGAAAATCTCGTCATTAACCCAGGATGCCCCGTTTGCTATCGTTAAAGCCCTTGAAAGTAATGAGTGGCAGGCGTATCAGCAGATTCAGCAGGATTTTGATCAGCTGCTGCTGCAACAGACAAACCCCGTCCAACTTGCTAATCAATGGCAGCAGTTAGATCTCTTGAAAGTCATGCACCAATTATTATCAACGATTAAAACCCGGCTCAAAAACCATTATTCGGGATATGCTGAAGTCAGTGAAACACAGCAATACTGGCAGATCGTTGATTGCATAGTGAATACAATAAAGCTAATATCGTCTCAAAATAACTACAACAAGACATTGTTAATAGAGGACTTTATGGTTTCAGTAATGCGTATCTCAGATACGAATTCAGTAAACTGGCAGTCTCGTACCGGCAAATAATTAAAGAGTCTTTTTTATGGGTATGAATCCACGTAAAGGTATCCTCTCGCTGAAAATAAGCGATCAGAACATGTTGTATCATTCTTTTATGCCGTTTCTCAAAAACGGTGGTTTATTTATCCCCACGAATAAACATTATGAAATGGGCGAGGAAGTTTTTATTCTGCTGACCTTATTGGATGAGGCTGAGAAAATTCCAATTGCCGGGACCATTGCCTGGATAACCCCGAAAGGTGCTCAAGGAAATCAGGCTGCAGGCATAGGCGTACATTTCAGCGAAGGTGATGGCGGCGCGAATGTCGTTCGCGGCAAAATTGAAAATCATCTGGTCGACAAATTAAAGTCTGATAAAGCTACCTACACGATGTAAGACAAACATGACGGTATCCGCCGTCACCAACTGAGTTATTTATGTATATCGATTCACATTGCCACCTGAATTTACTGGCTGACCAACCTGGCGGCATTGCTGCGATGGTCGCAGAAGCTACTGAAAACAATATCGAACATATTTTGTGTATTGCGATTGATAAAGATAGCATTGAAGCCGTTCGCCAGCTTGCAGAACAATATCCTCAACTTACAGCGACTGTTGGGGTTCATCCAAATGTGGATGAAGCTGCGACCCTGAGTACGGAACAGCTTATTGATCTGGCTAATCACCCTAAAGTTATTGCAATTGGGGAAACAGGCCTGGATTACTTTCGCAGTAAAGGTGATCTTACCTGGCAGCGCGAACGTTTCAGTTATCACATTGCCGCAGCGAAACAAACGCAAAAACCATTGATTATTCATACCCGTGAAGCACGTGAAGACACAATGACGATGCTGGAACAGGAAAATGCCAGAGATGCGGGTGGCATTATTCATTGCTTTACTGAAAACTGGGAAACGGCAAAACGTGCTTTGGATATTGGCTTTTATATTTCTTTATCCGGAATTGTGACGTTCAAAAGCGCTCGTGAATTACAGGATGTCGCCAAAAAACTACCTTTGGATAGGATTCTTATCGAAACAGACGCACCGTATCTGGCACCGGTACCGCATCGAGGAAAGACCAATAAACCTGCTTATGTAAAACATGTTGCTGCTTTTCTGGCCGAGCTTCGTGGCGAATCAGAAGAGCAGATAGCGGCAACCACCACAGAAAATTTCTATCGATTGTTTCCGACCGCTAATAAGGCTGCCTGAAATCATGGATGCTACCGGTGTTCAAAAAAAATTATTGCTGATTTTTGTTGTTGTTTTTGGATTAATTGGCTGCGACCAGCCTTCAGTCAGCCTTAAACCCTTAAAACAAGACGCTGTCATTCTGGCATTTGGAGATAGCCTGACTTTTGGGACCGGTGCTCAGCCCGATCAGAGTTATCCAGCAGTATTAGCCGAACTAACCGGCAGAACAGTGATAAATTCTGGAGTTCCAGGTGAAATCAGTAGTGCTGGTCGGGCACGTTTATCACAACTGCTTCAGGAAACTAAACCGGATCTGGTTATTTTGTGTCATGGAGGTAATGATTTGCTTCGCAAGCAAAGCCGTCAACAATTACAGGCTAATTTGCAGGCGATGATTGATGAAATTACCGGTTCCGGTGCCCAGGTTTTACTTGTGGCTGTTCCTGCATTTAGTCTTAATCTGGCGCCGGTGCCTCTGTATCTTGAAGTGGCACAAGTTAATAAAGTGCCAGTTCAGGCAACTGCGCTGAGTGAAATATTGACTGATTCATCTTTAAAAGCGGATCAGGTACATCCCAATGCGCTTGGATATCAGCAGTTTGCTCAATCAATCTATCGTTTATTGATTGAAACGGATGCCATAAGGCCTTAGGGGCTGTTTATCTTTCGTCGCTAATATTGTTTTTATTCAATCACAATACGACGGGTTGTGATTGAAAACAGATCTCATTTTTTTACGGTTTTTTCAATGTGATTTTCTAAAGTTTTGATACGGGAAGACGTTATCTAAAACAGTATGATAATTTCCCGATATCTTTGGAGCACAGCAACATGAAGTCATTATCCGTCAAAGCAAAAATGTTGCTTTTAAGCGGTCTTATGGTTACCGGTATCGTTGTTCTGGCGGCAATGCTAAGTTTTGGTATGCACTCACTGGTGCAGATTGGTCAGTCGAGCACACTGAGCAGTCAGGCAGAAACAACCATGCAGAGCTTACGGATCAATGAAAAAGACTTTTTCAACCGCCTCGACCTCAAATATCAGACGCAATTTAACGAAAACCACCGTATTATCAAACAACAGCTTTCTGATTTAGATTCACAGCTTAAATCAGAGGATATTCAGCTTGAAAATTTCTCACATTTATTAGAATTGCTCCAACAATATCATGCTGGTTTTAATGAAATAGTAGCAACTCAGCAAACCATTGGCCTGAATCATACAGATGGACTTTATGGCACATTACGCGCATCGGTTCATGAGGCCGAACAAATGCTGGGCAAATTTCAGGATGATACTTTATTAAAAGATATGTTGATGTTACGTCGCAATGAAAAGGACTTTCTATTACGTAAAGACGTGAACTATCTGGATACATTTAACAAAAATCTGCAGGTTTTTTATCAGAACCTGCAACAAAGCTACCTGAGTGATTTTGAACAACGTGAAATATCAGGTTTAATGCAAAACTACAGCAGCGATTTTACCACTCTGGTGAAAACATACGAGGAACTTGGATTTAATGAAGATCTCGGACAGATTGGTTCAATGAGAACGACTGTATATGAGATCCAGGATTTGCTTCATGATACTGCCGAACAAATCGCTGACGAACTCCTGATGCATGAAAAGTCGATCTTTATCAAAGCGATAATCTCCATCATCGTCATTCTTGCTGCCTTGGTAATACTTTCTCAATTAATCAGCCGTAGCGTCGTTAACCCAATAAATTTACTGGCTGAGGTAATGAAACGGGCACAGCAAAATAAAGATCTGACCCAGCGTGCTCATGTTGAAGGCAAAGATGAAATCGTGCAGATGGCGGATGTGTTCAACCAGATGATGGGCGCTTTCAGTCAACTGATTCAGGAAGTATTCGACTCTTCTCGCCAACTCAATGTTGCCGCTGAAGAGTTAACGGTCATCACCGGTCAAACCAGCCGCGGCGTAATGAGTCAACAAAGCGACAGCGAACAGGTTGCCACGGCCATGAATGAAATGGCGGCTACCGTTCAGGAAGTCGCCCGTTATGCTTCACAGGCTGCAGAGGCTTCACGTACAGCTGATGATGAAACCAAAGCAGGCAAACAGGTGGTTGTTGAGGCCATTGAGGGGATTAAACAACTCGCTAAACAAGTTGAAATGGGCGCAATATCCATAAAAGACCTGCAAAAGGAAAGTGAGAACATTGGCAGTGTTCTTGGCGTGATTCAGGGGATTGCCGAACAGACTAACTTATTGGCTTTGAATGCGGCAATTGAAGCAGCCAGAGCGGGTGAGTCGGGACGAGGTTTTGCGGTGGTTGCCGATGAGGTTAGAACCCTTGCCAAACGCAGTCATGATTCAACAGAAGAAATCAAAAAAATTATTGACCGATTACAAACAGAGGCTGAGAAAGCTGTTCAGGTTATGGACGAAGAACTTGTACAAGCCAATCAAAGTGTCGAAAAAGCAGAAAAAGCAGGGCAATCGCTGGATATCATTGCTGAGTCAGTCACTTCTATTCGTGATATGAATACACACATTGCCAGTGCTGCAGAGGAGCAGTCGGCTGTCGCTGAAGAAATAAATCGTAATATTGTCAGCATTGCTCAGGTTGCCGAAGAAAATGCAGAAAGTACCAATCAAACGACATTGACCAGTCAGGAACTGGCCAGATTGGCAAACGGATTGGAAACCCAAATCAGTCAATTCAAAATTTAGAACAGATAAAATTTCACTGGCGGCTCGGGCTAACTCTGTTATATGGTGGCGATGGATATCATTTAATCTGATCTTTATAGACAAGCGAGCGAGAAAGTGAGCAACAACACTGAGGCCGAGGACTATTTATTAAGAGTGCTGATGAATCAGCAATCGCAGGCCGTATTTATTTTTAAGGATAATTTATTACTCACAGCCAACTCCGAAGCCTTACGACTAATCAAAGCCTCAGATGAAAACGACATTGTCGGCCTGCCATTTGAGGCTTTTTTTTCTGATGAGTTTGATAAAACGGCTTTTCAAGCAAGAGCACCATTTCAATCGCCCTTAACGCTTATCTGTCAGAGTGAAGCTCAATGTTATCCGGCGACACTCGTGCTCGATGATGATGACAATAAATTACTGGTTATTTTATCCAGCGAGGTTCTGCCAGGTCCGGCACAACAATGGATTGCTGCAGATTTAGGGGCATCCCCCACACTGATAGGCCACTGGATATTTGACACCACCACTTCGCATTTATGGTGGGGGCCACAGACATTCGAAATCTTTGCTAAATCGGAAACGAATTTTTCACCAACTTTGCCGACCATGCTGGATTTGATTCATCCAGATGATAAACAACATGTGAAAAATGCTTTTAATCTGGCGTTCACCAATCAGACTCACCTTGATGTGTGTCACAGGATTTTAATCGCCGGCAATGAATTACGTTACCTCCGACAACGGGCCACCTGGATTCCTGAAAAAAATGAGCTGTTTGGCACCGTATTGGATTTGACTGATATCCGACAACAAATCAGCCATACCGATCACTTGTTACGCTTAATGGATGAAACACAGCGTATTGGTCATATGGGTAGCTGGGAAATAGATTTGCTTAACGAAAAGGTGATTTGGTCTGAACAGACTGCAGTCCTGTTCGGCATCAGACTGGATGACTTCCCGGGCACAATTGAAAGCTTTCTGCAATTTATTCTGCCAGAAGATAAAGCCAACCTGCATTTATCCAGCGCCAAACCGAGTAATGCCGGTATCAATGAGGCTGAGTATCGAATTATTCGGCAAAGTGATGGGGAAATTCGTTGGCTATCCGAATGTGGAAAATCGGTTTTCAATGCCAGTGGCCAGGAAATACGCCGCCTGGGTATGACGATCGATATCACAGAGCGTAAACGTCTGGAAATGATACAAAAACTGGAATCCAGAATGATAGAAGCTGTTGCCTCCAACATGGATTTGCATCAGATTATGGATCAGATCGTTTTGGGTATTGAGGAGATTTTACCGAACACCATTGCATCAATTTTACTGATAGATGAAGAAGGTAAACGTTTGCTTAATGGCTCGGCTCCACACTTACCCGTTAAATATAACGAAGCCATTCATGGAGAACCGATAGGCCCCAAAGCAGGGTCCTGTGGAACAGCCGCTTTTCTGAAAAAGCCGGTGATTGTCTCCGACATTGCTACCGATCCGCTATGGGAAAATTATCGGGATTTAGCTTTAGCTTATGATCTGCGGGCTTGTTGGTCTCATCCAATATTTAATGAAAAACAAAAGGTTATTGCTACCTTTGCCATTTATCATAATAGGATAATAAGTCCCGGACCAGAGCAGCAGGACACCATCGAGCGAATTTCAAAAATTATTTCCATTGCGATTACCAAACAGCAAAATGAAGCGCGTTTGCGGGTAAGTGAAAGTCGTTTTCGAAATGCCTTTCAGGATGCGGCTACCGGTGTGGCAATTACCACTATTGATGGTCGACACCTTGAATGTAATCAAGCGTACTGCGACATGCTGGGTTATTCGAATGAAGAGCTCATGCAACTTGGTTTTCAGCAACTGACGGCTCCTGATGATAATCCCCTCAATCAACAGAAAATCAATGACATTCTGCTGGGGATCTCTGACAGTTGCATCCTTGAAAAAAGATTCATCAGTAAAACCAAAGACACAATCTGGGCAAGATTGAGTATTACCGTACAACGTGATGACAATGGTCAACCACTGCATCTTATTGCGATTACCGAAAACATTACCGCTACCAGGCTCGCAGAAGAACAGCGTTCTGAAGCGGAAAGATCGCTGATGCAATTATTACGAAATCTGCCCGGAGTGGCTTATCGGAGTTTATGTGATGAGCACTGGACCATGCTGTATGTCAGTGAGGCCTTTTATCGTTTGACTGGGTATAACGCCGAAGATGTTATTGGTAATCAGCATATTGATTTTGCCAGTATTATCCATCCGGATGATCGTGAGGCGATGTATGCTGAAACCTTAAAAGCACTCGATCAGAACCAACCATTTCAGGTCGAATATCGCATTGTCCGAAAAGATGGAGCTGTACGTTGGTTCTGGGAGCAGGGCAGTGGTGTGCGCGACAGTGATGGCAATTTGCAAGCCATAGAAGGTTATATCACTGATATAACCCGACAAAAAGTGGCTGATGCCAGTATCCGCGAGAGTGAACAACGTTTTCAATTATTATCCAAAGCCACCAATGATGCGATATGGGATTGGGACCTTAATACCAACAATCTCTGGTGGAGCGATAGTTTTGCAACGCTGTTTGGTGTCTATTCAGGTGAGGCAGAACCCTCTTTGAAAGGCTGGGAAAAACGGATACACCCAGATGATCGCAGCAGAGTGGTGAATAATCTTAACAGAGCAATTGATACTCATCAGCAGGGCTGGTCAGATAATTATAAGTTTCTGCGCCAGGATGGCAGTTATGCTGACGTTCTTGATCGTGGATATGTCATTTACAATGATGCGAATGATGCCATCCGTATGGTTGGTGGCATTACCGATATTTCCGAACGGCTGGAGATGGAAGAGAAGCTCCGCCAGTCACAACGCCTTGAGGCGGTTGGTCAACTGACTGGTGGTGTAGCACATGATTTTAATAATTTGCTGACGGTAATTGTCGGCAACGCCGAAATCATTACTGAATCACTTGATGCAGAGTCCAGGTTACGAGGCTTATCTGAGATGATTCAGGAAGCCGCCGATCGCGGATCGGATTTAATTCAAAGTTTACTGGCATTTGCCAGACGACAGCCGCTGGACCCAAAACATATTGATGCCAACCAACTGTTAAAAAACTTCCAATCATTACTGAGTCGATCGATTGGAGAAGCTATTCAGCTGGAACTGGCCCTGCAACCGGATCTCTGGCTGGCTCAGGTGGATCCTGGCCAATTGGAAAATGCCTTGTTAAATCTCGCACTGAATGCCAGAGATGCAATGCCCTCAGGTGGACGGTTATTGATTGAAACGCTGAATGTTTCGCTTTCCGAAGATTATGGCTCACAGCATGATGTGTCACCTGGAGAGTATGTCATTATTGGCGTTTCTGATACGGGTGTCGGCATTGCTCCGGAAAACCTGGACAGAGTTTTTGAACCGTTTTATACCACCAAAAGTAAAGAGAAAGGCACCGGACTTGGCCTGGCAATGGTGTATGGTTTTGCCCGGCAGAGCCTGGGGCATATCAACGTATATTCTGAACTTGCTCAGGGAACAACCATTCGACTTTACTTGCCCAGATCCCCGGAAGAAGTCACAGCAGCGGAAAATTCTGCCGTTTTGCCAACTCAGCCAAAAACCGGACAAGAGCATATTTTGATTGTCGAAGATGATGATTTGGTCAGAAGTTATGTGATCTCACAGCTGGAACTGATGGGCTATCAGGTCATAAGTGCTTCAAATGGTATCGAAGCCATGGAAATTATTCAGAGTGATACAAAAATCGATCTTCTGTTTACTGACGTAGTCATGCCCGGAGGCATGAGTGGCCGGGATCTGTCAGACAAAGCTCTGCGGATTCGGCCGCAATTAAAAGTGTTATTCACCTCTGGATATACGGAAAACTCTATTGTCCATCATGGGCGATTAGACCCCGGAGTCATGTTACTGAGTAAGCCCTACAGCCGCGATGAATTAACCACAAAAATACGTCAGGCATTAGATTGAGAGAAATAAATCACCAAGTTGATTTAATCGCTGATTTGCTATTACTAATTAAGTGTATTCTGTGACAATGAACGAACTTAAAGTACTTATTCTGGATGACAATAATCTTACTGCAAGAGCGATAGCGAATGTCGCAGAGTTTATTGGTCTGTCAGCCAAAGTCACCTCTGATTTTCAAAGTTTTCTTGAAATCTTTCATCAGTGGAAGCCGCAGTATCTGATTATTGATTTGATCATGCCGGATATGGATGGTGTCGAGGTCTTGGGAAAATTAGGGCAAATGCAGGTTGATGCCCAATTAATCATTACCAGCGGTGCTGGACAGCAGTTATTGCATGCGGCTGCGCGTTCGGCAGGGGCGCATGGTCTGAATGTATTAGGAATCCTGCCCAAACCATTCAACCCAAAAGCATTTCGGGATTTGATTAATGCTGAGTCTGTCAGCACGGCTGATAACACCTTTGGGCAGCAATTGCGAGAGGAAAGTCAGGCAAACACCATCAGTGTAACTGAGCTGGAACAGGCGATAAATGCGCGCGACATTTATATGGTCTATCAGCCAAAAGTCTCTTGTATCAGTGGTGCATTAACGGGATTTGAAGCACTGGCAAGATGGCATCATCCGGAAAAAGGCTTTATTTCACCGGAAAAATTTATTCCATTAGCCGAACAGAATCATCTTATCGATCAATTAACGTTGCAGGTTTTTGAACAGGCATTACCTTTTTTAACGCAGCTTCAGGCAGCAGATGCTACGTTAAACGCGCAAAACCGTGACCTGTTGTTGTCAGTGAATATTTCTGCTGTATCACTAAAAAATCTGGCCTTATTCAAACAAATCGAATTGCTTTGTGAAGACCACAATATTAAGCCCGATCAGTTGATTTTGGAGTTAACCGAAACCGCCGCTATGGATGATCCGGTCATGTCACTGGATATATTGACCCGACTGCGTCTTCGTGGCTTTCGGTTATCGATTGACGATTTCGGCACAGGATTCTCGTCCATGCTGGCTTTGGTTCGAATGCCTTTTTCAGAAGTCAAAGTCGATAAAACCTTTGTAATGACATCAGCTGATTCCCGTGAATCCAGACTGGTTATCAAAGCCATTATTGAGCTTGCCCATAGCTTGAATATGCAAGTGGCTGCCGAAGGTATTGAAGATAACGAAGCATTGGAATTACTACGAAAAATGGGTTGCGACCAGGCCCAGGGGTATTTTATCGGACGGCCAATGTTGCCTGAAGCTTTTATCGACTGGTCAAGGAAAAGCTCGGAAAACATTGATTTATATAGAATTAAGCATTTGCAGGGGCTGGGGCTTCTGGATAGTGACCCTGAGCATCGCTATGATCGCATTACAAAGCTCTGCACGCGGGTATTTAATGTGGATATGAGCATGATCTCATTGATCGATGAAAATCGGCAATGGATAAAATCGTCCCAGGGTTTTAGCCAACGACAAACCGAACGATCCGTAGCATTTTGTAATCAAACCATTGCTCAGGACGATATTTTTGTTGTTGCTGACACATTACTGGATCATCAATATGCCAATAACAATATGGTGATTGAAGCTCCGCATGTGCGCTTTTATGCGGGATGTCCTATTCGTGCCAGGTCATCGGGTACGAAATTAGGCGCGCTTTGTCTGAAACATTCTGTACCTAAAACATTTTCTGCCATGGACAAGGCATTATTAAAGCAATTAACAGAAATGGTTGAGGATGAAATTGATTACAACCCGTTACTTGATGAAGATAAGCTCACCGGCTTAATCAATCGTGATGCATTTGAACGAAGAGCACAAAAGTTGCTTAATATTTTTGTACCGCTTCAAACAGCACTGTCAATGTATTATTTTGATGTCAATAACTACAAACGTATTATCCAGGCGCATGGTATTTCGGCGGGTGATGAATCACTCATTCATTTTTCAAGATTATTGAGTGAAACCTTTACCGACACAGAATTAGTAGCCAGACTGGTTGATGATGAGTTTGTTGTTTTAGGCATCTGTGAACAGTTGGATAACAAATTGGAAATCCTGGCAGCAGCAGTGGAAAATTATAATGCCAGTGTAAGTCCGCACCTTAATATTGAATATACATTTGGTACTGCTTCAAGCGATGCAATAGCTAATGTCGATTTACAATCCTTATATATGTTCGCTGATACCGATTTGAACGAACATAAAAGCCACTCAAACAGTTGATATTGACTGTTTTGTAACCATATTGCTGTTCTATATCGTATTTTCGATATGGTGACGGCAAAAATTTCACAATAATTTACAGATCATCCATTAGACTTATGGAATGGGATAATCTGTTCTTATATTTATATAAACTATATAGAAATAAAAACATATAGTTTCTGTTTATATATAAAGTTTGTTATTTTGTGCAGTGCCTACAGCTAATTTTTTAAGAGATAACGCAAAACCATGAATATCAGGTTGCCAAACGCACCATTAACTGATGAACAATTGCAGCAGCTGAATAACTTGCTTAAAGGCCTTGAAGGCTGGCAGGTAGATTGGCTTTCAGGCTATTTATCCGGTTATCGTGCGGCCCAAAGCAGTTCTGTCGCTGCAGAAATAGCACCTTCTTTATCAGATCAAACTATCAAACTCACCATTCTTTATGGCTCACAAACGGGTAATACAGAGGCTGTTGCCGGACAACTTGCTGAGAAAGCGAAAGTCAGAGGTATTGAAGTCAAGCTTTGGGATATGGCTGAATACAAGGCACGAGAACTCAAAAACGAACAATATCTGGCCGTTTTAACTTCTACGCACGGCGAGGGCGAGCCACCGGATAATGCGATGGATTTATATGAGTTTCTTGGTAGCCGAAAAGCGCCCGGATTAAAAGGTTTGCAATACAGCGTGCTTTCACTGGGTGACTCCAGTTATGAGTATTTCTGTCAAACCGGTAAAGATTTTGACGAGCGTCTGCAAAAACTTGGCGCAACCACTGTTATTCCGCGAGTAGATTGTGATGTGGATTACGATGATCTGGCGGAAAAATGGATTGCTGAATTTGTTGAGTCTCTGACCAGCTCCATGCAGGCCAGTGCAGCTCCACCTTCAGCCTCTGCGGGGCTGAGTCAGGTAGAAACATCAGTTCAATATGATCGTAAAAACCCATTTCCCGCACCATTGCTTGAGAACCAGATTCTTAGTGGTCGTGGCTCCAGCAAGGAGGTCAGACATATTGAAATTTCATTGGAGGGCTCTGGATTACAATACCAGCCGGGGGATGCTTTAGGTGTTTATCCTCAGAATGATCCTGTCCTGGTGGCGATGCTGATTGATGCGCTGGAATTTGATGCTGACAGTCCAGTAGAACTTGATGAACAAACAGAAACCTTAACCAATGCATTGATGCATCATCGTGAAATTACTGTTTTAACCCGGCCATTAGTTGAAAAATGGGCTGAACTGGCCCAGTCCGATGAACTTACTAAACTGATGGAAAACAAAGCCGCCGTCACTGAATGGATCCGTGGCCGTGATGTGTTGGATTTGGTACAAAGCTACCCATTAGCTGACATAGATGCCAATGGCTTTATTAAATTGCTGCGTAAACTGCCGCCAAGATTATATTCGATTGCCTCCAGTCAGGCTGCAGTTGATGAAGAGGTGCATATCACCGTGGCAACGGTTCGTTTTAACGCCCATAACCGTGAGCGGGGCGGGGTAGCCTCAAGCTGGTTAGCTGATCGCTTAGCCGAAGATGCCACTATTCCGGTGTATATCGATGGTAACAAAAACTTCAAATTGCCTGCCGATGATGATGCACCGATAATTATGATTGGCCCAGGTACCGGTGTGGCGCCGTTCAGAAGTTTTATGCAGGAACGTGAAGAGCGGGGCGCTCGTGGAGCTAACTGGCTGTTCTTTGGCGATCAGCATTTCCTGACTGATTTTCTGTATCAGACGGAATGGCTGGCCTGGCGCAAATCCGGGTTGTTAACCCATCTGGACGTCGCATTCTCGCGTGACCAAACCGAGAAAATCTATGTGCAGCACCGACTTCGTGAAAAATCCATCGAAATCTGGAACTGGCTAAAGGAAGGGGCATACATATATGTCTGTGGTGATGCCGATAATATGGCGCCGGATGTCAATGAAGCCCTGATTGATATTATCAGTCAGCAGGGTAATAAAAGCCGTGATGATGCTACTGAATTCCTGCGTCAATTGACGCGTGACAAACGTTACCAACGTGATGTGTACTGATGAATACTAAATTACCTGAAGCAGAACAACTGAAACTCGACAGTCGCTACCTGCGCGGCACTATTGCCGAAGGGCTGGAAGATGCTGTTACCGGTGCGATTTCAGAAGATGACAACAAATTAACCAAATTCCATGGCAGTTATATGCAGGATCATCGGGATTTGCGTGATGAGCGCCGTCGTCAAAAACTCGAACCACTCTATTCGTTTATGGTTCGGCTGCGTATTGCCGGGGGTGTTGTCACTCCGCAGCAATGGCTGGGTTTGGATGCGATTGCCGATGATTGCTCCAATGGCACTTTGCGGATCACTACCCGGCAGACCTTTCAGTATCATGAAGTATTGAAAAAAGATCTGCGTTCCTTGATGCAACAGGTCAACGCCGTGGGCTTGGATACTAAAGGTGCTTGCGGTGATGTGAATCGCAATGTGGTGACCAACGTCAATCCACATCAATCTTCAGTGCATGCGGAAGTGCATCAGATTTCCCAGGCCATCAGCGATCATTTGTGCTGGCAATCCGGTGCCTATGCCGAAATCTGGCTGGGCGAACAATGTGTTTATCAACCGGGAAAATCTGAAGAACCGTTCTATGGTGATCGTTATTTACCGCGTAAATTTAAAATTGGTATCGCCATTCCACCGGAAAACGACAGTGATGTATTGGCCAACGATATTGCGTTAATTGCCATTATTGAAAACGATGAATTAATCGGATTCAACGTCGCTGTTGGTGGCGGTATGGGAATGACTTATGGTGAAACAGCAACCTTTCCACGCTTAGCCACCATGGCCGGTTTTGTCCCTAAAGATAATATCGTCAAAGCCTGCGAAACCATTGCCGCCATTCAACGTGATTATGGTGATCGCAGTGTCAGGGCACATGCTCGTTTTAAATACACCATTGATGATCATGGTATTGAGTGGTTTAACGATAAATTCACCGAATACCAGGGTGAAGCGATGACGCATGCCAGACCGTTTGAATTAGTGCGTAATGGTGATCGGTTTGGCTGGATTCAGGGTGAAGATGGTCAATGGCATCTGACTTTATACATATATAGCGGCCGTGTTGCCGATACGGATACACTGTTGTTACGTACGGCGTTAAGGGAAATTGCCAAGGTGCACACTGGCGAATTTCGCATGACCTGTAATCAAAACCTGATTATTGCCAATATCAGTCCAGCACAAAAACCTGTGATAGAAGCATTGGTTGAGCAATATCAACTGGATATCGGTGATCGTCGTCCGGCATTACGTCTAAATGCAATGGCCTGTGTGGCGTTGCCCACCTGTGGTCTCGCCATGGCTGAATCCGAACGCTATTTACCGACTTTTCTGAGTAAGCTGGAACAGATAATGAGTGATGTGGGTCTGCCGGATGAGCTGATTAATATTCGTATTACAGGTTGTCCCAATGGCTGCGCCAGACCTTACTTGGGTGAAATTGCGTTAACCGGTAAAGCCGTGGGGCGCTATAACCTGAATCTGGGCGCGGATTTCAGCGGGCAGCGATTGAATCGCTTGTATCTGGAAAATGTGGATGAAAAAACTATTCTGGCAACATTGAAACCGATGATCGAACAGTTTGCTGCTGAACGTCAGCAAGATGAGCATTTTGGCGACTTTCTGATCCGTGTCGGTATTCTCGGCACCGAACGGACACCAGAAATGATGCATAAGCCTTTGGTTGATTGAAATCTAACCACAGAGACACAGAGTACACAGAGAAATTAAATAAGTTTTTTTTATGGGTAGGTCGGGTTAGCGTAGCGTAACCCGACAAAATCCGTTTTAAACCTCTGTGCACTCTGTGTCTCTGTGGTTAATCATTCAAAACCTAACTTTAATTCATTCGGCGGTATTTGATACGTTCCGGCTGATGATCTTTACCAAAGCGCTTGAAGTAATCTTCAGCATATTCGCTATAGTTACCTTCAAAAAACACCACGCTGGAATCACCTTCATAGGCAATCATATGTGAACAAACACGATCCAGAAACCAGCGATCATGCGAAATAACTACCGCAGAACCCGGGAAGGAGAGAATGGCTTCTTCCAAAGCGCGTAACGTTTCGATGTCCAAATCATTGGTCGGTTCATCAAGCAATAACACGTTGCCACCTTCTTTAAGCAGTTTGGCCATATGCAAACGATTACGCTCACCGCCGGATAAATCCTTAACGAACTTCTGCTGATCAGAACCCTTAAAGTTAAAGCGTCCACAATACGCACGAGAAGGGGTTTGATAATTTCCGACAGTAATCATATCGGCACCATCAGCAATTTCTTCAAATACTGTTTTTGTGCCATCCAGTTCACGTGCCTGATTTACGTAGGCCAACTGCACTGTGCTACCAATTTCAATTTCACCTGAATCGGGTTTTTCCTCGCCGGTAATCATTCGGAACAAGGTGGATTTACCTGCACCATTCGGCCCGATAATGCCAACAATCGCACCGGGTGGAATGGTTATATTAAGGTTTTCAAACAGCAGTTTATCGCCATACGACTTGGTGACGTTACGCAGTTCAATGACCTTGTCGCCTAAACGTGGGCCAGGTGGAATATAGATTTCCTGAGTTTCATTACGTTTCTGGAATTCACGCGAATTCATTTCTTCAAACTGTTTCAAACGGGCTTTGGATTTTGCCTGACGCCCTTTGGCCCCCTGACGGACCCATTCAAGTTCAGCTTGAATGGCTTTATTATGCGAGGCTTCCTGCTTGGCTTCCTGCGCCAGACGTTGATCTTTTTGTTCCAGCCAGGAAGAGTAGTTGCCTTCATAAGGAATGCCACGACCCCGATCCAGTTCCAGAATCCAGCCAGCGGCGTTGTCGAGGAAATAACGATCATGGGTAATCGCGACAACGGTACCCGGATATTCCTGCAGGAAACGCTCAATCCAGGCAATGGACTCGGCATCCAGATGGTTAGTAGGTTCGTCCAGCAATAACATATCGGGGTTATCAAGCAATAAACGGCATAACGCAACACGGCGACGTTCACCACCCGATAAGACACCCACTTTGGCATCCCATGGCGGTAAACGTAGTGCATCGGCTGCACGCTCCAACGCATTGTCCAGATTGTGTCCATCTTTGGCGGTAATCAGGTTTTCCAGTTCACCCTGTTTTTTGGCCAGTTCATCAAAGTCCGCATCCGGCTCAGCGTATGCCGCATAAATTGCATCCAGTTCATCCAAAGCGGCTTTGACATCGGAGACCGATTCTTCAACGATTTCGCGAACCGTTTTGCTGTCATCCAGTTCCGGTTCCTGAGGCAGATACCCCACCTTCATATTAGGCATCGGCCGAGCCTCACCGATATAGTCGTTATCGACCCCTGCCATAATGCGAAGCAGGGTGGATTTACCTGAGCCATTCAAACCTAACACACCGATTTTGGCGCCAGGAAAGAAGGATAGGGAAATATCTTTTAAAATTTCGCGCTTGGGCGGCACAATTTTGCCCACGCGGTTCATGCTGTATACGTATTGAGCCATTTTAAAATCCAATAAAAACAGGAGTTCAGTAGAAGCGGTGATTCTACCTGAAATTGCTTTTGGATTGGCGGGCGGAACGAAAAACTTTTACTTATTTCGGCTTATCATCAGACCTGAAAATTACTCGCCGATTAAAATCAGTTTCCCAGTTTGTGGATCACGATAAACCTGACCTACAGCTTCGTAGCCACTGCCATCCTGCATTTGTTGCTGCATATTTTCTGGCATTGTTGGCAGTTCTTTGCCCAGGGTAATTTCCTGAGGCTGTACGTCGAAATGGTCCTGTAGATCGGTGCTGAAAGCAACCAATGCAGCGATTAATCCACAAGCAAATACCAGGACAATATCAATCAAATTGGCCAATGGACCCAATGGATCTTCATCGGTATCCAGAAAGGCACTGCGCCGCCATTTATCCATTTTGCTGTTCCAGCTGCGTGAGTGCTGCATCGTACCAACGACGACGCATACGGCCAATGACAAAGCCAATCATGCCAGCCAATAACCCAATAACCGTGGTATCAAACGCAACTGTCATCGCCGTAGTCAAGATTTTTAGTTGTCCCTCGCCTAATGCCGCGAGTCCCGGACCCAAGGGAATCAAGGTGCCCATTAAGCCGAGCATTGGTGCCAGTCTGGTAATAAAATCGGCCCGTTCAATCCGGCGTTTGCCCAAAGCCATCAATGAATGACTGTCTGCCTGACGAGATAAGCGGGCAATTCCCCAAAAACGCTCGCCAATGGCAATACCGGTTTCATATACAGCCAGCCCGACAAAAAACAATAACGCCCAGACCACCGGGGTTAATAATAGTCCGGTCAGTTGGTGCATCAATTCCAGTGAAAAATGGGGATACATTACAAAGCTCCTTTCCGACCGCGCCATAATCCTGCGGCAACGATTACTGATAATGCCAGCAACGTCCATAACCAAAGCAGATTTTTATCGTTAGAGTTGGATTCATCAGCTTGATTAACTTCATCGCTTTGCTGGCTAGCATCCTGATTTAACTGCAATTCCTGGATATGCGTCGGTGATGTTTTAGACTCTGAACTTTGCATTCGACTACGCACTAACACCGCTTCCAATGCTTCAGCTGTATCCGCATCAAGTTGTGATTTCACAAAATCATACATCGGATGATTGGCATGGGTATGACCACTGCCGGGAATGCCTTTTTCAAGAATATTGGCAGCAAATTGCTCAGCCAGTTGTCGTTTTGTCGCCATATCGGCATCCCAAAAGCCTTTATCAATCGCCACCAGCATGACTGCCAGAATATTAGTTTGAACATGCTGTCGATGACTTTCACTGAGAAACGAATCCAGTCCCAATTGCAGACTGTCATCCACATATACGGCTTTCACTTCTTCCCAGACCTGATCGGTAATGATCTCGGGACTGGTTACCTGCCAACCCCAAAGATATTCAATAAACTCACTGCCCATGGTGCGGGCACCGGCATAACCTTCATTCATTAACGGCTTAATCCATTGTGGATTCAGATAACGGGCACGCAGCTCCCCCAGCAGGGCTTGTGGCAGATTATCGATCCGCAGATTATCGTTATTACTGTGATTAATCACCGCGCTGCCAGGTTGCTGACCACTGACTGTTTCCACCGCCAGATTAAAACCACCGAGATAATCAAATGCATCATTGTTATCCATCAGGCCATACAGGTTACTGGCACGTCCCAGGAACGTCTGTGACACACCGGCAAGTTGCTGTTTGAACAAGTCCGGTTGCGATTCACCCTGCAGACCACTGCCATAAGCATGTGCCATACGTTTGATAAATACATCCGCCAGTTCACTACGATCTTCCCAGGCAGACGAACGCTCTACCAGACGATTAATCCCAGCACCATAAGAACCCGGGGCAATACCAAATACTCGAAGGCTTGTTTCACGACCTAATTGTGCCGGATCGATATCCGGTTGTTGGGCCAGCCGTTGTCTGGCTTCATTCACCCAATTGGCGGCCACCAGATTTTTATCCAAAGCTTCATCGCCGCCTTGTTGCCATTCACCTAATGGTTCCAAAGCAGCGTTAAGGGCGACTGCCAGGGCAGGATAATCACGGATAATCAGATCACGACTGGCATCCAAGGCCAATAAGCTGGCTTTATCCAGCAATACCAGATGTTCGCCATATAAATCCCTGAATAAACCTGAGGTGGTAAACAGTACATCCAGCCGCTGTGGTTGTTCTGCCGTTAATGGAAGACGTTCCAGACCTTTAATAATGCCGCGGCTATTCCATATCGGGCGGACACCCAACATTTTCATGCCAAAGGCAATCATTGCACCTTCATCTCGAACCGAATCAGAAGCCCAGAGAATGACGCCTTGTTTATTGCGATCGCCTACTTCATGACCTTCAATATTGCCTTTTTCACCGGTCAATACCGGCGCAGCCAGTTGCTGACCGATATCAAAACCCACACGGGTAGGCAGTAAGCTGCCGTCCAAAGCATAGAAATTTCGTCCGGTGGGCAGGGCATCTGGCGTTCGAATAGGATCATTGCCTTTCCCTGGAGAGATAAAACGTCCATTCAGGCCATTCAGTAGGGCGTCAATTTCAGCGGCAGGAGACATTTGTAACCTCTGATATATCTCATCGCGTTGTTGTTCACTGGGCTCGGATTTATCCAGCATTGAATTCATCATGGTATCCAGACCTTCAGCTGACCAGTCACGACCAAATACATGCAATCCCAATGGCATAAAGGTTTCCTGAAAATGCGTCAGATAATGACCAACTTCATGCAGCAGAAAATCATCATCAATTTCGTCAAAACCGGCACCACGAACTTGCAGCTCTTCATCCATGCTGGCGATCAATTCATCACGCAGCCCCATGGTTTCGATTTGTTCACGCAGGCTGCGAATAGCCCGATCCCGTGTGGCTTTATCTGAAGCCGCTTCGGCGCTTTCAATCAACTGACGTAGTTGCAGCAAATCGTCATACAGTTCAGTGACGGCGAGCGGGGGAGTTAAATGATCGATGATAACTGCCTGCCCGCGACGTTTGGCCTGTATGCCTTCGCCAACACCATCAACTATATATGGATAAAGTCCAGGCACATCACCGGCGATAATACTAGGGTAATCATCTTCGCCCAGACCTACACTGCGTTTGGGTAAAAACTCATAGGTGGAATGTCGACCAATATGCACCATGGCATCAGCGTTAAATGTTGACTGAATATAGTGATAAAACGCCAGATATTGATGCGGCGGAGGGAAAGACATATTGGCATGCAACAGTTCTTCATGGATCTCCCAACCGCGAGGTGGTTGCGGACCGATAAATACATTGCCAAATTGCACGCCGGGTATCAGTAGTTGATTATCCCAAACCATCACTTTGCCGGGTATTTTACCCCAGCCACGAATACCTTCGATCTGCATTTCCAACAGGGCATCATGTAATGATTTGCTATGCTGCCAGTCAGGTTGTTCACCTTGAGCAGCTGCATCGATTATCTGCTGATAATCTTGTTCCAGCTGGGTTAATAAATCCAATGCACGACTGCGGCCGGGATGACGCAAACCATCCAGCGCGTGATGAATATCCGTAGAGGTCTGCTGCATAAATGCCGACAGTAACTTCAGTTGAGATTGCCGAACGGTTACATTTTCCAATGCCAGAGCCTGCTTAATAGCATCACGCATCCGCTGCTGTAATCCTGCCAAAGGACCATCAATCATTTCAGCCTGAACCGTTGCCGGTAACTGTTTGAACCAGCGTTGATAATCATCCGCTGTCATAGTGTTAGCAACCTTGGACATCGCTGATAATGCTTCAGCGTCTTCAGGTAAATTCACCCCTTGAAGTTGCAGCATATCCAGCAAAGATTCCGCATCTTTTGGCAGCTCACCTGTCTGATAACCTGCGTTTTTAAGCGCATTTAATATTTCCAATAAACTTTCCGGCACATTCAGATTATCGGCGCCGATATTGTGTCTGCCGGGAGGATGGTTGTAATAAATAATCGCAACACGTTTATCAGCATTGTCTTTTTGTTGCAGGTCCAGCCAGCGTTGCATGCGTATTGCCTGGCGGTTAATTTCGCTGGTGACAGGCAGACTTTGCGTAAGCTGTGCACCGGTTTGCTGATCAAGCTTTGCCGGCTCCGATAAGGCTAATATCTGCGGCTGACTAACCCCCTGTAACTCGGGCATGGCGATTCGGTAATGAATCGAGTCGCGTGGAACACCTTGTGCTGATAAATCATAATCAGCTTGAGTCAGCTCCGTTATACGGATACCTTTTACTACCGGCACATTCATTTCGGTAAACAGCTGTTCCACCTGTTCCCGACCATCACCACCACCAATCACAAAATCCTGAATGGAAACCAGGCCCCATGGCGTGTTTTGTAAGTGGTTGTTCATCAGATTGTGGATAGTTTTAATCGCCACAACACTGGGTTTCCCCCAGGCGGCCAAAACTGAAATGCATTGGCTGTTCAATGCCTGGCAGTATTGTTGATGCAATTTCCATTCACCGGTCAAGTCGCCAGTATCGTGATCCAGCAACCAGACAATCGGTCGGGCAACATCCAGTTGTTGCGTAATTTCAGCAGGGGACAACCATTGTGTTTTTTCGGGGGAATGCAAAGCAAAGCGCAGGGAGCCGACCAGTTGCAATTCAGCTATTCTGCTGCCATCAGACAGCAACATATCCAGCAAGTTACGGGCATTTTCGGTTGAACGGTTCACCCAGTAGGCACGAGCCTGTAGCCAGTTTTGATAGGCGGGATATTCGTCTTGTTTGTTTTGTAGCATTTCTGCCGAGCTTAATGAGATTTTATCGCTAAGTACTTGTTCAGGAATGAAATCTGTAACGGGATCACTATTTAATTGAATGAGTCGCTGGTCACTATGCAATACATAGCGTTTTTGTTTATTTTTATATTGACGACTGAGCAAACGCTCAACCGCATCCCCGAATACACCTACGATCAATAAGCTGCCGCTGTTATCAAATAATTGCTGAAGGGCATTATCATTCAGCGAGTTAAGCTGACTGACGGTGCGAATTTGTATTTTCGCATCAGCCTGCTGTTGCAATAGCTGATGCGCGCCAGCCACCAGGGTCGGAGCAGATCGGTCCGACACGATAACGGTGACACTTTGCTCTGTTGCATGCGCTGATGCAATCGCGGTGGTTACTGCAATTATGAGGAAAATAACCTGCTTCAGCAGGCTGATGGGGAATTTGAAAATAAAAGACATAAAGCATCCTGCCGAAGCAATAACAGCGATCAATTGGTCAATAGCGGGCAGGGGGCAATAAAGGTGTAATTCCGGAAACGTATAGGCACCCCGCCACGACTCCATTTAGTTTCGGGCCGGTCTCCGGACTTACAGTTTAGCCATAGGGTTTGTTTATCTTTTATCGCTGTTTTGAGAAACCCAAAACAGTGGTGGCGATGAAAGATAAACAGACCCTCAGCATCATTTCTCGTCTTCCCATACCGAAGTACAGTGACTGTCGATCTATCAAGCTGATAGTGACCAGAAAAATGACATAACTGTTTACCGTTGCGGGGGCAGTACAGGCATAACCAAACGAGTGGGTCACCTGTTTCCCGTTTAACCTTTATCACATGTTGTAATAAAGGCACCTGAAACTGCCAGCGATAATACAGACAATTGTTATTCAAGCAAACCAGGCGATATTTTTAGTAATACGAGTCAGCTTGCAAACGTTGCTTGATTGGCTTCAAAAGTAAGCCCCAAAATGCTATTGAGATAGTATTTGGCTGAACATTAATGGCCCTTAGCTTCCATAGTCAGTAAGCTGTTTCGAACTTTGGGTAACTAATTCATAATCAATCACGACATTAAGTTCACTATAAGGAGAGTCAATATGGAATGGGTATTACTAGGGATTGCCGGCTTACTGATTTTATATGTGATTATTGAATACAATAAATTGGTGCGGCATCGAAATATCTTTCAAAATGCATTCAAACAGATAGACGTCACACTTAAACAACGCCATGACATGATTCCCCAACTGGTCAGCACCGTTAAAGGCTATGCCCAGCATGAACAGGAAACCCTTAATGGGGTCATTGAAGCTCGCAATCAGGCAGAAAAAATGCGTGATCAAACTGACTCGGGCGATGCAAAGTCCATGCTGGCGCTGGGGCAGGCTGAGAGTGTTTTAGGAAAAGCAATGGGTGGCATTTTTGCGTTATCAGAAGCTTATCCAGATCTGAAAGCAGATGGTGCTTTCCGGGATCTGATGGAACAGCTGACCAGTATTGAAAATAAAGTCGCAGCCTCACGCCGCGGCTACAATAATACGGTGCTTGAATATAACAATGTTCTGGAAACTTTTCCGACCAATATTCTAGCCAATATGTTCAGCTTTACTCGCGCATCAGAGCTGGAGTTTGATGACCGTGAAGCGATTCAAGAAGCTCCCAAGGTTGAATTTTAAAAATGGCTGCAATGAGCAGCTATCAACTTGGAGCAAATGCCCGAAAACAAAGTCGGCTGATAATGACTTTGTTTATCTTTTCCGTGGCATTGATTGCCGCCGTCATTGCCGCACTGGCTTCTGTCAGGATGAGCGGCGACAGCATTAATCAGACTGAACAGATAATGGTTAACTGGCCATTATTTGGGCTGGTTGCTGCCGGCGTTGCTACGGTAATTGTTCTCACCTCTGTCTGGAAAATTGTCACCATGGGAGGTGACGGTGCGAAAGTGGCTCATGCTTTAGGTGCAACCGAGATTAATGAGATAACGGGTGACCACTTGGTTACACGCTATAGAAACATTGTTGAGGAAGTGGCGTTGGGTGCCAGCCTCCAGACACCGCAGATTTTTATCATTGAAAACGAACCCGGAATTAATGCGTTCGCGGCCGGGAGCTCCCCCGATAATGCGGCTATTGCCGTGACTCGTGGCGCATTGACGTTATTAAATCGCGATGAACTGACTGCCGTTGTTGCTCATGAGTTTGCCCATATCCGTAATCTGGATATGCGATTAAATCTGCGGGTCATTGGCCTGATTCATGGCTTAATGGCTTTGTATATTTTGGGACGTATTTTGATGCATTCCGGTGGCCGGGGCAGAAAAGGGGGAGCCCAGATAGCCTTAATAGGGATTGCTCTGATCCTGTTGGGATTATTAGGGGCTTTTATGGGAAAAATCATGCAGGCAGCAATTTCTCGTCAACGTGAATATCTTGCTGATGCTGATGCTACACGCTATACCGGGGATCCTATCGCTTTAGCCGGTGCTTTGAAAAAAATAGGCAGCCTGAGCCAAAAAGGTATTAAAGAACCCGTACATGATGAATTGGAAGAGGCAAGACATATGATGTTTTCCGAGCTTTCTAACAAAATGTCCGGATTATTATCAACGCATCCTCCATTGGTTAAACGTATTCAGGTGCTGGATCCTGCTTTTGACCCAGAAAATAATGGCTGGCCTGTAATCGAAACAACCGAACAAAATAGTTAGCGCGTAATAACCGTGCAGATCATCAAATATTTGTCACTGCTGATAATCCTGCTTTGGGTCATATTCTATGCTGTGGCCAGATGGCAGGATCCTGAAGTGCTGAACATTGAAGACGCTCGCGATCCAGCTTCGTCTGGTCAGCTTGCCAGACTCAGTGCCGGTAACACTTTTTATGAATTGCAGGGACCTGAAAACGCACCATTGGTGATCCTGGTACATGGTTTTGCTATAGGCTCACACCTGTGGGATGGCACTTTCGACAGACTGGTTGCAGATGGCTTTCGTGTATTACGCTTTGATTTATATGGGCGAGGTTTTTCAGATCGACCAGACGTTATTTACGATAAAGATCTGTTTGTGAATCAGTTGCGGGCTTTGCTACAAACATTAGCCATTACTGAACCGTTTCATTTAGTCGGTATCTCAATGGGGGCGTTGGTTGCCGCTGAGTTTGCAGCAAACGAACCATTAAAAATAACCACCCTGACACTGTTATCGCCGTTAAGCCAACGCCAGGATGTTGCTTTATTTCAACTCCCGTTATTAGCTGATCCGTTGGCTATTGTGCTGATGAGAACCCAGTTGACGAAGCATATTGAAAATATGGTTTATCTGCCAGTGGCTGAACTGGATACGATAAAAACCCGTTTTTTAGACGAAATCATGGTGAAAGACACTCGAAAAAGCCTGCTATCTACAGCACGTCATTTGTTGGCCGATAATCATCTGGACACATACCAGCAGCTAGGCCAGCAGAATATTCCGACCTTATTAATATGGGGCAAACAGGATATCGTTACCCCATATTCAGAATCAGCAAAACTGTTGGCTATCTTGCCAGGAGCAGAGATGTTATCTCTCGAGAATGTTGGTCATGCTCCACACTTGGAAGCCTCTGAGCAGGTTGACGACCGGTTACGACAGCACTTGACTCAGAAAGCTACTGACTAGTCACTTGTGCATTACTTATATCGCCGCTGTAATAAATCATTTATCAGGCACAGCAATACATAAAAACCAACTAAAGGTGCTAATCCATAGATCAGGACGGTTTGTAAATCTTGCAGATAGGGCAGGGATAAGGCTATTGCGATGGTAAACCACACATAAGCAACATATAACAGCAGGAATAAAAAGCCTTCGAAACGATTTAACGTGCTGCCGAGAAAGAACAATGGCAAACATAAAACTGCAACTGCAACCATCACCGGAAAATCGATTTGGCTTAACTGCTCGCTAGCCAGTAATGGGGTAGGTGATAGCAAACCTGACAAGCCTAATACCGCCAGAATATTAAAGATATTACTGCCGACCACATTGCCAATAGCGATATCTCGTTCACCTTTAATGGTGGCAACAATAGATGTCATCACTTCGGGTAAAGAAGTGCCAGCCGCAATAATGGTTAACCCAATGACTGCCTCACTGACACCAAATGAGGAGGCGATTGTCACGGCGCTTTGCACCAACCATCTGGCGCCCAGAACCAGTAACGCGAGGCCCACTATCAGTAGCAAAATATTTTGCCATATAGGTGCTGTTTGGCTGCTGGATGCTTGTCTGTCCTCGATACCGGTTTTTTTACCCTGATAAAACAGAAATACCGTATACAGAATGACTCCCAAAAACAGCAAACCAGCTTCCGGCTTGCCGATACTGCCGTCTTGAATCATCCATAAAGCAACAAAACTGACACCCATCATGATCGGCACATCCTGACGGATCAGCTGTTGCGAAACCATCAGCGGCATAATCAATGCAGCTAAGCCCAGAATAAACAGAATATTAAAAATATTACTGCCCACCACATTGGCAATGGCCAACTCGGCTTGTCCGGAAAATGCCGCTTTTACACTGACCGCTAACTCCGGTGCGCTGGTACCAAAAGCCACCACCGTAAGACCCACGACTAAAGCCGGAATACCAAAGCTGGTTGCTAAACGAGAAGCACCTTTAACCAGTAATTCGGCACCGACAATCAACAAAACGAATCCTGCCGCTAACATTAACAACGTCATCTTCTTTATCCTTGATTAGGGCTTGTTTATCTTTCATATCCACCGCTGCTGGAGGCTATTTTTGTGTCCGACAAGGCGGAAAGCACGACGTGTAGCCTTCCTACATAAGTGATTGACAAATGAGTCTGGAACTCATTTGAACAGCTTTGCTGGCCGCGTAGCGGTGAAATACAGGGATGTATTTCATACAACGCAGTCGGCCGCAAAAATAGTCCCAGCCCTGCGGGTTGTGACTGAAAAAGCGCCACTTATGTCCACGGATGGACTGTATGCCGGCGCGCCAGGGAGGCGTGCGCCGGTCTGCGTTGCTCGTCGCTTATTTAGAATAACTACAAAAACGCCGGGAGCGTTTTTGAGCGTATAAGCCCCAATGGGGTGAGATACATGGATGTATATCACAAAAGGCGCTCCTCGTGCCTTGATTGACGCTTTTTCAGCTCACAACAGAAGCGGAGATGAAAGATAAACAAGCCCTACTGCTTTATGGTGAAGATAATCACCATAAAGCCTTATTTATTAATCGATTACAGACACTTTTTGAACAAATCTACATGATGGCATCCAGTTTCTTTTGCATCTCTTCAGCCGAAGGCCGTAACTGTGACAGCCCTTTACGCATGCGATGCTGTCCCATCCAGAAAACGATTGGTGCCGCGATAAATACCGACGAGCTGGTGCCGATCACAATGCCAAATAACATCGGCAACGCAAAGCTGGCAACAGCACTTCCACCGGCAACCGCCATCGGTATCAATGCCAAAAATGTCGTGACAGAGGTAAATACCGTGCGGGTCAATGTTGATGTAATACTCTCATTGAGCAACTGTAACATCGGCTTATCAGGCGTGAGCCGAAGATTTTCGCGTACCCGGTCAAACACCACCACTTTGTCATTAACTGAATAACCAATCAATGCTAACAAGGCTGCTACGGCGGTCAGATTGAACTCCACTCCTGTCAGTACAAAAAAACCAATCGTTTTAGTTAAATCCAAACCAATGGTTAAGGTCGCTGCCAGGGCAAAGTGATATTCAAAGCGGATCCACAAATAGGCCAGCATTCCCAGCCCAGCAAAAACAATGGCCAGGATAGTGGCGTCACGGAAATCGCCACTGACTTTTGGCCCAACCATCTCAACCCGAGGGAAACTCGCATCTGCCGATATTTCCTGTACCGCAGATTTAATATTTTCAACGGGTTCACCGCTAGCTACCTGTTCTGCACCCTCCATTGGCAAGCGAACCAGATAATAGTCATCATCGCCAAATTCCTGAATCGATGCCTGAGCAAAACCTTTTGCCTGCAAGGCATGACGTACTTGTTCTACATCCGTATTGGGTGCCTGAACCTCCATTACAGTACCACCACTGAAGTCGATACCGTATTTCAAACCCGGCTGCATAAACAAGCCAATCGCGGCCAATGACAAAATGGCAGAAATGGCAATACCAACAAAACGGCCTCGCATAAAGTCGATTTTGCTATTACTCAGACGATCCAGAACCCTAATACCTGAGATATTCAGATAAGCCTGTTTCGGCATACGACTGACCCGCCATTCCATTAATAATCGGGTAAATGAAATGGAGGTAAACATTGATGTTAACAAACCAATGGCAATCGCCACCGCAAACCCACGTACCGGGCCACTACCAAACATAAACAACAGACTGATAGCGATTAAAGAGGTGATATTGGAGTCCAGAATCGTGCTGTAAGCGCGTCTGAAACCGGCATCCAGAGCTATAAGTGCCCGTTTACCGCGACGGGTTTCTTCACGGATCCGTTCATTGATCAAAATATTGGCATCCACCGCCATACCGATACTGAGAATAATCCCGGCAATACCCGGCAAGGTCAGCGTGGCACCTAACAGGCTCAATACACCAAAAATCAAACCGATATTAATGGTTAGACTCAAACTGGCAATGAATCCCCAGCTGCCATAAATTGCCAGCATAAATATCAGCACCAGGATGGCACCAATAATGCCGGTACTAATGCCCATAGCAATAGAATCGCTGCCTAAATCCGGCCCAACCGTACGTTCTTCGACCACATTTAACGGTGCTGGCAAGGCACCGGCACGCAGTAACAACGCCAGTTCATTGGCTTCAGCAACGGTAAACGAACCACTGATTTCGCCACGACCACCGGCAATCACACTGCGAATTACTGGTGCAGTAATGACTTTATCATCCAGAACAATTGCCAAAGAGCGGTCAATATTGTTTTTGGTCATTTCACCAAATAAACGTGCGCCTTCCTTATCCAATACAAAACTGACAACCGGTTGACCATTTTCCTGACTGAAAACCAGATTGGCATCGGTAATATGTTTGCCTTCCAGTGCTACTCGACCTTCTAATGAATAGCTTTCATCTTCATTAACACCTTGAACGCTTATCACATCAGAAGATTGAGCATTAGCCGCCCAATGAAAGGTCATTTTGGCGGTGGTACCCAGCAGAGTGCGGATAGAACCTGGATCATCAACACCAGGCAATTGCACCAGAATGCCATCACTGCCTTGTTTGGTAATGGTCGGATCCACCAGGCCGCTCTCATTAAGACGTTGTCTGACCACCTTCAAGCTGTGCTCAACGGCATCTTTAGTGAGTCTTTCACTATGCGCTTTGGTCGGAGTGATGGTGAGTTTATTTGCCTCATCATCAAGCGAGAACAAAGCCAGGCCACCTTTGGGATCTTTAATAAAGGTCCGCACAAGCTGCTTGATATCCGCTAACCGGCCAGGATCTTTAGGTGTGATGACCAGCTGGTTTTTCGATACCGAAATCGGCTGAATAAAGATGCGTTTTTCGCGCAATCCATCGGTGATCTGTTCGGCTAACTGTTGATGATCGTTGAGTTGTAAATCATTGGTATCGACTTGCATCAGCAAATGGGAACCGCCACTCAAATCAAGCCCTAACTGAAAGGTATTGTCGGTAAACCAGGAAGGTAGATGTTGTGTCGTCGATGCTGGCAACACATTAGGCAGTGCACTGAGCAGGCCCACAATAATAATCAGGCTGAATACAACAGCCCGTGAAACGAATGAACGCATACATAATCCTCGAAGAAAGCTTCGTTAAACAAAATGTTTTAAAAGGATTATGGGTATGGTGGGGCTCGGGTGCGGGGTAAATGGTATTTGGCATCGCTGAAAATCAACAATGTCAAATAACGCAAATCATCGGTACCAAGTACCGCGACAGGAAGCGATAGCAGGTTGAAGTATGCTAGCCAGTGCGGTTCGTTATCACTTTCACCTGAAGAGGATGAAGCCAGATTTTTGATATCCAGCAGTGAACGGAAATGATCACGATGATTGGCTAAAGTAAGCTGATTAAACTCAGCGACAAAACCGGAATTGCTTGAAACCGTTGCCTGACGGAAATCTACCCAGCCGGCAAAGGCCAGACTATTAAGCAACAACAGCAATACGCACAGCTGCCAGAAATTGGCAGGGCACTGGTCAAGCTGCTGTGTTTGGAGATGTCTCATGAACTTATTCGCAATGAAGTACACAAATTGTGAGCTTAGCTGGTAAAACAGTCAATCAAATTCCACTTTTTTTAAGGAAGGTATTTTATGGGTTTATTAATGGAAGGCCAGTGGGTCGATCGCTGGTATGACACTGATTCCAACCAGGGAAAATTTATTCGCAGCAAATCACAATTCCGCAATTGGGTGACCGCTGACGGCAGTGCCGGACCCAGTGGAGAAGGTGGTTTTAAAGCCGAAGCGGGGCGTTATCATTTATACGTTTCCTTAGCTTGCCCATGGGCACATCGCACTTTGATTTTTCGCAAGCTGAAAGGCTTGGAAAACTTGATTTCATTCTCTGTTGTGAACCCATTAATGCTGGAGCATGGCTGGACCTTTGATGATGCCGAAGGGGTGGTTCAAGATCCGTTGCATCAAGCCAGATTTTTGCATCAGGTATATACCACTGCTGATGCAGAATACAGCGGTCGTGTCACCGTACCGGTGCTTTGGGACAAACAGCAAAACGTGATGGTCAGCAATGAGTCTGCGGAAATTATCCGCATGTTCAATTCAGCGTTTGATGGTATCGGTGCCAAAGCCGGTGATTATTATCCCGAGACATTAAGATCAGAAATTGATGCTCTCAATGATGAAATCTACGACAACATCAATAACGGCGTTTATAAAGCGGGATTTGCCACCACGCAACAGGCCTATGAAGAAGGCGTATTTCCGTTATTTAAAGCGTTAGATAAAGTGGAAGAACGCCTCAGTAATAATCGCTATTTAGCAGGCAATGAGATTACTGAAGCCGACTGGCGGTTGTTTACCACTTTGATTCGTTTTGATGCCGTGTATCACGGCCATTTCAAATGCAACCTGAAACGGATTGAAGATTATCAAAATCTTTCTGAATACGTTCGTGAGTTATACCAGTGGCCTGGTGTTGCAGAAACGGTAAACATGCAGCACATCAAAGATCATTATTACCGCAGTCACAAAACCATCAATCCTACAGGTGTCGTGCCGGTTGGACCAATCATAAATTTTGACAGACCGCATAGAAGAAGCTAGTCAATATCTAGTTGCAAGATAAAACATGACATTAGGGCTTATTGATCTTTCATATCCACCACTGCTGGCGGCTATTTTTGTGTCCGACAAGGCGGAAAGCACGCAGTGTAGCCATCCTACATGAGTGATTGACAACGCAGGCGGCCGCAAAAATAGTCCCAGCCCTTCGGGTTGTGACTGAAAAAGCGCCACTCTGCGTTGCTCGTCGCTTATTTAGAATAACTAAAAAGCGTTTCTCGTGCCTTGATTGACGCTTTTTCAGCTCACAACAGAGGCGGAGATGAAAGATCAACAAGCCCTTACATCCATAAAACCAAAGGCAATAATACCCATCACCAGATAGTGTCAGAAAGTTAGTTTGGATTTCATAAAGCCACCTTTTAACAAGTACTGTTCACATCTTGACAAGCTTCAAAACAAAAAGACTGACGAATCAAACAAAATTCAATTTCGTAAGGTTTAGTTAAGTATTGGCGGCGTAGCATTAGCCTCATTTTGAGTAATGGGGCAATTTTGTGGAAAAACAAACTGGATGCAAACGGCTGTTTTATGCTTTTGGTTATTCAATGCAGGGGCTTTTCGCCGCACTGCGTTATGAAACGGCTTTTCGACAAGCCTTTCTGCTGTTATTAACTGCGGGTATTGGAAGTTTCTTTTTCGATGTATCACCAGTTGAACGACTGGCCATGATCACGGTTTTATTGCTTGTGGTGATGGTTGAAGCACTGAACTCGGCGATTGAATGTACCGTTGATCGCATCAGCACCGAACACCATCAGCTGTCTGGTCGAGCGAAGGATTATGGTTCTCTGGCGGTCTTTATTGCCATTATTATTGCTCTGGCGACTTGGCTGACTATTCTGTGGCCATTAGTAGGACGGGGCTGATGATGTCAAAATTACAGTCTTTTTTTGGCCCTTATTTGATATTTATTCAGCTGCTGCTGACGGGCTTAGTGATTCTGAGTTTATCGCGTCTTGGCTTAGTGGTGTGGCAGTGGGAGAGGGTGACAACAGCTGCCTCACTCCCCACTATTTTCTGGCAAGGCATTCGTGCCGATTTGATTATGCTGGGGATGTTACTCGCGCCATTAGCGCTCGGACTGCCCTTACTGGCAAATCGACCTGGCTGGAAATTTTGGCAAAATCTGGTGCTCGTTTGGGGCGTAATGGTTATTGTCATTATCAGCTTTATGGAAGCATCCACTCCTGCTTTTATCAGTCAGTATGATCTGCGTCCCAACCGGTTATTTGTAGAATATCTGAAATATCCCCGTGAAGTGTTTGCGACCTTATGGCACGGTTTTCGAATGCCTTTAGTGACAGGACTCTTACTGACCGTCGCATCAGGTTGTCTTGCCGTTAAGTTATTGCAACGTTGGCTGAATAACACTCAAAGGCCCTGGCCGCTTTGGAAATTATGGCTTACCTGGCCGTTGTTGATCATCGTACTTGTTTTAATGATTCGATCGTCTGTTGGTCATCGGCCTGCCAATCCGTCCAGCTTTGCTCTGACACCGGATGCGATGGTGAATAGTCTTATGCTTAACTCCGCCTGGTCAGTGTATTTTGCTATTTACAATATGCAGCACGAATCAAATGCTGCTGAGGTCTACGGCACAATGTCTAATGAAGCCATAATGGCTGAAATACATGAAAGCTACCCGTGGATTGGCATAGACAGTAAAAGTAAATTTCCAACCTTAAATACCCGGCAGGCAACGGTAAAACGGGATAAACCACTCAATCTGGTGATTATTCTGCAAGAAAGTATGGGGGCAACGTTTGTTGAGTCTCTTGGCGGTGAATATGCCGTCACCCCGGAACTTGAACGCCTCAAACAAAAGGGGTGGTGGTTTGAACAGCTTTATGCCACGGGCACTCGCTCAGTAAGAGGTATTGAGGCGGTAATCAGTGGCTATTTGCCGACGCCAGCTCGCAGTGTGGTTAAGCTTTCGCTGTCTCAACAAAACTTTTTTACCATTGCCGGTTTACTCAAACAGCAAGGCTATTTCACCGAGTTTATCTATGGTGGTGAGTCACACTTTGACAATATGGCGAGTTTCTTTATTGGCAATGGCTTTGAATCAGTCATTGATCAACATGATTACCCACATGCGGTTTTTACTGGAAGTTGGGGTGTATCTGATGAGGATTTACTGAATAAAGCGCACCAGCAGATTCAACAAAAACATGCCCAGGGTCAGCCTTATTTCAGTCTGGTATTTACCTCGAGTAATCATTCGCCTTATGAATTTCCCGATGGCCGTATTGAACTGGATAACCCTGTCAAACAAAGTAATACCAATGCGGTGAAATATGCCGATTATGCGCTAGGGCAGTTTTTTGATAAGGCGATGCAGAGTGATTACTGGGACAACACCTTATTTCTGGTGATTGCTGATCATGATTTAAACGTTTATGGCGATGCACTCGTGCCCATTGAACGTTTTCAAATTCCCGGTTTAATTTTAGGTGCTGATATTCAGCCACGGCGCATACCAACAGTTGCCAGTCAGATTGATATGGCACCAACCTTATTGTCATTAATGGGAGTCAATGCCGAAACGCCGATGATTGGACGTGATTTAAGTCTAGACAGTGAACAGCAGTCCACCGGTCGTGCGTTGATGCAGTTCGCTGATTATTTCGCTCTGATGCACGGTGAAAAAGTAACGGTACTCAGGCCGCAAAATTCTGCACTTGAAGGCTATTACTCACCGAAGTCCCGTCAACTGGAAATTGTAGGACCGGCATCAACGGCAGATGAACGCAAAGCGCTGTCACATGTTTTATTGCCATCCTGGTTATATCGGGAACAACGCTATGATATGCCGCTGGGTCGAACTGACTTGACTCCTTAAACAGGATATAAATGTATAGGCCTGAAAACTTTCAGTCAGATAGTTTTCAGGCTTTTTTTATATTTTTCTTAA
This sequence comes from Methylophaga sp. UBA2496, assembly GCF_002341635.1. Classification (NCBI taxonomy): domain Bacteria; kingdom Pseudomonadati; phylum Pseudomonadota; class Gammaproteobacteria; order Thiotrichales; family Piscirickettsiaceae; genus Methylophaga; species Methylophaga sp. UBA2496. The sequence goes on along the minus strand of NZ_DDOK01000005.1, from coordinate 476,039 downwards.
ACCTGAATGCATTAAAAAATAGCTTAAGTTTTTCTTAAGTAACGGGCTTTACTCTAGGCAACCATAAACATCAGGAGATGATTTATGGAAGCCACCAAATTAAATAGTTCGACACCCTCCGCAGCGAGACATTGGCAACAACGTTTGTTGTTTCCGCATAAATCACTGTCTTTAATTGATAATCAGTCAATTGAACATATAGCGGTGCAAGCCTTTATCAGCGAGCGTTTTAATCAGACTTTTGGCGCTGAAATACAGCATTTTTTACCGTATTTTATTGCCAGTCAGATGGATGATGTAATTGATTCGGCGATTGGTTTCCAACCGGTTCAGCAGCAACCATTGTTTCTTGAACAGTATCTTGCACACCCCATCGAAAAAACACTGAAACTGCATGGTATTCAAACCAGTCGTTCGGACATTGTGGAAATCGGTAATCTGGCTGCCAGTTTCAACAGTGGCAGTCCATTATTATTTATTTTGCTGGCAGCCGTATTGCATCAGGCCGATTATCAGTGGGTTGTGTTTACCGCAACACGTCAGGTCCGACATCTCATCGCCCGGCTACAGCTCACAACATTCACTTTAGGCGAAGCCGATCCTCAACTACTGATTGATAAAACTCAGCAGTGGGGAAGTTATTACTCTCATCACCCCGTCGTTCTTGCCGGCAATCTGCCGTCAGCAATCGAGCATTTGCTACAACATCATGTCATTCAATCGCTATTGGATACCCATAAGGATTTTGTCCATAACACCGCCAGGATGATCAGTAAATGAGCAGCAAAATTTTACAATCTCTGGAAATGCTGGCAACAGAGCAGCCCGACAAAATATGTGTGGGGGATGGTCTTCAGCAACTGACGCGGCAGCAATTGATGCAGCAGGTTGAATCAGTCGCTGCAGAATTAATGGAATATCAACATCAGGTTGTCGGATTACTGGCAGATAACAGCTTGCAATGGTTGATCATGGATCTGGCCGCACAACGCGCCGGTATTATTTTATTGCCTTTGCCATTATTTTTTACCCCGGATCAGCTACAACATGCCTTGCAGAGTGCTGGTGCTGTTGGGCTGGTTCATGATCGCCCTTTAACGATAGATGCCGATGTTCTGGCTGAAAGCCATTTTGTGAACAGTCTGATGATGCGCTTTACGGCCTGTCGAGGTAAGTCTTACATCACATTACCTGCAGGCACAGCAAAGATTACCTTCACCTCAGGATCAACAGCCGATCCAAAAGGAGTCTGCCTGAGTAATGACAATCAATACCAGGTCAGTCAGAGTTTATTAAGCGTACTGCAAATGCAAAATGTACGGCATATGGCATTACTGCCATTAAGTACATTGCTGGAAAACATTGCCGGACTTTACACACCCTTATTAAGTGGTGGAGAAGTGATATTACTCGGCATGAAGGAAACCGGCTTTTCCGGCAGCCTGTCAGGCAAGCTTTATCAATTACTGACCACGCTTTCCCATTACCAGCCAGAAAGTCTGATTCTGGTTCCGGAATTATTATCAGCTTTGGTCCTGGCAGCTGAGCAGGACTGGCAACCACCAGAATCCCTACGGTTTATTGCTGTGGGAGGAAGCCGGGTTGCCAGAGAACTGATTGAACGTGCTCGCCAGTTTGGACTACCAGTATATGAAGGCTATGGCTTGTCGGAGTGCAGCTCAGTAGTCAGTCTCAATACACCTGCACAAGACAAGCCTGGAACAGCGGGCAAGCTATTGCCACATGTCGACATCCAGATTGAAGAGGGTGAAATCATGGTCACTGGCAATGCTTTCCTGGGCTACATTGGCATCAACTCACCCCAACAAAATAGAGTATCTACCGGTGATATGGGCTATCTGGATCAGGATGGATTTTTAGTGATTCATGGCCGTAAAAAACAGCTGCTGATTTCCAGTTATGGCCGAAATATCAATCCTGAGTGGGTGGAAAGCGAGGTTCTGGCACACCCGGAAATCCTGCAATGCGTTTTATTTGGTGATGCGAAACCGTACTGTACGGCATTGATTTATACCCGTTTAAGCGATGTCGAACTTGAACATTGGCTATTAAAGGTCAATCACAAGCTGCCTGCCTATGCACAAATTATCAAATGGCTGCGAATTGAACAGCCACTGACAGCGAAAGCTGGACTGCTCACGGCCAATGGCCGACCACGGCGCAATCAAATTTTTTCTTTGTTTCAAAATGAATTGGAATCCATCTACCAGGAGCCACAATATGGGATTTTTTGACACCCTCTGCCAGCAGACAGATGTTGAACGACAACATTTGTTTTCTGCCCCGATTATCGAACAAACAATGCGTGGGGAAGTAACGCTGGATCTGTATATCGCCTTTCTGACCCAGGCCTATCATCATGTAAAACATACCGTGCCGTTACTGATGGCTGTTGGATCGCAATTGCCAGAGCAATACGAGTGGTTGCGTGAAGCCGTTGCCGAATATATTGAGGAAGAGCTGGGGCATCAGGAATGGATCCTGAATGATATCGCTGCTTGTGGTCACGATAAGGAATTGGTGCGAAACAGTCGTCCCAATCCTGCCACCGAGGTGATGGTGGCCTATGCCTACGATACCGTTTTTCGAGTTAACCCACTGGGATTTTTTGGCATGGTGCATGTCCTTGAGGGCACCAGTATTGCTACCGCAGATAATGCCGCGACAGCGATTCAGAATGCGTTGTTTTTACCTGACAAAGCCTTTAGTTATTTACGTTCGCATGGTGCGCTGGATCAGGAACATGTGAAGTTCTTCGAGGGATTGATGAACCGAATAGACGATCCATTGGCACAACAGCAGATAATTCACAGCGCAAAAATGTTTTATCAGTTGTATGGCGATATTTTCCGGAGTCTCACGCTATGAATACGCCACTGAATTCAAAACCAATTACGATCGTTTTAACAGGAGCAACCGGTGGTCTGGGTTCAGCACTGGCCAAAGCGTTGTCTGCCCAAGGTGTTGTATTGGTTCTTTGCGGACGGAATCATCTTAAATTGGAGCAGCTTAATCGAACATTGGGTGGTCAGCACCATTGTGTCGCCAGCGATTTGACCACCAGTCATGGTCGTCAGGCTGTGCTTTCCTATTGCCAGCAATTTCCCGCTGGCATTGATGCATTGATTAACAATGCTGCCAACAATCATTTCGCCCCTCTCAAAGAGATGAACGAAACTACTGTGCAACAAATGCTTATGACGAACTTGCTGGTACCTATCGAGTTGACACGATTATTACTTCCCATCCTGGCAAAAGCGGATAACGCTCAGATCATCAATATCGGCTCGGCATTCAGCCGACTCGGCTTTCCGGGGTTCAGTGTCTACAGTGCCTGTAAATTTGGGTTGCGAGGTTTTACCGAAGCGATGCGTCGTGAATTAGCAGATACCACCATCAAGGTACGTTTGTTTGCACCACGCACCATTAGCACCGCGATGAATGATGCCAATGTGACAGCCATGAATAAAGCGCTGGGTAATCATAGCGATAAAGTTGAAACCGTCGCAAAACAGTTCATCGACTTTTTTCAGCAAACACATCGCAATGAGCAGTTTTTAGGCTGGCCGGAACGCTTTTTCGGTTGGCTGAATTCAATTAATAGTCATTGGGTGGATCAAGGCTTAGCCAAAAAACTCCCCGTGATTCAGCGTTATTGGACAGGAGCAGCAAAATGAAAAAAGGGTATGTCATTCTTTACAGTGTGGTATTTGGAATGTTCAGTTTATCCGCTCAGGCGATCTCGCCTGAAGCATTGCCTTTGCAATCGGCCTGGGAACATGCCAATTATGAATTAACAGACAAACAGCAGATTGACGCATTTGAGTCATTAACAGCAAAGGCTGATGAAATTAAAAAACAATCGCCACAACAGCCAGACGTATTAATCTGGCGGGGGATTATCTATGCCAGTTATGCCGGGATAAAAGGGGGGCTTGGCGCGTTATCCATGGCCAAAACAGCTAAAGCTGATCTGGAAAAAGCGATTGAAATTGATGATCAGGCCTTGAACGGTTCGGCCTATACTACGTTGGGCACTTTGTATTACAAGGTTCCGGGTTGGCCGTTGGGCTTCGGGGATAAAACCACCGCAGAAAAACTATTAAAAAATGCTCTGAGATTAAACCCACAAGGTATTGATAGTAATTATTTTTATGCCTTGTTTTTAATGGATAAAAAACACTATAAACAAGCTGAATCGTATTTGTTATTTGCTAAAAAAGCGGCTCCCAGAGCAGATAGACCACTGGCAGATAAAGGCCGTTTAATGGAAATCGACAAGGCGTTGGCTGAAGTGAGCAAACATATGAATGACCAAATCGATGCAAATACTGCTAATTGAAGATGATCTGTCATTGGCGCAAGGCCTTATCCGCTCGCTGCGCCAAGATCGGTTTACCGTAAATCATCTGAGTCTGGGGCGTCAGGGAATTAATAGTATTAAAACCACCCCGCCAGATATTGTGATTCTGGACTTGGGGTTACCGGATATGGATGGCACAGCTGTACTTGCCGAAATCCGCAAGATTAATGCCGCCTTACCGATACTGGTGTTAACAGCACGCGGGAGTATTAATGATCGGGTTATTGGACTGGATGCGGGTGCCGATGATTACCTGGCCAAGCCATTTGATATTGATGAGCTGCTCGCCAGGTTAAGGGTTTTTGAACGTCGATTAAGCAGTAAGCAACACGCGGCATTACAGATAGGCTCCGTCATCCTGGACAGCAAAACCATGCAGCTGAATGTTGATAACGCATTGGTTGAATTACCACGGCGTGAATTTATGTTGCTGAAAATCCTGATGGAGAACGCTGGACGGGTCCAGACCCGGGACAGTTTGGAATCCAGGCTCTATAGCTGGGGTGAAGAAGTGACCAGTAATGCCATTGAGGTACATGTGCATCATTTACGCAAAAAACTTCCGGAAGGGTTTATTAAAACCATTCGCGGAGTAGGTTATCAAATTAGCAACACATGAAATCTATTCGATTATATTTACTGCTGATATTAGTCGCCACACTAATATTGGTGATGTTTGTGTCATTACTGAAAGGCTACCAGTCCAGTATCGAAACCGCACAAGATTTATTTGATGAACGGTTGGTTAACACCGCTGAATTAATTGCATCAGCAAATGTTGCTCAAACCACTTCTGATTCGGCTCAAAGCCCCACCAGTGATTATTTGTTTTTTCAAATATGGGATGCTAAGGGTCAACTGTTAACTCGTTCGAGTACCGCGCCACATATTGCACTCAGCCCCTTTAAAAAAGGCTTTTACGACGTTAATTTTAACGGCTTTCGCTGGCATAACTATGCCTATCCGGATCCCCAGCTTCAACGGTGGATTATCGTCGGAGAGCGGAGCGATGTTCGCAGTTCTATGGCAGAAGATATCGTATTAGCCACCATTTTGCCGGCTTTTTTCGGCATTGTTATCGCGGCTATTTTAATCTGGTGGTTAATTGGCACGGGTTTGAAACCTCTGAAAAATCTTTCCAGACAACTTGCCAGCAAACAGGCGGATGATTTAAAGCCAATTCAACTGGCAGATCTGCCAATTGAAATGAGCCAATTGGTCAAAATTATAAACCAGCTATTCTGGCGACTTGATCAGAGTTTTCAACGTGAACAACGATTTGCTGCAGATGCAGCACATGAATTACGTACCCCTATCAGTGCTCTTCAAATACATTTACATAACCTGCGACAAACCTATGGTGATGACAGCGAAGATTGGCAACTTATGCAAGCGTCTGTCGATAGAATGGGCCATCTGGTGAATCAGATCCTGATGCTCTATCGCACTGCGCCAGAGCAAATTGCCGCTAAGGATGAATCAATCGATTTATATAAAATAACCAGCGATGTGATTGCACGGGATTATCAGCAATTTGAAAAAAGACAGCAGCATGTTGAATTAATAGGTGAATCCGCGATGATGCAAGGTCATGTTTTCGCATTGGAAACACTGCTACAGAATCTGCTGAATAACGCCAGTAAATACGCTCCAGCAAACGGACATATTCTGATTCAAGTTCACCCAACTGAAAAAGGCGTGCGTTTAATTGTTGAGGATGATGGACCGGGCATTCCAGCAGACCAGTATGAGCGGATTTTTGACCGGTTTTATCGCTACCAGAACGAAAACAGTGATCTGCAATTACCCGGTTGCGGTCTGGGACTGGCTATTGTTCAACATATTATTGAAATGCACCATGCTGATATCAAACTTACCAATTCAGCATTTGAAAGCGGCCTTAAGGTCGTGATTGATTTTCCCGCAGCGTTGAATAAATGATGAAAAAATTATTGACATGCATAGCTATCTTTATGATTTCATTAAATAGTTATGCAGCACCTCCGGTTTTTGAAATAGTGATAAAAGATCATCTGTTCTATCCCGATGAATTGGTTATCCCAGCTAATACCAAGGTGAAATTACTGGTTAAAAACCAGGATGCGACACCCGAAGAGTTTGAGAGTTATGAACTCAATCGCGAAAAGGTCATTCCGGGAAATACCCAGGCAATTATTTTTATTGGGCCCTTAAAACCTGGCGTTTATCCGTTTTTTGGAGAATTCTTCCCCAAAACAGCTCAGGGCAGAATCATTGTCAAAGAAGATGGTAAATAACCATGCTGCTCAATAGCGTCATTCTGGTGTTACGGGAAGTACTTGAAGCGGCGATGGTGGTCAGTCTGTTTATGGCATTTACCACGGTTAGCCAGCAATCACGTCGCTTTTTGATCAAGGCCATTCTGCTGGGTCTGATTGCCGGTGCCACGTATGCGTATTTCTTACCGGAAGTTTCAAACTGGCTGGAAGGGGTTGGTCAGGAAATAACCAATACCGCTATTCACATAGGTATCTATTGTTGTCTGACGGTTTTTTTATGGCTTATATCAAGGGATATTAATTTACCCAATCAACTGGTCAAAGGCATGATGATGACAGCTATCATTCTGGCCATTAGCCGGGAAAGTGCCGAAATCATGTTATATATTTCCGGCTTTCGCAGTGACCACTTTTTAATGCAATCTGTATTGTCAGGCAGTTTGATTGGATTAGGTATTGGCGTCAGCTGCGGTATTTTTCTATATCACCTGATGATTGCTTTAAAGCCCGCTGCCGCAGCCAAATGTATCTGTATTCTGGTTGTGATTGTAGGTAGCAGCATGATGTCTCAGGCCACCCAGTTTCTGATTCAGGCGGACTGGCTGGCATCATCAAACCCCGTGTGGGACAGCTCTCATCTTATCAGCGAACATTCCTTACCTGGTCAGTTACTGTATGCCTTGATGGCCTATGAAGCGACGCCAACATGGAGTCAGATTCTGGTTTATCTGACAAGCTTGTTACTGATGCTGATTGTTATTGTTTCCGGACGATTTTCCAGGTCTATTCAACATGATTAATCTTCGAATCACCATTGTTTTTTTAATCCTCATCGCACCAGCCAGCTATGCCGACGGTAATCCGGTCGATAAAGTCTATTCTCCCTATGTTCAACCGCTGGAACGTGAAATTGAATGGCGAATGACGGACTCTGACGGAAAACAGGTTCAACGACTGGGTATAGGCAAAAGTCTGACGGATCGTCTGTTTATTGAAGGTTATTTGATCGGCGAAGATAACCAGAATAATGACTTTCGCTTGCAAGCATTTGAAGTTGAAGCGCTCTGGCAACTCACAGAACAAGGTGAATATGATATTGACTGGGGATTGATTACCGAACTTGAACGACAACGTGATGATAATAACTGGGAAGTGTCTGCAGGATTAATTGGTTTGAAAGAGTGGGGCAGATGGGTGGGTACGGCAAACTTCTGGCTTAAATATGAATGGGGACAAACTCAGGAAAGTGAGTTTGAAACCGCTTTGTCATTACAAACACGCTACAGGCATTCCCGCTATTTTGAACCTGCCATTGAATTTTATGCGGGTGAAGATACCCGTGCTCTGGGGCCGGTTTTTCTGGGGGATATCAGTCTATCTCCAGGCAAAAAACTGCATTGGGAAGTGGGTGTGCTTACTGGATTATCATCCAAAACTGCCGATACCAATTGGCGAGCCTTGCTGGAATATGAATTTTAAAACTTATTCCATTTGTGAAATGCAGTCTCCATAAGTCTGATTTTTAAAATTATCTATGGCTTGCTGCTTCCCTTCATTGGTTTCCGCAACGGGTTGCTGATACGCACTGAGCAATAAGCCACGAGTGACATTGCCCATGGCATTTTCCATGGCTTCATAAATTGGCGTATTCATCTGCCTGAACAACATATAGGAACCGGCTTTACTGGCCCATTCTTCACATACTTTGGTATCGCCTGGAGATTCCGCATAAGTGGATAAGGGAAACAGCCACATTCCACCAAATAATAGTGCAGTATAGATATTTTTCATGATGCATCCTGTTATCAGTACAGAATGCTTTTACGCCAATGCAGATGAAGATTGCGTCAAGATGTTCTTTTTAAAAAGCAGAAAAGTGGAGAGCAGGCGTTCGCTCTCCACCTGATTAACTGTTAAATATCGCTATGCGGACCAAACACTTCATAGTGAAGTTGCTCGGCCGGAACCCCTAAATCAGTTAGCTGCTGTTTGGCAAAACGCATAAATTCAACCGGACCACAGAGGTAAAAATGACCATCCGTTAATGGCAACTCAAATTGCAGCCGATCTAATTGCATTAAACCGCTCAGGGCCTTTTCATCATCAGAATCATCCTGTTTATACCAGTAATAGTAATGCAGTTTATCCAATTGATCTGCCTGGCTTTTTAACTGATTAGCATAGGAGTGCTGATGTTTATTTTCACAGGCATGTAAAAACCAGACAGGTTGACTGGTTTGACTGGCCAGCAGTGTTTCCAGCATCGCCATCATCGGTGTAATGCCCACACCGGCAGAAATCAGTACGGTTGGTTTGTCCACATGTGCCAGATAAAAATCCCCGGTGGGTGGCATTAATTCAATCTGATCACCCACCTGAACTTTATCGTGTAAGTAGTTGGAAACCAAGCCTGCTTTTGGCTGAGATTCACGCTTGACACTGATTCGGTAACTTTCACCATTAAATTTATCGGAAATGGAATATTGTCTGATTTCAATATTTTCTGCCTGCTCAGGTTTTACCTTAACGGCCAGATATTGACCGGGTTGGTAACGGGCAATCTCACCGCCATCCACCGGCACAAAGGTAAAGCTGGTCACCAGTTCCGATTCCGGCGTTTTATCCTTCACTTCAAATAAACGTGGACCGGTCCAGCCACCCGTTTTGTTTTGGTAATCGCTGTAGATATCCTGCTCACGGCCAATTAACACTTTTGCCAGCAAACCATAGGCTGCCACCCAGGCCTCGGCGACTTCATCAGTGAATTCTTCCGGTGCCAGCTCACGCAGTGTTTCAATCAAATGATGTCCGACAATCTGATATTGATCCGGCTGAATATCAAAGCTGACATGTTTATGCGCCACTCTTTCAACCAATTCACCCATCGCACCTAAGTCATCTATATGCTTTGCATACATTGCCACCGCACTGAACAGGGCAAACTGCTGTCTTCCGGTCGCCTGATTAGCAAGGTTAAAAATATCTTTTAATTCTGGGTTATGACTGAACATACGTTTATAAAAATGATCAGTGACCTCAACCCCTGCGTTTTCCAGTAACGGCAGGGTACTTTTTACAATTTCGATGGTTCTGGTATCTAACATAAATAACCTCTTTGCGATTATGAATAATACATTCACTATGCTGTTTGCAGAGGTTGTGCCAGTTATTTTTATATAAACAAATCAATAATGTATGAAATTATTCGAAAACAAATAAGTCAAAAAGACATATATAAAAACATGTCTTTTTGACCTTATCGTGATAAATTGACATTAGCTAATTAATCGAGCTCGCGTTATGCAGGATTTTGATTCAACCTTATTACTCGAAGTAGCCTTGGATCTGGCAAACAGCATTAACAATGATGATCGCTTTGATCGCCTGCTGGCGTCGATTCGTAAAGCCATTAAATGTGATGCTGTTGCCTTGTTGGGATTACATGACAATCTGCTGACACCTCTGGCAATTCAGGGTTTGTCCTCAGAAGTATTGGGGCGTCGCTTTCATCTTAGTGAACATCCGAGACTTCAGCAGCTATGTAATAGCAGCAAACCCCTCATTTTTCCGGACAATTGTGACTTGCCCGATCCCTATGATGGGTTGTTATTGGCCAGATCCGGCGATTTGCCCGTACATTCCTGTATGGGATTACCGTTGTATTCAGATCAGAAAGTCATTGGACTGGTCACCATTGATAGCTTGCAAGCCGGCAGCTTTAACCAGATCAGCCCCAAAACACTGGAACTGATAGCCGCACTGTCTGCAGCCACATTAAAAACAGCACTCGAATTTAAAAAACTCGAGATCAGCGCTCAGCATGCCAATCAGCTGGTCCAGGAACTGACGCAGGAAGCCTTATTAAAAGATGGCGGAGAACTGATAGGCCAAAGCCATGCCATGCAGACATTGAAAAATGAGATTCAATTAGTCGCTGGCTCGGACTATACCGTGTTGATCACCGGTGAAACCGGCGTGGGAAAAGAGCTGGTAGCACGTACTGTGCATCAGTTATCGTTGCGAAAAGATAAACCTTTAGTCCACATAAACTGTGCTTCATTACCGGAATCGTTGTCCGAAGCCGAATTATTTGGCCATACCAAAGGCGCTTTCACTGGAGCCGATCGTGAAAGAGCGGGTAAATTTCAATTAGCCCATGGGGGCAGCCTGTTTCTTGATGAAGTTGGAGAGTTGCCGTTAGCCGTGCAAAGTAAGCTTTTACGCGTATTACAAAGTGGTGAAATACAACCAGTGGGTAAAGATAATGTCGAACAGGTTGATGTTCGCGTGATTGCCGCTACCAATAGAAACCTTGAGGAAGAGGTCAGCGAGGGACGTTTCAGAGCCGATCTTTATCACCGTTTATCGGTTTATCCCATCAAGGTTCCACCGTTAAAAGACCGGGATCAGGATGTGTTATTACTGGCTGGTTACTTTCTGGAAAAAACCAGTCGAAAATTAGGCATCAGGCAATTACGACTGTCTCAGGATGCGGAGCTGGCGTTACGGGAGTATCACTGGCCGGGCAATGTGCGCGAGCTGGAACATGTCATCAGCCGGGCCTCATTAAAAGCCAAAGCGAAACCGACCACTACCGGAATTATTTCGTTAAATAGGGAGTTTCTTGAGTTACCAACATCAAATATTTCTGTGAATTCAGTTGAAAAAACGACTGAATTGAAACCCATGCTATCTCCCGGCATGGATCTCAAAACCGCTACTAATGAATTTCAAAAACAGTGCATTTTAACGGCTGTTACGCAAGCTGATGGAAACTGGAGTGAAGCGGCCCGATCGCTGAAAACCGATCGGGCCAATTTGGTCAGAATGGCAAAACGTCTAGGCATTTCGATAAAAAAATCTGTTGTAAATCATTAACCAGGTTATGCACTTAATGAAGCCATATCAATGACAAAACGATAACGCACATCGGACTTTTCCATACGATCAAACGCTTGATTAATCTCATCCATTTTGATCATTTCGCACTCCGGTAAAATGTTCATACGCCCACAGAAATCAAGCATTTCCTGCGTTTCAGCAATGCCACCAATCAATGAACCTGCGATACGGCGACGGCCAAAAATCATTGGTGCGGTATTAGGGCCTTCAATCGGGCCAATTTGTCCGACTAAAACTAATGTTGCATCGTTATCCAATAAGGGAATGTAGGGATTCAGATCATGGTTGACCGGAACCGTATCAATAATTAAATCAAATGCTGAACCCGCGGTGGTCATGGCTTCTTCATCTTTTGACACCAAAAAAGCATGGGCACCCAGATCTTTGGCACTTTGTTCTTTTTTCGGCGAGGTACTGATAACAGTGACATGGGCACCCAAGCCAACGGCTAATTTAATCGCCATATGGCCCAAACCGCCCATTCCCACAACGCCAACACGGCTGCCCGGTCCAATATTCCATTCTCTTAACGGTGAATAAGTCGTGATGCCAGCACATAGCAGTGGGGCGGCTAATGCCAAATCCAGATTTTCCGGGATACGCAATACAAATTCTTCACGAACCACCAGGTGTTTAGAATAACCACCTTGAGTCATATCCCCAGTAATTCTATCTGGTGAGCCGTAGGTCAATGTAAAACCATTGCGGCAATACTGCTCATGATCGTTATGGCATTCATCACATTCCTGGCAGCTATCCACCATACAACCCACGGCAACATTTTCACCCACTTTAAACTTGGTGACCGCAGACCCCACTTCAATCACCCGACCAACAATTTCATGGCCGGGAACGACAGGATAGGATGATCCACCCCAGTCGTTTCTCGCCACATGTAAATCCGAGTGACAAACACCGCAATATAAAATTTCGATTGCAATATCATTCGCTCGTAATTCACGTCGTTCAAAAGATAAAGGTGCTAAGGGAGAATCAGCAGAATGAGCGGCATAACCGATAGTTTTCATAAGATAATTCCTAAATATAGCTAAACAAGTTGAGAGAGTTTTATGCGAGGTGCAGTATGGATAAATAGTAAATGTTTTAAATGGTATAAACGTAACATTAACCACAATCCAGGCGCAGCTCATCATTTAGAATGTGAACGTAAGTAGGGGGTTAAAGATCTATACCAAATGATCGCAATGCCAAAAGCATAAAGTAATAACTAATAACGGTGACACAAACAGCAATTAAAAGGCTCAAGTAAAAATGCAAGCCCATGTTCAGCAAAATAGGCAAGGTGATAAACAAAGCCAAAGAGGGAAGAACCAACCAGAAAATATTGGATGCCAAGATACTGATTTTTGTGACATCGCCCGTTTCTTGATACAACCAAATGATGGCAATAACTGAAATCAAAGGTACTGAGGCTATAATGGCACCAAAGATCGAACTTCGTTTAGCGACTTCAGAAATCACGACAATGACCACAGCGCTCACAAACACTTTAGTTATGTAGTACCACATAGGTCACCTGCATTAGTTGATAAAAATTTTGCTAGCACCCATAACTTTGTTCTATCTTAAATCAACACAACTCAACAATATCACAACCATGGTTCAGTTGTTTTACCCGCTCTGAATAACGCATCAAGAACGCTCTGGAAATTAGCATTTTTAGTTTGTTTTTTATGCATCATATACACAGGAAATGTGAATTCAGGGTAATTATCAACCTTAATCAAATGGCCTGAATGTAGATATTTTTGGACGACGCGCGTTCGAAAATAACCGCTCCCACCATTTTCCAGAATGTGCTGAAGCGCGAGCTGGCCAAGATTAATCGTCAGCTTGGGTCTTGCCAGATGGGGCAGAGCGATATCATGCTGTTTACGGAAATATTCTCCCCAATCTACATAGATATAAGGCTCTGCTTGGCTTTTAGCGGAGACAAAGATCAGTTTTTCTTCCAGAACTTGTTCGACCTGAATTCCGGGACCGTATTCTGGTTGATGCACCACAATGACATCGAGTAAACCTTGCTGAAGTTTTTGATGCAACGAGGTTCGTTCACCAATTTCTGCACTAATCGCCGTTTCGGAAATATCCTGACGAAGATTGTTTAACCATTGGAGCATTAACGGACTCCAAAGACTGATTTCGCCAGCAATGTTGAAAATGGTTTCGGTACCCGTCGGTAATGGTAAATTTCGCTTGGCACCTTCCCATGCCTGCACCATCGCTACCGCATGCTCAATAAACTTTTCCCCATCAAGCGTCGCCGTAGCACCGGAGCGATTCCTGACAAATAACCTGCAGCCAAGCTGATTTTCGAGATTATGTACACGAGCAGTAACAGTCGTTTGAGTCACATTTAATGTTTCTGCCGCAGCCCCGAAACTACCCAAGCGAATGATTTCCAGAAAAGTGCGTGCCTGATTAATATCCATCAATATCTTTGATAATAAATAAAGATATTATTCATTATACATATCTATATTGAGAGTCCAAACTACTCGCAACAAAGGTAATGGAAGAGTTTGGATAGTTGTATGAATGCAAAAAAACATCAAAATTACAATTATGATGTGGTGAAGTATTTCAGTGTCAGTGCGTGTATTTATTTAGTGCTCGGCACGGCAGTCGGCGTTTGGATTGCATCGGAACTTGCCTGGCCGTTCCTCAATTTTGATAATCCCTATATTACCTTTGGACGTTTACGTCCGGTCCATACCAATATTGTTGTCTATGGTTTTGGTGGTTCAGTGTTAATGGCTACTGCCTATTATGTGATCCAACGAACTTGCGGTGTTCGACTCTGGAGCGATGCCATGGCGTGGTTCACTTTCTGGGGTTGGAATTTATATGTCATTGGCGCCATGATCACTTTGCCATTAGGCATAACGCAAGGTAAGGAATATGCAGAACTGGAGTGGCCCTTGGATATTCTGCTCGCCGTAGTGTGGATTGCGTACACTATAAATTTCATCATGACGCTGAGTCAGCGTAAAAGCAGCCATATATACGTTGCCAACTGGTTTTTCCTGGCCATGATGATCATGTTTACGTATTTGCATGTCATCAATAGTTTGTCGATACCAGTAAGCATGTGGAAATCGTATTCCATTTTTGCCGGGGTCCAGGATGCGATGGTTCAATGGTGGTGGGGACATAATGCTATTGGCTTTTATCTGACCGCTGGCTTTTTAGGGATCATGTATTACTTTGTTCCTAAACAAGCTGAGCGACCAATCTATTCTTATCGTTTATCTGTCATCCACTTTTGGGCATTGATTTTTGGCTATGTCTGGCTCGGTGCTCACCATCTTCAATACACCGCTTTACCTGATTGGACGGGCTCTCTGGGTGCGGCCATTTCATTGGCGATGATCATTCCGTCCTGGGGCGGGGCGTTAAATGGGATGTTTACACTCAGTGGGGCGTGGGACAAACTTCGGACAGACTATATTCTGCGTTTTTTAATTGTATCGCTCGCCTTCTACGCCATGTCCACTTTCGAAGGGCCGGTGATGGCTTCCAAAACGGTCAATGCGTTATCGCATTACACAGACTGGACAATTGGGCATGTGCACTCAGGTGCTCTTGGTTGGGTGGCGATGGTTTCTATCGGTGCGCTTTATCATATGGTCGAACGTATGTGGAATACCAGTATGTTCTCTGTGCAATTAGTGAATGTGCATTTCTGGTTAGCAACCATCGGAACCGCTATCTATATTACGTCCATGTGGGTTGCCGGAATTATGCAGGGGTTGATGTGGCGAGCCTATGATGACTATGGCAACTTGTCTTATACCTTTGTTGAATCCGTGGCACAGATGCATCCTTATTACATTATGCGAGCAATGGGCGGATTTATTTTCTTTACTGGTGCGGTGGTGATGTTAATTAACGTGCTGGCAACGATTTATATTGCTAATAAAAAAGCGTCAGAAACAAAAATAACATTGCAAACTGGTTAAATGCTATGGAAATTTTGCTGCTGTTTCTAAAATTCATGCTGGTTTTTTTAACATCTAACTGGCTCGTTATTGTGACGACACTTATTGGTGTTTGTTGCATGCTGCTCATTGGTTTATGGGTATTTCATCCAGATAACAAAAAGGTATATGAGTCCTATGCAAATATTCCTTTAGAGGATTTATTAGAGGATGAAACGAGCAATGAAAACGATTCCAAAACATACTTTTCCATATTTCTATAAATGCGTATTTTAGGGCTTATTTTATTATTTTTTGTTATATTCCTGTTCAGTAATCTCTGGCTTTAATTAATACAAGCCTATTTGAAAAAAATAGGATCCATAATGAATTTACACCGACTCTCCAATATTTTGGTTATCACCGTGATCACGGCATTAGTACTCAGCCTGATAGTGATATTAGCGCTCGGTGGTTTTTCCTTACTGACCTATCTCAAGACCACTTTGATACAGATGTACGGTTTTGTGATCGCCGCTACAGCGTCGCTGTTTTTCTTTATGCGACTGATTCATCAGATGCATTCCCGTGCTTTTGTTATTTCCATGGTGATATTTATTGTTGGTATAGCCCTGTTTCTGTCTGTTTCGATTGGCAGAATGTATATGTTTCAGTACCCGATGTATGTTGAATCCTATGGTCCGGGGAAAGGTCCGGGCCTGCCATTAAATAACGTGCTGACATTTTTTCGGCATATCGGTCAGTTTGAATGGATTGAGGACATTGCCCATGATCCCAATAATGTGCCTGAGCCAATTGCTTCTGAGGCAAACGGTCAAGGTAATGTAACGAAAGTCACCCTGGAAACCAAAGAAGTTCTGGCTGAATTAGCACCGGGAATAACCTTTAATTACTGGACATTCAATGGAACTGTGCCAGGGCCGATGATTCGGGTTAAAGAGGGTGATACCGTTGAACTTACCTTACATAACCATATAAGCAGTTTGCATCAGCATAATATCGACCTCCATGCCGTAACAGGTCCGGGTGGTGGTGGCGAAGCTACCATTGTTGAGCCGGGGGAGAGTAAAACCATCCGGTTCAAAACGCTTAATCCGGGACTATTTGTGTATCACTGCGCGGTGCCTAATATGGCTGTCCATATGGCTCACGGTATGTATGGTTTGATTCTGGTAGAACCCAAAGACGGGTTACCGCCGGTCGATAAAGAGTTTTATCTGATGCAAGGTGAAATATACACAACGGGTGCTATAGGGCGAAAAGGCTTACAGGTGTTTGATGCCCGGAAAATGCTCGATTCACAACCAGAATATGTGGTGTTCAACGGTCGTACCGGTGCGTTAATAGACAATATGCAGGTTAAGGCAGGAGAGACCGTCAGGCTCTATATTGGCAATGGTGGCGTTGCGATGAATTCATCTTTTCATCTGGTGGGTGAGATTTTTGACACGGTGTACCCGGAAGCCTCAATGAACGGGGCACAGTTTAAAAATGTTCAAACCACCAATATTCCGGCAGGTGGCGCCACAATTGTTGAGTTTAAAGTGGATTATCCAGGACATTATGTCTTAGTTGATCATGCTTTGATGCGAACTGATAAGGGTGCATGGGGTGTGATTGAAGTGATAGGGGATAAAGATCCCAGTATTTTTGAGGAAATTGAAAGCACTTTGTGATTTTTTAACCCAAGCTTATTGCCGGATGAACCACGACGCAGCCAAATGAATTATCAGCGAGTGAACAAGCCATCCTGCCCTTATTTCGTCAGGCATTCAGAACGTTATTTTTATTTGGCGCCAGCTTCAGTGTGCTTGCAATATTGCTCTGGGGATTGGTCTTAAACGGTATATTGAACATGATTTCTATGGCAACTCCTTGTTTTGGCATCGCCATGAAATGCTGTTTGGATTCGTCGCAGCCATCATTATCGATTTTTTATTAACCGCGCGCGGTTCAGAGCTGCACAGGACAGCGGGCACCGCATGGCAGAACCTTGTCTATCACAGCAGGCGCTATGGCAACAATGATCCTGAGCGGGATCTCCAGAGTATCACTGGACCATAGCGGCAGAGCTTTATAACCAAAACGATTAATTTCCTTAGCATTTGTCTTAATTATTGCTGTCGGTTTAACCCGAACAATTTTAATTTGGTTGTTACCAACGCAAGTTTCTTTTTGGTTATGTCTCAGCGTTATTGCTTGGGTTACGGCTTACACTCTGTATGTCATTATTTATTAAGACGCCCAGACCTGACGGGAAACCAGGTTAGGCCGTCTTCAGCCTAACCTCTGACATAATCCAAGCCAAGCTACTTGATTATTTACGCCAGTAGTCGTTAGCAATGGCTATGGTTTTAAATTCAATTGCAACAAGCTCGGCGGCATCCATTAAAAGTGCAGGATCTTCTGCGTATTTTGCTCTTACACGATGTTTCGCACCAGCATCCGTTTGAATAGTACCAATAGTTTTTCGCACCAATTTAATGGCCAGCTGACGGCCTTCATAGGGGGTATCTGTCATTAAACTTGGTACATAATTGTCGTCAGCTGCCATCTCATTCGCTGATAGTTGGATTGGCATTAACAAAGGCAGTGTCATTAAAAATATTGAATAATAAGCTTTCATGTGCGGTATCCTAATGTTTGATTACGAAATGTTCGTACACTAACAATATTCTCGCAAAACAGGTATGTCAAGTACCTGTTTAAAATACAGGATACCAATGGGACCATTGCTAAAAGATCAGGTTTGTTATGCGCTCTATTCAACAAGCGGAGAGGTTACCAAAGCCTATGCAGAGCTCTTAAAGCCGCATCAGCTAACGTATCCACAATTCGTAGTGATGATGGCTTTGTGGCAGGACGATGGCGCTTCACCTACCAATCTCGCCAAAGCTGTTGGTTTGAGTAAAGCGACATTGTCACCTGTTTTAAAAAAGCTTGAGTCACACGGATATCTTAAAAGAGAGCCGGTTCCGGGTAATGACAAGGCGAAATCAATGTCATTAACCAAAAAAGGTCGAGAGCTTGCAACTGAAGGAGAGAACATTGCCAGGCTGGCCTTATGCGCTACTGGTTTGAGTGAAACTGAAGTCAAGCAGCTGATAACTATCTGCAATAAAATAAAAAATAATCTTTGAGTATAAAATTTCTACTTAGATTGTCTGTACAAAATAAAACAAATAGCATTGCCTTACAAAAAAACTACGACCATACACTGCAAAAAATATGTGCGTAAAATGTTTTAACCTATAAGTTCGAACATATTCTGTATTTAAATTTAATGTTTCACCCTAGGGTCTGTTGATCTTTCATAGCCGCCTCTGTTGTGACTGAAAATGCACCAATCAAGGCGCGAGAAATGTAGTTTAGTCGTTCTAAATAAATGACGAGTAACGCAGAGTGGTGGATTTTCAGCCACAACCCGAAGGGCTGGGACTATTTTTCCGCCCTACGGCGTTGGAAATGACTTATGTAGAACAACTACACCGCGTCATTTCCGCCTTGTTGGACGAAAAAATAGCCTCCAGCAGTGGTGGCTCTGAAAGATCAACAGACCCTAGGTAACCAATCATCCGGAACTTGCTTTTAATTTAGGCTTCGGATTAATGCATACACTCAAGCAATAGTGGCTCATTTATTAAGAGTTGTTCCTAATCGTGGAAGTCACGGATGCGACCGAATAATAGTGGTGAAGCCGCTTTTCTACCTGGACATCAGGAGCCAAAATGATAAATCGATTGCCCCAGCAAACCACATCCCTTGACGATTTTGCAACGTTGGTCAGCTACTCGTTTATGGATACGCTGAATGCTGATCCTGATGCGACATCAAACGGAAGCGATCACTATCCGCGACAAGTCTTCTCAGGCCATTATGTCCCTGTCAGTCCCACACCACTCGAAAACCCTGAGTACGTTGCACACAGTAAAACGCTATTTCATGAACTGGGCATCGCCGACAGCATGGCTCATTCGACCGACTTTATGCGTGTTTTCTCTGGAAACCTTACAAGCGTTCCGGAATCGATGCGTAAGGTGGGATGGGCGTGTGGTTATGCACTTTCTATTTACGGCACTGAATACACTCAGCAATGTCCGTTTAATACCGGCAACGGATATGGTGATGGTCGAGCTATTTCAGTGCTGGAAGCTGTTATCAATGGTCAACGCTGGGAAATGCAACTCAAAGGAGGAGGCCGGACGCCTTACTGCCGCGGCGCGGATGGACGCGCTGTATTAAGGTCGAGTGTTCGAGAGTTTCTGGCACAGGAGCATATGCATGCACTCGGAGTTCCAACGTCACGGTCTCTGAGTCTTTATGTGTCGAAAACCGAAAAAGTAAGACGTCCATGGTACTCGCAAGGCTCACGTTCGATGGACCCTGATACTGTTATATTGGAACCGGTTGCCATCTCAACACGGGTTGCACCGTCGTTTATTCGGGTAGGCCAAATTGAGCTCTTCGGTCGTCGTGCCCGTAAAAACGCATACCCACAAGCGATGGAAGAGCTGGAAAAGTTAGTTTTACATCTGATCGATCGTGAGTATGCAGATGTTATTGACCAAAGCCTGAGCACTCCCGAAAAAATATTGTTGCTCGCACAAGAGTTCCGAAACCGGCTGACGTCACTCATTGCGAATTGGATCCGGGTTGGCTACTGTCAGGGTAATTTCAATAGCGACAATTGTGCGGCAGGCGGATTCACACTTGATTACGGCCCATTTGGATTCTGCGAACTGTTTGATCCGCTCTACCAGTCATGGACGGGGGGAGGGCAACACTTCGCATTTTTAAATCAACCCGTTGCTGCGGAACGCAACTTTGCCATGTTTTGTAAGGCATTAAAGCCGTTGCTGACATCGCATCCGGACACTCTGCGAGAACTGGATGAGATTCAAAGCAGCTTTGCATCGAAAATGCAGATGGAAATGGAAACAATGTGGGCAGCGAAGCTTGGACTCGATAGCTTTAACGCAGAGTTGTTTGGCGAGCTTGCATCGCTGATGATGCATACATCTGTGGATTACACCATTTTCTTTCGAGAACTCTCAACAGTGCCTGACGATATTGGTCCACTCAAAAAAAGCTTTTACCAGAACCCGACGTATAACAAAGCCCCCAAAGAGATGAATAATCGCTGGTCAGAGTGGCTCGATAAATGGAAAGCACTTATCTTTAAGGACCACACGACTTCAAGTGAGGAGCTTTCAAGCCAAATGAAACGGGTCAACCCAAAATACAGTTGGCGAGAGTGGTTCGTTGTACCCGCTTATCAGCAAGCGATGGCGGGGGACTATGCTCTACTTCGGGAGCTGCAAGAAATCATGACCAACCCATACGACGAACAATCCAAAGAGGCAGAAGCGAAATACTACCGGCTGAAGCCAACAGAATACTTTGAGGTCGGTGGCTTATCCTATTACAGCTGTTCGTCCTGACAAGTTGCTTACGCCAAATAGCCTGAGCCAGTTGCCCTATTACTTATCTTCCGGGCGGGGTTATCCTGAATAAAACAAAAGTATCTTCTATTCAAATTGAAAATGTTGTCGAGGTATTACAATCGTAAACGCTTAGATTGCTAAATTCTGAAACAGCTTTGAATCGATCACAGTTGCTTTGCATAAAGCATTCATCATTATCCGGAATCAATAGATCAGAATCTGAGTCGACCTGTTGATATTTATTTAACATTCGCAAGCTCAGACAAGCATTGACGCTCAGCCAAAACCGGTTGGCATGAAGAAAGTTCTCAAGCTTGTCAGCCGGGGTTCAATCGGGGAGAATCAGGCCCCTGAATTTTACAATTATAAAAAGTCATAAAATGGTCACCGGTGAACTGAAAAGCCAAGTCGATAAAATATGGGAAACATTCTGGACAGGGGGCGTCAGTAATCCGCTGACCGTTATCGAACAATTCACCTATCTGTTGTTTTTACGCCGGTTGGATGAAACTCAACAATCGGAAAACAGAAAAGCCAATTTTATAGGCGGGCAGGTGAACGAGCTATTCTATAAGCCGCACCACCAAAAATTTCGTTGGAGCAAGTTTCGTGAACTTGGCGACCCACAAGCGATGTTTGAACTCTTCACTCACCCTCAGGAAGATGCAGACAACCTGACTGTTTTCGAGCATATGAAACAGGTGGGTAACCAAGCCGGAGTATTCGCGCGGTATATGAAAGGCGCGACCTTTATGATCCCGACGCCGAAGTTGCTGGATCAGGTGGTGCAGATGATCGACAAAATCCAGATGGATGATCGCGACACCAAAGGCGATTTATACGAATATCTGCTTTCCAAAATCGCTTCTGCCGGCACCAACGGTCAATTCCGCACCCCACGTCATATCATCAAAATGATGGTAGAAATGATGCAGCCCAATCGCGAAGACACCATTTGCGATCCAGCTTGTGGCACGGCGGGATTTCTGGTGGCTGCGGGCAATTATATTTACGAAAACCATCCTGATTGGCTGCATGATCACTCCTTTCGTGAACACTTTAACAGCGACATGTTTACTGGTATTGAGTTTGATAGCACCATGCTGCGCATTGCAGCGATGAACCTGCAACTGCATGCCGTTGAGAAACCCAATCTGATTGGTCTGGATGCCTTAGGTGAAAGCAATGCCAGTAGTCGTGAACAATTCAGCCTGATTCTGGCTAACCCACCGTTTAAAGGTTCTTTGGATTACGACGGTGTCGAAAGCTCTTTGCTGAAAACCGTCAAAACGAAAAAGACCGAATTGCTGTTTATCGCGCTGATTTTACGCATGCTCAATGTTGGTGGTCGCAGTGCAGTAATTATTCCTGATGGTGTGTTATTTGGTTCATCCAATGCCCATAAACAACTGCGACAAACCCTGGTGGAAAAACAACGCCTTGAAGCTATTATTTCCATGCCCAGCGGTGTTTTTAAACCTTATGCCGGTGTCAGTACAGCAGTAGTGATTTTTACCAAAACCAATAACGGCGGCACCGACAATGTCTGGTTTTACGATATGCAGGCCGATGGTTATTCGCTCGACGATAAACGCAGCCCGATTAAAAACAATGATATTGACGACATCATCAATCGTTTCAAAAACCGTGATAAAGAAGCAGACCGAAAACGCACCGAACAAAGCTTTATGGTGCCCTTCGATGAAATCAAACAAAACGACTGGGATTTAAGCATTAACCGCTATAAAGAAGTGGTATATGAACAGATGGAATATGACTCACCGGCTAAAATCATTGCAGAGATAGAGCAACTGGATAAAGAGCGTAGCCAAGCTTTGCTTATGCTTAAGGAGTTGTTGGGGTGAAAGCGGTGCTGACAAACCAATTTAATAAAGTTGCTCTTGGCGATTGTTGTGAAATTATTAGTGGATCTACGCCATCAAGAAATAAAGCCGAGTTCTGGGATGGTGAAATAGATTGGTTTACGCCGAAGGATTTAAGCCGAATTAAATCAAAATACATTTCAGAAGCGCCTGAAAAAATAACGGCTTTAGGTCTAAAAAGCTGTTCAACAACGCTGCTACCTAAAAATACATTACTATTGAGTTCAAGAGCACCAATTGGTCACATTGCTATTACAACAATTGAAGCTTGTACTAACCAAGGCTTTAAATCTTTAGTACCAAATAAAAACCTGTATGTTGAATATTTATTTTATGCAATAAAAAATATCATTCCTCAGCTCAAAGATATGGGGAATGGTGCAACATTCAAAGAGATTTCCAAATCCACACTCAGCAAAGTTGAAATCCCACTTCCCCAAATGACAGAGCAAAAGCAGATTGCCGCGATTTTGGATGCAGCAGATAGCCTCAGACAAAAAGACCAGCAACTGGTCGAGCATTACACCGCTTTGAGCCAATCCCTGTTTTTGGAGATGTTTGGTGATGTGTTTTTAAATATCAAACATTATCCCAAAGCAACTTTCAGACAGTTATTAGACAAAGTGCAAATTGGACCTTTTGGTTCTCAGTTGCATAAACATGACTATGTTGAAAATGGTGTTCCATTAATAAATCCTGTACATATCGTTGAATCTAAAGTTTTACCAAGTAATTCATTTTCGATATTGAAGGAAAAATATGACAGCTTGCCAAATTACCACCTAAAAAAAGGTGATTTGATCATGGCGAGAAGAGGTGAAATGGGACGATGCGCTTTAATAACTAGAAAAGAAGAGGGTTTCTTCTGTGGTACTGGAAGTTTATACCTCAGACCAAACAATAACGTGAACTCTACTTATCTTTTACACGTGATAACAAGCGATAGTGGCAAAAGTTATCTAGAGCGTAATGCTCAAGGCGTAACGATGATGAATTTGAATAAAAAAATTATTTTAAATATTGAGATCGGATTACCCCCAATCGAATTACAGAACCAATTTGAAGTGTCTATAAATTTAATCGAACAACAAAAACAACAAGCCCAAGCCAATCTAGAAAAGTCCGAAGCTTTATTTAACAGCCTGTTACAACGCGCTTTTACTGGCGAATTAACGGCAGATAAGGCAGCATAGCGTCATGGTCCAATAGCAGGGAAGCATTGATGAGTAATTTTCAGTTTCTGCAAAACGATTTTCCGGCACTTTATGCCGATGCCGTTGAAGCAGAACAACTGACGTTTCTCTCCCCTAAAGCCTCGGCGATTTTCTGCCGTTCCAGCCTTGAAAATGCCGTGAACTGGTTGTATGACCACGATCGATCTTTAAGCCGTCCATGGCGTGCGGATTTGAGTACTTTGCTGCATGAACACAGCTTTAAATCGTTATTTAACAACACCTTATTTAACGAACTTAATCTGATTCGCAAAACCGGTAATATTGCTGCCCATGGTAAATCAGTCAGCCAGCACGATGCTTTAGCGTCACTGAAATACCTGTATCGCTTTATGCGTCATCTGGCGATTTATTACGGTAAACAAACACCTGAATTGCAGGTATTTGATGAAGCCTTAATCCCGCATGGCCCAGCCACCCAGCCCAATGCACAACAACTAGCTGATACCGTGGCCGATGTGGCCGCCAAAAATGCCATTGAGCGCGAAGCTGAAACCCTGCAACGTGAACTGGCTGAACAAAACACCCAATTAAAACAGCAACTCGAACACCAAAAAAGCGTATTGGCCGAACGCAAACAGGCGCGTGAACAGTCGATAAATATTGAAACCGCTGTGCCTTTGCTGGTTTCTGAAGCCGAAACCCGCCGTCGTTATATTGATTTATCCCTCAAAGAAGCCGGATGGGATGATCTGCAGGAGGGATATCACCTTGAATATCCCGTGACCGGTATGCCAAAAAGCACTAATCCTTCTGGCAAGGGCTATATCGATTATGTGCTGTGGGGAGATGATGGTTTGCCACTGGCGGTGATTGAAGCCAAAAAAACCATGGTCGATTCACGTAAAGGCAAACATCAGGCGGAGCTTTATGCCGATTGCCTGCAGCAGTTAAAAGGCCAGCGACCGATTATTTTCTACAGTAGCGGCTTTGAAACCTATATTTGGGATGATCAGTTTTATCCGGAACGTGACGTTCAGGGCTTTTACAGCAAAGATGAATTGCAGTTATTAATAGAGCGACGCAGCACCCGAACCGATTGTCGTGATTTTAAAGTGAACGAAGCCATTGCCGGACGAGCCTACCAATTAGAAGCCGTGGCCCGGGTGGCTGAAAATACCGTTACCCAAAACAGTCAGGGCGAATTACGGGGCAGGGCACGGCAAAGTTTATTAGTGATGGCAACGGGCAGTGGTAAAACCCGCACGGCCGCTGCGATTGTCGATATGCTTACCAAATGTAACTGGGCCAAGCGTGTGTTGTTTCTCGCCGATAGAAATGCCTTGGTATCTCAGGCAAAAAACAACTTTAGTGAGCTGCTGCCACATTTATCGGCAATTGATTTAACCAAAGAAAAAGAAGATAACGGCACCCGTTTAGTGTTTTCAACGTACCCGACCATCATGAACCGCATTGATGGCATGCGAAACACCGATACCCGTTTTTACGGTATTGGGCATTTTGATCTGATTATCATTGATGAAGCGCATCGTTCGGTGTATCAAAAATATAAAGCCATTTTTGATTATTTTGATGCATTGCTGATTGGGCTGACCGCCACACCCAAAGCCGAAGTGGATCACAACACCTATGGTTTATTCGGCATTGAAGATAACAACCCGACCTTTGCCTATGAACTGGATAAAGCCGTCGAACAAGGCTTTTTGGTGCCACCCAAAGCGATATCGGTACCGCTGAAATTTATGCGTGAAGGGGTGCATTACAATCAATTATCTGAGCATGAAAAAGCCCAGTATGAGGAAAAGTTTGGTGATCCCACCCAGGGTGAAGCACCGGATGAGATTGAAAGTGCGGCGCTGAATAAATGGTTATTCAATACCGACACCGTAGATAAAGTGCTTGATTATTTAATGACTTACGGCATTAAAGTGCAGGGCGGTGACAAACTCGGTAAAACCATTATTTTTGCCAAAAGCCATGCCCATGCGTTGTTTATAGAAGAACGCTTTAATAAAAATTATCCCGAGTACGCTGGCAAGTTTTTACGGGTGATCGATAACTACGAATCGAAAGCCCAGGATCTGCTGGAAACGTTTGTCGATCCTTATGAAGAACACGATCCACAAATCGCCGTGTCCGTCGATATGATGGATACCGGTGTTGATGCGCCGCGTGTGGTGAATCTGGTGTTTTTCAAACCGGTGAAATCACCGACTAAATTCTGGCAGATGATTGGTCGTGGTACCCGTTTATGTGCTGATTTGTTTGGACCGGGCCAGGATAAAACGCATTTTGTGATTTTTGATTATTGTCAGAACTTTGAGTTTTTTGATGCCAACCCGGATGGCGTGCAGGGAAGACTGGTTAAAAGCCTGATTCAGCAAGTGTTTGAAGCAAAGCTGGAAGTCGCCATGCTGATTCGTGATAACACTGAGCGAACTGAAGAGCAGGGGGCATTAGCCGAAAGTTATATCAATGAACTGTATCAGGCGATTTCCGGGCTGGATAGAAACCGTTTTGTGGTCAAAGCCAAGCTCAGATATGTGGTTGAGTTTAGTGATCAGCAGCGCTGGCAGAATCTATCCAAAAGCGATTTGCTTGATATCAACACCGAACTGGCCAATCTGGTACTGGCTGATAAAAATGATGATGAGTTTGCCAGACGTTTCGATATCCTGGTGCTGAACTTTCAGATTGCTTTATTAACCGGCTCGCATAGCTTAAGCCAGTTTATTAACAAACTGAGCAGTACCGCTAATGCCTTGTTAAAAAAGCAAAATATTCCCGCGGTGGCCCTGCAAAAAACACTGTTAAATGAATTACAAACCGAACCGTTCTGGCAATCCATCAATGTGAATCGTCTGGAGGATGTGCGTATTGCCTTACGGGATTTGATGAAATATCTCGATAAAGATCAGCAACCTGTAGTAGAAACCTCTTTTGAAGATACGTTGGATCATGATGGTGTCAGCATCCATGAGCCAATCGGCACTTATATCACGCTGCAAAGCTATAAAGACAGAGTAGAGTCCTATGTACGAAGTCACAGTGATCATCTGGTGATTCAAAAGCTGAAAAGCAATAAAGCTATTACCGAAACCGAAATCAACCTACTGGAAAGCATCCTGTTTGATGGCAAAACCGTTGGTACCAAACAGGATTATATTGATAACTATGGTGATAAACCGTTAGGCGTGTTTATTCGAAATATTGTCGGTCTGGATGTCGCTGCTGCACAGGCGCATTTTGCCGAGTTTATTCAGGCCGGTAATCTGAAAGCCGACCAAATGACCTTTATTAACAACATCATCAGTTACCTGACTAAAAATGGTGTGATTGATAAAACCATGTTGTTTGAACCGCCATTTACCCATATTCATGATCAAGGCTTATTGGGTGTGTTTGACGATGCCGCAGCAACCAAAGTGATTAGTTTGATTGAACATGTAAATGGCAATGCATTGGCGGATGTTGGTTAGATACTTCTAAACGACAGTCTTAGTACTAAACTTCAAAAAATCATTCTTCGAAACATTCCAAAATAAACAAGTAAGAAAAGCTGTGTATATTGATTAACGAATTTATTGATTATTCAGAATTTAAAATCTTGTGGGGATTGTATGGTAAAAATCCTCAGATTTTAAATTCTGGACCATCTTAGAAAAACCTCCATTTTTGTCATAACACCACATTATAGGAATACATGTCCAAACTGATTTTCGGGTGAGTTCTGGTCAATTTCTTGGCGATCTATAAGTTCGTATAATGTATATTATGTTAAATTATGTATCGATTAATAGTGGCTATAATGAATGTGAGCACTTAGTAACTAGAATTTGCAGCAGCATCCCTACTGTCTAAATACAGCCGTGAACTTGAAGTTTTTGAGTTCGTCCTAACCTATGTAAAAGCAGCGTTTGCTTTTAAAGCGTTACGATGAAAACTCTATTTATTAACCCGGAGAATAATCATGGCCGTTGATTTTATAAAAGATGCGAATTCTATTGAGCAGATTGTCGATGGTATTAATACTGCTGAAGAATCACCGGAAATAAAATACTTTGGTGAATACAAATTAGATAGCGGTGAAAAACTGGCCGCCCACTATGCCTATGAACAGGTCTCTAACTATGATCACATTAGCGATGATGAAATTAAAACTCATCTTGAAGAGCTGAAATCCAAAGATGCTCACTTCGATTTTAATGAGGCTCTGCACATCGCTAAACAATTCTGTAACAAGTGCGAAACTTAATATTGGTTTACACTGACAGTTCATTAACTATTAATAATTAATCGAGGTCATTATCATGAGCTGGAGAGAAACTGAAAACGAGAAAACATACACTGATGAGGAAGTTGAGGCTCGCCTCAAGGCCGAATTACCTAATTGGTATCTGGAGAATGGCTGGATTCGTCGGAAATATAAAACCAGTGGTTGGAAATCCACGCTGATGGTAGTTAATACCGTGGGGCATTTGGCAGAAGCCGCTTTTCACCACCCTGACCTCACGGTTTCCTATGCGTTTGTTATCGTTAAACTCACCAATCATGCAGCCAAAGGCATTTCAGATAAGGATTTTGAATTGGCCAGCAAGATTGAAGAAGTCATTATGTGGCAACCGGGACTCATTGAAGGCGGTGCACTTGTCGGCACACCTGATGATGCCCGTTTCAAATACATTAAATACGATTAGTCATGGAATTGGATATCAGCCCTTCTTTAAATGTACTGGGTGAACCATTACAAAGCTGTAACCACGATCCTGTTACGGGCTTTTTCCGTGATGGATGCTGTAATACCAGCGATCAG
The DNA here is from genome assembly GCF_002341635.1 of Methylophaga sp. UBA2496. NCBI lineage: Bacteria > Pseudomonadati > Pseudomonadota > Gammaproteobacteria > Thiotrichales > Piscirickettsiaceae > Methylophaga > Methylophaga sp. UBA2496. The sequence continues at coordinate 447,200 of NZ_DDOK01000005.1, read as the reverse complement.
GATTTTGGCTCGCACACAGTTTGTGTTGAACTGACCCGGGCGTTTCTTGAGTTCTCCCGTTTCAGGGGAAATGATTTAAGCACCCCTGTTCCGGAATTTGATTTTCCAGGATTAAAACCGGGTGATCGGTGGTGTTTATGTGCTCAGCGATGGCTTGAGGCTGAGCAGCATGAAATGGCACCTAAAGTGATTTTAGCCAGTACTCATCAACGTGCAACAGAAATAATTCCATTGGCATTATTAAAGAAATATTCCTTAGATTTAATGTGATGTTTCGTCTGTTAGCTATTGATTTGGCTAACACTTTTAAGTTGTCGATTGCTAAAGAAATCTTCAACTTGTGTAATGTCCTGTGTGATTGGCATGGCGGGCAGACTGCGCATAAACACTTTTCCATAAGGTTTATTCAGCAACCGCGGATCACACAGGATTAACACACCATGATCTTGCTCATCACGAATTAAACGACCTATTCCCTGCTTTAACTGAATCACAGCCGAGGGGATCTGGATACTGCGAAATGGATTGCCGCCCCGCTCTTTTAGATTGTTAATTCGTGCTTCCAGCACCGGATCGCCCGGTGAAGCAAACGGAATCTTATCAATTAATACGCAGGATAAGGCTTCTCCTCTGACATCAACACCTTCCCAGAAACTATTGGTGCCCAATAATACCGCATTGCCATGCTGACGGAACTCTTCCAGTAGGGTGGCCTTTGCCCCACTCCCCTGCACCATTAATGGATAGTCCAGATCGGACAGTAATTCAGCCACTTCATGCATTGCCCGGTAGCTGGTGAATAACAGAAATATACGGCCCTGACTGTGCAAGATAACTTCTTTGGCAATATCAGCTACATATTGGTTATAACGACGATCTGCAGGTTCAACCGGAATGTTGGGCAAATACAAAAGACTTTGCCTGGCATAATCAAAAGGACTTTCCCAGCTGGCATATTCTGCATTTTCAATACCCAAGTGCTGGCAGAAATGATTAAATTTACCCGCAACGGTCAAAGTCGCTGAGGTGAATATCCACGCCGCGGGTTTTTCTTCCAGCCATTGTTGAAAATGCTGGCTGATTTCAAATGGTGTGGCGTGCAATACAAATCCTGTTGGCCGATTATCCAGCCATAACACCAGATTATCGTCATTTTGTTCGGCAAATAACTGAATGAGATTCAATAATTCAGTGGCTCTTACATGGCATTGAGACAGGCCGGGGCTGCGCACAGCTAAGGGTTCAAGCTCTGATTCAAATACTTCAAGATAATCTACTAACTCATTGAAATTGTTTTTAATTTCATCATTAAATAATTGCGTTAACCAGGGTGTACGTTGTTCGATATTGCCAATATGTAACCGTAATGTTTGCAGTTTGGCTTGCAGTTTCTCGGCATGCAAAGCAAGTGTTTGACTGTCGGCAGCATGATCCTGCATTTCCTGCACACTATCACGACATAATTCAACAATTTGATGACTACTTATACGGTTGCCGAGAAACTGACCGGCGATAGCGGGTAATTGATGTGCTTCATCAATAATAAATGCATCGGCGGTGGGTAATACTTCGCCTTGCCCCGCACTTTTCAACGCAAAATCAGACATTAACAAGTGATGATTAATTACCACAATGTCAGCTTCCTGCGCCCGGCGACGCGCTTCCACAATAAAACATTGTTGATATTCAGGGCATTGTTGCCCGAGACAGTTATCGACTGTGGAAGTGACTCTGGGCCATAGATTGGATTGTGTTTCCAGTAAATCGGACTCACTTAAATCACCATTTTTCGAACTTTCTGACCATTCACGCAGTGATCGTAACGTGTCACTTTGTGACAGTAATAAGGGATCTTGTTCGGCTAAGGTCAATCGATGATGGCAGAGATAGTTGCCTCGTCCTTTTAATATAGCGGCCTGAAATGGCACAGCCAAGGCTTTACGCAAAGTGGGCAAGTCGCGTCTGAATAATTGATCTTGCAGATTTTTAGTGCCGGTGGAAATAAACACTTTTTGGCCGGATAAAATTGCCGGTGCTAAATAGGCAAAGGTTTTACCGGTGCCTGTACCGGCTTCGGCGACTAATACCGTAGCGGATGCCAGGGTATCAACAATTCGTTGCGCCATTTCCTGTTGCGCCTGACGTGGATGATATCCTTTGATTTGCCTGGCAAGAATACCGCCTTCAGCAAAAATCTGTTGTAAATCATCCTGCATAACTACTTCCGAAAAACTCCGTTAACGTGCCGAAAAATATCATCACCTGGCTTGGTTATCCCATATTTCAGGTTCTGCACCGTTTTCAGCCGTCCAGACGCGTTCACCGATAATTTTGAACTGAGCAATCGACATGGCACCGCGTTTTTTACGATTACTCTCACGATCATTCAGTGCTTCCTGGATAACCTGCTTGGAAGCATAAAATATTTCTATTGGCTGATATTCATCATCAAACAATACCAGTAACACCCCATCCCATTCCTGAGCCGGGTTTAATTGACCGATTCGTGGGGTGGATTTACTGGTATCAAAAATGGCGCGACCTTTAATCACCAATTTTTGATCGGTTAATGCGCCACTTTTACCAACGGCGTCATAACTGGAATTCAAATTATCCAGCAGCTGCAGATCCAGAGATTTTGCGGCATCAAAACGCGCTATTTCACCAGTAACCGGCAAGGTGCTGCCAGTCGCCTGACGATAGCGTGCGGCCAGTTGTCGCGTTTCATGCATTAATGTATCGATGGAATATAAATCCATTTGTCTCTCTGACCGCATTTATTCACATTGAAGCATTATACATGGCAAAAAAAAACGGTCTGCCTGCTTTCGCAGACAAACCGTAAATTTTGTCGAGGCTGTGAATAACCTACATAGCTACGACTACAATTTTTGCAAAAAAATTCATTTATGATTTTTTCGCATCCAGTTCTTTTTGATAGTACTTGTGAACCAGTTTGTCCTGGTTTTCCAGCAGATAATCAATGCTTGGTTCATGATTCATCGCTTTCTCGATAGCACGAGTAGTCGCACGACGATGTACATCAAATAATGCTTCATGATCCAGGTTTTCAACCGTGGTGATACCAGGGTTTAACCAGACAGAAACGATGATGCCTAAATCATTGGCTTTTTCTTTAGGAATTGTACCGTTACGTACGGCATCCAGAACGCCATTAGCAATCGCGCCTTGTACTGTACCCATCAGGATATTGGTATAGGCGGTGTTTTTAACAGTCACTTTACTGACCATGATCGTCGCAGGACGAACCTGAACATCGGTATTCATCAGCGCCAGTACGCGCGAATGACCTTTGACCTGATCACCCATTAAGTTGGCAAATGCGGTTCCTACTGGTCCATCCAGTTCACCGATAACAACTTCCGGTTCTGCGGCAGTTAATGGCGGACCATCCGCGATCAGTGCTTCACCTGTTCGCATTACAATTCTTTCACTCATAAGCTATCGCTCCTTTATTTAGTGCTAAGAAAACGACTCATTATCCCGGTCTGAACCTGATGCCGCAACCTTATAACCCTTTATGAGTACATTGATGCAGAGTAAACTGTGACGTTTTGAGCTTGGATTCAGCATGGCCGAAATCGCAACACCTTATGATCGCATTGGCGGCGAACCTGCCGTCAGAAAACTCTGTCATACTTTTTATAAAATCATGTGCGAGACGCCGCAAACTGAGGTAATCCGTGGCTTACATCCACAAAACATTCAAATCAGTGAAGATAAACTCTTTATGTTTTTAAGCGGTTGGCTGGGTGGGCCTTCCTTATATATAGAAAAGTATGGACATCCCCGATTGAGAGCCAGGCATCTGCCTTTTTCGATTGGTATCGAAGAGCGGGATCAGTGGTTGTATTGTATGGCGCAGGCGCTTAAAACCATGGATCTCGATCCATTATTTGCTGAACAATTGATGAGTTCATTTGCCCAGACCGCAGATTTTATGCGTAATCGACAGGAATCGGAGTAAACATGCATATTGGTGCGGTCATTATTGGTGATGAAATCCTCAGTGGTAAACGTCAGGACAAGCATTTTAATCAACTACAAATTATGCTCGCCAAGCGCGGTCTGGAACTCAGCTGGACGTTAATTGTAGGTGATGATCCACAGCAGCTTGAGCGAGCATTACGCTATAGCATGAGCAGCGAAGATCTGGTGTTCAGCTTTGGTGGAATCGGTGCTACTCCGGATGATCGAACCCGGCAGACTGTTGCCAAAATTGCTGATGTACCCTTAATTCCACATCCAGATGCCATTGCAGAAATTGAAGCCCGTTTTGGCGAATCCGCTTATCCCAATCGGATTTTGATGGGGTATCTGCCAGAAGGGGCTCGGATAATTCCTAATACAATTAATCAGATACCGGGATTTTCTTATGCAAACCATCACTTTACACCTGGCTTTCCTGAAATGGCCTGGCCAATGGTGGAATGGGTTTTGGATAACCGATATGCACATTTAAAAAATCAGCGGCCCGCAGCTGAACAGACTATTTTTGTGCAGCGCGGCCGCGAGTCCGATTTATTACCGGTAATGAATCAAATCGTACATGACTATCCGCAATTGAAGCTTTCAAGCCTGCCTCATCTGGGTGATCCCCCACATATTGAATTCAGTCTGCGGGGCGAACTCGATCAGGTTGAACAAGCCATGCAACTAATCAAGCAGGCGATTGATCAGGCCGGTTTTGTCTGGTCTGATCAGTTAATCCAATAAAACCACAGCGGTAAACTCACCATGCATAACACGGTCGTTAATGTCACGGCTGCCGCATAAAGTGATGTATCCAAACCGTAGCGTTCACAGATCACTATGCCAAACACCATTGTCGGCATCGCAGCGGATAAAATCACCGTGGTCATAATGTCGGCTGGTAAATTGACTATTTGCGTGAGCAACCAGACACCAGATGGCGCAATAAATAAGGTAATAATGGCCACGGGTAACAACAAGGGTAATAAACTGAACCGAAAACTTTGCCAGCGAATGCTCATACCTAATGCAATCAGCATTAAAGGAACGACACCACCAGAAAGTGTTTGCAATGCCGCATGAATAAATTCGGGTCGGTTAATATTCAGTAAATTCAATAATACAGCGATAGTTACTGCCCATAAAGGCGGGATTTTAATCAGACTTTTTAATGGATGCGTTGACTGGTCATGACTGCCGTAATAACCCGCCATTAACATTCCAACCGTCATCAGAACCGGTGTACAGGCAAATAAATCGTATTGCAGAATAATGGCATTCGACCAGCTGCCGAGTACCTGATCCAATACCGGCAACCCCAGGTAAGTGACATTCGGAAATGTAGCCGCCAGTATTAATGCGCCCTTTTGCGTATTGGTTACCGATGTATATTTCAATACCAGCCAGATAAAAAAAGCGGCTGTCAGCAGACCACTCATGGCCAGCAGCGAAATTTTCATGGAATTGATATCTAAAGGCGCTTGCCAGATCACATCAATCACCATTGCCGGTAACAGGATATAAAACACCAGATCCGTCAGTGCACGCCGATGCGCCAGCGCAGGGATATGTTTGGGCGCCAGAGCCTGCCAAAGCGCGCCACAGGCAATTAAAACAGCCATTTGCGCCAAAACAAGAAACATGGGAAGACAACCTTCAAGGAGTATTGACGGATCGTATCAATGCAAAGCTGAAAACAAAAGCATAATCCTTCCCGATTTTGACCAATAACTCAGTATTTAGCTTGCTTGAGCGTTGATGCACAGGTAATGTTAGCCCGATTACTGGATGAAGCAGCAAAACGCTTGTCTCATGCTGACTCCAGCCTGATGATACCTTTCAAATTGAGGTTGTATCTTATGTCTTTATCAAAACAGTTACTTATTCTGTTAACACTGATTTTTCTGATTGTGTTCTCAGTAAATTTTGTCATGAGCATGGACAATATCCGTAGTTATCTGCAAGGTGAATCGGAAGTGCATGTACAGGACACAGCAACCTCTTTGGGATTATCCCTCAGCCCGCATATGGCCGATGAGACAGATCCGATTCTGCGAACCATGATGAACGCTATTTTTGATACCGGCTATTACAAGGAAATGCGTTTATTGGATGTCGATGATAATGAGCTGGTTCGGCTGACCAATCCGGATGAAGTTCGGGGAGTTCCTGACTGGCTTATCCGCTTCCTGCCAATCGAAACCGTCACGGCCGTCAGTGAAATCAGTACTGGCTGGAATATCGCCGGCACCCTGCATGTCACCAGTAATCCTGGTTATGGCTACCTCAAGCTGTATGAGCAATTTAAATCTACCCTTAAATTTTCCCTGTTAATCCTGCTTGGCGCTATTTTATTGCTGTTGATCGTATTAAGAATGACATTGCGCCCATTAAAAGACATTACCAAACAAGCCGATGACATCTCTGCCGGAAAATTTACCGTTATCGATGATTTGCCCTGGACCAAAGAAGTGCGTTCTGTGGCCAAATCCATGAACAGCATGTCGACTAAAATCGGCAAGACCATTCATCATTTGAATGCCCGTCTGGATAAACTCAATGACAACCTGAACCGTGATCCGCTGACCAATCTGTTAAATCAGCAAACCTTTAATGTAGATATCAAACAGTCATTATCAATTGGTGAATTTGGTCATGTCATCTATATCAAATTTGATGATTTAAGTGCGGTGGTGAAAAATCATGGTAAACAGGCCGTAGATGAATTACTGCAAGCTTTTGCCAGCCAGTTACGGCAGCTACCTTTCACGAATACACGCAGTTACCGTTGGTATGGTTCCGAATTTGCTGTGTTAACAACTGACAGCAATATCGATGATATCACCCTGATTGCTGAGCAGATTCAATCGATTGCCAGCGAATTAGGTCAGCAATACGATCAGAGTGATTTGCTGCATATGGGGATTGTGTCGTTTGAACGAAGCAGTGAGTTCGAACGATTGATGCCTGCTTTGGTGGAAGCCTATGAACAGGCACGTTTGATCGAAGCCAATGCATTTTATATCAAGGAAAACATTCTGAGTTCGATGACGGAGATGAGCTGGAAAGCGACTATCGAACAGGTCATTAAAACCGATTCAGCCGTTATCACTTTTACCAACCAGGCTTATAACTACAGTGATACCGCCAAACCCCATCTGGTGATGCGCGAAGCCTTTACTGAAGTGCGGGATGGAAATGGAGATCTGCTGCCAATCGGCACGTTATTCTCAATGGCTGAAGCCTTTGATCTGGTGGAAACACTGGATAAACATATTGTGCAGAAAGTGCTGAAACTGATGCAGCAGGAAGCTGAACCCGCCCCTGTTACCATCAACTTATCCCTGGCTTCTATTGCTTCCGCTGACTTCAAACAATGGCTTGGCAAAGAGGTTATTCAGTCCGGCATTTCCCCGGCTCTGCTTGCCTTTAGCGTAACGGCTTATGCTGCGGCCAAGGATCTGGATACGTTTACGAATTTCAGCATTTTTGTCAGACAATTGGGTGCACATAGTTTGCTCAAACGTTATAGCAGTGATGTCATTCCAGTGAATCTGCTTAAAGATCTGCATATTGATTACATCCGACTGGCGCGTGATTTGACCACTGAGATCCGTAGCAATACCAGTAAGCCCGATTTGCTGGATATTATTCAGGAAATTGCCCGTTTAATTGAAGTGCGAGTATTAGCGGAAAGCGTGCAAGATGAAGAAGACTTCCTGTGGCTGCAACAGGCTGGTTTATTCGGGATCAGTCGTTAATCAATGTTACAAAGGCTAAAGCCAATTGTTTTAGCAGCCATCCTCGCATGGCTGCTGCCATTTTCGGTACCGCTGTTAGCGGAATTACTGATTTCGGAAGCGTTGTTGCAAAAGATTGAAAATGAATATGACAGTGATGCCAGACAACGGGTAGAAGCATGGCAGGCATTGATGCTGGAAGGCAAGGATCTGACAGATCACGAAAAACTCACTGTGGTGAATGATTTTTTCAACAGTAATGTCCTGTTTGTCGATGATATTTTGCTGTGGAATCAGGAAGACTATTGGGCCACACCGATAGAAATGCTGTCGATTGGCGCCGGTGATTGTGAGGATTATTCGATTGCCAAGTACTTCACGCTGAAACAGCTGGGAGTAGATGAAGATAAACTACGCATCACATACGTTAAGGCCACCAACCTGAACCAGGCTCACATGGTCCTGACCTATTTTGAAAATCGTCGTGCTATTCCATTGGTTCTGGATAATCTAATCAATGAAATAAAATCGGCAAACCGTCGTCAGGATCTGATACCGGTTTACAGTTTTAATGGGACGGGTCTGTGGCTGGCCAAGTCACGCGGTGAGGGACAACGTGTCGGCGATGCCTCACGCTTGTCTTTATGGGAAGATTTAGCTGCCAGAATGCGTGCTGAAAGTGCTATTTCCAGATAATCCGGCAAACCATTATAAATTCCGTCCCGCTATCTGGTTTATCATCGAAATTTGTTGCTGAATCTCAATTTCCAGCTGCAACAACTGATGACGATGTTTATCCGCGACTTCCTGACTACGTAAAAAAGTCGTTAAATCAATACCGCCCATATCAAAACTGCGTTGTTGCATCGAAACATATTGTTGACTGACCTCATACTGCTCTTTAAGCAGGATTTGGCGTTGTTGCAGGGTTTTATATTTATCTTTCGCGGCAAGCAGCGCCGCTTCAAGCTGTCGTTTCTGTTGCTGTTGCGCTATTTGCAAATCAGCTAACAGACGACTTGCCTGAGCAATTGCCGGCTGTTGGTATCGGCTGTCATTCAGCGCAAAACTCACACCCACACCAATACTGTTATTGTATGGATCGGCATGAGCATCACGTTCACGTTTGACGCCCAGCGATACGCTGGGATGGCGGGCATTGTCATAACGCGCATTGGCCATTTCACTGCGTTGCCGGGCAATCTGCTGTTCAAGTTCCGCTAACAAGGGGTGATCTTTGTCAATTTCCAGCACCATGGGCAGTGTTTCTTCGATCACATCAGGTAACACCTGCTGGCCTGTCAGAAATTGATACTGATTCAAGCTTTGCTGCAAATCCATTTTGGCTGAAGCCAGCTGGGACTGCATTTCCAGATGATGACTTTGTGCCAGTAAAGCCTCCGAACGTGACAAATCCCCGCCTTCGACCCGGCTTTGAACATTTTTCAATAAATTCCCGGCATTTTCCTGCAAGGTTTCAGCATGTCTGACCTTGGCAGCTGACAGCATTACCTGCCATACATGTTCACGTACTTGTGCTGATGCATCCAGACGGATCCTTTGTTGATAATACGGTACTTCTGCTGCCAGATGACGTGACAGATTCTGTTGCTGACGCTTTTCGCCCGGCAGCCAGATAGGCATTTCAACGGAGGTTTCCCATTCCTGCAGTCCATCACTGCTGCCAATGACATCATTAAAATGATTAACCGATAAACTTAATGGCTCGGCAAACAGCTGCCCGGCCAGTGTGGATCGGCTTTCTGCCAATGCATCCATACTGGCCTCTGCCTGACGTGCAGGATGATTGATAAACACATGGTCAGTGAGGGTCTGTAAGGTGACCGGGGCTTCCTCAGCAAATACCGAATTGCCTAATACACTACTGCCAAGTCCCAACAATAAACCAATAAGCCGTAGTTTCATGTTTACCCTCTTATTCAGTTTGTGTCTTGCTTGATCGAAAGCCAGTCATAGACTCGGCAATGCTCTCATGAAATGACAATAATGCCGGAATCACCAGTAACACCAATACCGTAGCAAACATCAGACCGAACGAAATCGATACCGCCATTGGAATCAAAAACTGTGCCTGGGGTGATGTCTCAAATAACAAAGGAGTCAGACCACCGATAGTGGTCAGGGAGGTCAATAAGACTGCTCTCAGGCGCAAAACGGATGCTTCAATGATGGCATGTTGAGTCTCCAGCCCTTTTTCCCGTAAATTCTTGAAAAAAGTGACCAGAATGATCGCATTATTCACCACAATGCCTGACAGACCAAAGATACCGAATAAAGACAGAATAGTCAGATCGATACCCAATAACCAATGTCCGACCAGTGCACCAATCAAGCCAAAAGGAATAGCCGTCATCACCACCAGTGGCCAGCCATAAGAGGCAAATACCCAGGCAAGAATAATGTAGATCAAAGCAAATGCCAGCAACACGCCCTGTTTCATGTCCCCAATCGTATCAGCCTGCTCTTCCGCCCTGCCCTCAAATACTACCTGAATGCCATAGCGTGACGTCAGATCCGGTAGAAAATCACGCTGTAAATCAGCCAGAATGGTGTTGTTATTGGTTACCTGACTGTCTACCGTAGCCGTTACATGCACAGCCAATCGGGTATCCGTATGACGCAGCACATCAAAGCCACGTCGTGAATCAAAATGTACTACCGAATCCAGCGGCACACTGCCCCCATTGGGAAGTCGAATCATAAAGTCATCCAGTGAAGCCTGGGTATTACGTTGACTATCCGGAAACATCACCCGCACTTCGACTTCGTCATCACCATCCTGAAAAATCTGTACCAGACGTCCATCATAGGCTGCACGTAACTGCCTGCCGACATCATCAACTGTCAGCCCCAGTACCTTGCCTTGCTCTTTGAGTCGATAAATCAATTGCGACTGGCCATAAGGCAAGTCATCTTCAATGGCACTGACACCGGGATAACGTTGCAATGCTTCGATGACTTCTTTGGAAGCAGCTTTAAGAATATCGGTATTGCCTCCGGTAAGACGGATATCAATATCACTGCCCGGAGGTCCGCCACGACGTTCGGAAATGGTGAAAGTCTCTATTCCGGCGGGCAAAATAATCTTTTCGCGCCAGGCATTAATAAAGGTTTGATTACGCACATCACGCTGATCCGGTGACGTCAGTTCGACCTGCATGGAAGCAAAACGATCATCAATTTGTGATTCGGACATCCCCCCAGCGGTACCGGCAGCCCCCAGTTTGCTGGTCGCCACATCAACCAGGGGTTGCTCCCATTGCTGATCGGTCTGTTCCAGCGTGGCTGAAATATGTTGCAGAAATTTATCAACCTCACTGCGTGGCGTGCCTGCCACAAATCGGGCATTGGCTAACACGGTGGTACCTTCAGGCGACGGGAAAAAATTAAAGCTGATACGACCGCCTGCCAGCAAGCCAAAACTGATAATCAATAACGCCAGCGCAGCACTGACCGTTAAGCCACGATTTTTAACGGCATGGGTGACCAGTGGCCGGAAAAGATCATCCCGCAGATAATTAAAGGCCCTATCCAGTTGCGCTCTGATAGCTGAAGGCTTGGCGTGATGAATATTGTGAAAACTATGCCGTAAATGCCCCGGCAGGATCAAAAAACACTCAATCAACGAGGCGATGATCACGCAGATCACTACGAATGGAATATCAAACAGAATATTGCCAATTACGCCACTGATTAACATCAGTGGAATAAAGGAAGAAATAGTGGTGAGTGACGACGATAGAATCGGTGCCAGCATTCGTCTGGCGCCACCTTCCGATGCAGTTAACGAAGGTTCACCGCTCTGGTAGTGGGCGAAAGCATCTTCCCCTACTACAATCGCATCATCAACAATAATCCCCAGCGACATAATCAGCCCAAACAGGCTGATCATGTTAATGCTGCCGCCGAGTGCATATAACACGGCCAATGCCGCCATAAAGGATACCGGAATACCAACCGCCACCCAAAAAGCTACCCGTCCATGCAGAAACAGAAACAGAATGCCCAGTACCAGCAGTAAGCCACCCAGACCATTTTTTAACAGCAGATTGATACGCTCTTTGATCAACTGCCAACTGGCATCATAGACTTTCAACTGAACACCTTCTGGCAGACTGCCAGCGTTATCGTCCAGCCATTTTTCAAGAATACGTGCACTTTTTAGCGAATCCGCATTTTCAGTACGTTGCAGTTCCAGCTCAATGGCTGGCTGACCCTGATAGAACAGATTCATTTGTTTACGCAAAGGACGGCGTTCTATGGTCGCGACATCTTCCAGTTTGACCAAGCCGTTGGCAAAGTCTGATTGCAAAGCAAATTCGGCAAAAGCCTGTACATTACGCCCTTGATCCAGACTGCGGATTTGTCGTGTGCTCTCCTCATTACCGATTTCACCAGCCGGTAAATCCTGACTTAACCGGGCAATACGATCCGCAACCTGATCCAGCTCCAGCCCCAATGCCTCCAGCTTGGCTTTATCCAGTTGTATGGCAATTTCTTCCAGCGGCAGTCCGCTGATATTAATCCGTGAAATGCCCCGATCAAGAAGATCATGTTCAATATCATGGGCAAGGTAACGCAGCGATGCCAGGTCGCCGGTTTCACTGGTGATCAGAATTCGCGCCACGCTTTCGTAATTTGTCACCAATGAAACTTCAGGTTCTTCACTGTCAGTAGGCAGATTACGGATCTGCGCAATGCGATCCTTGACCTGATCCAGTGCCTGCCCCATATCACTTTTTTCGATAAACTCAATGGTGACCAATGACATTCCGTATGACGAAGTGGAAGTCATCTTTTTCACATAATCAACACTGCGTAATTCCTGTTCTACCTGCCGGGTAATTGATTCGGCAACATCCTCAGCACTGGCGCCACGCCATTCAATACTGACGGTGATAATATCCAACGCAAATGTGGGAAAAAACTGGGTATTGATACGGTTTAAAGACAAAATTCCGGCGAGAATCATCACCAGCATTAACAGATTGGCCGCCACGCGATGTTGGGCAAAGATGCCGATAAAGTCGCGTTTCACCGGTTCACTCATCCTTAACACTCACCGATAAACCATTGATAGCATTAGGTAATTGAGTCGTAATAATCAGATCACCCTGTTGCAGGGCATCGCTTTGGATCAGCAAACGGCTTTTGCCATCCTGATCTGCATAATCACCGATTTTGGTTACGCTTACGGCTTCAAGAAGATTGTTTCGAACCCGATACACCCTATCCAGACCATACAGGGCGCTGTAAGGAATGGCGACCGTTTTTTCGCGAACCGGCAACGTCAGCTGAGCACTGACAAACTGCCCTAATGCCAGTGGTCCCGGCTCACCTTTCAGGCGAAACAGGCCGTCACGTCCTGCGACATTCACATTTACTTCGCCACTGAGACGGCGCAATTCAAATTCATACGGCTGACCGGCAAGCTGTGCAATGGCAGTCAACCGCTGTTTTTCAAACACTGGATAAATATCGGCCAGATAACGCTCAGGAATCGACGCACGTAATTCCAGTCGCCGCATATCATAAAGTGTCACTAATGCATCACCGGTTTGGACCCGGTCACCGATGGCGATTTGCCGACTACTGATACGACCGGAAAAAGGGGCTTTGATAATGGTGCGGCTGAGATCCAGCTGCGCATTATCCAGTCTGGCCTGAGCTTGTTTACGATTTGCCTGCAGTTGTGCCATACGGATCGGATGATCCTGGATATCAAACTGCAACTGTTTCAGATTGAGACTTTGCTGTGCCTGTAGCGAGATGGATTCATCTAATAACGCTTGCGATGATAACTGGCTTTGTTGCAGTTTTTCAGCACGGCCGACTGCCGCTTTTGCCAAATCTACCAATTGTTGTTGAGTGGCAAACAGTGCTTCATTGCGTTTAAGTTGCGACTGTTCAGCAGCAATCTGGGCATCTATCAATGCCAGTTCGCCGGCAGCCTGATCAACCGCCAGTTGAGCTTCCTGCTGATCCAGTTCGACCAGTATTTGGCCCTGTTCAACCATGTCGCCATCAAATACATAAACTTTTGCTACATCAGCATTGATTGCAGCACGCAGGTTGGCCATTTGTGGTGCTTCGAGACGACCGTATAAAGTAAGTGTCGGTGACAACGACGCAAAATCAATTTGCTGAGTATCGACCAACACACCCTGAGCCGGGCGATCCTGAACCGGAGCCTGTGGGCGAGTACTGATCAACGTACTGAATATCACTATGGCCAATGCCACGACCAGTAAAGGTGGTAACCAACGTTTAATCAAAACCCTACTCCGTTATGTTTTTGATCCGTGACTTTGGCAGATCACTCCGCTTCTGTCACGATGATTAAGCGTAATGCATCCAATTTCAATTCTGCATGTTGCAGATACTGTTGCAGTTGTTGCTGCTGTGATTGCATGGTTTCAATTTCTGAAGATTTAATATGCGTATTTTTTTCAGCAAGATGCTGCAGGCGCTGTATTTCATTATCCGTCAGCTGTGTCATTTTACTGATGGCTTCATCGATAAGCTGCTTTTGATATGTGGCAGCCATTTTTTTACTGGAATCAATTAATCCATCAATACGTTCGCGGGCCACCTGCACCATCTGCTGGGCAGTATGTTTGGGAATACGACCAGCCTGTTGATTCATTTCCTGCTCGGTCAAATGTTCATCCAGTCGTCGCCCTTTCTCATCTATGACGATCCGCAGGTACGATTCAGGTATGTATCGAGTGATATTATAGTGTTTGGGTGCCGGGCAATGCATCACAAATGCCACTTCCAGCAATAAACTGCCAGCAACCACCAGATTACTTTTCAACTGACAGAAAGCGGTATTGCCCAAATCAGAGCTGATGACTGCATCCATTGCCGATAGCACTAATGGGTGTTCCCAGGTTAAAAAAGCCATATCTTCACGTGATAACGCTCTGGCACGCTGATAGGTTGCCGTTAACCCATCTTCAGGCAAATCAATTTCATCACTGCGCAGCTCATCACCGCGTTGCAGAATAATGCTGTCAGCACTATGCGCCTGCTGTTCAATACCATAGGCATCAAAGAAATCATCCATAAAAGCCGCCAGTTCCAATGGACTGCTGGCTTCTTCAACCTGCATCAGAATCTCTTTTGCAGCGGATTCATCAAAGGAGTTCAGCGTCAGTAAACGATCCCGGCCCTGGCTGAGATTTTCCCGCAATTGCTGCTCTGCTTGCCGGGTATCATCAAGCAATCTGGCAAAGGCTTTTTTATCTGCAGGGTCACGCAAACACTTTTCCAACTGTTCAGCAAATTGTTCACGTAATGCTGAACCCGTTTTACAGACCGATTCAAAGGCATTCAAGCCTTGGTGATACCATTCGAGCAGCAGTTGCTGAGCGGTATCCTGATAATAAGGCACCACGATATTTACCGTATTGCGTTGACCAATACGATCCAAACGACCAATACGCTGTTCCAGCAAATCCGGATTCAGTGGCAGATCAAATAACACCAGGTAGGAACAGAATTGGAAATTCCGTCCTTCGCTGCCGATTTCAGAGCAAATAAGGATCTGTGCGCCTTCTTCGTCATCCGCAAAGAATGCAGCAGCCCGATCACGATTGATCAGGGTCATGTGTTCATGGAACACGCTGCTGCGTATTCCATGTTGTAACCGCAAATGCAATTCCAGCTGCTGAGCGGTTTCAGCATTGGCAGTAATTAATAAGGTTTTTTCACCTCGGTGTTCTTTAAGCCAGTTCACCAGCCAGTCGACTCTTGGGTCTAACGTCAGCCAGTTTTCACCTAATAGAATTTCGGGTTGCAACAATTCGGTTAGATTGTTGCCTGTTTGAAATAAATAATGCTTGGTAGGCACTAGGGCATGTGCAGTTAATTGGCGCTCAGGGAAACCTTTAACTGTCTCGCGGGTATTACGGAATAAAATCCTCCCGGTACCGAATTGATCAACAAATTGCTGTTTTGCCTGTTCGCGTGCAGATTCAAACTGCTCTGCGTCAGCCAGTCCGTCCAGCAGCGTATCATCCAGATAATTTTTTAATTCTGTTTTCAGGTTGTTTTTAGCGGCAAATTCAGCGGCTGATTCAATCGCCATCAGTTGATCCAGCAACTGACTGATCTGCTGATATTTCTGCTGTTCTTCACGAAACTGTGTCAAATCATAATAACGATCCGGATCCAGCAAGCGCAGACGGGCAAAATGACTGTCCATGCCCAGTTGCTCAGGGGTAGCTGTTAATAACAAAACTGAGGCAATCTGCGCGGCCAGTTTTTCAACCAGCTGATACCCCTCACTACTGTGATCTGCATGCCACTGCAAATGATGGGCTTCATCCACTACCAACATATCCCAGCTCACATGCAATACATCCTGTTGCATTTCGGGATGGGTTTCCAGCGTCTGTAAATCAGTTAACACCAGCTGCGCGCTATCAAAGGCATTACCTTCATCCAACTCAACCAGGGCCTCATAGCGCTCGGCATCAATCACCGTAAAGGCCAGATTAAAACGCCGCAGCATTTCCACCAGCCATTGATGCACCAAAGCAGAAGGAACAATAACCAATACCCGGCTGGCCCGTCCCTGCATGATTTGCTGGTGCATAATCATGCCTGCTTCGATGGTTTTACCCAGACCGACTTCATCGGCCAGTAATACCCGGGTTGAAATACGGTGTGTCATCTGTGAAGCAATATAAAACTGATGGGGCAGACATTGCACACGGCCCCCCAACAGACCAAATACGGGTGATTGATGTAACCGATGAAAATATTGATGGGTTCGGAGTCTTAGCTGAAATTTGCGATTTTTGTCTATCTGCCCGGCAAACAGACGATCGGTTGCCTGGCTGAATTGTACAAAGCTGTCCAGATCCATTTCATGGATACTGATCGCTTCTCCCTCAGCGGTTTCGCCCTGATAAATCACACAACCATTTAACGGATGTTTTTCGCTGATAGTAAATTGCTGTCCCTGACGGGTTTTAATCTGTTCGCCCACTGGGTAGTCGACCCGGCTTAACGGTGCATTATTCGCCGCATAACTTCGTTGTTCATCGGCAGCCGGAAAGGCGATTTCAATTCGTCTGCCGCTGACTTCGGTAATGATACCCAGACCTAATTCGGCCTCGCTGTTGCTGACCCAACGTTGACCTACTGCAAAACTTAATTCTGACAAACTGTATTACCCGATTTATTAAGATGAATTTGGACATTGCCCCGCCTGGCCTGCGAGCAAAAGATGGCAATATGGTAAATTGTCAGGCTGTATTTTCCTATAGTAAATAAGATGTCCAACCAGTTTTTTGTTGTTCGTACGCCGGCCAGTGTCGAATCTGAAATAAAAAAATCACGTTTTATTGGTGTCGCCATGTCCTGTGACAATGAGCAATCTGCCTTAAAGCAACTCAGGCAGTTAGCCGCGCAACACCCTTCGGCAAATCATTTGGCCTTTGCCTGGCGAATAAGAGCGCCCGAAGGATTTATCACTGAACGATTTTTTGATGCGGGTGAACCCTCCGGCACCGCAGGAAGGCCAATTCTGGCACCGTTACAAGGTGAAGACTTAATTAATACCGTGGTAGCGGTGATTCGTTATTTTGGCGGCGTTAAATTAGGCACAGGCGGTTTAACCCGTGCCTATGGCAATGCCGCCAAACAAGCCATTGATGCGGCCGGAAAATTACCTTGGGTTGAAATGGCGGGGTTAAGTCTGCAGATAGATTACAGTCAGCTGCAAATGCTGGAATATCAACTGAAACAGATCCATGGTCGCATCCTCGACCAACAATTTACCGATACGGTCAGTGTCGTAATCGAATTACCAGCAGAACATCTGGCCGCTATTCGCGAACAATTCAGTTAGTAAAGCTTATTAATCGCTGATTTATTTCAACTGCACTGAAGGCAAATTGTTTTTGAATGAAATTCAAACTGTCGCGATGATAGAAAAAAACATGAGTGATATCGTTTTTGTAATGCCACCTGGCAAAATCAATGCTGTTATCTAACAGTTGAGTCATGCAAAACAATTTTCCACCAGGATTTAACAACGATTTAAGCCGGGCAAATTCCACCGCCGGTTGATGGAAATGCTCAATAACTTCGCAGCAGATAATAAAATCATATTGTTCGGATAACACGCTGATATTCGGATGGAAAACCGGGTCATAAAGCTTTGTTTGATAGCCTTTTTCGGTGATGATTTTGCTGATGACGGGCCCAGGACCTGCACCAAAATCCAAACCAATTTTGTCCGGTAGTATTTGGCTTAGGATGGCCTCAGTGATTGGGGAAACAAACTGCTGATAACGCGGATCGTTCACATCATTTTCATGGGTCAGATACAGTGCTTTTTCGCTTTCGCGATCCGGCAGATGCTGATTGTCCATCTGTACTGCATGACATTCACTGCATTGCCAGTAATCATATCCGCGCCAATGGTGATAAAACGACACTGGCGCGGCACATAAGCGGCAATTATTCTCGATCCAGGAGTTCACAACGGTAAAAAGCTGGTCATCAATCCTATTAAGCCACCAAATACGCCCCCCCATACGACCAGCCAGCCCAGATGCTGACGGATTAAATCCTGAACCATCTGTTTGACCATCTGCGGTGTCAGTTCATCCAGTCGACTATGAACGATAGTGTATATCTGACGGTATAAATCATCACTGACCGGCCCACTGCTCAGTTTTTCTCGCAGATGCTGCTGAAAATGTTCGCTGTGCGCAATATCGTTGAGCGACTGCTGCATTTTACGAACAAAAGGTTCTTTCAATGGTTTAAGGGCTTTGGCGCCACCCACCATCGACAACATGCTGCCAAACGAGGATTCCATAATGGTGGCCACCAGATTGTCAAACACGGGATCCAGATCGGTTTGATCAATGATTTCTGAAAAATCCAGTTTATTTTCGCGTTTATCATCAAGCATTTGGCTGACAAAGCGATCCAGGCTTTGCTGATTGAAGAACTGTTCCATGACCAGTTTTTCGATGGCAACACGAAATTCATTAAAGCGTGCCGCAATAACACCCGAACCATATAGCCCAGGCACTTTTTCAAACAACATATGAATGGCCAGCCAGTTGGTTATACCACCGGCCAGGGCAAACATACCTGTGGCCAACACTGGATCACGCCAGGGCGTATCAAGCAATAACCCGACGCTAACCAATGCAGCAGCGCAGAGATTAGTCAATAAACTCTTATTCATAGGCAGCTATTTAATCTTTGGTCCAGCGTGTTAACGCCTCAATAATTTGCTGCGCCTGGTCACGACTAGAAATATTAAATTTTGAACGTTGACCGTATTCGCCATTGCGTTTTTGATAACGGCGGATGGTGTATTTATCCGGACCAAATTCACCTGTTTTACGATCCAGATCCTGATAGCGAAACATTACTGTCGCCCAGGCACCTTTGGTAAGAACGACTTTATCCAGCTCTTTTACCGTAGTGACATCGCCTTCCTGATAGGTCACCGTTAATTCATCAACTGTTTCTGACATAGTGTATGTATTCCTTTGATTATTAATTGAAAAATTGTTTTAGTGCGTTATATAAATGCCAGGTATCCAGGCTGCCAGCGAGTTCACGAATTGAATGCATGGCAAATGTGGGTACACCAATATCCAGGGTCTTCACCCCTAGGTTACTGGCCGTTATAGGCCCAATCGTACTGCCACAGGCCATATCCGTACGCACCACAAAATCCTGCACCGGCACATCTGCCAGTTCACAAATCTGTCTGAACCGTGCACTGGTTTCACTGTTGGTGGCATAACGCTGATTGGCATTGGTTTTAATAACCGGGCCTTTATTCAAAATTGGCCCATGTTGCGCGTCATGCCGGTCAGCATAGTTGGGATGTATTCCATGTGCATTATCAGCAGAAATCAATAAAGACTGTTGAAGCATACGTTGGAAGCTTTCATTATCCAGAGCTAAACGTTGCAGAACTGCAGGGAGAAATGTGCCCTGGGCGCCACTGGTTGAAACACTGCCAACTTCTTCATGATCGGTGCACACCAACAGAGTAGCTTTATCGGCAGTACCGGTCAGTAAAGCCTGCAAGCCAATATAACAACTGAGTAAATTATCCAGCCGTGCCGCACTGATAAAATCTTCATTGAGCCCCACCAATGCAGCTGGTTGAGTGTCATAAAAGCAGATCTCATAATCCAGAACTTTGCCAATAGCCATATCACCATGTTCGGATCGAAGTTGCTGCTCCATTAAAGCACGAAAATCAGGTTTATCACCCTCTTCACTCTGCAGCAATATCGGTGGCAGATGCAGCTGTGGATTAATACTGCGATTCTGGTTCACTTCCCGATCCAGATGAATCGCCAGACTTGGAATAACCGCCACCGGTTTTTTGAAATTGATCAAACTATGGCGTAATTGATTTTCGGCATCGACATAACTGACCCGGCCGGCCATGGATAGGTCACGATCAAACCAGGGGTTTAACAGTGCACCACCATAAACTTCCACTCCAAGTTGCCAGAATGAATGACGTACTGTTCCCGGTTGCGGTTTAACTTTTAAACACGGACTATCGGTATGCGCTCCCACCATTTGAAAACCTGCTTCGGCAATAGCCTGTGCAGGCAGGTTAAAGGCAATCAATGAAGAATCGTTACGGGTGACGAAATAACGACCGGCGGGTAATTTCCCCCAGCTGTCCTTTTCATCAAGCAACTTGTAACCAGCTGATTTTAAAGCCGACTGCATATTTTCCACTGCGTGAAACGGTGTGGGTGACGCATCAATAAAATCGAGTAAACCTCGATTGAGATCTTGGGGAGAAATGTTACTCATGATGAATTCCGGAGTCTGCAACGTGGCGATATGTTAACGATTTTGGCGCAATCAATGTGACAAATTATCTGAGTAGTTTCAATCTTCAATCACTTGACCACGATAGATACGTTTTTTTTTTGCTTTTTTTCGACGGTATTTTTTGACTGGGTTCGACAACTGATTTAGCTGGTTTCGGCGATAGATCCTTTGGTTCCTGTTCAACAATCAAATGCCCGCGATACATTCGCGTCGGTTTCGCAACTGTTTGTGAAAGTTTCGTTTCAGTGGGCGCCTGACGGCGCAATCCCAGTGCGGCAAAAATATCAGCCTGATCTTCGATATTGGCCCGTTCACTCAATGGCATTCTGAGGGTACTGTTAAAACTGGTTCGTTCTATCAATAACCTTGGCAACAAATTAGCGACGGCTAAGCCTTTGACTGAACCAAACGCCATGGCTTCAATACGACCGTTTTCAAAAATAATATGACAGGCTTTGTTGTCTGCAGTGGTTAAAAATAAGGTGCCGCTTTTTTGCTCGTTACACAGCGTCAGCAATCGGTTCAGAATTTCCGTTGTCTCAAGCATAAGTCCCTCATTCTGTATCGTCCTCAGTTTTAGAACGAATAACGCGCCGGGCATTTCCGCCATGCAGGCGACAACGATCGGCCAAAGCACCTAATGACCAGGCTTCCGGTTGGCGTATCGCCACTGAACGTTTGCACTTTTTGCCACCCGGCAGACGTGCGCCACATGGCGGACGATAACGTTTAATCTTTTCCCATCCTTCCAGCGTTTGCGTCGCTTTACGAATCACTTTGACTTCGCGTGGTGACAGGCTGTTTTGATCGACTGGACGCGTTTTTTCATCGGTTTGACGCCACCAGTAACGGACTACCGGTAATGGCAATCCGAAACGTCGGGCCAAATCATCTGGTTTTCGGTAAATTTCCATTTCAAGCAGCGTCAATGCAGCTTGTTCAAGGCGGGCGGTAAATTCGCGACTTTGCTCAGGTGTCATGTGGATAAACGGGGGGCTGCAGCGCAATGACCTCTTCGGTTAAATCAATATCATCGGATTCACTGATGGCAATATGTCTTACGGAGACACCTGCATCAATCACACTCTGAGGATCACCGGTAATCAAAGGGTGCCATTCCGGCAGGGGCTCGCCTTCTGCAAGTAAACGATAGGCACAGGTATCGGGTAACCAGTCAAAGAAATGTGCCTGCTCGACGCTGAGCTGAATACAGTCTGGCACCGTCTTCTGGCGATTAGCATAATCCTTACAGCGGCAAGTTGAAACATCCAGCAGTTCACAGGCTACCCGTGTGTAATACATGCGTCCATCAGAATCATCTTCCAGTTTATGCAGACAGCAACGTCCGCAGCCATCACACAAGCTTTCCCACTCGGTATGTGTCATCTGACCCAGTCGTTTGTGTTTCCAGAACTCGGTAGATGTTTTATGCTGGTTAGTCATGAATCAATCAGTCTTATTGTCTTCGCTGCTCAGCACGCTGATACAGCAATTTGAACCGCAATCAATATTGGTTGCGGGAGATGTTGCCAGGCTATGCCTGAACGATTGCCAAGATACCAGATCACAGGCTCTGACAACACCATTTGAACAATCGCAATTACAGCAAATTCATAGTGTGGATCTGGCCGTTATCAGTGATCTGACTGAAACCTTACCATTGCAGGCAGGGCAACAATGGCTGGGATATTTACGCAATTTACATGCGCCGCATATCATTTTGATTGCCGATCCTGCGCAAGCACAACAACAGGGCTGGCAGTTCCGTGATTATCTGGCCATGGGGTTGCATCATATCGCTGGTACTAACGATGGATTACAGGTATTCAGTTATGCCATCGAAAATTATCAGCCCAAGCGTGACTGGCTCAACAGTCGCTTCTGGGCCAATCCGGAAAACTATGACAAATATCGGTGGTAAGCTGTCATCAGATTGTCATCAAACCGTTCTAACGTGCTGTAAGGTTTGTTTTTGTCATCCAAACTTCATTTGAAAACCGCACTAAAATATACAATAAGTCTAACGTTCATTAACCTCTTAAATTTAAGCCATCAAAATGGAAAACATGGAAACACAAATTGATCTGAACAGCTCCGAGCTTTACCTGAATCGTGAGCTGAGTTTGCTGGAGTTCAACTGGCGTGTCTTGCAGCAGGCACTGGATCCCAGTGTGCCATTACTGGAAAGGCTGAATTATTTGTGTATTTCCAGTACGAATCTGGATGAATTTTTTGAAGTCCGCGTAGCTGGCTTAATTCAACAGATTGAAATTGGTGATCCTTACCTTGAAGCCGATCAAATCAGTGCTCAGGAAGCATTGAGATTAATCAGTTTACGTGCCCATGAGTTGGTAGATGAACAATACTCGGTACTCAATAATGAGTTGTTGCCTTTATTGGAACAGGAAGGCATTAAAGTACTGCCAAGACCGATGTGGACAGCCGAACACAGTGCCTGGCTGGAACAGTATTTTCGCGATGAAATCCAGCCGATTCTCAGTCCAATCGGGCTGGACTCATCTCACCCCTTCCCGAGATTACTCAATAAGAGTTTGAACTTTATTGTATCCATGGATGGAAAAGATGCCTTTGGGCGCAGTATTGGCTATGCCATTTTACAGGCACCACGGGCTTTACCTCGTGTGATTCAGTTGCCTGATGAGTTATGTGAACCGGGCCAATATCACTTTGTGTTTTTATCATCAATCATTCATGCATTTGCCGATGATTTGTTTTTCGGCATGAAAATTAAAGGCTGCTATCAATTTCGGGTAACACGGAACAGTGACCTGGCCATTGACACTGAAGAAACCAGCGATTTGCTGGCGACTATTGCTGATGAGTTGACCCATCGAAATTATGGTGACGAAGTACGTCTGGAAATTGCGCATAATTGCCCTGAAGAAATGGTTAACTTTTTACGTGACCAATGTGCAATGCAACAGGAAAACGTTTATCTGGTGAATGGCCCGGTGAATTTAAGCCGTTTGCAAACCTTGCATTCAATGGTGGAACGGTCTGATCTCAAATTCAAACCATTTACTCAGGGACGTCCGACTGGACTGACTTCGGATGCGGATATTTTTGATTTATTAAAACAGAAAGATGTATTACTACATCATCCCTATCAGTCATTCACACCGGTTATTGATCTCATTAAACAAGCTGCAGCAGACTCCAGTGTGCTGGCAATAAAACAAACCTTATACCGGACCGGGGCCATTTCGCCGATTGTGGATGCCCTGGTTGCAGCGGCTCACGCTGGTAAGGAAGTTACCGTAGTTATTGAATTACGAGCCCGTTTCGATGAAGCAGCGAACGTTGCATTGGCGTCCAAACTTCAGCAGGCGGGAGCCCATGTTGTGTATGGCATTGTAGGCTATAAAACACATGCCAAGATGCTGCTGATTTTACGTCGTGAAAACAATAAATTACGTCGTTATGTGCATTTGGGAACCGGTAACTATCACCGTAATACTTCAAGAATTTACACCGACTATGGTTTGTTGACCTCAGACAAGCAGATCGGTGAAGACGTCAATAACCTGTTTATTCAACTGACCAGCCTTGGCAAAATCCCCAAAATGCATAAATTGATGCATGCTCCTTTCAATCTGCATCAGGGGTTACTGGACAAAATTGATCGGGAAATAGCGCACGCTGAAGCTGGTAAAGCAGCCCATATCATTATCAAGGTCAATGCCGTGGTTGAACCGGAAATGATTCAGGCGTTGTATCGCGCTTCTATTGCCGGTGTTAAGGTTGATTTGATTGTCCGCGGCATCTGTACCCTGAAACCCGGTGTTGAAGGTATATCAGACAATATTCAGGTACGCGGCATCATTGGTCGGTTTCTGGAACATACGCGGGTGTTTTATTTCGAGAATGCCGGAGACATTGAAGTCTGGGCTGGCAGTGCCGATCTGATGAAACGTAATTTGTTACGTCGTGTGGAAACCTGTTTCCCCATTGAATCCAAACGACTGCAAAAACGTATTATTGCTGATCTGAATTTGTATCTCGCTGACAATACACAGGCGTGGATCTTATCTGCCGATGGTCGCTATCAGCGTGCTGCACGCAAAGAAGGCGATGAAATGATCAGTGCCCAGACAGCGCTGCTCGAAGAGTTGGCAAAAACCATTTAATCATGCAAATCATCGCATTTTTTAATTTGAAAGGTGGCGTGGGTAAAACGACCTCAGCGGTTAATATTGCCTGGCAGGCTGCAAATGAGGGAATCCCTACCTTACTCTGGGATCTTGACCCGCAGGGAGCTGCCAGCTGGTTACTGCAACGTAAAAGCAAGTCTAAAGCAGAACCCAAAAAACTGCTGTCGGGTAAAACTGCCATTGGTGAGTTAGTTAAAAATACCGATTATCCATCACTGGATATCATTCCCGCCGACTTTTCATTTCGGCAAATGGATTTGGATTTGGCAAAAACCGGGGATAATAAAAATCAACTGGCCAAACTGTTAGCACCATTTGGTGAAAGCTATTCGTTAATCGTGCTGGATTGTCCACCCAGCTTTTCGGAACTGACTGAGCAAATGTTTGCGGCAGCTGAAGCGATTTATGTGCCGATTATCCCCAGCCATTTATCAATGCGTACATTTGAACAAACCCGAGATTTTTTTAAAGATAACAATCTCAGACCCAAACGATTACACGCCTTTTTTACCATGGCAGATCGTCGCCGCAGTCTGCATCGCGTGATGCTGGCTCATCCACCAAAGATGTTAAAGCATGGCTTGCAAACAGCCATCCCCTACGCCGCCGTGGTAGAAAAAATGGGTGATATGAGAGCACCATTAGCCACATTTGCGGCAAACTCAGCCGTCAACAAAGCCTACCAGGCGTTGTGGCAGGAAATTAAACTCACACTCGACAGTTCAAGCTGATTTCTGTATTCGCCAGCAATAATGAATTTTTGAATTACGTTCAAAATCAATTGGTAATGTGGCCTTGCTAATGTCCTTTATATCCAGACCTTTTAATGCTTCGGCATCCAGTTTGAAGTCACGGCGATTGGTAGAAAAGAAAATCTCCCCACCTGGATTCAACATCCCGGCGATTTTATGCAGCATATCGATATAGTCACGCTGAATATCAAAGACCCCTTCCATTTTGTTGGAGTTGGAAAAGGTAGGCGGATCAACAAAAATTAAATCGAAGCGTAAATCCTGTGTTGCAGGCTCGTTTAACCAGGCCAGTACATCAGCACGGATAAACTGATGTTGTTCACCAACAAGGTTATTCAACTGCATATTATCTTTGGCCCAACCCAGATAGGTATTGGACATATCAACCGTGGTGGTGGATTTTGCCCCGCCTGCAGCAGCATAAACCGTCGCGCTACCGGTATATGCAAACAGATTTAAAAAAGCCTTGCCTCTGCTTGTTTCAGCCAGCATCTGCCGGGTAATACGGTGATCCAGGAACAAGCCGGTATCCAGATAATCGGTCAGATTAATCCAGAATCGCAGATCATTTTCCCGTACTTCAAAACGCTGGCGTAATGCCGCCTGTGATTCATATTGGTTTGAGCCACGCTGTTTCTGACGTAGCTTCAATGCGACCTTATCATTGCTCACCCCCAAAACGACCGGAATAATCTGCATCACTTCATCCAGACGTTCACTGGCTTTGAGCGGATCAATATCGGCTGGCGGAGCATATTCCTGCACATGGACATAGTCACCATAGATATCAATGGCCACGGCATAATCCGGCAAATCAGCATCGTAGACACGATAGCAATCCAGATGATTTTTACGTGCCCATTTCGCCAGATGGCGAACATTCTTTTTCAATCGATTGGCAAACATTTCTGCTTGCGGGGAAATCTTTTCAACCACAGATGATTTAACAACAGGCTTTGGTTTGGTCTTTGATGTTTTATCCCAGGGTGAAGGAGAAGCAGTCATTTCCTGCTGCACGGGTTTGGCATCACGGCGTAATGGTTTAGGGGCACGGTATGACAACACTTCACAGGCAATCGGCCCGTTATCAAATGGTTTGCTGTCAAATAGGGTCAGACCGGTCAATTTACCCAGTTGGGCATTGTCGGTAATAATAGTCGTGCGCCATGCCGGTAAATGCTGATTGACTAAATCACCTAACGCTTCATACAACTCATGTAATGCATCGGTGTCACCAATACGTTGGCCATAAGGCGGATTCGACACGACCAAGCCCACTTCCGGCAATGTTTGCGCCACCGTAGCCCAATTTTGCAGATCCCGATGAATGACCTGAATGCGATCACTGAGTCCTGCTGCTTCAATATTCGCCTGCGCCGCTGTGACAGCAGTTTTATCCTGATCTCCGCCCATGATCATCGGCAAACGTGCCAGACCACTTAAGCGCCGTCTTTCGGCATCAGCTTTTAATTGCTGCCAGGCAGTTTTATCGTGTTGTTTCCAATAAAGAAAACCAAAATAATCACGTTGCAACCCGGGTGCGATATCGGCAGCCATCAGGGCCGCTTCAATTAAAAAAGTACCGCTGCCACACATAGGGTCCAGCAATGCCCAACCTTCCCGAGCCAGCTTCGGCCATTCGGCTGAAAGCAAAATCGCAGCAGCCAGATGTTCTTTAATCGGCGCATTAGTTGGGCTGACGCGATAACCACGTTTATGCAGACTTTCACCTGACAAATCAAGGCTTACAATCGCCTGATTATGTTTAAGGTAAACATTGACCCGCAGATCCGGTTGATGCAAATCCACTGAAGGCCTTGTGCCGAACAGATCACGTAATCTATCCACGATGGCGTCTTTAACTTTCTGTGCACCAAATTGTGTGTGGTGGATTTTTGAACGAAAGCTATTAAAATCGACGGCTAAAGTGGTGTCTTCAGCATCAATATGCTGTTCCCAGGCCAGTTCTTTAATTCCGTTGTAAAGTTGCTCGGTCGTTTCGGCCGAAAAGTGGGCAATTGGCATCAAAACCCGGACCGCAACATGCGACCACAAACAGACCTGATAGGCTTCTTTGAGACTACCGGTAAAACGAATACTACCTGCTTCTGTTTTGTATTGTTTAATGCCGATTTGTTTGAGTTCTTCTTCGAGCAGAGGCAACATGCCACGAGCTGCAGTAACGGTGAACTTATGTTTAGTCATGAAACTATCCTGATATAATCACGGCATTTTAATACAGGTAGCCCTACTCATGGCAGTCAATGATAAACAACGCCGATATCTGAAAGGATTGGCCCATCCGCTAAAACCCGTTGTAATGGTCGGTAACGCCGGTCTTTCTGAAGCCGTTCTGGCCGAAATTGAAAATGCACTGGCTTATCATGAGCTGATTAAAGTACGCGTCAGCGGACAGGAAAAAACAGAGCGCAAGCAAATGCTCGATGAAATTGCGGAAAAAACCGGCGCAGATTTAGTCATGATGATTGGTCACATTGGTGGTTTTTATCGCCCGGCAGAAAAACCAGTCATTCAATTACCGCGTTAATCTTAGTCACTAAGCTATACGGGATATCATTTTGATTCAAAAACCCGCTGAAACTGAACAGAAACTCGCCAGCATTATCGCTGAGCGATGGAGTGGCAAGGCATTCGATCCAACACAAGCTGTAAGTGACGATACTATTACAGCCCTTTGTGAAGCTGCATTGTGGGCGCCCTCTTGTTATGGCGAAGCGCCATGGCGCTACATTATCTGCAACAGATTCAAAGATGAAATAAGCTGGCATAAGACACTGGACAGTCTCTCACCAGGCAATCAAACCTGGGCGGTTAATGCACCGTTATTAATTGTCACCGCTTCACGCCCCCAGTTTTCCCAAAACGAAAATGCGAACAGATGGAATGGCTATGATACTGGTGCTGCAAGTCTGAATATGTGCCTGCAGGCGACAGCAGCTGGATTGATGTCTCACCAAATGGGTGGCTTTGATGTCGACAAACTGCGTGAAGCCTTATCAATCCCATCAGAAATAAATCTGTGGTCGGTGATAGCGATTGGTTACCCTGCTCCACTTGATAGCTTGAGCACTGAAGCATTGGAACGGGAACTAAAGGCAAGAGAACGACGTCCTTTAAGCAAACATTTTTTTGAGAACCGCTGGACAGACTAACGCTAAATCAATGAAGTTGAGGGAAACATAATGAAATCAATGGTGATTATCACAGCCCTGAGTTTATGCAGTACAGCCGCCTTCGCCTACGATAAAATCTATCTTAAAAGGCTACTCGAACAAAACCAGTGCCATCACTGTGATTTAAGCGAAGCCCCCTTGGAAAATCATGATTTGCAAGGTGCGGATATGAGCGAAGCAAACCTCAAAGGCATCATCCTCACCAATGCGAATGTTAAAGGCGCCTGGTTTACTCACTCCCGTATGCACGGTGCTCAGCTGGAAGGTGCCAATCTCAGTAATTCATTAATGGATTACACCCAGTTAATTGATGCCAATCTGAAAAATGCTACCCTGGACGGAGCGCATTTAATCTTTTCCGACATGTCTGGTGCAGACTTAACTGGTGCATCAATGATTGGTGTACATGACAGAGGGATCAAATTCTGCAATACCACGATGCCCGATGGCACTGTAAACAATGACGGGTGTTAACATTTAGGGAAAAATTTCCCTTAAATATCAACTGACATTCGACCTGGTTATCGCTAGTATATGGCAGTCAAAATCTGCCATAGGAAATCATTTTGTTTCTGAAAAAAATCGTTTTTATTTGTTTACTGGCTCCTGTTATATCCCACGCAGCACCTGTCACATTGATTTTAACCAATGGTGACCGACTTCAAGGTGACTTATTAGAGCGTAATCAGGAATCTCTTACTATCAAACATCAGCTTCTCGGGGAAATGGTCATCAATACTAATACCGTTGCTGATATAAAAACCAACTATGAAGCTCTGGCTCAACAAACGCCATCCGAGCAAACGTCTGCCGCCCCCACTATCGAACCAGCTGAAATCGCTCAGGCAGAACCTGAAGATAACGGTTTATTTGGCACCGGCTGGCTATCTGATTGGGAAAGACGTTTCGATTTAGGCTTGGCAGGAAGTCGCGGAAAATCAGATAACAGTAAGGTAAACGTGGCATTCAATGCTGATCTTGCAACTGAAAAAACCCGTATTAACAGTCGCACGGCTTATTTCTATGCCAAGTCAGAAGAGGAAACTTCTGACAATAGCTTTTTTAGTTCAATTAACCGTGACTGGTTAAAACCAACCACACCCTGGTTTACCTTTGCCGGTGGACGTTTTGATATCGATCGATTCAAAGATTACGATTATCGTGTTAATGCCAATAGTGGTTTTGGTTATGAATTTGCCAACTCCGAAGACTTTTTATTCGTTGGTCGTTCAGGTGTGGGGTTTAATAAAACATTTGGTGGAGAGCGTCAGGAATTTACTCCTGAGGGGTTGTTGGGTCTTGAATCACGCTGGCGCATTAATGCAGCGCAACGCTTGGCACTAGCCAATACTTTTTACCCAAGCTTTGACTCTTTTGATGCATATCGTAATGTGACCACTTTTGACTGGATCCTGGATCTGGACGAACGAGCTGGCGTGGCATTAAAAGTCGGTATGTCCAATGAATACGATTCTGAAACGGAAGATGACATCAGTAAAAACGATTTCAAATATACTTTGTCACTTTCCTGGAGTCTGTAAAAGCACCTAACCAGACATAGTAGCGCCGGCTCTGTATGATATTTGCCGCTGGGACTATTAATGCGTACGGATAAATTGAAGATCAGTGAACAACCTACAGCAACAATTAAAGTCTCAGATAAAACAAACAATGATCGCCGACCAGCACAAGCTGCGTCGGCGGTTATTACAATTGCAGAAAAAATCCGCCAATGAAACTGAATGGCTGAATCTGCAGCAGCAAATTGAACGTTCAAACCAGCGCTATCAGCAACGTCTTAATAATATTCCGAAGCCATCATTGAATGCAGATCTTCCTGTTATAGAACGACGGGAAGACATCGCTAACGCTATTCAGCAAAATCAGGTCATCATTCTTTGTGGTGAAACCGGATCAGGTAAAACCACTCAGCTACCTCAAATCTGTCTGGATCTAGGCCGGGGTGTCGGCGGTCTGATCGGTCATACTCAACCACGACGAATTGCGGCAAGGACGGTTGCAACCAGGATTGCCGAAGAGCTTAAATCTGAAATCGGCGAAGTAGTCGGATATAAAGTACGTTTTCATGATCAGGTAAAAGCCGACAAAAGTTATATCAAACTGATGACAGATGGTATTTTGCTGGCTGAAACGCAGAATGATCCTTTTTTAAATCAATATGACACACTGATTATTGATGAAGCTCATGAACGCAGTCTGAATATTGATTTTCTGCTGGGCTACCTCAAACAACTGCTTCCCAAGCGTCCAGATCTGAAACTGATCATCACTTCAGCCACCATTGATACCAAAAGGTTTTCAGAGCATTTTAACAATGCGCCGGTGATTGAGGTCAGTGGCCGAACCTACCCTGTCGAAATTCGTTATCGTCCTCTATTGAGTCGCGATGATGATAGTGAAGATCTGGATTTCGTGGATGGCATTGTTCAGGCCGTAGATGAATTGTGCCGTGTCGGACCGGGTGATGTACTCATCTTTCTTTCCGGTGAACGTGATATCCGTGATGTGTCTGAAGCACTGCGTAAACATCATCCACCCAATACGGAAATCCTGCCATTATTTGCCCGCCAGTCAGCCAGTGAACAGAACCGGGTATTTAAAACCGGTGGTCCGCGGCGCATTATCCTGGCAACCAATGTCGCTGAAACCTCTCTGACTGTGCCCGGTATTCGTTATGTTGTCGATCCCGGTCTGGCACGAATCAGTCGCTACAGTGTGCGGAATAAAGTTCAGCGATTACCGATAGAAAAAATTTCACAGTCAAGTGCCAATCAGCGTTCCGGACGGTGTGGACGTGTAGCGGCTGGTGTGTGCATACGTCTTTATGATGAAGAGGACTTCACTGCCAGACCCGCCTTCACCGATCCGGAAATACTGCGTACTAATCTGGCTTCAGTCATTCTGCAAATGACAGCATTAAAACTGGGCGATCCGGCAAAGTTTCCGTTTATTAACCCCCCGCCTCCGAAGATGATCAATGATGGTTACCGGTTGCTGGAAGAACTTAATGCCGTTAATGATAAACGCCAAATCACCGAAATCGGCCGCCAACTGGCAAAACTGCCTATTGATCCGCGTATCGCCCGGATGATTCTGGCAGCAAATGATCAAAACAGCCTGAACGAAGTATTAGTGATCGCCAGTGCTCTGAGTATTCAGGATCCACGTGAACGGCCGATGGATAAACAACAGGCTGCCGATGAAGCCCACAGCAAATATAAAGATGAGCGTTCCGATTTCCTGGCTTTTCTCAAATTATGGGATCTGTACCACGATAGACAGAAACACCTCAGCCAGAATAAATTTCGTAAATACTGTAAAGAAAACTTTCTGTCATACCTGCGATTACGCGAATGGCATGATATTTATCAGCAGCTGCATGTTCAAACCACCCAGATGGGCTTTAAGCCGAATCAGCAAGCAGCTGATTACCAATCCATTCACCAGGCTTTGCTCAGTGGTTTGTTAAGCAATGTCGCCGTGAAAGCTGATCAGCACAGCTACGCCGGCACCCGAAATCTTAAACTGAAAATTTTCCCGGGCTCGGCATTACATAAAAAAGGTCCCAAATGGATCATGGCGGCCGAATTGGTCGAAACTGGCCAGCTTTATGCCCGGATTGTCGCCAAAATAGAACCCGAGTGGATCGAGCCGATTGCCGGAGATTTGGTTAAACGCCAATACAGTGATCCCCACTGGGAGAAAAAACCGGCACAGGTGGTCGCATTT
This sequence comes from Methylophaga sp. UBA2496, assembly GCF_002341635.1. NCBI lineage: Bacteria > Pseudomonadati > Pseudomonadota > Gammaproteobacteria > Thiotrichales > Piscirickettsiaceae > Methylophaga > Methylophaga sp. UBA2496. The sequence goes on along the minus strand of NZ_DDOK01000005.1, from coordinate 414,729 downwards.
GAAAGCGTCAATCTGTATGGGCTACCCGTTGTTAACCGCCGCAAGATTCATTACGGACCGTTAGACCGCGTGATTTCTAACGAAATATTTATTCGTGAAGCGCTGGTAAATGGTGACTTTAACTGTCAGGCGAAATTTTTCAGACACAATCGCCAACTGGTTGATGAGATAGAACTGCTGGAGCAAAAATCACGACGCCGGGACGTCCTGGTAGATGAGGACACCCTGTTTGCTTTTTATCAGCAACGTATTCCTGACGATATTATTAATGGCCAGGGATTTGAAAAGTGGCGCAAACAGGCTGAGAAAAAAGATCCTCAATGCCTGTTTATGAGTCGTGAAATTCTGATGCAGCACAATGCTGATCAGGTGACAGTGGAGAGTTATCCAGATCAACTATTGGTCAACCGTGTTCCATTGCCTCTGGAATATCATTTTGAACCTGGCAAGCAACATGATGGTATTACCCAGACCATTCCACTTTCACTACTCAATCAAAGTGATCCGGAGCGCTATGAGTGGTTGGTACCGGGATTGCTACGTGACAAGGTGATTTTTCTGCTGAAAAGTCTGCCAAAATCCTTGCGTCGACATTTTATTCCTGTGCCGGATTATGCCGATCGTTGCCTGAAAACCCTGACAGAATATGAAGGCGCTTTATTGCCGGCTTTAAGTGAACAACTACGTAAAATGACCGGTGTGGAAATCAAGCCTGATGATTGGCGACCAGAAGATTTACCTCTCTATCTGAAAATGAATTTCAAGCTTGTGAATGAACAGGGTGAATTGTTGGCCGAAAGCCGTGATTTGAATCAGTTAAAGCAGGATTGGTCGAAAGAAGCGGCTGCCAGCTTCCGCCAGTTACCGGATTCAGATTATGAAAAAACCGGCATGACTGATTGGGCTTTTGACGCGTTTCCTGAACAGATTGTCATGCAACAAAACGGTTTGGAAATGACCGCTTATCCTGCTCTGGTGGATCGTATTGATCATGTTGATCTAACCTTGATGGATACCTTGCAGCAGGCAAAAACCTTTTCAGCCCTGGGACTGAGAAGGCTTTTTATGCTGGCCGAGAAAGATAAAGTCAAATATCTGCAGAAAAATCTGCCGGATATTCAGAAGATGTGCCTGCATTACGCCAATGTACCGGCTGCACCGTTTGATGAAAAAAACACTCGGCAAATCACCCCTTGCGAACAGCTCAAACAGGACTTGATTGCGGTAGCGTTCGACCGTTGCTTTCTTAAGGATCAGGAATGGCCTCATGATAAACAGCAGTTTGAACAACGTCTGCAACAACAAAGTAGTGAGCTGATCAACATTGCCAACCAATTGGCCAGATTGATTGCTGAACCGTTAAGTGAATATCATGCAATTGCCAAACGGCTGTCCGGAAATATTCCGTTGGCAGCAATACATGCCGTTAAAGATATCCGCGAGCAATTAGCTCATCTCCTCTATCAAGGGTTTGTTCATTACACACCGGATGATGCATTACAGCGTTTACCGGCATACTTCCGGGCTATTGGCGCCAGGCTGGATAAGTTAAAAACTGATCCGACTAAGGATCGTCAGCGTCAACAGGAAGTCCACCCATACTGGCAACGTTATCTGCAAAATATCAAGCGTGCTGATACTGAAGCGATGCAACAGTACCGCTGGATGATTGAAGAATTCCGCATCTCGATTTTTGCTCAGGAAATTGGCACCGCCTACCCTGTCTCCGCTAAACGGTTAGATAAACAATGGGCTGAATGTTAGGGCCTGTTGAAACTCATGGCTCAGGCGTCAAAAAATTAACAAAACATTACTCAGCCATTCAGGCACAGTTCAGTTAACCGTTGCTACTCTGAGCTCAACTTCAACGAGTGGAGTAGCTCATGAAAAAAACAATAACAAGCTTAAGCCTGGTCACAACGTTAGTACTTTCTGCACCAATGGTGATGGCTGGCGGAAAACACCATAAACAGTATCGTGGTGGTGAAATGGCTAAAGTCACCTTTGTGCAGCCCGTTTATCGTGAAGTACGTGTCAACTCACCCAGCCGGGAATGCTGGGATGAAGCGGTGCGACATCCACAACAGCAATCCTATACCAGCACCATTGCCGGTGGCATTATCGGCGGCGTGGTTGGTAATCAATTTGGTGGGGGAAATGGCAGAACAGCCATGACGGTTGCCGGTACATTACTCGGCGGTTCTGTTGGTCGGGATCTGGGCAACCGATATCAAAATGATGATTACCGCTATCAGCAACAATGTCAGGTGCATGATCGCTATCATACTGAAAGGCATATTGAAGGTTACGATGTCAGTTATCGTTATAAAGGCAGAGAATATTCGACTTTTATGAATTATCACCCCGGTGAATATGTTCCGGTCGATGTCGTGGTAAGCTCATCACCACGTCGTTATTATTAAATTAGGTTAACCGTAGACATGTCATTACGCCTGACGACATTATTGGTTTTATGCTTTACCGGCCTGTGGTTTGGGCCGGTACAAGCTCAGGCTGGTTATAAAGTGACTGAGGGAAACAAGCTGGATCCGGAAACCTATCGAGGCTATGTACTTTATCGAAACTGGTGTGCACGCTGTCATGGCACCTTCGCTCAGGGGTTAGCAGGCCCCAATTTAGCTAAAAGCCTGAATCAGGCCTCCAAAGAAGAATTTATGCAGGTGCTGATAAAGGGTAAAAAAGGTCGAGCAGGTGTTATGCCAGCTTTTCAGGATAATCCACAGGTTATCAATGGACGTGAACAACTCTATAACTATTTGCGCGCCAGAGCTGATAATGCCATCGGTCCGGTCATGCCAGAACAGGGACCCAAGTGATGCTTTCACCGACTGCTGACCGTTTGTTATTATCCCTCCATAACAAACATACTAATTATAAGGTTTTTACATGAAATTTTCCTGGTATCTACTAATTGTGGTGCTCACGCTACCATTATCTGGATATACTGATCATTTGCCGCCAGAAGCGGAAGCAGGAACAAGCATTAACGACATTGCTTTACCCCTGACAAAAAAAACCGCCGCAGAATTAGCTCAGGTTGAAACGGGTGGCAGGGTTTTATCGGTAGACCAGGAACAGTATCAAAATCATACGATTTTTCGCGTCAAAGTCTTACATCAGGATGGTAAAGTAAAGACTTACCGACTGGATCGGGATACCGGATATCAAATGCAATAACTTATGCGTGTTTTATTAATTGAAGATGAACCTCACCTGCGTGAACAAATTGGCCAGCACCTGCGTCAGCATCAACTTACTGTAGATATGAGCAGTGATGGTGAGGATGGTCTGTTCCTGGGAACAGAATATCCCTACGATGTCGCTGTTATTGATCTGGGACTGCCAAAACTTTCGGGTATTGAGGTCATTAAACAATTACGTCAACAAAACATTACTTTTCCTATTTTGATATTAACTGCACGCGGTCGCTGGCAAGATAAAGTAGAAGGTCTTGAAGCCGGTGCGGATGATTATCTGGTCAAACCCTTTCATTTTGAAGAGTTAGTAGCGCGCCTGAACGCACTGGCACGCCGCGCTGCCGGCTGGTCAAATTCCACTATGCGTTGTGGCCAGGTTGAACTGAATCCGGCTTCACAGCAGGTTACAGTAAAAAACTTCCCGATTGAATTGACTGCCTTCGAATATCGATTATTGCATTATCTTATGCTGCATGCCGGGGAAGTTATTTCTAAAACTGAATTGACTGACCATATTTATGAACAGGATCAGGATCGGGATAGCAATGTCATTGAAGTGTTTGTCAAAAGACTGCGTAATAAACTGGATCCTGAAAAAGTGCTGAATCCGATTGAAACGTTGCGTGGCCGCGGTTATCGACTGACTTTACCACGTGAATAGACTTAATTTATCACTGACCAATCGACAGTTAATTGCCGTCACCCTGGTATTAACTGCTTTTCTGGGGATCTCCGCCTTCAGTTTATTTAATGCGTTTTCAGGTAGCGCTGAAACGGCTCAAAAACAACGTTTATTAAACTATGTCTACACGTTACTGACAGCCGCTGAGATCAGTCACGATGGCAAATTAATCATGCAGGATAAACTTGCCGAGCCAAAATTTTCTATTCCCAATTCCGGTTTATACGCTCAAATTACCAGTGGCAATACGATTGTCTGGCAATCACCATCTGTTATCGGTTTGTTTCTGGCACTTCCCTACCATCCGGGTCCATCAGAACAGTTATACAGTCAGATCAACCTTGATAACGGCATGAAGCTGCAGAACCTCGCCTTTGGTATTGTCTGGGAAAATGATGATGGCGAACATTTTGATTACACCATCAATGTATCTGAGGACCAGCATATGCTGGAAGCACAAGTAGATGAATTTCAGTTAAATCTCTGGTATTGGCTTGGCGGAACCGGTTTGATGCTGCTGATTGCACAATGGCTGATTTTCCGTTGGAGTTTACAACCATTGCATAAAGCCGCTGCTGATTTGCATGCGATTGAAGCCGGTAAACAGCAACGTTTAGGGGATGACTATCCCAGTGAACTGCAACAACTTACCCGTAATATCAATAATCTTCTGGATCATGAACAATCACGCCGCCTACGCTATAAAAACTCGCTTGCTGATCTGGCACATAGTCTGAAAACGCCACTGGCATTATTACGTTCCGAGCTGGAAAGCTGTGATGATGTTACGGCCTGCAAACTGACAGGTGAAGAACAGTTAGACCGCATTAATGCCCTCGTTGATTATCAACTACAGCGGGCAGCCACAGAGGGCAAAAGTAATTTACTGGCACCAGTTTCTATTGGGGAAATCATCAATAAACTGATGAATTCACTAAAAAAAGTCTACCAGAGCAAAAACATTCATACCCAGTGTGAAATTGAACGGGATGCCATGTTGCATGCCGATGAGGGTGATATGTATGAGCTCCTCGGCAATCTGCTGGAAAATGCATTTAAATACTGTAACCAACAGGTCAATATTGTATTACGCCAGCAAAATCGGCGGATTATTGTGCGTATCGAAGATGATGGCCCCGGTGTACCAGCAAATGCCAGCGAAGATATTATCAAGCGTGGTAAACGTATGGATACACAGATTGAAGGCCAGGGCTTAGGGCTGGCAATTGCCAGCGATATCGTCGAGGCTTATCAGGGGAAAATCAGTGTTCAGCAAAGCTATCTGGGGGGGGCCTGTTTTCTGATTGAACTGATTGATCACTGATTCTGCTGCAGCTGCTGCAGATACTTAAAGATCAATCGAGCCGATTTTGGTGGCTGCTGTTTAGCTACTTCCTGTTTCGCATTTCGCACCAACTGCCTGACATGCTGATTATCAAAATCTTCAAACTGTTCGCGCAGCTCCGCCATCACCGTATCGTCTTCAGCTAATAATCGATCCCGCCAGTTTTCCAGTTGATGAAATTGCTCTGTTTGTGCCTGTTGCGGTTGTTTCAGGTTATCCAGCTTCTGTTGTATTTCGTCATGATCAAGACGGGCAATAATGCCGCCGATATAACCGGTCTGTCGTTTTAATGCACCCTTGCTCATTGATTGGGCTTTAAGTACTGCCTCGGTTAAATCTTCGTCCAGTTCCAGTTTTAACAAATCTTTTTTGGGCAAGTCTATCAGGTCCTGGCCTAATTTTTTCAGTGCATCCAGTTCACGTTTGATACGCGATTTACTTTTGGGAATTGACGACCAGTCAAATTCCTCATCAAGGTGATCCTGTTCAAATTCTTCATTCATTATTATTCACCCTGTACTGTCACGATCACCCGACGCTGCTGGCGATGCGTGCGGTGTTCCCATAAATAGATTCCCTGCCATATTCCCAGGGCACATTTGCCATTGCTGACCGGTACCACCAGATCCGGATTGGTCAGTACCGTTCGGATATGCGCGCTCATATCATCCGGACCTTCATCCTGATGTAAAAACATGGGGTCACCATCCGGAACGATATGCTGCATATAGGTTTCCAGATCACGTCTGACATCCGGATCGGCATTTTCACAAATCATCAACGATGCACTGGTATGTTGAACAAACACATGGCATGTGCCGGTTGTAATACCCGATGCTGACACAATTTTGGTCACATCATCGCTGATATTCAGCGTGCTGCGACCATTCATTTCAAATTGTAATTGCTGTTGCAGAATCATTTTGTTTGCCCTTTTTGAAATGTAGCAAAGGCTTTACCCGAGTCCAGAACGTTTCTGACTAAATCGCCGGCTTTAGACTGACCACTGACGAGTCCACAATGCCAGATAGCCATCGCTGCCCCGTAAACCAGCAGATCGTAAGCCACACCTTTTTCACCCTGTAATGCTGCCAGACCACGTTGGGCAGATTCGGCGGCCGTCAGTTTTTCCAGTTCAGGCATCACCCCACGGGTTTGTTGATCTACACCAAAAGCCTGTGGATCTAATGCGCAGGGTTTTAATGCGCCATCTATCAGTAAAAAATTATCAGATGATTCACGTAGCGTCGGCACAATGCCACCTTCCAGGCCACGTACAATCAATGCACTGTCAAAACCACTCTGCTTTGCCAGATACGCCAGAACCGGAGGATAGGCTTTATGCACAAAGCCAATTTGCAAATGCGTTTTTTTAGCCTTAACCGGCATCACCAGTTTTTCCAGCGTAGCCAGACTGGGGCGTTTAATCATTAATCGACGTAAATCCTGTAAAGCAAACAAGCTGGGCGTAGTAATTGCCTGATCCAGATAGGCCCAACCTATATCAGCATCATTTAATTGCTTGACTGCTTCAGCGACACTGAGTCGGATATTGACCCCAGCGGCTTCGAGAACCTGTGCATGGGTGACACCGAATTTCGGTGCCATTTCATAGACACCTTGTGATAAGGCCGGTAATCCACACGCGGCCATTACCGAAGGTAAAAATGCCGCAATCGGACAATGTCGGCTGAAACCATTAAACGGATCGGAAAGCAGCATGACATTTTCAACATCTAATGGCTGCTGACCGGTGACTTCCTGCATGGCCAGTAATAAGCCCAGATTTTCCTCATCGGTCTCACGTTTCATGCGCAATGCAATCAACATCACTGCCATTCGCACCGGATCAACCTTTCCGGACAGAATCTCCAGCATCGCCTCGCGACTCTCCTCCAGACTGAGATCTTTACTCAGATGGGGGCCGGTAGCGACTTTTTTGATGGCATCGGCAACTGCACTCATTTAATTAATCCACTGTATTAAGGTCGCTTCATCGACCACTTCAATCCCGAGGGATTGGGCTTTATTCAATTTTGAACCGGCATCTCTTCCGGCAACCACATAATCGGTTTTGGCAGACACGCTGCCAGCCACTTTGGCACCTAATGCTAATAATTTCTCTTTGGCTTCACTGCGTGACAGGTTTTCCAGCGTGCCTGTCAATACAACGGTTTTACCAGTTAATTCCGAATCAGCGTAAACCGGTTTTTCTTCTGGCCAGCTCACTCCAGCATCCAACAGCCGCTGGATCACATCAAGATTATGTTCCTGACGGAAAAAGGTATAAATATGGTGAGCAACGACCGGCCCCACATCTTCAATTTCAATTAATTCGTCTTCTTTGGCTGTGGTTAATTTGTCTAATTTGACAAAGTGTAATGCCAATGATCGCGCAGTGGCTTCCCCCACTTCCCGAATACCTAATGCATATAAAAAACGTGCAAAACGGGTATTTTTTGCATGGTTTAATGCATTCACCAGGTTTTCGGCTGATTTGTCGCCCATACGATCCAATGCTGAAAACTGTGCTTTGGTCAGATAAAACAAATCGGCTGGATCTTTGATTAATTCTGCATCGACCAGTTGTTCAACAATCTTATCGCCCAGGCCATCAATATCCAGCGCTTTACGTGAAGCAAAATGTTTAATAGCTTCCTTGCGTTGTGCGCCACAGAATAATCCACCACTGCAACGGGCTACTGCCTCGCCTTCAACCCGTTCAACTTCGGCACCGCAAACCGGACACTGGCTGGGCATCACAAATTCGACAGCATTGTCAGGACGTTTGTCTTTGACTACCTGAACCACTTCTGGAATAACATCCCCTGCCCGTCGAATAATGACTGTATCGCCGATGCGAACATCCTTACGGCGAACTTCATCTTCATTATGCAGGGTAGCATTACTCACTGTAACGCCTCCGACAAAAACTGGCTGTAATCGAGCAACCGGCGTTAACGCACCGGTACGACCCACCTGTACTTCAATATCCAGAACCTGAGTGCTTTCTTCCTGCGCCGGAAATTTATAGGCAATGGCCCAGCGCGGTGCGCGTGAAACAAAACCCAGACGGTCCTGCAACCGACTGTCATCAACCTTGAATACCACACCATCAATATCGTAAGACAGGCTGGCACGCCGTTCGCCAATTTGATGCAGATATTCCAGACATTCATCCACACCCTGCAGCTGTTTGGTATCAGGGCACACTGCCCCACCCCATTTTTTAATAATCTGCATGGCTTCGGTATGACTGGCCGGGCGTTCCATGCCCTCGATTTCGCCAAGTCCATAACAGAACAACGCCAAAGGACGGCTGGCTGTTACAGATGAATCAAGTTGTCTTAATGAACCTGCAGCAGCATTGCGTGGATTCACAAACAATTTTTCATTGTTTGCCAAACGCTGTTGATTCAGCTTTTCGAAACCTGCTTTTGGCATATAGATTTCACCACGTATTTCAACCACTTGCGGAACATTGTTACCATGAAGTTTTAAAGGTATATTCCGGATAGTGCGAACATTTTCGGTAACATCCTCCCCTACCGCACCATCCCCACGGGTGGCTGCCTGTACCAGTAAACCATTTTCATAACGAATGCTGATGGCAAGACCATCGAGTTTTGGTTCGGCAGCATAGGTAATCACCGCATCGGTATTCAAACGATCACGCACCCGCTGGTTAAAAGCTGTTAATTCCGCTTCGTCAAATACATTATCCAGCGATAACATCGGCATCGCATGGGTAACTTGTGTGAATTTATTTAACGGTGCTGAACCGACACGCTGTGTGGGCGAATCAGGCGTGACTAATACGGGATACTTGGTTTCCAGCTGTTTTAATTCGGCAAATAAGCGGTCATATTCAGCGTCAGTTACTTCCGGATCATCAGCGCTGTAATACAGGAAATTATAACGGTTGATTAAATCTCGAAGTTGTTGTGCCCGTTCACTGATTTCAGGTGAAATCGTCATCAGATTTATTGCCTGCCTGCAAAGATAAATTTAACTCAAAAATCCGGTTGCGAATGGCTTCCAAATGCTTGTCAGTTATCGGTTCACGCTTTTCATCACAAAGAATCCCCCCCAGATAGGCGGTTAATTGCTGAGCGGCATCAAGCATGGAATCAAATACGGTCAAACCATTTACCGGACCGGGAAGTCTTGCAAACACTAATAAACCGGGTGTTTTCATCGAAATCAGCTGATCCGGCAATAAAGTGCCGGGATCGAGAATATTGGCGACGCTGAAAAGTGTTTGGCGTCGATTATTCACGGTATAACGATGATAAATCTGCATATCACCAAAATGCATTTCCTGCTGATCCAGCGCAGATTTGATTGCGCGACCGGTAAACATCTGTGATTCCGGAGCCATTATGGTCAGCGCAACCACCATTTCCCAATCTGGTGCTTCGTCAGCCTCTTCATCATCGAACTCGTCTTCATCCGACTCAACGGCTACATTAGGATCTTCGGCTTGATCCGAATCCAACCGCACTTTGGGTCCGTCGGATAAATCCACGGTATCTTGCGCAAATACCGAATCAAATCGCGCGTGAAAATCACTATTATCAGCTTCATCGAAGCGATCCAGTTCGCGCTCAAATTCCTGGGCACGCTGCTGTTGCCGCGAATGGGTATACCAGCCGCCGATAACCAGCGCCACTAAAACAACTACAGACAGGAGAATGATTTCAAACACTTAATTAAATCTGCCAACTCAGGGATAATAACGGTTTTATAAACCTCTCAGAGATTACCTATGTCTACGCTACCAAGCAAACAACTGGAAACCTTCGATAACGCCGTACCGGAGCGGGATTATACCATCCACATCGAAACACCTGAATTTACTTGTCTGTGTCCGAAAACCGGTCAACCGGATTTTGCCACGATTAAGATCGATTATGTACCGGATCTGAAATGCGTCGAGCTGAAATCCCTGAAACTGTATTTCTGGTCGTATCGTGAAGAAGGCGGTTTTCATGAAAAACTGACCAACCAAATTCTCACCGATCTGGTCGCGGCAACTGATCCCCGGTTTATGCGGGTAACCGGTATTTTCAATGTACGTGGCGGTGTCTACACCAATGTGGTTGCTGAATATCGTAAAGAAGGTTGGGTTGCACCAACACCTGTTCAGCTTCCATAAAGATGCGCAACAGCGCATGGATTGGCATTGATTTCGGCACCTCCGGGTGCCGGGTTTGCGCCATTGATAAATCGGGGGCTATTCTCGCCCAAACCGAACTGACACTCCCCGCATCTCCGCAGCCCTATCCTTCCGCAAAACAACAATCTCACTTTGTTTTTGCCACTTTAAAAAACCTGTTATGTCAGATTCCCGATGTTGAAGTTGAGTCCATTGTTATTGATGCTACATCAGGTTCAGTCATGTTGTGCGATCTACAGGGACGTCCACTTAGTGAGATGTTGATGTATAACGATCAACGCGCCATAAATGCAAGTCAGCAAATTGACAAAACGGCACCAGCTGACTCAGCAGCGCACGGTCCCGGCAGCGGACTGGCAAAATTACTGTACCTCCAGAGAACCTTGGCCTTACCGGAAAAATACTATTTAGCACACCAGGCGGACTGGCTGGCAATTCAATTAGGAGCCAAACCGGGCACCACCGATTATAACAATGCATTAAAGTCAGGGTTTGATATCGTAAACAATCAATGGCCGAGCTGGATAGAATCGCTTACTTCAACTGACGTTTTACCCAATGTCGTTACACCTGGCACGGTGATTGGCAAACTGTCGGAATCATCGATGCAAAAAATTGGGCTGAAACAGTCTTTTTCACCGATTCTTAAAGCCGGTACAACGGATAGTCTTGCCGCATTTATCGCAACAGGTGCAAATGCGATTGGCGAAGCTGTTACCTCTCTGGGTTCCACGCTGGTATTGAAACTTATCTGCCAGAAACCGGTATTTGATGCAAAGCGAGGAATTTACAGCCATAAACTGGGCAAATTCTGGCTTTGTGGTGGCGCATCCAATTCTGGCGGTGCAGTATTAAGACATTTTTTTAATAATGAGCAACTGAGAACGTTAAGTCAGAAAATTGATTTACAACAGTCACCACCCGATTATTATCCGCTGCTTAAGTCCGGAGAACGCTTTCCAATAGCGGATGCAGACTACCCGCCAAGAATGCAGCCACGCCCAGCGGAAGATCATGTGTTTTTATATGGGTTGCTGGCTGGTATCGCCAGTATAGAAAAAGCTGGATACGATTGTTTGCAACAGCTCAGTGAGTCAAAATTAATATCCATTCGCAGTGTTGGTGGTGGTTCAGATAATTCTGTATGGACCCGATTACGTCAATCTTTATTACGGGTGTCATTTAAACAAACCCACCAAACCGATGCAGCTTATGGCAGTGCATTACTCGCTAGAGACGGCCTCAGGTTATTTGAATAAGGTATTGATAAATGGGTGATTTCATTCAAGGCTCGCGTTATTTATTAAGTGGATTCAAACTCATAAATCAACCCGGTGTACGCCGTTTTGCCTATATCCCTATATTCATTAATACGCTACTGTTTGCCGGTGCAATCTGGTTTGGTATCACTCAGTTTGAAGACTGGATGACCCAATTGACACCGACCTGGTTACCGGAATGGTTATCCAATGCATTGATGTGGATTCTCTGGCCATTGTTTGCGATCTTGATTGTGTTAATGGTGTTTTTCACTTTTTCCATTCTCGCCAATATTGTTGCCGCACCGTTTAATGGATTGTTAGCTGAAGCGGTTGAAAAACGACTTTCCAATCAACCACCGCCAGAACAAACGCTCTTGCAATTAATCGCCGATACGCCGCGAATGATTTTCAATGAATTACGTAAACTGGTTTATTTGCTGAAGTGGATGATTCCATTATTCATCCTTTCATGGATACCAGGCATTAATCTGATTGCGCCCTTGTTATGGCTGTTTTTTTCCAGCTGGACACTGGCGCTTGATTACCATGACTACCCGTTAGGAAATCATCTGATGGGGTTTAAACAACAGCGTGAACTGCTCAGAACCAAACGTTCATTAGCTTTAGGGTTCGGCATGACAACGCTGGGAGCAACCATGATTCCGGTAGTGAACTTTCTGATTATCCCGGTGGCTGTTGCTGGTGCAACAGCACTTTATGTCGGGCGTTTAAAAAGCCTTACAAAAATACATCAACAGTAATTAACCGTCAGCCCACATGCGCAAAAGTTTGTGTTAATACCAACCTGATAACGAGTGGATCGTTGCCACTTCGGTATTTGATCAACGTTTGATTTTCAACTCCTGCATTAGATACCTTCTTCGCTGAATATTCGCATCCAGCCATTATTTTCAATTGTTCGATGTAAATCTGCAAAAGCCTGCTTTAGCTAATCACTGAACTCCCCCTAACGGTGAATGAAAAATCCCACATTTAAATGAAAACTTCTTGACAGGATAATAAGAACTATTATTATTCGCCTTTACATTTATTTACATAATCATGAATTCGACGTTTTAACTAAAAAATCGAATGCGTACTGAACTCCACCATCGAACAGACATTAGCGACATTCATATTTTGTGTAAGAAACAAACACGAATGAACACGAAGTTTTTCAGAGACGTTACAACGCAATTCTTATGCTGATCGTCACGTTTCAATATTTAAACCATTAAGGAAGGAACATGAGATTAAAACCACTGTATGTTATGCAGGTATTGGCAATCGCCAGTATTCCAATTTCAGCAAGTGCCGAAACACAAACCAGCACACAATTTAAAATGCCTGCAATGCAAGTTGTCGGTTCAGACGAGGATAGTATTTCACGTCAGACCGGTGCAGTAATCATCATTGATCGTGAAGAAATTGAACGTATTCAGCCAACGTCTACAGAAGACGTTTTACGTCGTGTACCGGGTATTAACGTCAAGACTGAAGAAGAGTCAGCTGTAGTCAGCAATGTGGGTATTCGCGGCCTTTCAGCCAGTGAATCGAAATCGTTGATTCTGGAAGATGGTGTACCTGTTGCACCTGGTTTATTTATCGGTAATGAACGTTATTTCAATCCTCGCATTCAGCGTATGGAAGGCATTGAAATACTGAAAGGCTCTTCATCTCTGCGTTATGGCCCTTCCACAATTGGCGGTGTTATCAACTATCAGACTAAAACTCCCGATGACGGTGTTCATGTTTCTACCCGGATTGGCTCATTTAATACCCGTGAAGCAACATTAGAAGCCGGTGGTCGCACAGAGTCAGGTGATGCTTTTGCCGGTGTAGTAGCTACCCGCGCTTTAAGTGATGGCTTTATGGACAAAGACTATCAAATGACCGACATAATGGTTAAAGCCGGTGCTGAACTGGCTGGCAATCAAAGCCTCGGCGTAAAATACTCATTTTATGAAAATAAAGCCAACATTTCCTACCGTGGATTACTGTTGGATGATTACAAGTCGGGCAGAACATATAACCCCGCGCCAGATGATTACTTTTTGACAGATCGTAAAGCTTTTGACGTTAACCATGAATTACGCATAAACGAAAATGCCACTCTGAATACACTCCTGTATTGGAGCGAAGTTACTCGTGATTACTGGCGTTATGATGTTGATACAGCAGCCTCGAATGTTGCTGGTCGTTGGGTTTACACTGACACACTGACAGGTAATAACCGTAGCTTCGAGCGCTACGGAGCGGAAACTCGACTCACTCTGGATCACGGCTTATTTGGTATAACAAACAAAGCTGAGTTCGGCTTGCGTTGGATGACAGAAGAATCTGATGATAAGCGAATTCGTGCTACGCGCGAACAGGATAGAACCGGTGTAAACGACCGCCACAGAGAAGACAGTGCAGATAGCCTTGCGGCTTTTGTCATGAACCGTTTTGATATTACAGAACGCTTCTCCGTTACACCGGGTATTCGAGTTGAATCTTACAGGCAAAAACAGAAGATATTGACTCAAAACAATGAATCTGAAAGCACATCCAATACCGAAGTTCTGCCAGGTATCGGCGCCACCTATCAATTGATTCCTGAAGCACAGCTATATGGTGGTGTTTACCGTGCATTCTCTCCTGCTTCAAATGGCGTGGCTCTGGATGGCCTGGTCGATCAGAATCTGGATGGCGAACGCTCAATAAACTACGAATTAGGGGTGCGTGGAGAAGTCGATCGTTTAACCTATGAACTCACCGGTTTTTATATGGATTTCGACAATCAGGTAGTCACTGGTAACTCCGATCCCAACCTTTCTCAATCCAATGCTGGTGAAACCAAACATTATGGTTTGGAGGCCGCACTGGGTTATGAACTTGGTGGAGGCTTCAGTGTCGACGGAAATTTGACCTGGGTTCCCTACTCAAGATTTGAGACCGGCGAGAATAGCGGTAACCGTCTACCCTACGCACCAAAACTCCTGGCTAACGTAGCGTTGAATTATACACAGGGTAAATTCTCGACATCATTAACTGCGCATCACCGTGGTGAACAATATGGTGATCCGACAAATCTTGAAGATATTCCAAACGATGCGGCGGGTGGTATATGGGGTGGCAAGATGTCGTCCTACACTGTGTACGATCTCTTTGCACAGTATCAGGTTAGTGAACAGCTCCGTTTGCGCGGTGCGGTTAAAAACCTGTCGGACAAACTTTATATTACCGGTCTTCGCCAAGGTATCTATGTTGGTCCAGAGCGTTCTTTCGAAGTTGGTTTTGATTACAGCTTCTAATCTGAAGCATATTGAGGTGCGGCAACTCGGCCGCACCTCAACTTCTGGTTGAACTGTTTTTATTGTTTAAACACAATTTCATCAAGCAGATTCTCAATATCATAATCACAGGAACCACAGCCAGAAATTGCGCCGGTTTTACGTGAAATGGTATCGCTATCCACAATTCCCTGCTCTACCAGGCTGATAATCTTGCCACGGGTCGTTCCACTGCAATCGCAAATTACTTCGTCAAGATTCTGGTGAATATCATTGTCGTTTTTCATCAAACTTGCCTGGCAATAAATTTTAATGCAAAAAATTTCAGATTTAATCATGCATATTCATACATGAGTTAATATTAACTCAAGTTATTGTTACACCGTATCGAATCTGAAATAGTAACTATCGTTGAATCCAGTTTGGTTCGACAGAGTCTTCCCTATTTTTATCCCCATATCATTCCGCAATAAGGATTTAGCCGCATGTTGAGTAATCTATCTCTTCATCCAAAAATCGACTATTCATTCACTATAAAGATCTTTTACGGGTTATTCATTGCCATTTTTATACTGTTGTTTTTCCAAACAAGCCATGCTGAAACGGCTGTCGAAAATGAACTCGAAAGCAAACCTTTTTCGCGGGATACAGTGATTGAAAATGCTCGTCAACTTGCTGAACAGCCGTTTAAAAAACCAGTATCAGCCCCTGAAGAATTGAAAAATCTTGACTACTCTACCTATCGGCAAATAAATTTTCAGCAAAATGCGGCCATTTGGGGCGGCACCCCCACCAGGTTTTCAGTGCAGTTATTTGCACCGGGATTTCTCTATCAGGATTTGATTGATATTGATGTGGTAGAAAATGGCGAGTCTTTTCCAGTTGAACTTTCTGAAAACTCTTTCAGCGTGCCGAATGACGATATTGGCAAAAAAATAGCTGAAGTCGGTAAGTATGCTGGCCTGCGTTTGCACTATCCCCTGAACAGCGAGGATCATCACGATGAATTTATCGTTTTCCAAGGGGCAAGTTATTTCAGAATCGTATCGCAAGGACAGCTGTATGGTATTTCAGCTCGCGGACTTGCCATTGATGTAGCACAACCCACAGGTGAAGAGTTTCCACTATTTAAAAAGTTCTGGATTGAACGACCTTCATCAAAACAGAATGCCATTGTGGTACATGCCTTACTTGACAGTAAAAGCATCACAGGAGCCTATCGTTTTGGCATTCATCCAGGTGCCCCCAGCAGGGTTGATGTCGACGCTATATTATTTCCGCGAGCAGATATCAAACATGCCGGACTTGCACCGTTAACTTCCATGTTTATGCATGGTGGTATGGATCGCCCCGATCAGCTTGATTATCGTCCTGCAGTACACGATTCCGAAGGACTGCAAATGCTAAATGGTCAGGGTGAGCGGCTTTGGCGCCCCCTGATTAATCCACAAACTTTGCAAGTCAGTGCTTTTATCGATGAAAACCCGAAAGGTTTCGGTTTAATCCAACGACACCGCGACTTCAATTATTATCAGGATTTGGAAGCTAAATATCATCAGCGTCCCTCCGCCTGGGTTAAACCGGCAGGTGACTGGGGTAAAGGTCAGGTAGAACTGGTTGAGATCCCATCGGCTTCTGAAGAAAATGACAATATTGTTGCTTATTGGAAACCCGCGGATGGTCTTAAAAAAGGTGAACCTTTTAAATTTTCCTACACGTTAATATCGCCCGATGATGTGCCGGCTGATATGAATGAAACTCGCATCGTCGGCAGTGCCAGTGGCCTGAAACTGTTTGATGGTAATAAGGAAGTATTGATCGATTACAGTAATATCAGCAGCGAAGATCTGGATCAAATTGAGGTTATCGCCAGCATCAGCCAGGGCAAGATTATGGAAAGTCGTATTGAGGCAAATCCGCATATCAATGGTGCAAGGGTATTTATCACGTTTGATGCTGAAGATGCTGATGTGGCGGAGTTACGGGTTCAGTTAAACAAGCATGATGTAAATGCTGCTCCCACATGGCTTTACAGATGGATTAGCAGGGACTGGAACAATTCTCTATGACCCTGGATTTACGGATTAACAATACAGAAAAGCGCATTCATTACGAACCTGCTCTGCCCCCCGAATCGCCATTGGCAATGCCGCGCCATGGTGTCTACGAACAGGGACTCCCAATGCGCCCTGGCCAGCGGACATTTTTCTACATCTTGCGCACACTCATTTCCCGGTTATTTGTGCTTGGGGTGATGTTGGGTTTGTCATATTATGGTGTTTCTGAAATCTATGGTGTGTTAAGCACAACCAATGTCGTCACTAATCTGCAGTGGCTGTTTTTAATCCTGTTCAGCATCAACTTCCTTTGGGTCTCGTTTGCTTTCGCCCAGGCATTGCTCGGCTTCTTATTACATCTCAAGCCAAGACTGATTAAACAACCCGAACGGGAACCCGACTTTACTACCGCCATATTGCTGCCCATCTATAATGAAGATCCTATTCGTATCAAGGCAGCACTCAAGGTGATGCGTGATGACTTACTGGAAAAGGCACCGGGAAAATATGCATTTTTTCTGCTCAGTGATACCAACAAGGCAGATGCCTGGATTGCTGAAGAGCAGGCATTTTTTGATCTCATAAACAAGGATGAATCAGGCTGTCCGGTTTATTACCGCCGACGTCAGCAGAATACCGAGCGTAAAGCAGGCAATATCGGAGATTGGGTACAACGCTGGGGCGGTGCCTATGACGCTATGATCGTGCTGGATGCGGACAGCGTGATGAATGCAGAAAGTATGCTGACGCTATCCAGGCGGTTGGCGGCATCACCCAGTGTGGGATTAATACAAACCTTACCGACCATTGTGCGTGCCAATACGCTCTATGGCCGACTACAGCAGTTTGCCAATCATTGTTTTGGCCCAATTTATGCCGAAGGCTTATCCGCCTGGCATGGCCTTTCGTCTAATTTTTGGGGCCATAATGCCATTATCCGTACTCGTGCATTTGCCGAGTCATCACATTTACCTCTCTTGCCGGGTAAACCACCTTTTGGTGGTCATGTATTGAGTCATGATTTTATTGAAGCCGCATTATTACGACGTGCTGGCTGGGGAGTTCGATTTGATACGGATATCCAGTCTACTTATGAAGAGTCTCCCCCTTCACTGATTGATATCATGATTCGGGATCGCCGGTGGTGTCAGGGCAATCTGCAACACACGCCATTTATGTTTGCTCAGGGGTTTGTATTACCCACCCGTTTACATATATTTTCCGGACTGATGTCATATTTAAGTGCGGTTTTCTGGCTGTCTCTCATCGTTGTCGGCCTAGCCATTGCTGTTCAGGCCAGATACGTCCGTCCGGAATATTTTGCTAATCCTTCACTCTTTCCCACCTGGCCCGTATTCGATTCTGAACGCGCGCTAACGCTGTTTATCGTCTCAATGGCTATCGTTATTGCACCAAAAGTATTCGGCTGGTTTGCAGCGCTGATAAATATTCCACGTTGCATGAAGTTTGGCGGCCCGATTCTGCTGACGTTTAGCGTTATTCTGGAAATACTCATGTCCGCTTTGTATGCGCCAATATTAATGGTGCATCAGTTTGGTGTGGTTGTTGGAATTTTTCGCGGTAAGGACAGTGGCTGGATGCCACAGTCACGAAATGATGGCGCGTTGAGTTGGTCATCTGTGGCCAGAGCTCATGCGGGACATACATTGTTCGGCATCATTCTCGCCGTTATTGCTTTGTTGTTGAGCATTGAACTGTTTTACTGGTTACTGCCGATTACCGGTGGATTGATGTTGTCTATTCCCTTATCCTGGATAAGTGGTGGTTCAAGACGCAGTAAACTGATTAAATGGTCTGGTCTGCTTCGTTGCCCGGAAGAAAAAAGACCATCCCCCATTCTGGTGGCTTTGGATCAACAATTGTCAGCGCTCCCCGAACAACCCAAACAACATGCATTCATCAGACTGATCAATGATCCACAGTTGTGTAAGTGGCATATTGCCCAACTACCGGAAAATGCTGGGCAACCTCCAGTGTTCCATGCACCTCGGATATTGGCAGAGTGGAAAGTACGTCATGCTGAAACTATGCAGCAGCTTGAGTCCTGGCTTGAGAATCAAGAGGAACTGGCCTTTTTGAGTCAACGTGATTGTTTACAGCAACTCAAAAGTCTGGAAAGCAACTTAACAAAGAAGGTGATTTAGTTTTAATTAAGTACTCAAACAGCAAAATACTGCTGGCTGAATCAACTTCTCAATTGGGTTGAATTTCCTCTCTGCTGCTCCATGTATTTTATGTGAGCCTGTGTTTTGGGCTGACCCTCATCTCAAATGAGACAATCTAAGGAGAAATTCTATGTTGCGAGTGAAAGATGTGATGACGAAACAACCTTTTTATCTTGATGCCGACGTCAGCATTCAGGAAGTTTCTCAAATTATGCGCGATAAAAATTTGGGTTTTGTGCCATTGAGTAAAGAGAACCGAATCATTGGCGTAATAACCGATCGTGACATCGCGCTCAGAGTAGTTGCTGAGGCGAAAGATCCTCATCAGAAAGCCCGAAACATTGCTACTGAACGGGTTTTGTATACCTATGAAGATAAACCGATTGAGGAAGTCGTTCAGAATATGGCTGATCAACAGGTTCAACGTTTTTTAGTTTTAAATAATGCTAAAAACGAAGAACTGGTGGGCATTGTAACGTTAGGTGACATTGCTGATCGTTGCAAAGATGAAGCCATGGCAAAAAAAGTGATTAACGCTGCCCGACATTACCATTAATTTTTACGGAAAAGATAAACATCAGCCTTTTGGTTCGACTCAGAGTATAAACAGGCTTTGAGTCGAACCATGGATAATCAGTCCAGTGCTTCTTCTGGTTTTTGTACAATCAGATAAAGGTGTAACTCCGGATATTGATCATATTCCAGATGCCGACAGACCGCACCCGCTTCATCAATGACCCTGAGAGTCTCAGGAATTCCCAAAACACTGTAATACATTGGCGGCCCCATGGCCGAATCGGTTTTTTCAGATGCCTTATCCATAGCACCAGTGGTAAAAATCAATACACCACCAGGTGTCAGGGCATCGATTAACCTGGTCATAACAGGTTGCTGCTGATTTAATGGCAAATGCCAGATGCTGTCCCAGGCTGATATAAAACTGTATTGTCTGGGAATTTTCCATTTGCTGATATCGGCATGGTAAAAGGTGTGCTTTGGGTGTCTCTGACGAGCAAATCCAAGCATTTTTTCTGAGATATCCAACCCTTCAACTGCAAACCCATGACGAATTAACAAATCGATAATTCGTCCACTGGCTCCACAGCCAATATCCAAAGCATTTGATCTGTGTTTTACAAATGCAATTGCCCGTTCATGTTGGTTGATGCCATTGTCACGGTTGAAGTTGTCACTGTTCCAAACGTCAGCAATTTGATTATAACTATCGGCAACTTGTGTTGGTTTCATCGTTGGAGTAATGCTCTAAAACTTACGTAAAGCGGTATAAATCCGCTCAACAGCCTGTATTAACCGTGACTCATCTGTTGTGTAGGCAAATCGCACATGCTGATCAGCGAGATGGCTCCCAAAATCATTACCCGGCGTAATGGCTACTCCTGCTTCGCTCAGCAGATAGTTAGACAATGCCATACCATCAGGGATGGTGTCGTTTAAAAATTTACGACAATCCGCATATAAATAAAACGCACCCTGGGGTTTGACCGGTATCGAAAAACCTAATGTTTGCAGAGCTGGCAGCAATACATCCCGACGTTTTTCAAATGCCTGACGACGTTGTTCCAGGATATCCTGAGTTTCTCGGTCAAATGCGGCCAGCGCAGCATATTGTGCCGTAGTCGGTGCAGCCAGAAACAGATTCTGAGCCAGACGATCCATAACCGGCTCGAGACTTTCCGGCACCACTAACCAGCCTAATCGCCAACCGGTCATACCAAAGAATTTGGAAAAACTGTTGATCACGATCGCTTCGTCATCTACTTCCAAAATGGAGGGTAAATGCACGTTATCGTAATTTAATCCATGGTAAATCTCATCGACGACTAATACTCCCCGTTTGGCTTTTACAGCTTTTGCAAGGGCTTTTAAGCTGTCTTTATCAATAATGGTGCCGGTTGGGTTAGATGGTGTAGCAACCAGGGCCATTTGCGTGTCCTGATTCCAGTATTTTTCAATATGCTCTGAGGACAATTGATAAGCGGTATCTGCACCGACTGGAACCGAAACGGCTGAGGCTTCGACGAACCGGGCAAAATGGCGATTACAGGGATATCCCGGATCGGTCATCAGTAAATGTTTACCGGTTTCTAACAAAGCGCCCATCACCAACAGTAATGCACCGGATGCTCCAGGAGTAATAACAATGCGGCGGGGTGAAATGGTGAGCCCGTATTGTTGTTGATACCAGTTTGCAATTTTTTCCCGTAACGCCATCAACCCAAGCGACGGCGTGTAGAACGTGTCGCCTTTTTTTAAGGAAGCCATCGCTGCATCAATAATTGGCTGAGGCGTCAGAAAGTCCGGCTCACCAATTTCCAGGTGAATAATATCCCTGCCCTGCGCCTGCAGAACTTTCCCCTGCGACAGAATATCCATTACCTGAAACGGTTTAATATCCTGTGCACGTTGTGTGATGTTAATTGGCTTGGGCATGTAATTCCTGAATTGACTGGGCGCTTATGTAATCATTATCGATAGGTAACCCCGCTAAAACTGAACAGGGAGCGTTGGGTTCGCCGAGTTGATCAACGACGCAAACAGCATCGCTGAAATCTTCATTGGCAGTATAGGCGTTCATGGTAACCAGTGTGGTTAAACCGGCAGACCGGGCTGATAACAAACCGTTTGCCGAATCTTCAATCGCCAGGCATTGATCAGCCATAAGCTGCAACTGTTGCATACAATAATGATAAATATCAGGAGCAGGCTTTTTGGCTGGCACAATATCTCCCGCCGCGATACAGTCAAACCAATTCAAGGCATCTTCCCCCAATGTCGCTGAAATCAATGCTGTCACATTCTCAGGAGTTGTCGTTGTTGCAATGGCCAGTCTGATATCTGCCATTCTTAATTCTTCCAGCAATCTTTTAACACCCGGCCGTAACTGAATCGACTGACTCTCCAATAATTGCACATAGTGTCGGGTTTTCTCTGTATGCAATTTGGCAATCATTTCACTGTGTTCACCAGCATATCCGCACTGCAAATGGAAATTTTCCAGGTAATATTGAATACGCTCTTTGCCTCCGGTAACGGCCAGTAATTGACCATACAAATGCTCATCCCAATGCCAGTCCAGACCCGCATCGGCAAATGCGCGATTGAAGGCAATTCGGTGCCCATGACGCTCGGTTTCGGCCAAGGTCCCATCCACGTCAAATATAACGGCTTTTAAATGTTTCATCTGTCTCTTAATGTAAAAAATGCGTTAAAATAACTCGATTATTTTGCACATGCCAGAAGCTTCTGGTATAGATGCGCCCTTGTTTTTAGAAAGTATGAGGTTTGCCAACATGGACCCGAACCAAGATGATGTGAGTTTCACCCCGTACCAACCGGGTAGTGATGAAGAATACATGAGCAAAGATATGGTAAAGCATTTTCGGGGCATTCTCGAAAAATGGCGCTCACAACTCATGGAAGAAGTTGACCGTACTGTGCATCATATGCAGGACGAAGCAGCAAACTTCCCAGACCCAAATGACCGTGCAACTCAGGAAGAAGAGTTTACTCTGGAGCTACGCACGCGTGATCGTGAACGTAAACTGATCAAGAAAATTGAAGAGTCACTGATTGATTTGGATAAAGGTGATTACGGTTACTGTGAATCATGCGGTGTTGATATCGGTATCCGCCGTTTGGAAGCACGTCCCACTGCCACACTGTGTATAGATTGCAAAACACTGGATGAAATTCGCGAAAAAAATCGTGCCTGATTTTATCTGAAGACTCACCTCATACTTGAAAAAGGTAGGTCCTGAAAGCCCTGTGACAACACAGGGCTTTTTTTATCTTTCGTAGATATACAACAAATCCACCCCGCTTTGCGTGCCGGATTCAGCCTGCAGAGTCCAAATCTTGCTTAATGTATAACGCAACTGAACCGTACTCACCGGTTCAAAAATCCCGATACCATATCCCAAATAAAGTTTCGGAGACAAATATTTGCCAATTTGCACGGCGGCGCTCTCCGGACTTTCTCCGGTAAATTCGACCGAATCCAGACCAAAGGTACTGGCAATCTGATCGCTGATAGCATTGCCGTTGGATATCCCCAGATTAGTCGCTGCCGATGCCAGCAATGCTGCGTCGGCAGCACTGGCTTGCCCCAATGGACGACCAAGCACAATATAAGACAGGATGTCTTCCTGGCTCATCGACGGCACGGAAAACAGGTTTGCCTGAGGATTATTTGCAGGACCGGTAATATGAATACCCGCCTGATAGTTAGTGCCTTTACGGATAGCCTTGATATCCAAATCCGGATTGTCTATGGCCGCTCCGGAAAAGCGAACCTTACCATTATCAACAGTCAGTTCCCGCCCATAGGCGGCGTAACTGCCTTCATTAACCGTTATTTCACCATTACCCAGCAATAGCTGACCAGCATCACCGTATATGCGTAAATCTCCTCCCAGGCGTCCACTAAAGCCTAATGCCTTAATCATGACTTTATCGCCAAGCTGAACAGTGATATCCAGGTCCGTTGCCAATCGCATTTTTTCCTCATCAGCCTCTTGACCGATTATCACCACATCCTGACTGGGTGACACGGTGGTATTAAAATCCATGGGGGCCAGTTCTGCATTGGGAATTTTAACCGCACCACTCAATTTCGCCGTTTGTGGAGAAACCATTAGCTTCAGGTCTGGTGAGGCAATGACATAGGCTTCAGGCAGATTCATTACTTCAAGCTGCTCACCTTTTATGGTGGCATTGAACAGCCAGTCTGCATCCGTCATGGTGAAATCACCCGCCACTTCCAGCTGACCTTCTGCGGAATCGGCCTGTAACAGCATTTTCAGTCCTGATAAGGGATCGCCATTAATATCTGCGTTGATAGCCGACAAGGTAATACCCATATCTACCAAAAATATTTGCCCATCACGCAAACTGATTGCTGAGGTTAGTTGCGGTTTATTGGCCGTACCCTGCATATCGACATGCAGCTCCAGTTTTCCTGCCAGTTCATCAAAAGCCAGGGTTTCCAGATTTAATGATGCGAGATCTTCAACGGCTGTCTGCAATTGCAAGTTAAGCGGCGTATCCAT
Organism: Methylophaga sp. UBA2496; assembly: GCF_002341635.1. NCBI lineage: Bacteria > Pseudomonadati > Pseudomonadota > Gammaproteobacteria > Thiotrichales > Piscirickettsiaceae > Methylophaga > Methylophaga sp. UBA2496. The sequence goes on along the minus strand of NZ_DDOK01000005.1, from coordinate 390,456 downwards.
AGGTGCAGCTATCACTTTTTTGACAGCTGCTGTTTGTAATCTTGCCTCTATCGGTTCTACACCGGCAATATCCGGTGCAATAGTAATGGCCACCATGCTCTCTTCGGCGGTAAGCTGATAACGTAAATCAATCGTATCAAATTCGATAGGTTCCTGTTGACTGATCGTTTCAGACTCAAGTTTTAAAATAGCCTCGTTCAGCGATAGATTTCCTGTACCGGTAATCTCTCCCTCATTTTCCATTGCCAGTTGCAATCGGCCGGAAATAAAACCGGATAATTTGGCATATTCCTCAATCCAGGGTTTCAGGATTTCCATGGAGAGTTGATTGATTTCCACGAGTGCTTGCGCGCCGGGCAAGGCATTTTCACCTTGAATACAAATTTGTGCCTGTTCAGCCGATAGCCAGCAATGCTTCGACATAATCTGTTTATCAGCCGACAATTGAATATCACCGGCCTCACCTAATTGCCAGTTGCCAGCCATGTCATTATCAATTGTCATTGACTGTAACCGGCCAGCCCATTGATTGTCTTTATTCAGGCTGCCTTGTAACAAACCTGATAACGAAATTATTGCAGACTGGATCTCCAGACCCAGCTGATGTTGATCACGTTTACCCGTCAGACTCAGATCAACTGAATCAACAGTCTGCTCTGCCACTTTAATGCCGGTTGACTGTACGTTGAGTTTACTTTGCTGATTATCTGTAAGGTCTATTTGGGCATCAGCGTTAATGGTGCCGATACGCATTTCGTCAGCCCAACTAATTGAAGAACCATCGAGATCGGCATTTAATTTTAATTTAGCCAACTCACCAAATAATCGCCCCTGCCCATTTAAGCTGCCAGATAAATCAGGGTGAAAATCCTGCAAATTCGACGAGTTGAGTTTCCAGGTTAAATCCAGTTGTTTCTCAACTTTGCCATTTAAAGATAATTGCGAGTCACCTAAATTCAGCTGTAGATTTTCAATAGCAATATCAGTGTTGACGGTTTTCAGGTGACTGTTCAGGGAAAAGTTACGTTCCCGTAAAACTCCATTTAAATGTAAATTCTGCAGACTTGCTTCGAAATCGCCCTGCCCCTTATCCTGAAAACTCAGTTGCGCCTGACCACTTATTCGGCCGGGCCATTCATTTGCAAATACGGCCGGATCAACTTGTCTGAGTGTCAGTTTGCCATCAACCATCAGATTCTCTTTCCAATTGATACGACCACTAAAGCCGGCACCACCATCTGCAATTCTGGTATCTGCACGAATATCCGTTATGCCGGCTTCGGGACTGGTTGCCTGGAGTTTCAGAATGAGTGGAATTTCATCAATAATAAAATCCGAATCAAGTGTGATTTCAAACAGATGTTTCTCACCTTTCAGATTGAATAATCCCGTATAACTTTCTACTGACACGCCAGTTAAACTGGCGAGAAGCTGCAGGTTTTGCCATTCACCACTTAATTGGTAATTTAATTGAGGATCCCAGCTTACATCACCACTAACGTCGAGTTCGGCTAACGCAGACTTGATTTCGAGGGAGTTGATACTCGCCTGTTGCAGATCTCCACGCACATAAGAGTTAATCGCCCAGTTCTGCTCCAGTGCCGCAATAGAGCTACTGAGAATCAAACGATAATCCTGCAGATTTCCGTTTAGCGAAAGTTCACCTGAAGTTTCAGCAACTAAAAGCTCTGCATCCTGTTGCCATGGCCATTGAAGTTGTGACCAGCTTGCATCAATTGAAAACCCACTCGCCATGGGATCTTCCGCAACCTGAATATTGCCATGGATCTCGGCAAAACCGTTTTGACTGATCGCCGTCATCAAATCAACACGCCAGTTTTTTAAGTCAGTAGAGTTCAGACTCAAACTGGCAGAAACTGGTGGATGTACTTCTTCAAATTCCTGTAACTGAAAGTCCAGTTCCATTCGGGCAGTTTCCCGAGTGCCTTTAGCTTCCAGATTAATAGCCGTCACATCACCCATTTCAGTATTAAGAATTCGGGTTAATGACAGGGATTCACTTTCCAGGCCAAGGCGCCAATCCAGGTCATCAAGAATATTACGCACCATCAGGGTTTGTTCTGAGGCAAACGGTTCACCCAGCTGCTGTCGTAACGTCATTTGTTTGATATCCCCGGTAATCGTGCCGGTAGCTGAAATCAATCCCCATTCGGAATCATTCAGCCTCAACCCGTAATTCAGGTTAGTAGCAAAGGGTTCGTTAAGATGAACGTTCCCGATCAAGGTAAAGGCCAGCACATTACGATTTAATCTTAATGAGGAAATAATTAACCGGTCGTAATTCAATCTTATCGAGGTATCGAAACGATCAAACAAAGGCGTCACAATACCCTGATTATCAATAACTTCTGCATTTGTAACACGCAGCGATCTGAGGTGAACTGCCAGCGGAAAACTGAACTGAGGAATAGTGAACAATTCATCTTCTTCAGGCTGAGTAATCGTTTCAGCGTGTTTGATTGCCAGCCTGTCAATATGAATCTGATTGATAATAAATCGGCTTGAAAGCAACGACCATAGCTGCCAGCGCGCATCAATGGTATTTATGTGTATCGCATCGCCATCTTCAGGTTCATAGGTAATGCCCTTCAGATAAACGCCGTCGTAAAGTCTGCCGCTAGCTTCGTTTATAGTGAGTTCGGGAAGTGTTTTCTGAGTGAAACTCAATGCTGTGTTAAAACCTGACTTGGTCATTAGTAACCAATATAAGCCGGCCGGAATGATCAGCAGCAATACAATTGCGATTATCCATAATGCGCGTTTCATCACAAATCAGGCCCTATCATGATATGCAAACCAAAGGGTTTGTCTTCATCTGAAATACCACTGGCCACATCAATACGAATCAGGCCAACAGGAGATCGCCAGCGAATACCCACCCCTACACTATACTCTATTGGATCTGACCAACTATTGAAGGCGTTACCAAAATCGGTAAATATCGCAGCGCCCCAGTTTTTGACAAACATATGTTCATATTCAACGCTTCCAACAGCCAGATACCGGCCACCGATGACTTCATCCAAATCATTTTCTGGTCCCAGTGATTGATAGTCAAAACCACGGATACTATTGTCCCCACCGGCAAAGAAACGCAATGAGCTGGGTAATTTTGAAAAGTCACTGACTTCTGTGGCCCCCACAGTCGCTCTGGTAATAATCCGGCTGGAGTCACCAATCCCCTGAATGTATTTTCCACGCAGGACTAGCTGACTAAAGCTGATATCGGAAAGAATACCTTCTGCCGCTCCGCTCAGCTCCATACTTAAACGACCTCCCTGCCGGGTATAGATAGTGTCATCTGCCCAGGTACGGGCATAAGCAATTCCGGGAATCAATAAGGTTGTTGACGCGGAGTCATCTGAAACATCAAAGCTTTCATTGAGAAACTTGATGCTACCGGTTTCTTCCCAGCCCCAGCGCATACGGTTGTAATAGCTGCCTACCGCTACCGAACGACTTTCACTGGTATCTGTATCTTCCTGTTTATATTCTGAATTAAAACCAACCGTATTAATATTTTCACTCCAGAACGGCATCTGGTAATCGGCACCGATTCGATTGGCAATTTGTGATAAACGGCTTTCAACAGACAGTCTGTGTCCCCGATCATTTACATAGCGATTTTGCCAACCCAGACTCATCCTGGCCCCGGTATCCGTACCATAGCCCACACCGGCGCTGTAGCGATGTTTCAGATTTTCATTTAATGAAACATCAACCGGAACCTCATTATTTGCTCGTGCAGAAGTCATTGCCTGAGTGGATACAGAGGCAAAATAGCCACTATTTTGCAGATTATTTCTCAGGGTGAGCAATTTACCTGAATCAAACGGTTCACCCGCTTTGATGGGTGACATTGCATCAAGTAATCTGTCATTCACAACCGTATCAGGGAAGGTGATCTCACCAAATCGATAACGCTGCCCGGCATCATAGACCAGACAGATGTCTGCAGCACTTGCTTCGACATCAACACTGACTCTGCTACAACTGAATGCGCCATCAAAATAACCACGCTCAGCAGCAACTCGGAGCAATGACTTTTTTGCGTTTTCATAACGTTCATGATCAAACTGGTCACCTACGTTCAGCGGTAAACTGCTGAGCAGCTTAGTAAATACCGGATCAGTTTTAGCATCACCCTCTACCGCCAGATTGATTTTACGAATGATGACCGGTTGACCTAACTCAATTTGATATTGAGCTTGCCAGTTATTTTCATCCGTTTCTGTTAACTCGGCAGTAATTTCGGGAGAATAATAACCATACACCGTGAGCATATGCTTCAATTCATCGATGGCTTGATTGTGTAACCGGTTTACACTTCGAGAATCCAGACGTGGACTTTGCTTCTGCCGATTGATGCTCAAACCATTCAACAGGGTTTCGACCAAATTTTTATCTACGCCCTTTATCTCGATATTGATATTTTTTTCCGCGTCGGCCCAAACCATATTGGCAGCCAATAGACACAGAGTAAATATCAGGATGACCCTGTTGTATAGAGAGTGTTGGCATAACGGCATACAAGTTTTGTCATTACTAAAAAGTGAGATTCGTTAGAACTGAAATCAGTACCAACGAACTTAGATTATGACAGCTTCAGGCCTTCAGCGTTCTTAACTTAAGCTAATTAATTAGTTTGATCCGGGAGGTTTTCTTTACGAAAAGCGCTTGGCGAACAGCCAAAAAAATGACTGAAACGACGACTGAAATGACTTAAGTCGTTGAAACCATAACCATAACAGGCTTCAGTAATACTCTGACCACGACGGATAGCATCGGCAGCTGATTTCAGTCTGAGTTGTTGATGAAATTCTCCCGGTGTACAACCCAGTTGTTTTTTGAATTCAACATATAAACGACTGCGGCTCATACAGGCTTGCCGGCACAACTGTTCTATATCCAATGGTTCACTAAGGTTTTGTTCCAGTGTATGGATGACGGCCGTCATACTGCTGGCGTCTGGCGCCCGCTGGCAATAACTCAACAAAACTTCTCGCCCCTGTTCACGAAGCAACCTTATCACCAGCTCCGATACACCTAAATCGACCATCAGCTCTTTATCGGGATCATTGCGAATATAAAATGAAACCATTTTTTCCAGTAACTGCTGGGTATCGCGAGTGTGATGCTTGTGAATGATACGAGGCTGATATTCCCAAGTATGCTCCGGCGCATCAATTTTTACCAAGTCCTGCATACGATTAGAGATGGCCTGAATACGCTCTCTGGAAATCTCTATGGTCAGACAAGTTGTTGGCTGCTGCTCATTTGCATCCGGAAAATCTATTTCAACATGTTCACCGGGTGGCATAACGTAGGATTCGTGCGGCACAAACAATTCGCCCGACGCGTTGTAATGGTCATGCATTACCTTGCGACCGCTGACCATTCCGCAATATAACAAGTGGTCTGCATTAAGTGCTACACCCGTTGAGCTGCGGTAGGTATCGTAAATACTCAACTCTGTTTCCGGACCATTAAAGGTCACTTTGTTTTCAATCAGCAACTGGCGATTTTCTCGCCGACCGCTCGTAGGCAATGTATTCAGGTTCATAATGCAGACCTTAATAAGTGATGATTGATTTTGTGTCTCAACTCTATGCGAAGTCAAGTCAATAGAAAATATTACTTAAGTGAGAGTATCCGCGCATTTGATATGAATTTTTCATTTTTTCAAAATAGCAATCTTGTCGAACCATGTGTTAACTTTTTTGTCACTTCTGGACTATCAGTCAAATAATTGGGATTATCAGTCAAGTAAGATTTCTGCTTTAGGATTTATGCTTGGTCTTTAACCATAACAATATATAAGAGAGAGATTTATGATTTACGCAAAACCAGGTACACCCGAGTCGGTGATCTCATTCAAATCACGTTATGAAAACTTTATTGGTGGCGAGTGGGTCGCCCCTGTTAAAGGCGAATACTTTAACAACATTACTCCAGTGACCGGCGAAGTCATTTGTGAAATTCCGCGTTCAGGGGAAGCTGATATTGAATTAGCGCTGGATGCAGCTCATAAAGCCCGTGAAGCCTGGGGTAAAACCTCCGTTCAGGAACGCAGTAATATCCTGCTGAAAATTGCTGATCGTATCGAAGCCAATCTGGAAAAACTGGCTGTTGCAGAAACCTGGGATAACGGTAAAGCGGTTCGCGAAACACTGAATGCCGATATTCCTCTGGCCGCGGATCATTTCCGCTATTTTGCCGGTTGCCTGCGTGCTCAGGAAGGCACGATGGGTGAAATTGACGAAAATACTGTCGCTTATCACTTCCATGAGCCACTCGGGGTTGTCGGTCAGATTATTCCCTGGAACTTCCCGTTATTAATGGCGGCATGGAAACTTGCTCCGGCATTGGCTGCTGGTAACTGTGTTGTTATGAAACCGGCTGAACAAACACCAGTATCTATCCTGATTCTGGCCGAATTAATTGCTGATTTACTGCCTGCTGGCACATTAAACATTGTTAACGGTTTTGGTCGCGAAGCTGGCCAGGCATTAGGCACAAGCAAACGCATCGCCAAAATCGCGTTTACCGGTTCAACACCAGTCGGCTCATTAATTATGAAATACGCGGCTGAAAACATTATTCCTTCAACCGTAGAGTTAGGCGGTAAATCGCCAAACATCTTCTTCGAAGACATCATGCAACAGGAACAGGATTACATTAATAAATGTGCCGAAGGCATGGTCTTGGCGTTCTTTAACCAAGGTGAAGTTTGTACCTGCCCTTCCCGTGCCGTGATTCAGGAAAGCATCTACGACGAGTTCATCGCTGTGGTGATGGAACGCGCCAAAATGATTAAACGCGGTAACCCGCTGGACACTGAGACACAAGTCGGTGCCCAGGCTTCACAGGAGCAGTTCGACAAAATCCTCAGCTATGTTGAGATTGGTAAACAAGAAGGTGCTCAATTACTGATGGGCGGTGGTATCGAGCAATTAGGACCTGAATTCAATAACGGTTTCTACATCGAACCCACCTTGATGAAAGGCAATAACAAAATGCGTATCTTCCAGGAAGAAATTTTTGGACCTGTGGTTTCGGTAACCACCTTCAAAGATGAAGCTGAAGCACTGGAAATTGCCAATGACACCGAATTTGGTCTGGGTGCCGGTTTATGGACGCGCGATATGAACCTGGCCTATCGTATGGGACGTGCTATTCAGGCAGGCCGTGTATGGACCAACTGCTACCATCATTATCCAGCGCATGCTGCCTTTGGCGGTTACAAAAAATCCGGTGTCGGTCGTGAAACACACAAGATTGCTCTGGAACATTACCAGCAAACTAAAAACCTGTTGGTCAGCTACAGCACAAGCCCGCTCGGCTTCTTCTAAAACGTACTGCCATTAAATCAGACTCTCCCCTAAGCATGCCTTTCGGGAGAGTTTTTTATTGGCTGTTGACTACATTTAACGCTGGTAGCGGACTATACTCAGAAAGAGAGAATAATAAGGTAAGGTATTTATGGCTCAGAATAATATTGAATCAACCCTTCACGAGAATCGGCACTTTCCGCCTTGCGAGAGTTTTTATAAAACATCTGCGCTAACCCCAAAAAAACTTGATGCGCTGTACACCAAAGCGGACGAGGACCATCTAGCTTTCTGGGGCGATTTAGCCAGACAGGAACTCGATTGGATAAAACCCTTTACCCAAACGCTGGATGACAGTAATGCACCGTTTTATAAATGGTTTGCTGACGGTCAGTTGAATGTTTCCTATAACTGCCTCGACAGGCAATTAACAAACAATGCGGAAAAAACGGCCATTATTTTTGAAGGCGAACCGGGTGACGTCCAACATATTACGTATCGTGTTTTGCACGAAAAAGTATGTGTGTTTGCCAATGCGTTAAAAAATCAGGGCATCCAAAAAGGCGATCGGGTCATTATCTACATGCCGATGATTACTGAAGCCGTAGTAGCTATGCAGGCCTGTGCCCGAATCGGCGCCATTCATTCCGTCGTATTTGGAGGCTTCTCGGCTGAAGCCCTGAAAGATCGTATTGAAGACACCCAAGCCAAACTGGTGATTACCGCGGATGGTGGTCATCGTGGTGGCAAGATCATCCCGCTGAAAAACACCGCTGATCAGGCATTAGCTAAAGGCTGCGAAAGTGTTGAAACAGTCATTGTCTTCAAACGCTGTGGCAACGACATCACGCTGCAGAATGGTCGGGATATCTGGTGGCATGATGCGGAACAGGATCAGTCAGCAGAATGCCACCCTGAACCGATGAATGCCTGCGACCCGCTTTTTTTACTTTACACATCAGGTTCGACCGGCAAACCGAAAGGTATTCAACACTCTTCAGCGGGTTACCTGCTGAATGCCATTACCACCATGCGCTGGGTGTTTGATATTCAGGCTAAAGATGTCTTCTGGTGTACTGCAGATGTTGGCTGGATTACCGGCCATACCTATGTTGCCTACGGCCCGCTGGCCGTCGGCGCCACCATGATTATTTATGAAGGTGTTCCTACTGTTCCGGATGCCGGACGTTTCTGGGATGTCTGTGCCCGCCATCATGTCACTGTTTTCTATACCGCACCGACAGCCATTCGGGCATTAATGAAAGCCGGTGATGATATTCCTCAACGCTATGATCTGTCTCACTTACGCTTGCTTGGCACGGTAGGTGAACCGATTAATCCGGAAGCCTGGATGTGGTATCACCGGGTGATTGGGCAAGAGCGCTGTCCTATAGTCGATACCTGGTGGCAAACTGAAACTGGGGCTCACATGATTGCACCGGTTCCTGCTGTAACGGTGACTAAACCCGGTTCCTGCACCCGTGCCCTTCCCGGTATAGATGCTGCCGTAGTCAATGAGCAAGGTGAAGCACTTGGCGCCAATCAAGGCGGTTTTCTGGTGATTCGTAAACCATGGCCATCGATGATCCAGACTATCTGGGGTGATGATCAACGTTATAAAGACACCTATTGGCCTTATTTCGATGGCAAATATTATCTGGCCGGAGACAGTGCGCGTCAGGACGAGGAAGGTTACTTCTGGATCATGGGCCGTATTGACGATGTGCTCAACGTCTCCGGTCATCGCTTGGGCACCATGGAAATTGAATCGGCATTAGTCGCCCATGAAGCGGTTGCTGAAGCAGCTGTGGTAGGTAAACCCCATGATGTGAAAGGCGAATCAGTGTTTGCCTATGTTGTATTAAAAGGTGAGCGTCCGGCGGGCGGCGTTGATGAAGATATGACCAATGAATTACGCGCCTGGGTAGCAGAGCAAATCGGACCTATCGCCAAACCCGATGAAATCCGTTATTCCGATAATCTGCCTAAAACCCGCAGCGGCAAAATCATGCGTCGTTTGCTGCGCACCATTGCCAAAGGTGAGGAGATCACGCAAGACACCTCCACCCTGGAAAACGAAGGCATTTTATTGCAACTGCAAGGTAAGGCTTAATGGCGAAAGCCGAACCCGAAAGTCAGAAAAATCAACGATTGGATAAGTGGCTCTGGGCTGCGCGGTTTTACAAAACCCGCAGCCTGGCCGTTGAAGCCATTAATGGTGGTAAAGTTCATGCAAACGGTCAGCGTGCCAAACCCAGCAGAACAATCCATCCTGGTGATCAATTAACCATTTCACAACCGCCTTATGAATATGTCATTGATGTTTTAGGCCTACAAAAACAACGTCGACCGGCCAGCGAAGCCCAGTTGCTCTATCAGGAAACCGCAGAGAGTCGTGAAAAACGCGAATTGTTGCGTGAGCAGATTAAAAATGAACCTTTAGGTTTTCGTGACCAAAAAGGCCGGCCCAGCAAACGTGATCGCCGGCATATCATTAAATTTACCCGAGGCGACTGATGAGCATAGACAAATCTTCCCTGCTCGCCAGTGCAGATAAAGAACTGCCGGCACTGCAGTATGCTGTTGAACTGCAAAAAACCGCTGCGCAGATTGGTTTTGACTGGCCACATATTGATGGCGTGATTGCCAAAATTCATGAAGAACTCGATGAAGTAGCAGCCGAACTGGATGACAGAGATCAGACTAAATTACAGGAAGAAATTGGCGATTTGTTATTTGCTATTACCAATCTCGCCAGACACCTGAATATCGATCCGCAACAAGCCATCCAGCAATGTAATCAGAAATTCCTCCGCCGCTTTCGATACATTGAAACGCAGATTTTCAAACAGCAGAAAACATTAAAAACCGCCTCATTAGATGAGCTGGATGCATTGTGGGATGAAGCGAAATCTATCGAGAAAAAGAATTAGGTTATGTAGGTAATTATATGTTTTTAAACATCTAAAAATAACCTATATGTCAACATAGATGATTCGGTGAAACCATGCTGTTCATAAAACCGATGCGCGGGATCATTGTCATGATCCGTGAGCAAGGTGATACGTTTACAGCCCTTTTCTCTGGCAAATTCAATCGCATGTTTCAATAATGCCGACCCGACTCCCTGTCCGCGGTTTTGTGGTGCGATAACCATATCCTCCAGAATCGCTACGCGACTGCCCAAAGCAGTTGAAACGGTATAGAGCAAATTCACCATACCGATAATCTGGCCCTCTGCTTTTGCGACCAGAATATCGCCGATACCATCGCCATCAATAATCGCCCCCAGACCCAGAGCCTGTAATTCGTGATCCGGTTTAAATTCGGCTTCCTGACTGAACAAGCTATCGAGTAACAAACACAACTGCGGTACATCCGTGCTAACAGCTGTCTGAATTTTCATGCTTTACCCTGCGGGAGTTAATAAATTTTCGGTTTGGAACTGCTCCTTGCCGGTATACACCAGAAAGTGTTTCCCTTTCGCTCGGGCAACCATTCCAATCCCAATATCCAAAGCGATACTAAGCCCCATTTCGGTCACGCCACTGCGCGACAACAATAAGGGCACCTGCATCTGCGCCACTTTTATCACCATCTCGGAAGTCAGCCGACCCGTGGTATAAAACACTTTTCCGTCGCCATGGATATTGTTCAGCCACATCCAGCCGGAAATCGCATCAACGGCATTATGTCGTCCGACATCTTCCACAAAAAATAACACTTCATTTTGCTGGCACAGCGCACAGCCATGTACGGCCCCTGCCTGTTTATACATTTCGTTGTATTCGTTTAACGCATGCAACACGTCATAGATAGACTGAGCACTGAATTCCGGACATTGCAGTTTCAGTTCTGAAAGCGAATCCATCACATGCCCAAACATGGTGCCCTGCCCACAGCCACTGGTGGCAATTCGTCTGGACATCAGCGAATCAAGATTGTTTTTCTGCTGAAAGGTGGTCACAGCGACGGCATCGACATCCCAATCCACCTGGATGGATTTAATATGCGTTATTTCGTCGACAAGTCCCTGATTACGCAGATAACCCAGCGTCAATAACTCCGGCTGTCCACCCAGCGTCATCAACGTAACAATCTCACGATTATCCAGATAAATGGTCAGTGGTCTTTCACCAGTTAATGAGACTTCGCGGGATGCGCCTGACTCATCTAAAACAGTGGTGGTATGCAGGCGATTAATGCCCTGATTGGTCATTTCCGGCTGATAACTAGCCACCGGTGACACTCATATGGCGAAAGATAATCGGTTGTTCTTTGATGTTAAAGTCATGGCCTTTCGGTTTGATATCCATTGACTTGATAATGGCCTGTTTGAGTTGTTCGATATCGCCCGGATGACGTCGGATAATATCGCGCAAATCCATCGAGTGCTCCTGCCCCAGACATAACAGCAGACGGCCCTCTGTCGTCACTCTGACCCGATTACAGCTTTCACAGAAATTATGGCTATGCGGGGAAATAAAACCGATTTTGCTATTGGTACCAGCAACCTTGTAATAACGCGATGGGCCACCGGTATTGGCGATACTGCTTTGCAAATCAAAATGCTTTTGTAATGTGGCAAGCACTTCATCACTACTGCAGTAGCTTTCATTACGACTATGCGTTACCTGGCCTAACGGCATCTCTTCGATATAGGAAATATCGAGATCATTATCGATAGCAAACTGTGCCAGATCGATAATTTCATCCTCGTTACGACCTTTCATAATGACCGCGTTCAGTTTGATGCGTTTAAAGCCGGCTTGTTTAGCCGCTTCAATCCCATCCAATACCTGAGTTAATTCCCCAGTACGGGTGAGTTCACGAAAGCGCTCGGCATTTAACGAGTCCAGACTGATATTAATACGATCCATACCGGCTGCAGCCAGCTTTTCAGCGTACTTCGGTAACTGGGAGCCGTTGGTGGTTAAGTTCAGCTCTTTAAGCGATGTGGTGTGTTTCAGCGCGCCAATCTGTTCGATTAACCAATCTACGTTGCGACGCACTAATGGTTCGCCACCAGTAATACGCACTTTTTCAACGCCTAACTCACAAAACGCTTTTACCAGAAAAGCGATCTCTTCCAACGTCAGTAGCCGTTCACGCGGCATGAAGGTCATTTCTTCATCCATGCAATACACACAACGAAAATCACAACGATCGGTGATCGAAATGCGTACATACGACACACGCCGTCCGAAATTATCGATTAATTGTGTTTTTTTATCCGTCATGATGTTTATTATGCGCTAGTTACGCTCTTTATCAGAAATATCGCAGGCCTTTGCGGTAGAAAAGCCAAACAAAGCATACCCACCGCAGCGACCACTTAAACCATTAATCAGCAGCCCCAATCCGAGCAAGGCCCACCAACTTTGGTAATACAATGCAATCGCTATTATAAACAGACCGATTATGATGCGTAACGTTCTGTCTGTTTTGCCAAGATTCTTTTTCATTACATTGCTCCAGATACAAACAAGCCCCTTTGCAGGGGCTTGAAAGAATAACGCAATTGACTGGCTAATTAATCACTGCTTGAGAAAGCGCCAATCAGATGTAACAGGCTGGTGAACAAGTTGTAGATACTGACATACAGGGTAATGGTTGCCATGATGTAGTTCGTTTCACCGCCGTGAATGATGTTGCTGGTTTCATACAGAATCAGACCAGACATCAACAGTACAAACATGGCAGAAACTGCTAATGACAAGCCAGGCATGCTGAAGAAGATTGCCGCCAGCCCCGCCAGGAAAGCAACCAGAATACCAACAAACAGGAAGCCGCCCATAAAGCTGAAATCTTTCTCAGATTTAATCGCATAAGCAGACAATCCTAAAAACACAATGCCGGTCGCACCCAGAGCTTGCATAACGATTTGCGGGCCATTCGGTAATCCTAAATAAGCATTAACAATTGGTCCCAGTGTCAGGCCCATAAACCCTGTTAACGCGAATACAGAAGCGATACCCCAGACACTGTTGCGCAATTTAGCTGTCAGGAACAACAGACCGAAGTATCCGATCAAAGTGATGATAATGCCGGGATGCGGCAGGTTTAAAACCATTGAAACACCAGCTGTAACGGCACTAAAGCCGAGCGTCATTGCCAGTAGTACATAGGTGTTACGCAATAACTTGTTGGTTTGCAGCGCAGACTCGCGCGAGCGTACAACTGTTGATTGTGTATCGTAGTTCATCAGTTTATTTCTCCATTACTCAGTAAAGTATTGATGATTGGTGGTTCATCCAATGGACATCATCCTACCGGATAAGTTCTAAATGGCAATAGCTATATAAATTTTGCATTCACTGTTGTCAGATCAGGTCATTCCTAGTAATATGCCGCGTCTTGGAGGGATGGCAGAGCGGTTGAATGCACCGGTCTTGAAAACCGGCGTGGGTTTATAGCCTACCCAGGGTTCGAATCCCTGTCCCTCCGCCAAACAAACTAACGGACTTCGGTCCGTTTTTTTTGTATCTGGGGTTTTGTAATTGGGATTTTAGCTGTTCTGTATTTAGAAATTATTTCAGTTTATATTGTCGTACATAAATGCAGTATTTGCTTTTAATTCTACTGCGGCACAGCACGCGTATCCCGGTAACCCTTTTCCGTCATACAAGCATGCCATTCTTGATTTAGACGCATCTCCGTCTGCCGCTCTGTTTCTTCAGGTCGTTGCGCGGCTTTAATTGCGTTAGAACCGAATGTAGTGCAGGAGGAAAACAAAAAAAATGATTAGAGTAAAGCAAGAAAATCTAATAAATATTTTTGATATCTTTTTTCCATTATGAATCATTCATTTTCTCTTCAGCATTGTAAATAAACACTGAGTTTATACTTAAGACGTAAAATCAATTTAGTTATTCTCCATTGATATAAGTTAATAACTCAAAGGATTAATAGAATTTATAATTTTTGAGAATGTCGTTCTTATCAAAAACAAATAAAGCTTTCTTTGATCCATTGCTACAAAATAACCCTTCGTCTTCTTCATCTATGATTTCAATGCAAGACATTCTATTGGTGAAGTTTTTCACTTGGCATTTAAGTGTTACGCCGTTCTCGGGTTTTAAATGACCATTTATTAAGTTTTCTTTTGGTGGGTACGGGCAATCATGATCAATCTTGCTATTGAAGTTGGAGTTTGAGCATCCTTGGGCTAGTAACACGCTAAGACTGAGTAACATTGAAATTAGTAATGACTGCTTTTTCATAAGTGATTTCCTTTTCTTTTTGATTGAAATATTTTTGTCTGGGCAAAGCTGATCATCCATTTCATTCTTACTCTTACCCCAGCCCATACAGGGTGTACTTTTACTCGCCTGGCTGCGCGATTTTTACATTATTATTTGAATCAATCTCCACCCAGAATTAATGGAATCTAAAACCAATAATTCAGCCATAATGTTCTGGTTTTAAAGGGAGTTATGATTTAATTTTTACGGGTATTGACATCGCTCATTGCACTACTCTAAATAAACGTACCGTTATCTCGCATACATTCGCCCATTCTTTAGTGAGTCCTCCCATTCGTTCTGCCTCACGATGCCTTTCCTTATTTCATTGGCCACTTGATATAAAACAGCTTTGTGGTATTGGATCAGGGCTATAAAGTGCAATCTTTCCAGGATTGTTTTGCCTTAATTCACTGCTTTTTATGGCAATAACATCTGCTTCTGACAGCCGTCCTGTTTGATGAAGGGACTTTTCATATTCATCAAGATGATTTGCAAGTTCAATCGGATCTGAGTGATCAGCCTTCATTTGATAAAGTAACGGTAAAGACCTTTCAAAAAGAACATTGGCTTCTAAGTAACGCTGTTGAGCTTTATATAATCTGGCAAGTTCTGATATATTTTGTGTAATCTTTGCTTCATCATTATCAGCCACCTTTTCACGAACAATAATGGATTGTTTCAACCATTTTTCAGCTTCATCCAATCTACAAAGCTTAATATTTGTTCTTCCCAGACCATACATTGCAATAGCAATATATTGCTGGTCTTTATTTTTATTTGCCACCTCCAGCGTTTTTTCATAACCTCGAAGTGCTTCCTGATAACGTCCGGAAAGGTATGCTTTATTACCCTCATAATTTAGCTGTTGTTGAGGGGAAACAGTCGCACAGCTCATGCTTGAGAGAATTAATAACAAAACTAGATATATTTTTAGTAAATGCATTTTTTATCCTTAAATTTATTGCAAATAGATGCTCAATTGAGAATTTATTAATAGTTCTCATCTAGTTTTTGAAGAGGTGTTTCGCAACAGAGCACTCATCTCGTGGTTACTCTGATTTTGCATATCCCGTTGCAGTTGGGTTGCCCTATCGGGATATTCTTCGGTGTGGTCTTTTGAGCGCCATGAAGAAGATACTTCTGGCAGCAATTCCTTATCGACGTAGACCAAATTAATGTCTTGATGGGGATTCACATTGCCTAATATTTCCTGCTGTTTTTTATTAGCCACCAAAACGATAGTAATTGCAGCAACTGGCTTGTCTTTGGTTTTTATCAACGCACTTTTTACTGTTGCAACATTGAGTGCCTGACTTTTACCTAAAATACCCACTGAAAGCTCTGTACCTGAGGAAAGTAATTGAACAAGCTGGTCTATCGCCACCGTTGACTGGCCCATTTCGAACGTTGCCAGCATGAGTTTTTCTGAAATCAAGTTGCTTGGGCTGGGTACTTCAAGAAAATACAGATCGGTTGAATCAGTAATTTCCATGATTGATATCATCTGATCTGCATAAGGGGTTGGACGTTTTTGGGCAGATGATTTAGTAGATGTGTAACAGCCAGTAACAAGGCTAAAAAGCAGGGTGGAAAAAGTCAGTCTTAGAATGGTTTTTTTCATGATTTATCCTTAAATCAAAATAAGTTAATAAGTTTGTTAGTTACTTTCTTAGGGGGAGCTCCTCTTATATATCTAGATTAAGATGTCAGTCTTGTAAACATTCAGGTGGAGGATTATTTGTTTTCTCACGACTACAAAGCTGAGGAGCAAGTGCATGTGTTAGACAGTAGTTATAATCACTTTTTACTTTGCAATACCATCCGTTTAAACGGTTTTCAAGACTGTGAGCAGGTATCACTGTATTTGCTTGACAGGCGGGTAATTGTTTGTATTTTTCTAAAGAACATATCTTTTTAGTATTATAAAATCCGTTATATGAATATCCTGCTTGTTCCATACACTTTCCCTCTAACACTAATTTATTTATATATGCATCTTCATCATAACGACTGATTTTGAAAGCTTTTTCGTATACATCGAAGTTTGTGTCTGGAGCTGGCTTACCGCACTCTAATAAAGATTTTTTAATTTCAAGATTAGATGCTCCAGTCTTTGACCATTCTTGGTAAGTGGCTGGACTTGGCTTGTAAACTACATCCTGCATATAGGTCGAACAACCAAACATAAGTACTGAGAGGGTCATTGTTAGGAAGATTTTCATAACAATCCTTAATTTAGTGTGCAGAATTAATATCATGAGTGATTGGTACTCCATATCTGGGGTAACAATCAGTACTTGCGGCTCCTGTTCCATAACAGCCATGAACATTAGGAGCAGCACCAAATAGTTTAATCCATTCTTTTATTAAGCCACTTCCTTCTGCTACTTCACCATAAGTGGCTGGGTTACCGCCAATCAATCTTCCTACAAAATCCGCCATATGATTTTGTAACTCAACTGATGTCTGGTTGCCTCCGCTTAAAGTATCTAAGGAGTTAGCTGCCTCTTGAGCAGAATATGCTGGTCCCACAAACTTTATGTTTGTATTACTAAGGGGCTCAACTAAGCCCATGGTTTGAAGTGTTTCCATAGCATTACCAATCGTCATCGATCCACGACTATGACCAATCAAATTAAGTCCGTCCTGTCCATATATTTGGGACAGATTTATAATTTCTTGTGTAGCATTAGTGTTCCCCAATGCAGCACTCTCTAAACCTTTCTGATACCCCGCTACAAGTAGTTCTGAAAGAAAATTATTTGCGTCTGGAAAATGGACCACATAAACCTTCTCACCAATTGGTGCCTCAGCCATTTGAACGGAATAAGCCCCAGCTGCCGATTCATCATTGAAAAGACCATTAGTGAATACATTAAGCTTTTTGTTTTCTCCATTTACTTTTAATCTGAATTTTTCAGGCTCATCTATTTCGTGCATTATGGGTTTGCCTTCACTGTCTCTAACAACATTTCCTTCATCATCCCTTTCAACTTCAAATACTTTGGCTTTGGCCAAAAACATTTTTTTAAATGCTTCATCAGTAAATGTTGAAATCGTTGCAGAAAGTAGCAGTTTATCCGCTTGTTCCTGCTGTGCTTTTTCTTGTAAAGCCTCCATATCGGGTCTTTCCAGAACACGATTTGTATCAGATGTATCTCGATTCAATGAACCGATGGTTTCTTCGGCATTTTTATCCGTTAATGCGATTTGAGCAGTTTCATCCGTGATCGTTATGCTTGCAGGGCTGATAGCGCTCAGTGTTGTGCTGCTATCCTTAATATCTGCGGCACCATGATTCTGTAAATTGCTTGCAAGGCCCTTAGCGGCAACGTATTTACTACTGAGCATGTCCTTGCTGAGAGTTATGCCTTGTGAGCTGGCATCTGCATCCATATGGTTCTGGATATCATTTACAGTCAAAGTACTGGTAGTGAGTTGGTTTTTGTCGGCAGTGGCAATGCTATCTATCACTGCGCCCTTAAGATCCGTGTTACCTGCTATGGTGATATCAAACCCATCTTCTCCTGCTTTGATACCGCTTTGCTCATAAACACTGGCGTAATTGCTGTTACTTTTTTGTTTGCTATTGCTAATGCTGCCGCCAGCAATACCAGCGCCGATGGGTATGCTGATGCTGATACCAGTGTTGCTTTGTTTAGCCTTGCTTGTCGCGGTATCCTGCACACTTTCAATGTTAAGATCTCCCGCGACGTCGGCAATCACTTGTTTCCCGCGGGCATTGGCACCTATTAAATTTGTGTCGTTGCCAGAATTCAGAGCAAGTGTTTCTCCAGCAGAAACCTGTGTATTGTTGTAAGTCAGACTGTCACTATTGGCTTTTCCTTTACCTCGGCTGGCTGCCAGATCGAGGCTTAAACCTGTTCCCTCACCCCCGACCCCAATAGAAATTCCGATACTGGCACTACTGGATTTGTTTTTACTTTGATTGGTTTCTTTATCGGCACTGGCGATCAAGTTGATGTTTCGTGAAGCATCGAGAGTGACGTTTTTATCTGCTGCAATATGACTCCCCACTACAGTCAAGTCATCCTCAGTTGCTGTGATACTGACATCACGACCGGCCTTCACTAGACTGCCTTGGTGATTAGTTAGGCTTGAGCTGCTGAAACTTTCACTGTTGCTGCTACCAACGCTAATACTTAATTTGATGCCTGCCGAAGAAGCTGCATACTGAATCTCGCCCGCATTAATGGCATCAATGGCTGCACCTCCTTGTTCCATAAGTGTTGCGCTATTGGCATAAGTTTGTAGTGCGTTCAACGCTTTGTTTCGACTGCCTTCGCTTTGTAAAGTGGACTGTGTGGTATCTACAACATTTTGTGCAAGGTTAAGTGCACTACTTTGAACCGCAAGCGTTAAGCCACTTTGTTTAAATTTAGTCTCTTGAGTGTTATCACGGGTGTTTTTCCCAGCAACGATACTGACCTGTTGAGCACTGATATCAATATTGCCTTGCGGGGCCAGCACATCACTGGCTTTTTGGGTATAGGTTTTACCACTGTTTATGATCACATCGCCTTCTAAACTACCCACGGTGCTGCCGGTTTGATTAGTACTGTTTGTCGTTTGCTTGGTGTTGAGTTGGCTGCTGCCCAGAGTAAGACTTCCACCGCTGGCGCTAAGGCCACTCTTTTTGGTTTTTCGCTCATGAAATTCGTAAGCTGTGTTGTTGGCAGCAGTGATATTCACATTATCTACTGCGCTTAATGTGGTGCCGTTATCACTGATAACATTGCTGCCACGAATGTTCAGTTCGTTACCGGCATCTAACATAACGGCTTCACCACTGAAGTTACTACTGATGCTGTTATCCGATTTGAAAACATCGCGGCGGGTTTTGGTTTTACTGCTGAAGGTGCTGCTTCGTTTTACCTTACGTGCCGTATCGAAGTTGCTAGTTTCACGGCCTTCAATGATGTTGATATCTTGCGTAGCGGTGACATTGATTGCGCCAGCTTCACTGGTGATGCTAGCGGCTGTTGCATTAAAGTCGTTGCCTGCATTTAATGCAATATCGCCAGTTGTTTCGATGATGCTGCCAATCTCTTGTGTGCCACCATGTTTGACATAGTTTTTAGCGTTACGAATGCTGCTGTTCTGTTCGGCAATCTGCACTGTGCCAAGGTTGATATTTTTTTCAGCAGTGATTTGCGTGATGCCACCTTCACCACGATTGACGATACTGGCAGCCATAAAGTTAACGTCATTACCTGCTGAGGCAATGAGAATCGCATCGGGGTTGCTGAGATACAGTCCGGCAACACGATCTATATTCGTCCGACTAAAACTGTTGGCGCCTTCTCTTTGTTTGCTGCTTTGTGTTGTACTTCGAAGGTTAATGTCATTATCGGCCTCCAACAGCATGGCATCTCCTGCTCTGACTTTACCGCCAATGTTGTTGATATCATCTTTGGCTTTTAATAACGTCGAATCAGCCACAATCTGACCGCCCAGATTATTGATATTGTCAGCATTCAATTCCACGATCTCGCGACCGGCAATCGTCCCCTCATTGGTCACATCCGCAGTGAGGTTCATGGTGACCGTGTTGCCTGCCATCAAACCGGTGGTCGGCTGCATATCCTCTGTCTGAGGTCTGATATAAACTTTAGGAACCAATGCCTGGGTGACTGAGCCATCAGGCAGCGTAACCGTTTGTTCAACCAGCCAGACAATATCGCTGGTGAGTTGTGCCATCTGCTCGGCTGAAAGTGCTACCCCCGGGATGAGCTGTAAGCCACTGACTTGTGTAAGGGCCGACGTCATCAAAGCCTGATATTGCGCTTCATCATTAGCGTGTCCATCAAGGAAACGACGTCCGGTTAATTGGGCAACTTGTTCACGCACCAACCGTTGCTCATAGAAGCCATCCCCCAAACGCTTTTGCGTAGTCGCGGGATCAAATGCCAGTTGCTGCAGCATGTAATCAGAACTTAACCAAGAGCGATAATTGGCAAAGCGTGGATTGGTTTCAATCAGATAATCTGCTGCGACATCAGGATTGGGTTGAAACAGGCTGCTTGCAACAACAGGAACAGTTGCTGAGTTAACACTGGTTTCGCTGCCCGCTGGAGTCGTATTACCATCCAGCTGTGTAGTAGAGAGGTTATACGTAACGACATGATTGGCGGGTTTATAGGGACCGATAACATCAATATCGTAATCATTGTCGTGGCCATCCCAATCATAATAGTAGGCGGTACCACTATAGCTTGTAACAATTCGCCCCTCTGAATTCAGGTTTTGTACGGAGGCGCCAGTAACATCAAGGTTGCCTCCGGCGATGATCTGACTGTCGCTATTGATAACAGAACCGCGGAAAGACATATCGCCACCCGAGAGAATCTGACCGGGATCAGATGAGACGATTTGTGTTTCGTAGAACCGTCTGGTTCCTAAAAAGCGTGTGTATTCGCGGAATGTGTATGGCCCTGCTGAACGCCATTCCACATTAACGTTACCGATATGGGCACCCGGATAATCAGAGCTTTCAAGTATAGCGCCAGTCCCTGCAGGATTAAATCGATCAAAGCTGCCGGAACCAGTCTGCACCAGTTGTGTGACCAGATTGGAATTTAAGTTTTGTAAATCGGTGATAGTAAAAGTTGCCTCACCCAATGCCTCAATAGTCGCGCCATCATTAATAAGTGAATCTGCAGTTCCAATGGATTGATTAGCACCATCGAGACTGCCGGCTATCGCCAAATCGCCTGCGCTGAATATCAAGCTATCATCACTATTTTCAATAGTCGTTGCGCCCATATCAAGCCGGTTACGAGCAGCGATTACAGCACCTGCATCATTGCCAAGGTTAGCAACCTGAATAGCGACTTGATCAGCAAAGATACTGCCGGCTTCACTATTGAGCAGATTATCTGCGTTGATGAGCGTATTTACGCCATCAATCAGGCCCTGGTTTGCAATCTTGTCCACGGCGGTAATATGAGTATCAAGGCCGACTATTTCCCCATTCAACATATTGTCAATGTTGTTGGCGCTAAGGTGTAGCGATTGACTTGCAAGTATGGTCGATTGATTAGTAATGTCACCACTGGTATGTAAGTTAAGATTAGCGCCTGCTTGCAGCTTACTGGTGTGAATATAATCAGAAGCCAGCTTGATGCTAATGTCACCATCTGCTCTAACACTGCCATCACTTTCCAGACCTGCAACATCCAACTGGATATTGCATTTAGCACTGATAACGCCGATATTTTGCAGCACCCCATCGGCAGTAATACTGACACTGCCAACGCTTGCTCCGATATCACCAGCATTCCTTACACCCAAACCAAATTCTGTTCCAACCATGTGAATTTTGCCCGCGTACATGCCTCCTAGTGCAGCAACGTCAATGGCAAAGGCTGGGGTAGCAGCTCCTGCATCAGGGGCAATAGGTCTTACGTTGGTCTGATTACCTTTTTTATCGATACTGATCTGGTTGGTACCGGTGGTAATATTAAGCGTATTCGCCCAAATACCAGCGTTTACATTGACTGCGCGTGCAATCACATCGGTGAAGTTAGTTTGTGAAGTATCGAGTCCATTCCCTAAAAAGTTAATCTTCCCGCCCCCGACGCGATAACCTAGCAGGTTGCCATTATTCAGGATGGGTTTCCCCGTCGTCAGCGTGGCGCGATTCGCATTGATAAAGCCACAACCACTGCAGCTGATACCTGCCGGATTGGCAATAACAACCTGAGCGCGACTACCGGCCACTTCAATATAGCCGTTCAGCAAACTCGGATTTTGACTGTTAACCTCATTCAATATTACTTTAGCTGTGCCCCCGGCAAGGTAGGGATTGCCTTGAACCCAGCCGCCAAGTTGGGTTTGGGTATTTTTATTGCTGTTATTGAGGATAGCGCCTTTCGACTTTACATCGAACTGGCGATAGGAGTTACGTGAGACACCCTCAGCGCTGGGGGACTGAATATTGACCAATGGCAAACCATTTGCTGTTTCATTAATAATCGGTTGCTGAGTGGCTGGAGCATTAGGATCGGCAATGATGTCTGCATAGGTTGGGCTGGTCATTATTACCAGACTACTCATGACAAGCATTGAGAAAATCAACGGACGCAGAGTCGCGAGGACCATAGGGCAAGGTTTTGTTGTTACGATTGAGTTACTTCCCGAAGAGTGACATCCGACGTTTTCTGCAACCACCATCATCAAACCGCGTGCTCTGTTAAACACCACCTTGAATTTATTTTTGTTCATCTTTTTAATCCCTTATCTCAGATGATTCAACGAAACATAAATCAAAAGGTCAGGTTCAAATTAAACCCTGTTGCCGTACTGGCTGTTTCAAACCCTCTGGGCTTTTTAAGTGCTTTTCCCATAAACACGTCATAACTAAATCCGCCAAAGCCCCCTCTTAACCCCATTACAATTCCTGCCAGCTGCCTGCCTAATAAAAGATCACTGGATTGACCGCCGACTTCGCCATAATCTAGCCCCCAATAAACGGCCTGCCCCGTGTTTGCGAGTAATGCACTCATTTCATTACGTAAGAACCAGCCGTTATCCGCACTTAAAGACCATTGCCCGTCAAAGCCGCGAACGGTGTAACGATTACCAATAGACAGGCGATCCTGTGGTGTTAATGGTGTGAAATTGTATTGCCCACGAAGTTGGGTTGAGTAACGCAGAGCCTGCTCACCCCATGGGGCTTTAACGGAAAATGGCAGGTTGAAACCAAGATCAGCCGTGACTATTTCCATACGTGATGTTCCTTCATCAAAGGCCTCTTCAGGCGCTTTGAGAGCATTCCATGCCCCTGTCCCCCGTTTATATGCGATGGTGTAATCCAGCAGTGTCTGTCCTAAATACCAGGTTTGGCTGAAACCGAACTCCCAACCCGCGGTACGCCGTCTTTGCACTTCAATCTCTGTGTCGTTTATATAGCTAGAGGATTTTCTGAAAAAACCTCGAAATGAAAGATAGGTTTTATTGATGGCATTACGATAAACGAGTCGGCTGGCCTTGATATCTGAGTTTTGGCTGCGACCACTGTAGGTATAGGATTGATTAAGACCTGAAACCATTTGGTGGTAGTCATAGTTGGAAGTGGTAAACCCAAATAACCAGTAACCAACGGGAAACGAATAATGGACCGTCTGACCATCAGATCCGCGCTTCCCTGATTCGCCTCCACCCAGATCATGGTTGTAATTAACGTAGAACAAGTCATTGAGCATCAGCAGATTGTCGCCGGATAAGGTAATGCCAGCCTGATATTTACCGGTGGAATCGAACCCGGCATCATCGGCGCTGATAGTCAGTCGAAACGGGAAACGCTGTTGGTAATGAATGATCACATCGCTTTCACCAGGCAGGGCATCTGGCCCTTCTGCCGGCTCTATCTGGATATCGACTTCTGTAGTGGGTACTCGTTTAAAATTCTCCAGACCTTGCTCAATATCGCGCAGATTCAGAATGTCACCCCGATGCACAGGGATCGCATTCCATTTGGTCGCTCTTGCAGATACGCCTTCAGCAAACTGAACCTTTCTGACTCTGCCTGGTATCACCGTAAGTTGTAATAAACCGGAATTAAGATCCTGTGGAGCTGCTAGCACCCGGGTAGTTACAAAGCCCCGGGCAATAATGGCATTTTGAATACGACTCATTGCGACATTAATGCCTTGTGCCCCAAGACAACGTCCTATGGCGGAATCATTGCCATCCGTTACGGCGGATAAAGCAAACTTAAATTCTGCAGCGCTTTCGCCAATCAGTGAAACGCTGGAGATAGTGAAACAGGGAGATTCACTGTCTGGATAAACGAGGATTTCTGGCGGAGAAGTTGGATTTGGTATTCGTACATCAGGAGAGATTTCCTGTTGCTCGCGAAGCTGACGCTCGCGCTCCTGCTGCAGAAGCAGCTCTTGTGCAGCGCGATCAATAACTGCAGCACCAGCATATGCTGCTACAGAAAATAAATTCCATATAACAAACACCCATACCAGAAGATAGGGCGCTCGTCTTCCGTGACGATTATCCATTTTTTTCTTCTTGAATTCCTTTCAATTACGAAAAATAGTAATTCAAGAATAAAGATACAGGCAACGCTCATGCCGAACCGTATGGGAAAAATGTGCGCTACTTCAAATAAATTTCAGACTTTTTAACCATTAGTTTTGATCTAGTTTGATTTCAAAAATCTGCTGATTATCTACATTGGGGTAAAAGTCTGGCCGTTCATGCATCAGCATGATAAGCATTTTATCCTGCCACTGCGGATACAAACGCTGCCAGATGCGTTGTGCCATTTCTGTATCAATGCCGTTGAAAGGCTCATCCAGCAAGATCAGTTTTGATTCTTTTAATAACAGTCTTGCCAGACAGACCCTTCTGGCCTGACCACCGGATAATTGGCTGCCGGTATCGCCCAGCCAGCTGTGTAACCCGGCTGGTAGCTGTTTGGCCCACTCATCCAGCTCAACTAAAGTCAGTGCCTGCCAAAGCTGTTGCTCATCGACTTCATAAAGCCCTAAGGTCAAATTGCTATATAACGTCGCGGCGATGATGCTGTTTTGCTGCGTCAGATAGCCAATCTGCTTATGCCAGGCTTGTGTTTGATCTGTACGCAGTGGAATGCCATTTATCAACAACTGATAAGGCGTTATAAATGAATCCGGTATTTCCAGTCCCGCCAGGATGTTGGCGACTGTGGATTTTCCAGTTCCGGATCGACCAGTCACCAGCAAACATTGTCCGGGCGTTAATTCAAATGCCATAGCCGTATCGATAGTGCTGATAACTTTGGGATGATCAGCCAGCATCATCGACAGACGTTCAAGCTCTTCTATCGCCATTTTTTCTGAGGCCTTATGTTCGGCTAATGGTTGCAGACGTTCTGCTGCATAGTGGGTTCTGCCCCACTGCCCTACCTGTCCCGGCAGGTTTTGCAATAACTCGCCCAAACCAAATACTGCCAAAACTAACATAACCGCAACCGGTCCACTGAAAATAGCATTCTGGTATGCCCACATTGCTGCCAGCGCCACACCTATCACCAACAACCCATGGCAGATACTGACCATTAACTGTGCATTGGCAATCTGTTGATTCAGTTTTAATTGTGCCCTGCCAATCTCAGCAAGCGACTGCACCAGTCGCGTTTGATGTGCTTCATTTAAACGCGCGGCCTGTAGCTCCAGCTGGCCTTGTAAATGTTCAATCGTCAGCAATCGCGCCTCGTTAATTAGCTCTGCATACAAGCGACTGATTTGGGTTGTTTTATGGGTTAACAGGCTGAAATAGAAAATGCCGGACATCAGTGTGATAAAACCGAATATCATTCCGAGTGTGAGTGAGAAAAAACTCATAAATAAGGCCAGCAATAACACACTGCCTATTGCTGTCATTGGAGGTAATAACAGTCGTAGCACAAGACTATCAAGATTATCCAGATCGGCGGTTAAACGGCTTAACCATTCGCTATCTTGTGTGTTTCGCAGTTCTTGAACTGGTAAATCCAGTAATCCGGAAAATAGCGTGCTTCTGAAACCGGCAATGACCCGCAGCACCATATCGTGGTTATGCAGCCGCTCAAAATAGCGTCCTACCGTGCGGCTTAAGGCAAAAAACCGGATCCCGCCACCCGGCCGATAAATATCCAGCATCACCGCACTGCCCGCCGTAATTGCCAGACCCGTTATCGCCGTAGCGGTTATCAACCAGCCGGACAAAGCTAACAATCCCATTGCTGAAACAACCGTTAATAACGCCAGCAGTAAACCAACTATTAAGCGTTTTTTCTGATGTTCCAATACTTTTCCAAGCCAGAATCTAATCGGTGAAATTGTATTTGGTCGAGGATTCAACATGATCAGTCATCCCCTTTAAACTTAAAATGGAGCTGCTGATCGGCAAGCGCTAATACCTCAGGATCATGGCTTGATATCACTAAAATACACTGAGGTTTTAACTCCGCCAGTGCCGCCAAAACATACTGCCGACTCTCGGCATCAAGACTGGCCGTCGGTTCATCCAGCAACACTAATGGGGCTGGCGAAAGTATTACTCTCGCCAACGCCAGTCGCTGTAATTGTCCACCGGAAAGCCCTTCACCATGTTCATTAAGTTGACTGTCTAAACCATTGTCTCTATTTGAAATTAACATTTCCAAGCCTAACTCAATCAATGCCTTTTGCATTGATTGTTTAGTGGCTTGTGGGGCTAGCACAGATAGGTTATCGGCCCAGCTGCCGTTAATGATCCAGGGTTTTTGTGGCAGATAACGAATCGCTGTTTTAGTGATTGGCTGGTTATTCAAAAGCAGCTCACCGGACACTGGTGGCAGATAACCAGCCAAGGTATGTAACAAGGTGGTTTTGCCACTGCCAGAAGGGCCACTAATCACCAGACATTGCCCCGTTGTTAACTTAATATTTAAAGGTCCCTGTAATTTTTCACTGGCGTTATAACCAATTGAAAGATCAGTTGTGACCAACTTTGATAACGCCGAATTAGATTGTTGTTCTGATATGACAACTGCAGAAAGGTTTTTAGTTGTATCTGACGGATCCAGATAGGTAGCAATTTGCGTAGCAGCACCCAAAGCAGCAGCCCGATCATGATAGAACTGGGAAAGATTTCGTAGTGGCTGAAAAAACTCCGGTGCCAGCAGCAAAATAAATAAACCACTGAATAACGTGATATCAGCCGCCGGCCCCCAACTAATCGCGCCAAACAACGCAAAACCAATATATATAGCGATAGTGGCAATGGCCACACTGGTAAAAAACTCCAATACGGCTGACGATAAAAACGCCAGCTTCAGTGTTTTCATCACCACTTGCCGATAATCCTCACTGCGCAAATTCACTTCATGTAATGCGGCAGATTCGGCAGCAAACAGTTTTAGCGTGGTGAGATGTTTAACCCGATCCAGAAAATGACCAGCCAGGCGCTGGCGTTGGTTGAAAAAACGCTGATTGATGCTTTCAGCTCCCATCCCGACTAATACCATAAACAAGGGAATCAACGGCGCTGCCAACAATAAAAATAAGGCGGCCAGCCAGTTGTAATAAAACACAATCAATACGATTAATAGTGGTGTGAGTACTGCCAATAATTGCTGTGGCCAGAATCGGGCGAAATAACCATCCATCGCTTCGACATCTTCAATCAATTGGCTGGCAGCCGCGCCGGGAGAATGTTGACTATGCTGCAATGCACTGGTTTGCCGCCAGGCGTAAAGAATCTGCTCTCGCAAATCCTCCCGCGCAGTCATACTGGCCCATTGACTGTAATGCTCCTGCACTCTGACAAAAAATGCGCGTAAAAGCAGACTCAGCAGCATCAAAGCAATCAGCATGAACTGTTCTGTAAGTGGTTGCTGCTCAATGATTAATGCATAA
This sequence comes from Methylophaga sp. UBA2496, assembly GCF_002341635.1. NCBI lineage: Bacteria > Pseudomonadati > Pseudomonadota > Gammaproteobacteria > Thiotrichales > Piscirickettsiaceae > Methylophaga > Methylophaga sp. UBA2496. Next base: position 362,460 of record NZ_DDOK01000005.1, on the reverse strand, counting down.
GTCAGTTTTGCCAGAGCAAACCACTGAACAATCATCGCGATCGTTGCCAACACCCCCACAAAAACAGCTAAAAGTAATCGGCTTCGCTGTTTCTGTGAGAGGTCTTTTAACAGTAAACGACCAGTTTGGGCTATCTCTTTGCTTATCGAGTCATCAGGCATTAGCTAGTGATAACCACCTTTCACTTTGCCGCGGAAGATCCAATAAGACCAGGCGATATAGCCCAGGACAAACGGAATGACAAACAGGAAGCCCAGCAACAGGAACAGTTGCGATTCATAGGCCGAAGCAGCATCCCATAATGTGTAATCCGGTGGTACCAGATAGGGCCATTTACTGGCCAGTAATCCCAGATAGGTGAACAGAAACAATCCCATGGTGGCCACAAACGGCAAGCCTTCCTGCTGTTTTTTCACTGAGCTATAAATGAGATACGCACTGTAAAGGGCCAAAAGCGGTAAGAACCAAATGAGAGAGAAACCATGGAACCAGCGCTCCATCACACCCGCATCAACAAATGGCGTATAGATGCTGACAATGGCAAACACTAACAACACCAACACCAGCAGGCGAAGTGTCACACGATAGGCCCACTGCTGCAGTTCGCCTTCGGTTTTCATGATTAACCAGGTACTACCCAACAAGGCATAGCCAGCTACCAGTCCCAGACCGGTAATAATGGTGAAAGGTGTCAACCAATCGAATGCGCCACCGACATAGACAAAGTTACTGGTTTCAAAGCCCTGAACATACGCACCCACAACAGCGCCCTGAGCAAACGCGGCGACAAAAGAGCCTCCGGCAAACGCCCAGTCCCAGATGTATCGGGTGGTATTTGCCTTAAAGCGAAATTCAAATGCCACGCCGCGAAAAATCAAACCGGCCAGCATCAGAAACACACCTATATATAAAGCAGGCAGAAAGACCGAATACACCAACGGGAAAGCTCCTAACAACCCTGCACCGCCCATCACCAGCCAGGTTTCATTACCATCCCAGACCGGTGCAACCGAGTTCATCATAATGTCTCTTGAATGATCATCCGGCGCAAAGGGATACAAAATGCCCTGCCCCAGATCAAAACCATCCATCAACACATACATCATCACCGAAAAGCCAATAATACCGGCCCAGATAATCACTAAATCAAATGGCTGTTCCATTACAGACCTCCGTCTAAACTGGCATTGGCGGCTGATATTGGCCGTTGGGCTTTTTCCTTATCGTCATCCAGCTGATCGGCATTGGCAGTTTCCAGGCCACCCCGGAAGACACTCATCAGATAAAACACTCCGGCACTGAATACCATGGCATACACAGCGACATAACCAATCAAGGTAAATAACGCCATACCGCCTGTTAACGAAGGTGTTAACCCCTGCGCATGCGTCATCTGTTCATATATTAACCAAGGTGCCCTACCGGTTTCGGTGACAATCCATCCTGCTAACACCGCGATAAACGGTGACAGACTCATCACTCTTAACCCGTTCAGGAAAGGTTTACTCTCAAGATAGCGATCACGTTTGCGTAGCCAGAGTCCTGCCAGCCCAAACAGCACCATCAGCATGCCCATTGCCACCATCACCCGGAAGGCCCAGAACACAATAAATACCGGCGGCTGCTCTTCAGGTGCCACTTCATTTAATCCCGGCACTTCACCATCCCATTCATGTGTCAGGATAAAACTCGCCAGTTTAGGAATTTTGATTTCAAAATGATTCTGCTGGTTTTCCTGATCCGGCAAGGCAAACAGTAATAATGGCACACCGGTTCCTGTCTCCCAGTTACCTTCCATCGCCGCCACTTTCATTGGTTGATGTTTAAGGGTATTCAGGCCATGAAAATCGCCAACCAACACTTGTGCAGGTGCCAGAATCAGAATCAACCACAATGAAATGGAAAGTGCCTTTTTATTGGCCTCCATTTCCCGTTTTTGCATGATAAACCAGGCCGTCACCCCCGCGACCACGAATGAGGCTGTCAAAAAGGATGCCAGTGCCATGTGCAGGAAGCGATAACCAAATGACGGATTGAAAATCGCATCCCGCCAGGAAACGACGTAATACAGTCCATCGCGCAATACCAATCCATCTGGTGTATGCATTAACGAGTTGGCGGCCAATATCCAGAAAGAGGAAATAAACGTGCCTAACGCCACCATGATTGCAGCAAATAAATGCACACCTTGCGGGACTTTATCGCGGCCAAATAGCAGCACACCAAGAAAAGCCGCTTCTAAAAAGAAGGCGGTGATCACTTCATAACTGAGTACCGGCCCCAGAAAGTTGGCCGTCGCGTAAGAAAAATTACTCCAGTTGGTGCCGAACTGAAATGACATGACAATCCCCGACACCACCCCCATGCCGAACACCACAGCAAATACCTGAATCCAGAACTTCGAAAGTCGCTGCCAGAGCGGGTTGCCGGTTTTTAATGACAGGGCTTCCAATACGGCGATAAAACTTGCCAGACCAATCGTAAAGACCGGGAAAATGGCGTGAAAACATACCACGAACGCAAACTGAATTCGTGACAGTAAAAGCGGATCGAGTTCCATGGTGACTCCAATTTGGTCAGTACTATTTACAGGCCCAACATCACTGGGGGGTTAACATACATTAATTGCCCAGCTTTCAGACTATAAATAGCACAAGAAGTGCTTAGTAAAAATGATAGGGATCAATTTTTTTTCAGTTTTACAAATTCACTGCAATTCAACATAGGTTAAACCCCATCGCTGATGAATTGTTTAAGCTATAAGCTGTCATGTTTATATAAGATGTCGTTATGAACAGCATCTGTCGTTATCCCCATTGTGAAACTTTATTAATTCAGATAACAGCGTTAACCTGAATTTAATTCACCGAATGAATAAACGTTTTTATGTGTATCAGGAGGAACGAATATGGAAGTAGAAATTCAAGATGAAAAACACACTGGTCGTGTTGCAGCTATCTATGGTGATGAAGTTTCCGCCAATGCCGCCAGGCAAAAACTCATTAATAATGGCCTTTCACCCGCCGTAATCAGTATTGTTAAACCGGATGACAGCGCCATTAGCCGAAAAATCGAACCTGAAAGCCATGGCATAGCCAAAACCATCGTTAAATCCCATGGCTGGCTTGGATTGATAGGTATGATTGTCGGTATTGTCATCGCAACATTTTTAGTGTCCAGCGGTCCTGAAATGACTCAGTCCAGCCCCATGTTCACGTATCTTGTGTTTATCTTTTTCGGGTTGGTTTTTGGCATGATGTTGGCGGGCGCGATTTCAATTCGTCCTGATCACGATCCCTTAATCACCAAAACCGTTGAAGCCAGTCATGAACAAAACTGGACGGTGGTTGTACAAACCGATGAGCATGATGAAATTGATCTAATCAAAAAACTGCTTGAAGATTCGGCTATTTCAATGAGTGAAACATTCTGAGCATTTTGACGATTTGATATCCCGGCGAGTCGATCTTTTCCGGCTCGTTGGGAAGAATGACCACAAGATATTCACCGGCACCCATTCAAACAAAAAAATATTTTTTTCTTCACCATATTGGGGCAAATTCGGTGATCGCGCATGGCGGCTCAGTTACCGCCTGATCGCTCTGAAGTTATCCACATCTAATGCACAATTTATGTGCAACTTATCCCCTTGCTAAGACTTCAAAAACACATTATCTTGTGGTTCAATCATGTTGCGACCACAATTTGTTGTGGTTTGCCGTTTTTAAAGTCTTACCACACAAAGCAGGGAAAATCACTATGGCGAGCGAAGCAGAAAACTACATCCAACCCTCCTCCGAATCCGGTTACAAGGTTATCCGTCGTAACGGCAAGGTTACTGAGTTCAACAGCAGCAAAATTGCCGTTGCTTTGACCAAAGCTTTCCTGGCCGTTGAAGGCGAAGCCGCAAAAGACAGCCGACGTATTCACGAAACGGTTGCCGAACTCACCCGACAAGTCAGCGATAATCTGCTGCGTCGTCTGGATGAAGGTGGCACCGTACATATCGAGGATATTCAGGATCAGGTTGAACTCGCTCTGATGCGTGCCGGTGAATACAAAGTTGCCCGCTCGTATGTGGTTTACCGTGAACAGCAATCGCAAAAGCGTGCGGAAGAAGAACGCAAACACCCGCAACCTGCCAATGAAAGCACATTGCACGTCACGTTGAATGACGGCACTCGCCAGCCGTTAGATATCGACCGCCTGCGTAACCTGATTGATGAAGCCTGTACGGGTCTTGCTCAGGTTGATAATGCCGCCATTCTGCGTGATACCCAACGCAATATTTTTGATGGTGTGTCTGAAAAAGACGTCGAAAAAGCACTGGTCATGTCAGCCCGTACCTTTATCGAAAAAGATCCTGCCTACAGCACCCTGGCTGCTCGCCTGCTGATGGACAGTATCCGCCGTGAAGCATTGAGTTTTGTCTACAAAGCCCCTCGTCAGGCATCGCAAAGCGAAATGGCCGAACAATATAAAGACTACTTCAAAACCTACGTCCACACGGCGATTGAAAACGAACTGATTGACTCAGAACTCGGCTTATATGATCTGGAGCGTATGGGCGCAGCACTCAAACCGGAAAATGATTTCAGCTTCACTTACCTTGGTCTGCAAACCCTGTATGACCGTTATTTCATTCACTGCGATGGCACCCGTTTTGAATTACCACAAGCCTTTTATATGCGTGTGGCAATGGGTCTGGCGATTAATGAAATCGATCGTGAAGCCCGCGCCATTGAGTTCTATAACCTGCTGTCTTCTTTCGACTTTATGAGCTCAACGCCGACCCTGTTTAACTCAGGCACATTGCGTCCACAATTATCGTCTTGCTATCTGACCACCGTACCGGATGACCTGAGCGGCATTTATAACGCCATGCGTGATAACGCCCTGCTGTCCAAATATGCTGGCGGTCTGGGTAATGACTGGACCCGTGTTCGTGGTCTGGGTGCACATATCAAAGGCACCAACGGTAAATCACAAGGTGTTGTGCCGTTCCTGAAAGTCGCTAACGACACGGCTGTTGCGGTCAATCAGGGTGGTAAACGTAAAGGCGCGGTCTGTGCGTATCTGGAAACATGGCATATCGATGTGGAAGAATTCCTCGATATGCGTAAAAACACCGGTGATGATCGTCGTCGTACCCACGATATGAACACCGCCAACTGGATCCCCGACCTGTTCATGAAACGTGTGGCCGAAGAAGGTCAATGGACGTTGTTCTCACCAGAAGAAGTGCCGGATCTGCATGATCTGACCGGTCTGGCGTTTGAAAAAGCCTACAACGAATACGAAGAGAAAGCGGCACGCGGTGAAATCCGTAATTTCAAACAAATGCCGGCTACTGACCTGTGGCGCAAAATGCTCGGCATGCTGTTTGAAACCGGCCATCCCTGGATTACGTTCAAAGATCCTTGTAACCTGCGCAGCCCGCAACAACATGTTGGTGTGGTTCACAGCTCAAACCTGTGTACTGAAATTACCCTGAACACCTCTGATCAGGAAATCGCGGTTTGTAACCTCGGTTCGATCAACATGGTTCAGCACATCGACGAAAACGGCAAACTGGATAAAGAAAAACTCAACCGCACCGTGAAAACCGCCATGCGTATGCTGGATAACGTTATTGAGTACAACTATTACAGTGTGCCGCAAGCGCGTCATTCCAACCTGCTGCACCGCCCTGTTGGTCTGGGCATCATGGGCTTCCAGGATGCATTGTATAAACTGCGTATTCCTTACAGCACCGAAGAAGCGGTGAAATTCGCGGATGAATCAATGGAAGCCGTCAGCTACTACGCGATTGATGCGTCTTCTGATTTGGCGGCAGAACGTGGCAAATACAAATCTTATGAAGGCAGCTTGTGGAGCAAAGGCATTCTGCCGATTGATTCCATCAAGATCCTTAAAGAAGCCCGTGGCGAGTATCTGCAACAGGATGAAAGCAAAACCATGGACTGGGATGCACTGCGTGACAAAGTCAAGCGCCAGGGTATGCGTAACTCCAACACCATGGCGATTGCGCCGACAGCAACGATTTCAAACATCTGCGGTGTCAGCCAGTCGATTGAACCGACCTACCAGAACCTGTTCGTGAAATCGAACCTGTCCGGCGAGTTCACAGTCATCAACCCGTACATGGTTGAAGATTTGAAAGCACGTGGCCTGTGGGATGATGTCATGATCAATGACCTCAAATACTACGATGGCAGCCTGCTGGCGATTGACCGTGTACCGGCTGAACTGAAAGCGCTGTACACCACCGCCTTTGAAATGGATGCACGCTGGTTGATTGAAGCGGCATCACGCCGTCAGAAATGGCTGGATCAGGCACAAAGTCTGAACCTGTACATGGCAGAACCATCCGGTAAGAAAATGGACAATCTCTACAAACTGGCGTGGGTACGTGGCCTCAAAACCACTTATTACCTGCGTTCAATGGGCGCAACCGGTGCCGAGAAAACCAGCACCGCGCCCACCACAGCAACAACTGCAAAACCGTCTGCACCACCCGTGTTAAAGCCGGTTGCCAAACAAGAAGATGACTTTATTTCAGGCGAAGGTATCGACGCACCGAAAGCCTGTTCAATCTTGGAACCAGACTGCGAGGCTTGCCAATAATGTTTAACTGGGATGATCCACTTGCCGAAAAACCGGCAACTGACAAAGTCGACAATGAACTGCTTCCGCCTATGCAACAAGCGGCCAATGAACTCGACACACCTGAGCCAACCACGGCCAGTGTCAGTGAATTGCCGCCGTCCAATGCGAAAGCCGTTAATGCTGATGACAAACGTGTGGTCAATGGACAAGCTGATATCAATCAGCTTGCGCCATTCAAATATCCGTGGGCGTGGAACTACTTTTTAAACGCCAACAAAAACCACTGGACGCCACTCGATATCAACATGGCACAGGACGTTCATGACTATCGTCATAAACTGACGTTGGAAGAACGTCATGTCTATGAAAACGTGCTGTCATACCTGACCACCTCCGATATTCTTGCTATGCGTAATATCGGTCTGGCGGTTATGGAAAAAATGACCGCACCGGAACTGCAGATTTATCAAGCTCGTCAGGTTTATGAAGAAGCATTGCATACCTGGACCTACCAGCACTGCATCGAAACCATTGGTCTGGATCAAAGTGAAATTTACAACCGCTACCGCGTAGTACCGGAGATTTACCAAAAGATCCAACTCGCCAATAAGCGTCTTGATACCGTTATGCGTAGCGATATCGACCTGCGTGATAAAGACGAACTGGAAAACTTCGTTATGTCCTATGCGTTTTTCGCTGGCATCTTCGAAGGCAGCTGGTTCTACAACGGCTTCTCACCAATCTTTGCTTTGCAACGTCGCGGCTTGATGAAAGGCACAGGCGAACAGCTGCAATACATCATGCGTGATGAAGTCATGCACGCCTCGTTCGGTATTCGTGTTTGCAAACAGATCATCAAAGAAGAAAACGTCAAACTGGATCCCAAGAAAATCCAGGAAATGTTCGAAGAAGCCGATGCAGCTGAAGCAACCTATGGTGGTTATATCCTGCGTGATCCAATCTTGGGTTATTCAAAAGAAGCCCACCACGGCCAATTCCGCTACACCGCCAACCGCCGTGCTAAACAATTAGGCTTTGAAGAACCCTTCCCAGGTGCCGAAGCCACCCTGCCCTGGCTTGATGAACAAGCCAATATGAGGAAGGAGAAAAACTTCTTCGAAACCAAGGTCACCGAATATCAAACCGGTGGCGGTTTGAAATGGGATTGATTGATTTAAACTGTCCTTAACATTAAGTTTGAGTTATTAACATTAATCATGAGGCAAAATAACATTAAAAATACGAATTTAAATCGCCATTTTTGAGTTATTTTACGAATATGGATATTCAAAAAGGGTTCTGAGAAACCATCTCTTCAAATGTTAAAAAGCCCTCGAATCAGAGGGCTTTTTATTTGTATGATGTTGTAAACATGATTTCGAATCAAGTAGATATACATACCAAGCTACTAATCTTTATTCGCGTTCTCGTTCAAAATTAAATTCAATTCCACTTATAACATTACTGAAGTCATTTTCGTCAAGATAACCAAAATAATCCGTACTTAGTCCAATATCTAGAACTTGCATAAAATCTTGAAAATTGTACAAAGTCGGTTCACCGTTATTTTCAAGCAAATTTTGGCTAATACTGGCCGTTTTTGCTATCAAACATGTATATTGATATTGTTTATCTATAAGTGATGTATTACCGTTGGGATGAGCCGCTTGGAGGTGTTGTCCACTGGTCAAAGCAATAAGATTTTCATAGAAATCAACCAATTTAGGAAATTCATTCTTTTGTGGCTCCATTTTTTGATTTCAGAGTAGATGCGTTCTTTAACCTCTTTATCAGCTATATCACCAACTATATATCCAGAATCGAACTCACAAATGTTATTCACTTTTTGTATACTCATTCTTCTGGGAAGAAGTTCATTAGTCGCAACACATTGAAAATTTTCCATTTTGAATCCGTAACAACCAACTCCCGCCGAGCTAAATAGTGATATGTATGTGAGCTGCTTATTCTTTAACATCTACCTGCCTTGATTCATTCTTAAATTTTGTCAAATCACGGCATTATCTCATGGTGAGCTTACTCAATGTATGTTCACTGAGAAAATATCATTCTCAAAGCTAAACGCCCTTCATACAATTGATGGTTTTGTGTAAATTCTTTTAAGGTCACTTTAAACACTGATGTGTTTAAGAAGATCAAATCAATTAATGCATTTGATTTTATAATTTAGTTAGGCGACTGAATTGCACCAAACATGTTTCAAGATTTTCTTTCCAAGTTTCGCTACCATTCCCCTTAATATACATGCCTCCTGCTGCCATGTTTAAGTGGCAAATCACGACACTAAACGCATAAACGAGATGGTCGGGATCTTGAAAATGACTATCGAGAACTTTATAAAGCCTTTTAAAGGACTTGGGATGTGTGGTTTCCTTAAATTCTCCTGCTAATATATCTTGAGTTGTTATAACGAGGGCTGCAATTACAACTCCAAGCCCCCGTTTTAATAAAATACTTTCATCAGCCACCCCTTCAAGAATCAAATTTGTGGCGAAAAAATCTGCCTCACTTTCTTCAGCACGTGACTCTTCATCATTAACAGGCATATTCTTATGCCCGCAATAAATATGTGCTAGTTCATGATGAATAATCCATGATACTGAACACAAATATAGTTCATTCGCAACTTGAACATCTTCGTCCGTGTGGGTTAAATATTTTGTGGGCATAGGTAAATCAGATGGCCACTCAATACTGGGATTTTGACTTAATTGCCCTATTCCCCAGTTATATAAAGATATAGCTTTTTGTGACCTGTCACTAGAATATATATCTAAGGGATTTCTATCTTCTTGGTTTAATGCAAAGTATTCTTGATAAAACACATAAAACGCATAACATGCACACCACAGGTATTCTAATGCCACAGTTGGTAACTTAACTTCTTTCTTCTCAGTATCTACCCTAAAACTGAACTCTTTATCGTTGGTGAATATGATGCTAGGGTCATAATTAAAAATAAGTGTTTCTAGTTCATAAATTTTTTCTGGAGCTATTCTTGTTACTGAATTTATCAAATCTAAATCTAAGACTCTAATAGGCTTCATTTACCACGCTCTTATCACCATGAAAAATTAATTAAATCTAATCAACTTCAGAATTTTGATGTGAAACTCAATGTCCCAATTCAGTTAACTGATACTTGCTTAAATCATCTAATAATTTGGGCCAAACAAGGCCACGCTCATTTAAGATTGCAGCGACTTCTTGATTTAATGCGATCGGCATAGACCTTCGTGCTATGTCCTCATAAGCAGCTATCAACTTATCAGCAAGAGCTTTAAATTCTGTCAATTCGGAGACAGAAAAATCAGATGATGGATTGGCATCTTTTGTAGAGCAGATCAATGGTCCAACGAAGAAAGGTAATTTTTTATTACCTGGGTAATTATTTTCTACCCACTGTAAATGATCGGTTAATTGGCCAATATCATCTTTGGTGTACTGCCCCACTTTATTGGTTTTGGCTTCAATAACTAGAGCAATACCATCATTTATCCAAAGATTGTCAGGACCTGTACCATGCTCATTATCTGGTCGAGTTGAATTCAAACCTAAATATTGACCAAGCCATCTAATAGCCTCTTCGGTTTGATTTACAGTTCCTGTATTGTCCAATTTTTCTAGATTTGAATATAAATATTTTGGTACTGAGACTGATGCACTTTTAGTAATGGAGAATTCATTAACAATATTTTCAACTTGTTTTGAAACTTGAGCCGAAGTTAAGGCGGGTCCCTCACCAATAACCCTGGGAAGTTCTTTTGTTACTCCATGTGCCCTTTTGTAATAGTGATTAGCCCTATCACGATCACCAAGTAAATCAAAACAACTTCCTATCCACAATGCATACCATGAACCTATTCCAGAGCTATATGAAAATGCCTCTACTAATATTTTATCTAATATCTTAATAGCCCCGGAATAGTCTCTGTCCCAATATTTTTTTATAAAACTCGTTTCAGCTAACGCTAATTTCTTTAGTATTTCATCTGTTTCAATAATGGCTTCAGTATCACAATCATCCATAAATTGTTCATAAGCATTTATCCAGTTAATGTCTCGATTGAGGCAAGCATTAGCTGCTGGAGAAATATCATCCGCTGAATTACAATTCTCTGATACTTCCAAACCAAGTTTAATTTGCTTCTGAACAAAAGGGGGTAAATAAGCTTGGTTTCTAGGCGTTAATAACCATTTCACATATTCTCTGCCTATAACTATAACTACCCCATGATCGCTCATTCCTCTTGAAATTCTCCCAAGGCTTTGAATAATTCTGCAAGCTATAGTTGAGCGTAGAATATTTGATAACCTTAACGATTCCCACATATACCTGTCTAATAAACCTGTTCCGGTTGGTAGACCATCCATAACTAGATGTCGGCAAGTGTCTCCAGGTAAATCAATTCCGTCGTACCTGGCTGTCAACACTAAAGTATTGGGTGCAGTTGATCCTTTAAAGGAAACCAAATCTTCTATCATCGAAGTGTTATTGGATACGTGACCTACATCATTCCAACTCTCAGCCAAATGATAACTAGGAACTAGAATTAGTGTTTTGCGATCTGAAATAAATTCTTTGGTGGTGTATCTATCATCATCAACACCGTAAACTTGTTCAGGGAAGAGGATCAATCTTTCACATTGACCTGCAGATGTAGCTGGTTCAACTACATAATCCAGCTCTTGACCAAATGTTCTAATGAATGAATCCGATGTAAGCATGGTGGCACTTAGATATACCCTCCGAATACTCTCTTGAAAATAAGTTAGATTAGAAATAGGGATAATGGGTGGAATGATTTGTATGCTTCTACTAGATACTAAATACGCACATAAATTCAAATGATCTTTAAGATGTTCCCATGCGAATGTAGTGTTCGAATTAGCTGGGACATCACTATTAAATAGTAGCCGATGAATCTCAGCTTGATTCTTAATTACCTCAAAAGGTGGAAGAAGCTCTACTTTGTTAAATTCCCCGGAAATTATTTCATCAAAACTTCCGATTCGACCAACAGCATGATAATAGGGCCGGAATAGCTCAATTAAAGAATGAAAAAGGTTAATATTTTCATTTTGTTTGATATTGATCGAAAAGTTATCTTTAATCATTCCCTCCGCAGCATGGGCATCATCAAAAATAATTGCAGAAATATCTTCACGTTTGAATTTAGATTTGCCATTGAAAAGTGCTTGGTAGGTAGTAAGACACGGAGCCTCTCCTCTATGGTACAGATCATTGCTATATTGACCTTTGTAATAAGTTGAAACTTTTAAACCATAGCTCTCAGCTTTTTCTTTAGTTTGTTCAATTAGCTGTATGGATGCACAAGCGTAAACTACCCTTCCTTTAGTTTCATTAACTAATGATTGAGCAACAAGTAAGCCTATAAGCGTCTTTCCAGCACCAGTGTTTAATACAATAGCAACATCATTTTTATCACGATGTTCATGCCAATCCCGAAGAGCATCACCTTGGCCAAGCCAGAGGTCATTAATTCCAACATCAGTTATTTTGGATTTATTTTTTTGGAAAAGTTCAATTGGGTCTAAAGGTCCAGCATCAGTTTTCTTAGCCTTTATTTTTCCGAAATCAAAAGCCATAACTTATTCCTATTCCTTTTCGTCTATATGGATAACCAGCTCTCATAAAGCTTTATATAACTCTTTAATAGTTCAGCATGATACGAATTATATTTAATAATTGCTTGTGCGAGATATACCCTCAAATCAAACATTTATTTACTCACAACAAGTATCTCACAAGAGAGCATTTGAATTTTAAAAGCTTTCGATAACTGAGTAGTCCACTACTATTCGATGACAATACCATTTTTAGTAATTTCAGGCATATTGAACGAAAAATTTGCCAAATTTATAGTATGTGTAAATGAAAAGTTTTGCTTATGTAGCTTTAATATATTATCCAGGCATTCTTTTAATTATTAGTGTTACTTAGGACATTCAAAAACTTATTTCTCCGGCTTGGCATTTGTCTCAATTAGTAAGTTATTAGTAGTCTATATTTAAAATAGGATTAAGAATGTTCTATATTTTAATCACTAACCTTGGATTGAAAGAATGTGGCATCCTCTCACAAGAGTACCCTTTTTGATTGCTCATCACTCTACATCCATTAATATGCATATCAACATTTGCATGCGTATGGCCAAAACACCATACATCGGCATATTGAAGTAAATCATCACAATCTGAAATAAACGCCGCAGCCATCTGGTCCATCTCAAAGTCAGGATGGTGGCAGATCAAGCTCGGCGCATGATGCGTCACAACAACCGTCTTACCCTCAAATGGTTCTTTGAGCTTTTCATGCAGGTATAACTTGGCTTTCTGATGAAGTAACAACGCATCTTGTGCAGTAAAACGGTTATCACCGTATTTGATAAATCTATGGTCGTTTAAATAAAACGAAATAAAGTCCATCGTTTTCTGTTTATCGAAACGCCCATCAAGTGCATAGTCCGTCCATAACGTAGAACCGATAAACCGAGCACCATTCAGTGTAATCTCGTCATTATCCAACAGGTGCAGCCTTGGATAGGGTTTTGCGAATAACCGCATTTCTTCTCTTAGTAATCTGATGTCATGTCGGTAAAACTCATGATTACCCGGAACATAAATGACATCTTTATCAAAACGTTTAATGAGCTTTACGGCAAACTGAAGCCCTTTCAGTCCGGTGTTAATGTCTCCTGCCAGAATAATAAGATCTGCATCTGATTCAGGCGGGATGAAGTAGTCTCCCATTTCAAGATGCAAGTCAGAGAAAAGTTGGAATTTCATAAAAACCTTTTGAAGTTAATATTAAGTGACCGGCTCATCAATATGCTGTTGGCAACGGGTCAACACATAGCCATATACGCTTACCGGCTCCCCGGGCTTCCCACAGCAGTCACATATTTCGGTTGAATCTAATTGAGCTTCATTAATCAGTTCAGTTATGCCTGGACCGCTAATTTCCATATAAACACGCAGTTCACCAAATTTTTCTTTCACTTGATTGACCAGCGGCAGTTCATGCTCCGAAATACCCTGACGTTTTCTATCTTCTGCTATCGCCTCAATCGCTTGTGATAGATTGAGCAGTAACTCGAACCAGCCTGAGCCGCATTGGAAGCCCCAGACCATCTGTGTTCGGTTTTCTGCGTCTGCTGCATCTCGATTGCGGTAGATGATAGGACAGCTTGAATACAGTGCCTTCGTTAACGTCTCACGCATGACTAAAACTCGTATTTCAATTTGATGGAGACTTCTTTTACTTTGCAGAAATTCTCATACATTGTCTGAGCACGCGGATGGAGCTTTCCAGGTGGTGTCAGAAACGTATAGCGTGAACCCGATTCGGTTATCCCTGTATTGGTTTCTCGGTCGTATTCTCGAATGACAGAGCTTAATCGATAGTGTTGCTCGTTCATGCTGTATCCCAGAAACTTCTCCGTCATAACATGCTCATACTCAATCATCAGAATATTCCAGTCCTTCATGATGATTTCACCGGGGGGCACATAAATATCCATATCGTTCTCCTTTGCGTTATAAGGTGCGTTAGTGAAGTTTCTTAGTTGATTTGGGCTTAGCCTCAGGGGGTACTGTGATGCCCAGCGTACGTTCAATGGAAATTCTGATATGGGAAGCGGAGAGCTGCGTCGACTTCTCCTTCAGGCACAGGCCTATAGCCTCTCTCAGGACTTCGTTTAACTGACGTACATTGACTTTATTCATTTGTAGCGCGTCGAGTGCTTCACTATCCAATGTCGAGATCATCAGGTTATCCACTTCAAGGTGCTTGATAATGTTCTCAAGGGCGAACGGCGCAATCTGTCGTAACTGCTCAAGGGTTGGCTCACTTACCCTTACTTTCTTCAGCCGACTTAAAATGGGCTCATCTATATTTTTTTCTTCGTTCGCGGTGAGAATAATGCAGATATTCGAAGCATCCATGGGAACCTGAACAAACTCATCCTGAAACTCTTTGGCGGTCTCAGGTTCAAGCAACGTCAGTAAAGAATTATTGACGTTTCCACCATTGATGAATTTATTGTCAGCTTTATCGATTTCATCCAGAAACAACACAAAGTTAGCAATACGGTTCTGCAAAAGATGTGATGCTACGAGGCCAGGTTTGGAATTACCCCACTGTGAACTCGTACCCACCAAGACCATTCCCGCCGTCGTGGCGGCAAGATCGACTTTTTCAAAGCCCAGACCAAGCAATTCAGAAAGCTCCCTGGCATAGTGTGTTTTTCCTGTGCCTGGCGGTCCCAGTAGTAAGATAGGCCAGAAATAAACACCCTTTGAAGAACTGTGCAAGGAAATCATCAACTCATTAAATATGGCATCTGTTGCCTCGTTAAAGCTCGGAAATTTTTGGCGTAAATGTGCCTCAATTTCAGCTAAACGTTCACGGGTCAATTTGACTCGGATCCTGACATCAGGTAGCTTTTTAAAGAGGTTTGCACTTTGATTGAGAACATCTTTTGACAGCGTCTCCCGGCGGTCCGACAGGGCGACTGGATCAAATAATTTGATGAATTGCGTTAACTTAGTCATGACTGAGGATCTCATGTGAGCGTCTAAAATCTTGAATAGCCCGAGAGTGGCCATCCAAAATTTCATAGAGGTAGTGCTGGGTATCAAAACTCTTCGGGGGTTTGGTAGTGGCTTGTATATTCCGGGCACGAGGAACTGACTTCACAGCCCACTCAATCATGCCCTCTTCAGACGGCGGGACTAATCGCAGTGACGTAACGTCGGCGTTTGGATTAAGCTCTGCGAGCTTGGACACCATGTCAGAAAATAAGCAGGAAGCTTTATCCCACAGATCTCTGGAAAAAATAATGGGTATCTTCGGATCAATAACAACTTGAGACAGCGCGCCACGTTCGAGCAGAGCGCTGGCTTTTTGCGTGGCCAAATGGCATGTAGATGTTTGCTCCAAGAAAATCTTTTGAATGTCCTCGCTTTTTCCATGACGCAAAGCAAACTCATTCCACAAGGTGAATTCATCATTGGTATTGCCGATATAAATACTTCTCTCATCGATCCACGCCAAGTGATGATAAAACTCTGCTATATCTTCAAACTCTGATTTTAAACAAGCGATCAGTTTGCCTTTATAGCGATCATATGGGTCTTTACGGGGCTTTGTGACCCGCGAATGCTTGACCCATTCCTCAATGTTATCCAGCGAATTTCTTTTATCTTCAGGATGGGAATACTTCAACGTGTAGCGAAGCGGACTATTATTAAAGAGCTTTTTTAATAGCCGTTTAGCATAGGGATGAAGTCGACCAGGCGCGCTCAAAAATCTATAGCGTGTGCCAGATCTAGTTATCGCCGTATTGGAATGTAAATCCAATTTAATGATGGGCGTGCTGAATCTTGCCTGTTTTCGCCCGATGTCAAAACCAATGATATGTTTATCCATCCCGAGTTCGACGACATCCCAAAAGACGAGCAGCCTTTCTTCACTTTCTTCTCTAACTTTAGCAGCCAACTTCTGGCCCTCCTCCAATAAACCTGAGGGCAAGATTAATAGCTTTTGTTTTGTATCACAAGAAATTATTTTTTACATATAATCAATATTAACATTTAGTTAGGATATATTTATAAGGTAACTTATTAAGTATATATTACACTTTTTCGACGTTATTACTTATAGCTTGGTAGTCAGTAAGTCCTATATCCTCTTTCGCCTGATTGAATGACTCGTGGCCAACGACTATGTATTTGTGCATCCTCGGGCTCGGGTTCCAATGTCACCACATATACTCGACGCTCATTACCCTCTTTCGCCACTAAACCTTGAATGTATTGCCCCTTCTGCAAGTCATACCAGTGACTCTGACCTTCAAAATCTTTTTCCATAAACGCTAACACTGGGATCTTTACCGGCTTGGGAAAATAACGCTCCCATACGCCGCCATAAATGGATTCAATCTTTGCCCATCCAGTTATAGGTAAAAATCCAGGTTGCTTTTGTCGACGTCCCCAGGGTAACAACTCAATCGAGCCATCTTTTTTTAACACTGGCAGCATGGCTTTGGGGTTGGGGAAATACATCCGCATGAATTCATCACCATATTGAAAATAGGCTCCACCGCACATCAGATCGTCTTCCTATGGCCTGTGGGCTTCCATGCGGGGGCTATTACATTTGGCATCTCACTACGTCCGATCACAGGCATTGGTGCCACGGTAAATTCGCCGTAGCGTTGGTTAATCTTATCTACCGCCTGATTAATCTTTTCACGTTTGATTTGATGGGTGTTATCCAAAAATAAATCCTGCTGCCGAGACTCTGTGGGATTTAATGCTGTGATTTGTACCTGTCGAGCATCTTGGCCAACCCAATACTTTTGCATAAACTGCCGACCCAGTTCATAAATAACCTGACCATCGTCCGTGGTGAAATCAATCTTTGTTTTCATACCAAGCCAGCCCGCTTCGGTTTTGATACCGATGAAAAAATGATTCGATTGAAAGTTATGACGACGCAGTCTTGTTCCGACCTTTTCAGCCATATGCTGCAAGTAAAGTAAAACGGTTCGTAAATCACGGGTACCAGGCGGCATGACTTTGCCATGCCCAATGGTTTTAGGCGGTTTTACGATTGTTGTTACGGGCTCGGGATCTTTGCCTTGAGCCATTAACCAGATTCGTCTGCCGGGATTACCAAAGCGTTTGGCTAAGATGCCGATCGGTAACTTCTTCATATCGCCACATTTATATACGCCGTACTTATTCAGAAACGTGCCAATGCCTTTAGCAATACCACTCAGCTCAGTGACAGGTTCATCGGCCAGTCTAGCTTCAGCTTCCCAAGGCTTGATAACAGTTAAACCATCTGGCTTATTCAATTTGGCTGCAAACTTGGCAGTAGTTTTGTCACCACTCACACCAACACTACACGTCAGGCCAGAAGCATCGCTCACCGCTTTTTTTACTAGTTTCGCGATGGTTTCCGGATTTCCTAAAAGGCTCTGACAATGGGTAACATCCAGAAAAGCTTCATCGACAGAATATATTTCAAGGTCGGGGGTTATTTTTTCCAGCGCTTGCATAATTTGAGTGGATTTTTCCACATATCGATGCGGTCGGCTCGGAGCCTGGATAAGCTCGGGACACAGTCCTCTCGCCTCTTTCAGACGCATGCCCGTCTTTACTCCATACGCCCGGGCTTCATAAGAAGATGTGATAATCGTGCTACCTAATTTTCCATTCGTAATGGCCACAGGCCTATTGCGCCAAAACGGATTATCTTGTTGCTCTACCTGAGCGAAGAAGCAGTTCATATCGACCAATATAATAACCCTGTCCCAGAATTCATTACTTACAGCAGGCATAATCACCTTCAATTAAATGTATGGCCAAATGAGAAAATACAGAGAAGAGAAAATATAGGGAATCATTGATATTGGATCAATAAGAATTTTGTAAAAGACTCTCTGAAGCCATGTGAGATCAGCCAATAATTTTTGTAAGCTCGCAATAGCGGAAAAATAAGGAGACAAGGATGTTGATTTTAAAGAGACAGGTTGGCCAAAAACTTTATATTGGACAAGGAGTCATGATTGAAGTGTTAGGCGTATCTGGTTATGGGAAAAAAAGCCAGGTTCGAATAGGAATCACTGCCCCCAGAGAGGTGGCAGTGAATCGGGAAGAAATCTATTTAAGAATTCAGGAAAAACTCTCAGGGAATCAGTGAGCGCTTAACAGAAGCCCTGCATTCCATTTCCCTGCTCGCACGCGCTTCTGCACTTTATTTTTGTATGTCTCGGGTGATAGCTCCTCTTTACGAGTGTGCCTTTTAGCATTGCAGTAATGACAAGCCGCGACAATATTTGATTGATTAGAAGCACCTCCGGCGTGAAACGCAGTGAGATGCTCACCTGTACATTTGAACTGTTCAGCTTGTTTTAGAGTTAATTTATAACGCTGAGAAAAGATCTTTGCATCTGAGTTCCACATCGGTAGATCACAATAGTAGCAACGGCCATTTTGTTTTTTGAAAGCTTTAGTGCGAGGTGCACGGAGGGAAGGTCGGTTTTTTGCCATGAAGTTCTCCACAATTATTGGTTACCTCGCCCTGCTCAGCAGAAACTAAGGAACCAGTGGATCATCCAACTGGCAAAACGCGCTCGTTATAACGAAACACAGTCGTAAATTAACAATCTATTTGAATTTTTACAATACTTTCGTGAACTAATGTAAGTAATAAAAAAAACCATTTCTGTAGCAACAAATTATTTTTCCACGGTCTCGTTATAAATAAATGGTAATAGTCGTGCGATATTTAATGCATCATCAATTGCACGATGATATTTGCCTTCAAATTCTAGGCCGTGATACTCCAAGGCAACTTTAGGACCTGCGTTACGAAAAGCTTTTTTACCTTTACTCCAACGCTTTTTTAAATTTTCATGAGGTAAATCAAGAAAGCTTGGACATACGCCGT
Organism: Methylophaga sp. UBA2496; assembly: GCF_002341635.1. Classification (NCBI taxonomy): domain Bacteria; kingdom Pseudomonadati; phylum Pseudomonadota; class Gammaproteobacteria; order Thiotrichales; family Piscirickettsiaceae; genus Methylophaga; species Methylophaga sp. UBA2496. Next base: position 343,346 of record NZ_DDOK01000005.1, on the reverse strand, counting down.
GTCTCTCATACTCTTTTAAAAGTTGATGCTTATCATAGTTTCCCCATGACACCCATTGTGATAATTCGTATTGTCCAAGCCATTCGTTCAATGTTTTCGTGGCATCAGCATAATATGGGGCATTATCAACATCTGATTGCTTGATCGACGTTAGCTTCGTACAGAATTCAGTTAAAACAGGATGTAACTTGGGACGTGCAAAAAAAGATTTTGAATCGATAACCGTTCCATTTGTTTCACAGACGACACAACCAAATTCAATCACTTCCATATCATCTACCGTCTGCCGAAGATCGGTTCCATCCACCTTATCTTCCCAACAAGTTGCTTCCAGATCGACAACTAACATCATGTGGTTTCCAGTCCTAATTTTTTACTATTTCAAACAGATAGTTTAAGCGAAAAGATTTCAAGTATTATCCTAATTACAATTCCCTGCTTTTTTATATCCTGCATCATGTGCTTCAGTTTCGGAGACAAATTCGACAATATTTTTGGGGCTGACTTTGTCATATGACGGGCACCCATTGGGTAAATGAAAAACATTACTGTTACGGTTGCCCCTAATTATCTTTTGGACAACTGGTGCTTTATTGGCAGTGATTGCTACTTTTGCTGAACTTTTCTGTCCAATCTTCCAATTCTTTTCACCAGTCACAAATGGATTTGAATGGCCTGTTATAGTTGATATACGGCGGTCCCTTTCCAATTCCCAAGCTGAAACAGGATAAATGTTATGCCAGGACATCAATAAGCGTTGTTGTTGCTCAGACATATTCATACCGTATCGGTCATGCATGTAAAAATACACTCTTGCTAAAAACCCTTTAATTTCATTTCGTGGCTCAACCACTCTTGTTTTAAAGTCAACTCTGTATTCACAAGCACCATGTCGTTTAGTAGCCGATGGTAAGACGCCATAGTTGAAGTTCTGTCTATCTGAATTAAGCTCACCCACTGTTGGTGTGAGATTATGTAAATCAGCTTCCATCAAATTGAATACTGGATCGGTTTGTTTACAGTTCGAACGACCACCTTTTTGCCAACATTGCCGTGCACGGCCAAAGTTTGAGGCAGGAACGATGTGTTCCCATTCAATACGTTGCGCCCGATTACGCTGTCCTTCTGCTCTGATTTTATAACCACAAGATTTAAAGTCGACTCGACCACCGGATTTTCCAACCCATTTCCATTGGCAGGAACAATATGTAGAGCCATCATCATTTCGATCAAAATAGATTTGTTCTTTCGCAATTATTTTTGATTGTTCGAAAGTGGTAGGTGTGGCTGATGCGGAACTAAGCAACACACTGATAACGATGAAGAGATTTTTACTGAGATATTTAATAAACATATGATTAATTTGCTTAAAATTCGGACCTATCGCTTTATATTTAAACGTTCAAAAATAATTCTTTTAATCGATTCGTGCTAGGTTTACTACCCATACTTCTCGTTTATTTAAAAACCGTTTCTTGTCATAGTTTCCCACTTATACCAATAACGAAGTGTTATCCTATTGGGTTTCCCACAATTTAACGGACACTTTTCATAAGCATGTTTTAACATGAAAGGAAAAGTAGAAGATGAATCAAATGGGAACACGCAGAAAATACACCGATGAATTTAAAGCAGAGGCCATCAGGCTTGCGAGTCAACAGGACAGCTCGATTCAGGGAATAGCGGACGATCTGGGAATCAACTCTGGCATGCTGCGACGCTGGATAAAGACGGCCAATGGCGTGCCAAGCACTCAAAAAAATATGGCTGACGCTGAGCTGAATAAAGAGCTTGTCAGGCTTCGTCGGGAAAATGCCAAATTAAAAACAGAGCGTGACATTATAAAAAAAGCGCTTGTAGATTCAAATGGTCAAAGCAACAGTTTTACTAAAATACTGATTTGCATGGGCACATTTGATGAAACGAGCAAAACGAACATTTACTCAAGATGAGAAAGAACTGGTATTTAATTTATGGAAACAAGGCACCGGTTTCAGTGATATTGGAAGAGTATTGGACGCAGCACCCGGTACAGTTTTCACAGCATTACGTGAAACCGGTGGCATCAAACCCAGAACCAGAACCAGAAATGCCAAACATCTGACAATTGCTGAGCGTGAGGAAATAAGAGTCGCATTATCGGCGAAGATGTCACTCAGAGCTATCGCCAGGATGCTGAATCGCTCACCTTCAACCATTTCTCGGAAAATTGCCCGTAACCGAGGAAGACGCTTCTACAAAGCGGTTGATGCAGACAATCGTGCAAGGCGCATGGCCAAGCGGCCAAAACTTGGAATACTAGAGCTTAATTCAGATTTACGGCAACTCGTCATGTCAAAGCTTGAGCTGAAGTGGTCCCCTGAGCAAATATCTGGCTGGCTAAGTGTTGAATTCTCACGAAACAAACAAATGCAGGTTTCACATGAGACCATTTATAAATCAATGTACGTGCGTGCCAAAGGTGTGATCCATCACTCTTTCACGCAACATCTGCGGCGAAACAGACCGATGCGCCATAGCCAATATCATCGTCGAAGTGGCGATAGGAGCTTCACTAAAATTGTTAGTGGTTTGTCGATCCATGAACGTTCTAAAAACATTGATAACCGTAAGTCTCTTGGTCATTGGGAAGGTGCTCTGGTATCAGGTTCGAAAAACACACACATTGCTACGCTAGTCGACAGGAAGTCACGCTTTACCATCATCCTCAAACTGGCAGGGAAGGATGCTGAATCTGTACATAAAGCCTTGTTAGCAACATTTACAAAGATGCCAGCTGAATATCGTAAATCTTTGACTTGGGATAGAGGCATGGAGTTGGCTAAACATGCTGACTTAACAAAGGAAATTGGCATTCCTGTGTACTTCTGTGATCCGCAGTGCCCTTGGCAAAGGGGCACAAACGAAAATACCAACAGCCTAATTCGTCAATACTTCCCTAAAAAAACAGATCTATCACCACACTCACAAGAACGGCTGAATGCTGTTGCAACTCAATTAAACGAACGTCCGAGGAAAACATTGAAATTTAAAACACCATCACACATGATTGATAACGGTGTTGCAATGATCGTTTGAATCTACAGTAGCCTTTTTTAATATGGTTTTTTCCTGCTCCAGGCGCTTCACCCGCGCTTCCAACTCCTGAATACGCTGCTGTTCTGGCGTCAACGCTTTGGAAGCAGGCGTATGCCCACCTCGTTCAGCTTGTAACTGTTTAACCCAGCGACGCAGGGCTGACTCACACACACCGAGGGCTTGGCAGGCTTCTGGAGCACTGTAGTTCTGGTCCACCACCAGACTCGCTGCTTCCAGCTTGAACTCAGGAGTAAAACTTCTTCTTTGTTTTGTCATTGAACACCTCTTCGGAGGTCATATTACCTCCTTAATTGGTGTCCGGGATCAGTAAACCACTACATATCAATGGTATTGAGAATTTTTGGAATCAAACCAAGCGTCATTTACGCCGATTTAACGGTATTCCAAAAGCGCATTTTCACTTGTTTTTGAAAGAGTGTGAGTGGCGATTTAATAACAGTGACCCAAAGAGCCAATTAAAGCAATTAGCTCAATGGGTTAAGGCGGGTATGGGCTAGTTATCTGGATCAGTCCCTTAATTTATTTGCTTGTTGGGTTTTTAAAAATTTTTAAATAATGCATTTAAATTTACATATATTTAATTATCATAAATAACTAAGGCTAAATAAAGATTTCTAATAAAACCCCTAACTTAAACCTTTAAAACTATCAAGCTCGAAGAGCCAGAATTCGGCGCGCTCCATTGAGGACAATCAGGCCTGCTACGGTGCCAATAATCAAATCCGGATAGTTGGATCCTGTCCAGAGTACTAAGGCACCAGAGCAGATAACGCCCACATTGATCACGACGTCATTGGCTGAGAATATCCAGCTTGCCTTCATGTGTGCACCATTATCACGATGCCTCGAAATCAACAACATACAGATGATATTGGCAATCATAGCAACGAAGGCAACGGCCATCATCGTTACAGATTCAGGTTCGCTTCCGAATACGAAACGACGTAATACCTCCGCTAGAACACCTAAGGCAAGAATCAATTGAAGTACACCTGCAAATTGAGCGGCGCGGACCTGCATTTTGATACTATGGCCCACTGCATAGAGAGCAATACCATAAACAGCGGCATCGGCGAAATTGTCTAACGACTCACCTATCAGCCCTGCAGATTGGGCAAGCAAGCCAGCAGTCAATTCCACTATGAACATCAGAGCATTGATGCCAAGTAGCACAAGTAGGATGTGTGACTCCTGATCGGCAGAGCCAGCAAATTTTTCAATAGCCGAGACGCTATCGGTGGCGGCGGCTTGTGTCTTCTCAAGCGACGCACCTAGCCCCAAGCTTGCAAGTTTCGTGGTAATTGGCTCAACCGCTCCGTCATGTAGCACTTCTAACCGACGATTCGGCAAGTCAAACGATAGTGCTTTAATCCCACCTAAACTGTTCAATGCCATACGGATCATCCGCTCTTCTGACGGACAATCCATCTTTTGTATGTTAAAAACACTTATCCATTTACCTTTAATTACAGACGAAGTTGGCATATTGTTATCCTTGACTGAGTTAGTATTTATTTAGCATGAGTTATCACCGTTTTTTAACCCTGATAATTCTGCATTCAAATAGATATTTAACCATTGTTACTTGTCAGCTGAAGGTTTACCCCAACTGACATGATTTTTAGTCATCTCTCTGATGCTATACAGTTCGAGAGAGAATTTTGGCTACAATCGGAGAAGTGATCATTTGAATTACGGCGAAAAATGCGGCAGGAATAGCAATTTCTGAAGGTAGCCCGGATGCCGCTACAAAAGCAGCAGCTATACTGAATTCCTTCTTACTTACCGTGAAAAGATATGTGATGACCTCTTTTCGGTCGTTGGTTATCAGACGTGAGGTCATTCCTACCAGATAACCAATCAAATTCAGAGATAAAGCTGCAGCAGCAATAACAAAAGCGTACCAACCATAGCCAATAATCGTTTCTGCATTAGGCCCTATCACAGCGAGCAATATCAGAAGGTAAAGAAACGAGCCAATTCCTGCATAAGCTGAATCATGCCGTGAAAAAAATGTTGAAAACTTTGTTCGTAAACTCACGCCCAAAATGGTGGGAACGAGAACAATCAACACTAATTCGAAAATAATTTTGTCAAGCGGTACTTCCAGTTGAATGCCCGTCAGCCATAAAAAAAGCAGAGGAACAATGAATGGGGATAAAGCAGTATTTACCGCATTAAAAACGGCAGCCAATGCAACATTGCCTCGCGCCATCAACACTAACAACGGAGATGATACATCTGTGGGTAAAGTGCCAAGCAAAGTTTGGCCCATAGCCAACGGACCACTGCCAAAGAATAAGCGGCCGGTCAGCAGCCCGGCAAGTGACATGGGGCCATAAACTAGAACCAGCGCTAAAAATTGCCTTGAAGGTTTTCTAAGTACTAATCTCACGTCATGGGCATCAAAAGTCAGACTAATAATAAACATTAATGCAGCGAGTAATAGCCCAATTAGTGGTTGGAGATAATTACCTGTCTCAGGTAATACTAGGCCAATCCCAGCCACAATAATGACAAACCAAACGAGATTTGATTCTATGAAATAAATTAATCTACCCATGGTTTTTGATTTTCCAAACTTTATAAATAGTTGTGAATAAATTATTTAACATAGAATTTTTGACCAACATAACATTTCTTATCTTTAATGCGACCAATCAAAAACTGCATAATAGGATGAGAAATGCTAATTTTTGTTTGACGGATGCCCGACAGGCATATCGTAACGTTGCTGACGGTATAGCCAAGAAGGTAGTAATACATGTGCCAATGCTTCATGAGCATCCTCTTTATCTGCTGGCCCTGTAAGCTCTAATTGACGCTTGTTGAGAATATACTGCCCAGCTAGAGCGTCTTTTTGAGGGCGTAACACGGTCACCTTCTGCCCTTGCAGCAGGGCAAAATAATCGGCAAATTGCATCAATGCCCTGCCGGGTGATTGCTGCTCCTCTGGGCGGCTTAAGTCTCTGCCTATCATTGGTGTCTCAGCGCTAATACCCATCAGTGACAGTAAAGTAGGCGCCATATCAATCTGGCTCGCCACCGTCTTAATACGTTTTGGTTTTATATCAGCCCCTAAAATGAGGCCTGGGATTTGAAAACGTTCTATCGGCACAAGTGCATTTCCATAAACATTTAAATCATGATCGGCAATCACCAAAAAGAGTGTATTGTCCCAATAATCGCTTTTCATAGCTGTGTTAAAGAACTGCCCCAAAGCATAATCTGCATATTTAACAGCATTCAAATCAGTTTGTTTCTCGGCCGAATGCAGATCGATCTTGCCATCGGGGAATTCGTATGGCGAATGGTTGCTGGAGGTGAAAACTAAACTAAAGTACGGTTGATTACTCAGGTTCGCTTGAACGATCCGTTGATGCGCCATATTGAATAGATCTTCATCTGAGACCCCCCAACTGCCAACGAAGAGTGGATCAACGTAATCATTTTGGTCAATGATAGATTGAAAGCCATTGCCAATAAAGAAGTTAGCCATGTTATCGAAGTGAGATTGCCCGCCATAAATAAATTCCGTTTTGTAGCCACGTTGACCCAATAAATCTGCAACAGTGAAAAAATTCTGTTGTGATAAAGAAAGCTTTACTACGCTTCTTGCGGGCGAGGGCAAAAAACCCGTTATCGTGGCTTCAATTCCTCTTACTGAACGCGTACCGGTTGCGTAAAGTTGTTCAAACCACCAACCCGCATTTTTCAGTTTTTCCAGTTCTGGTGTTACGGAATACTCCCCACCCAAAGACTTGACAAAAGTGGCACCCAAGCTTTCTTCAAGAATGATAACCAGATTAAGTGGTTTATCTCTTTCAACTGTCGCTGGCCGTTTATTGAGAGTAGGAAATGGTGCATCTGGATCATTATCAAGCCAGGGATAGTTCTCGCTCATTTCCTGCATGATTTGTGCATCAGTCAGCGAACCATAGACTTCTCCGGCTTCTGCTTCATGCTTCATATTGTAGATAGCAAAATACACTGACCAAGTTGAGTTAATGATTAGGCTATTGACCATAGCATCCGAGCTGATTGCAAACATGGCCGGATTAGCTGGTCGATGGGATAAAGTAGATCGGATCATGACTACGAAGATGAGAACCATCAGCGGCCAAGTTAGCCATATACGCCAAATTGGCCAATCCAATTGATATTGTTTTAACCAATACTGTAACAATCGATTTGTGAACCAACCAGCTAATATAGTGAAAACAACGCCGAGAATGAGTGGAAGACGAAAACCTTCCCACAAGGTTGAGAAAACTTCTTTTGGATATTGCAGGTATTCGACAAATAGTCTGTTCGGACGCAAATCATACTGAACAATAAATGCCGGTGTGGCAGACTCCATAAAAACGATCAACATAATGATCATTAAACTCCAGAGCCACACTAGCTTTTGCCATAATTGCCAAGTAAGTTTATTAACCAGTAGCGGCATCAATAACATCAGTGGTGCAATAAGCATGCCCATAATAATGAGGTCGGCTCTGAAGCCCTGAATAAATATAGATGTCAGACCAATTGCTGCCGATACCCGATCCCACTGCCATAGAACAAGCCCTAATCTTGATAGCGAGAGAATAAGAAGCCCAATAAACAGAACCTGAAATAAAATGCGGTAAGGTCCTAGCATTGAGGTTGATTTTGTGATCATATTTTTTTCGTTTGAATTCAAAATAATCTGGGCCATAGTAATAATGTCCATGCTGCGATTGACATAATAAGGGTAAGTAAAACAGCCAGTGATCCATAATCTTTGGCCCGCCCAGTTAATAAGTGATGTTCTAAGCTGATTCTATCCAGCGTCGATTCAATTGCTGAATTGATCAACTCGACGACCATCACAGCAACCATGCTGACTATCAACATAAACCGCTCTATAGCAGTAAAGTCTACCCAGAACACAACCGGCAATAATAAGACGAATGCAATAAATTCCTGACGAAAAGCAACTTCATGACGCAGCGCAGAATGAAACCCTTTATATGAATAAAAAGTCGCCCAGAGCACACGTTTGAAACCAGTGAACTTTTTTGGTTGGATATTAATAATTGTCATTTTTTTATTTGCGTAAAATGTTATTGAGATGTTGTTTCAGGGTCACTAAAATCTCTGCAACGCTCCTGATTCAGTTCAAGCTCTATCGTAGTGTGCTCAAGATCATATTGAGATAAAATCTCGGCAACCGTTTGTTTCATAGCCATGTAATTTTCAGAAGAGACAATATCGTTATCAAGTGTCAGATGTGCAGTAAGGACATGGTGTTCACCATCAAGTGACCAGAGATGTAAATGATGTACCTCATTGACACCCTCAATGCTGACAAGAGATTTTTTGATCTCATCATGCAGCGCTTTATCGGGCACTGCCTGAAAAAACAATTTACCGGTCACCCACAAATTGCGAACAACATTAAATAAGATGAATAGTGTAAAACCAATGGATAAAAGCGGATCTAAAATCGGCCAGTCGGCAAACTGCAGAATGATAGAAATGATCAAAACAGCCAGCCAACCTAATACATCTTCTAATAAATGCCAGTTGAGTATTTTTTCATTAAGAGAAGTCCCTTTGCTCAGCCGATAAGCCGCAAAACCATTAACAGTAACGCCCAATAAAGCCAATGCCAGCATGCCTTCGGTAACCGGCATCACCGGATCGGCCAAACGTGGTACCGCTTGAGTTAACACCCATATTGAGCCAGCGATTAACACCAAGCCATTAATCAAAGCGCCAAAAAGAGACAGGCGCCGATAACCATAGGTAAATACAGAATCAGCAGACTTATTGCCAGCACGGTTTAAAAACCAGGCACTGCCAATAGACAGACTATCTCCAAGATCGTGAACAGCATCAGCCATAATTGCCGTGCTATTTGTCAGCCAGCCACCGATAAATTCAATTATGGTAAAACTGACATTTAGAAAAAAAGCCGTTGCGATCCGATTACCAGAAGTCCCCCCTTCTTGATGATGTGTATGCATATAGATATTCCTTTTCTGAATTCGTTGTATAGATAAACTCAAGAAAAATTGGCGGCCAAAAAGGCCGCCATGTTTTATCTTGATTTTTCACGGCCATGAACTATGCGGTAAAGTGCGGGCAGTACCACTAGGGTGAGTAAAGTTGACGAAATAATGCCACCAATGACGACCGTTGCCAGCGGTCTTTGCACCTCCGCCCCTGTGCCGGTATTGAGTGCCATCGGCACAAAACCGAGACTTGCTACCAGAGCCGTCATCAATACAGGCCGTAACCGGGTCATTGCACCATCAACGATTGCTTTGTGCAGATCGCCGTGCCGATGCCAGTAATCCCTGATAAATGACAACATTACGAGACCGTTTAATACCGCCACGCCCGAGAGCGCAATAAAACCAACCCCTGCGGAAATAGATAGCGGCATATCTCGCAACCAGAGCGCCAAAACACCACCAGTTAATGCAAGGGGCACCCCAGTGAAGATAATTGCTGCATCTCGAAATGAGCCAAACAAAGTAATCAGCAGGCCCAAGATAATGAACAACGTAACCGGCACCACAATCGACAGTCGGTGACTGGCTGATTGTAGTTGCTCGTAAGTACCACCATATTCAATCCAATAACCGGGTGGTAATTGCACTTGCTCAGCAATACGCTGTTGAGCTTCTTCTACAAAAGAACCCAGATCACGTCCTCTGACATTGCTGGTGACCACCACGCGCCGTTTGGCGTTTTCTCTGGAAATCTGACTCGGCGCTTGTGTTAATTCGATGGTTGCGACTTCGGATAAAGGGACGTAATCGCCATTAGGCAAACTCACGGGCAGATTCGATAAGGCGGGTATGTCTTGTCGAATTTCTTCAGGCAACCGCACCACCAGATCAAAGCGCCGATCGCCATCATAGATCAGGCCAACTTCGCCACCGCCAACGGCGGTGGATAACATGTTTTGTAAATCATCGACATTAAGTCCATAACGTGACATGGCCATGCGTTTGGGTTCAATGGTCAGCATGGGCATATCATCGACTTGCTCCAGCCGGGCATCTGCAGCGCCGGGGATCTCCTGAATCACAGCCAGAACTGCCTCAGCGTTCTGCTTAATCAAGTCCAAATCATCGCCGAAAACTTTAATACCCAAGTCCGCACGAACGCCTGAAATTAACTCGTTAAAGCGCATTTCAATGGGTTGAGTAAACTCATAGTTGTTACCGGGTAATTGCGTGACTGCTGCTTCAATTTCAGCAAGGAGTTCGCTCTTGGGTAATTCCGGATCCGGCCATTCATTTCTTGGCTTAAGTATAAGGAATGTATCGGCTACATTAGGTGGCATTGGATCGGTTGCTACCTCCGGCGTCCCGATTTTGGCAATAACCTTATCCACCTGCGGAAAAGTTTTTAGCCGTTGTTCCAGCTGTTCCTGCATTTTGACGGATTGCTCTAGACTGGTACCGATGGTTCGCAGTGCATGTAAGGCAATATCGCCTTCATTTAGTTGGGGGATAAATTCTGACCCCATTTTGCTGGCCATGTTAATTGACAGCGCAACCAGCAAGGCTGCAAACAGAATCAACAGCCAGCGCAGCTTTAGACTGAGCAGCAAAACTGGCCGGTAAATCCACTTGGCACCACTGATGATAAAACTCTCTTTTTCAGTGACCCGTCCACTCATAAACATGGCGACGGCAGCCGGTACTATCGTAAGCGTAAAGACCATGGCAGATAGTAAAGCGATCACCACGGTGGCAGCCATGGGGTCAAACATCTTGCCTTCAACACCTGTCAATGTGAATAACGGGATATACACAATGGTAATAATCATGACGCCAAACAGGCTGGGACGTATCACTTCATTCGTAGCCTCATAGACTACGTTTAAGCGTTCTTTAACCGGCAGCACACCACCATATTGCTTTTGTGCCATTGATAATCGTCTGATAGAGTTCTCAACGATAATCACCGCACCATCGACAATCAGGCCAAAATCAAGTGCACCCATACTCATCAGATTGGCAGAAATACCGGCCTGTACCATGCCGGTAATCGTTGCCAGCATTGATAGGGGTATAACTGCAGCAGTTATTAAAGCCGCGCGAATATTGCCCAACAACAAAAACAATACCACGATAACCAACAAAGCCCCTTCAACCAGATTTTTTTGAACCGTGGCGACGGCTTTATCGACTAGGGTGGTACGGTCATATACCGCTTCCAATATGACGCCTTCCGGTAATGAAGATTGAATCTCCGCCATTTCACGTGTAACCGAAGAGGCAACTTCGCGTGAGTTTTCACCAAACAACATCATGACGGTGCCGACAACCGTCTCTTTACCATCACGGGTACCCGCACCACTGCGTAGCGGCTTACCGATCACAACGTCGGCCACATCTTTGACTAACACTGGTCGGTCATCAATATTTTTCACTACTACCTGACGAATATCATCGATGGATTTAAGTTGTCCCGGCGATCGAACTAGGATCTGCTGACCATATCGTTCAATATAACCGGCGCCCCGATTATCATTGTTTTGCATCAACGCCTGTTTCAGATCACTGAGAGACACGCCAAAATTCAGTAATTTCGCCGGATCCGGCTGAACATGAAATTGCTTTTCATAACCGCCGTTAACATTGACTTCTGTGACACCTTTTACCCGCTCCAGCCGAGGTTGAATCACCCAGTCCTGAAGCACCCGAAGTTCAGTCGCATCATAGGGGCTGCCATCAGTTTGTTTTGCATCGGGTTTTGCGGTAATTGTGTACATGACAATTTCGCCCAGCCCGGTCGCGATAGGTCCCATTTCCGGTTCGATACCTTGCGGCAGTGAGCCTTTTATAACGGCCAGACGGTTATTAATAAGGTTACGCGCAAAATACAGATCGGTGCCTTCTTCAAACACCACGGTGACTTGTGATAATCCATAACGAGAGATTGAGCGGGTGTAATCAAGATCCGGTAATCCGGCTATCGCTCTCTCGATTGGATAAGTGATGCGTTGTTCAGATTCCAGCGGAGAATATCCGGGCGCCTTGGTATTGATCTGAACTTGAACATTAGTGATGTCCGGAACGGCATCAATCGGCAGTTTCTGATAGCTCCAAATTCCAAGACCAATGATAAGAAATATCATTGACAACATTAGGCCCCGTCTCTCGATTGAGAGACTTAAAATAGTATTAATCATGTCAGTTCCCTAAATCAGTGAGCGTGAGCTGCGCCGGCTTTTTCCAGATCAGCTTTAATCAGATAGCTATTTTCAACGACGATGTCATCGCCCTGCCGGAGTCCGGATATAACCTCACTGAATTGACCATCGTTAAGACCCAGTTGTAATGGCCTGACTTGATATTGCTTGCCTACTTTGACAAAAGCGACAGACGCGCCTTCAAACTGTTGTATGGCACTGTTAGGAATTCTGAGATTGACTTGTGTTTGCTCGGTAATGGCATCAGCCTCAACGAGCAACCCCGGAAACCAGACTTGCTGCTGATTATCAAGTGCGACGCGGGCAATCCGATAAGGGGCATTATCTTTGCTTGGCAGCAGTTGCTTTATCGTCGATTCATAAAATGTGTTGTTATGTAACAGACGCACTTTCTGACCAGGTTTTATCTTCATGGCCTGTCCCGGAAAGACTTTGAGTTCAGCCCAAAGTGATTGGGTATTGGTAATGGTAAAAAGATTTTGATCTGCCGCGACTTCGCCGGTATTGGCATCTTTTGCTGTAATGACACCTGAGATGGGCGCGGTGACGTTATAACTCTGTAAGCTGTTGTTTGACTCAACACTGGCTAATAGCTGACCTTTTTTGACCGTATCACCGAAATTCACATTAACGCGGGTGATTAGACCCGGAAAACGTGCGCTGACTTGACTTATCTCATCAGGTGATAAAACCACTCTCCCGTATAATTTGGAGGTGACAGATATTTGCCCGGCAGTAACTTCTGCAGTTACCACACCGTGTTTTTGAGCCATATCGGCATCCATTTCTACATGCTCACTACCTTCATCCTCAGCGTGAGCATGCCCTTCTTCTTCGGGTTTTGATTCAGCGCTATGATCATGTTCATCCTCTTTTGGCATCAATTCATCATGGTTATCTTTATCTTGCGTTGACTCATGACCATGCTGCTCATTTGATTCTGCTAGCTGGGCTTGCGCTTGTTGATCTGATTGCTGAGCCTCAATCGCATGACCATCTTCAGCTATGGCAGGTGACATGATGAGCAATATTAGTGCTGCTACTGATAGCAGGCTGCGTATGGGTAAAAAAACGAAATGTGGTTTATTAAACATAGATTTGTCCTGATTCATATTGCTTACTCTGCAGCTGTCAGCGGTTCGGCGGTGAGTTGTTCGATTTCGGTCTGGTATAGCAATGCAGCAGTTGCAGCCTCAATGACACTACGTCTGGCACCTAGCAGGTCTTGCCTGACGGTAAGAAATTCCAGATAACTGTAGAGTCCCCGTTGATAACCGGTTTGCGTTTGCTCCAGACTTTTAGTGAGTTTGGGGATAATCTGTTGTTGCAACTTGGAAATACTTGCAATTGCTTGTTCACGCCCGGAATAAGCCCGATAAAGCTGAGCATGAAGTTGCAATAGCATATCCTGACGGCGATAGCTGACTTCATTACGCGCGGCCAATGCTGATTCAATATCACCTTGCGCTCGCTGGCGACTGAACAAAGGCATTGACACACCAGCAACTAACGCCGAATCATTCAGTCCTTCATCGCGCCTGATCCCAACTGACCAGGTCATATCTGCAACTTGCTGAGTTCTGGCAAGACGTACTTGTGCATCACGAACCCGCGTTTCTGCAGCGAAACGTTCCAGTTGCGGATTTTGCTGGGCCTGATTAAATAGGGCTTCAAATGACATTGCCTCGCTAAAGGCAAACAATGAGCCTGTGGCGGTCTCAAAATTAGGCTGATAACTCCCCCACAAATTAGCGAGTACCACTTTGTTGGCTTCCAGCTGACGTTTTTCGGCAGCCAGTATCAGTTCAGCCTGATTAACAGAAGCTTCGGCGCGGCCCAAATCTGCTTCAGCCGCGACGGCAGCACCTACACGTTTATTCACTTCCGTTAATGTTGTTTGCGCCAGTTCCAGCCCCGTCTCGGCTAGCTTTACACGCTCCTGGCTATTGAGCACTTCAATAAATTGTCGTGTTACCTGACCTAGCAAGTCCAGCGCTTTTATTTTGCGATCAACACGGACAACATCGCTTTGTTGTTCCACCAGTTCAACACGGGACAATCTTTTATCACCCAGTTCAACGACAGAGGAGAGAGTGACCGTGGTTTCCAGTGACTTGATACCGCTTAGTTCGCTGGTGCCAGCGAAATTTTCAATCTCAGCACCAACAACATATGCCGGTTTGAGATTGGCCGTTTTTTTCTGGGCTTCAAGTTGTTGCTGACGAATTGGAAAAACCTGTAATGCCGGATGTTGCGCCAGTGTTTGTTGCATGGCCTTGTTTAAACTCAACGTTTTCGTTTGTTGAATGTTATCGGCAATAACCGGTGAGACAGAAAAGGCAACCAGCATCGAACAAAGCAATGCACGGATAGCAGGCGCACGCACATTTGTAGTGCGATCAAAGTGTATTTTCATGAAATTAGATCCTGTTTAACTGCAAACAACGGACTTACGTTAAGTCCGCAAAAACATCAGCAGTTCAAGATCTCGGAGGGCGATACATACTGACTGTAAAGTCAGGTTTTGGCGATCTAGGGTGGAGGTTGAAATAATTGTCTGGATTAGCAGCAACATCAATTCCATCAATATTGAAGATGGCGATAAAATGTGAACACTTACAATGCATACAAAAGTCACAATCGCCGGTACTTTGTGCATCATGCGAAGACGCATTGTTCGCTTGTTGAATTGCATTGGAATCATCAAGAACAAACTGATGTTCATGTGGTGTCGCTGAATCAGAAATATGAACGTCAGCCGCAACTATGCCTGATTGCATCACAATCATGAGGATGAGCATGTTGATAATGAATTTTACTGACATTTCGTTAAATTTTATTGCTGTACTCAGACTTATTAGTTTACATGATAATAACTTAGTTCCCAAAAGATTGGCAAAATTAAAAGTTGTCTGCTTAGCCTGGTGAAAGGCTGTCACTATTTTTATCTAACAAACATAAAGTTTGTAATGATTTTTAATAATGTATGAGATCTTATGCTCGGGGTTTCCGGATCAATAAACAAAACTAAGACACTTAATAATTCGCTAATACTAAAGCGAGAGAAATGTATTGGCTGAAGGATCTTGAGCTATAGAAATTCAGAAAGTGTTATGTATTCATATTTTCAACTAAAGCAGCTAATTATGAATAGATAACATGTTGCTAAGTCCACTTATGATGTGCTCCCATTCAATCCGCTTCGCACGATTTCGCTGCCCTTCGGCTCACACGCTATACCCACGAGATTTAAAATCTACTCGACCACCAGTCTGCCCAACCCATTTCCATTGGCAGGAACAATAAGTAGTTCCTATATCATTGCGATCAAAATAGATTTGCTTTTTAGCAAGAGTTTTTGCCTGTTAGAAAGTTACCGGAGGTTGTGCAAATACTTCAACGCTAAATATAAAAATTAGAACAAAAAACATTGGTTAGTATTATTTCCATTAAAAAAAGCATTATGCATTGAATGTTCTAAGCAGCACTAAATTTACTGGTACTATCAAAACATGTGTTCCCATTTCGTCCCATTACTTGATAAAAACAAGCTCGAAACCTTTTTTGGGGTCGAGCCCGAACTACCATTAGATTTAAAAAACAGCCTCTGGCCGACTTATGTCGGTCCCTTCATACGCAAACATGCGTTTGCTGACGTAGGTGATGAAGCTGTCCCACATAACGAGTTATTGGTGGGTAACTTTGGTCTAATTCCTCATTGGGCTAAAGATACCAAAATTGCACGCAATACCTTCAATGCCCATTCTGAAACAGCCGATAGCAAACCGAGCTTTCGTGATGCATGGAATAAAGGCAGGCACTGCATCATTCCTAGTGCTGCTAAGAGCTTGAATACTTTTTGATTATATGGCCAGCGTCGTTGTAAGGCGATAGAGTAATTCTTATTAGAAGTTTGGTCCGCGTTTGACTATTACGAATGTAAGTTCCGTGCTCAATTCCCATTAGCCAAATTGAGGGATTAGTAGCGTTTCCAGCTTCAATACCCCCATTATCGCAGCCGCTAAAATCTGACAGTGCCCATTGTGTAAATACTTGATTCATACCATGTCCTTTTAATTATCTTGGGAAAACAGGCTTGGGCGAGCTGTAATTTCCCCATGAAGATACAAGCATGACTTGTTAATAACTAAAAAGTAAATTTGGTCACAATAATCACTATTAAATTGCTTAACCATTTAAAATGTGTGAAATTATGCGAATGGATAGCAAAATAACAATAAAAATGGAAAATCTTCAGGATGAAATCAGGGATGCTGATCAGGCCAGACATCACAAGAAAGGTCGATTGGGTTTTTCGATTTACCACTTTTCGTCATACAAGAATCAAAGGACATTCAGCTGTGAGAGCTCAATAGAGAAAGACTATGCATTACGTCTGGAGTATGACCGAAACGTAACTGGATATATGTGCCAACCTGAAACTTTTAATTTCATCATCCTAGGAAAAAAAACAACCTATACCCCAGACTTTCTCGTGCACTATGCAGACAATTCATCAAGATACGTTGATACCAAGCCTGATGTATGGACTGATGATGAAGAAATGGTAGACAGACTGCATGAAATCAAGATTAATTTAAATAACATTGGTAAAAAACTCATCGTTGTTCCTGAATCAAAGATACGTCAAGAGCCGTTATTGACTAATATCCAAATGCTTTATCAAGGCATGCACTTATGCAGTGACGAAGCCTTCACAGTACTGAAAAATACCATTTTGCAATTAGGTAATAATTGTACTGTTAAAGATCTTCGGGCAATTGCAGATGGTCCATCAGAATTAGCGATCAGAAAAGCACTCTTCTTAGGTAATCCAAAACATATATCTCAAGAGATAATTAATGAACACACCATAGTGGAGCTGCCCAGTGAATACTTTTAATCATATTGTTGGGGCACATTATAAACTTGGTGCTACCACATACGAATTATCGGGCATTGATGACAACTACTACCTCCTAAGGAGTCTAGAGTACAAAAGACAACGGTCTCTCAAGTCTGAAAATTTTGAAAAGCTATTTTCTGAAGGAAAGTTAAAGCTTGTTAAAAAAGCTCTCTCAGATATTACGGATGCGGTCTATTTCACTTCATTAACACCACAAAAAAAAGAAACTTTCCAGCGTAGGCTAAGTTACGTCGAAAAAGTAAGGATGACTTTTGGATCAATTATCCCCAAAAGATACTTCAAACAGTTCATTGAGCTCACCGCAAAAGAACTCTATGATAAGAATCCACCTTCATTTTCAACACTTAATAGGTGGGTGGTGGCATATCGCGATTCAAACTTTAACCCAGCAAGCCAACTTTCTGTTCATGACAAAAAAAAGGTAACTCGCAAAAGGCGTATTGATGATGATGTCTTGGAATTAATGCATGAAATTATCAACAATGAGTATTTGGTATCAGAAAGGCCTTCAATGCAATCTGTCTATGTCATTTTCTCAGATAGCCTGCACTATAAAAACTTATCACTTCCCCCAGACAAACAGATTTCAATTCCTTCATTGATGAGTTTTCTTAGAGAAATTAAAAAGATACATCCGATGACAGTGGCTACGGCAAGATATGGAGCAAAAACCGCCAGAAAACGATTTGATTACGGAAGATCGCTTCATTATAAAAGCCAATTGTGTCTGCGTACTGAAATAGATACAACTCCTCTGGACATCATGGTGCTTGATGAAAATTCAGCAGTGGTTGGTCACCCTTACCTTCTACCCATAATCGATGTGTACTCAAGATGTGTACTTGGGTGGGATTTATCTTTTATTCCTGGATGCGCTGAAAAGACACTTAGGACATTGAAACATGCTGGATCAGACGCAACTGCCCGTGAAGTAGGTGGGCTTCCTATCGAACTCGTTATAGATAATGGCTCTGAGTTTATTAATGAATCATTGAGTAGTTTCGCAAAATACACTGGTACTACCATATTAATTAATCCACCTGGGACACCCAACCAAAAAGCGTTCGTTGAAAGTTTTTTTAAAACTGTGAACAACAAATTTTTAGACAAGATCAAAGGTAAGACATTCTCCAGTCCAGCTTTACGCGGTAATTATGATTCTGAAAAAAAAGCGTCTCTAACACTGAACCAACTTCGTAAGTTATTTGCTAAATGGGTGGATGGTGTTTACCACCTTGAAGGTCATAGCGGTATAGAAGATAGAGCCCCCATATCTCTTTGGCGAGAAGAGCATAAAAAACTCCCGACCATCAGATACGATCATGAAACACTGAATACGATTTCCAGAAGTACTACCCAAAGAGTAATAACCGATTCTCGAGTAAAAATGTTTGGATTAACTTGGACAGGTCCATCGGTACCAATAATCTCAGAAAAATCGAAGAGCAGAGGTAAACCTAAACCAGTGGAGGTTTTATACGACAGTAGTGATTTATCCACAATTTGGATTAAAGATCCTCATGATAAATCCATATTCTATGAGGCTTTTGCTACTCGCCCCTTTTTTCAAGAATCGTTATCTCTATTCGAGTTCAATCTTTTAAAGCAACGCGGGAAATTCAAAGATACTGACTTGGAAAAAGAGCTTGTTTTAAATCGTATCGCCCTACATGAAGAAATCAGAGAGCAATCCACCAAACATAAGAGTGCACGAAAAAAAGTATCTAAAATGGAAAAAGCACAACAGTTACTCACTGACGATAACAGTGAATTTTTAGATTCTTTTAAAGCTAGTCCTTCATATAGGACTAATTCAGAAGAAGATGAATTTGATGTAACAGATTTTCCTGATGATGGATTCTTGCTCTAGGAAGTGACAATGACCAATTTAAGTAATGATGACAGGCTTAGAAATTTTTCTCGCTTTGTATATGTACATCCTATTTATAGGGAAGCCATGGAAAAAGTTAAAGATTCAATTTCTCAAACCAATAGTACGGGTGAATGCCTGTCAGCTGTCCTTACGGGTTCAACTGGTACAGGTAAAACGACTATCATCAAGACATTGATGCATTCATATACGGTTGATTCAGTATCTATAGAACGTGAAGATGCAATAGTTAAACAAGTTCCAGCATATCACTGTGTCGTTCCCGCTGATGCCACCATAAAATCACTCGCAATCGAAATGCTTAAACATCTAGATTGTGGTGATACTGGCGGTTCGGCGACTGAACTTACTAAGAGAGTAAGCAGACTTATATCAACATGTGAAACAAAAGTGATTTTTTTAGATGAATTTCAACACCTGCTTTCTAAAGGTGCGAAAAATAGCAAAGACAGTGTCACAGATTGGGTTAAAATCCTGACAGAAACAACTAAAACCCCCGTCATTATATCGGGAATGTCTGAATGCGAAGAGTTGATTGATGCACATCCTCAGCTGTCTGGTCGCTATCCGGTTCGGGCAAAGTTAACTAATATCTCTTATGCGAAAAATAAATATCGATATTTATCAAAAGTTATTGATGCACTGAGTAATGCTTGTGTAGAACATGCAAAAGTTAATTCCATGCCTCAACTCAGTCAACCTCCTAACCTAACTGCCATTTACTTAGCTACAGGTGGCAATATGCGATCTATACGTCAAATGTTTACTAGTGCATTGTATAGGGCTCTTAAAAATGACAGAGATGACGTTATCCTCGAAGATTTCATAGAAGCAGTGCAAGGAATGAGACTTAACTTTCGGCTCACTGACGAAAACCCATTTAATCTTTCTGCTGCAGAACAAGAAAAAATACTCATCAGAGTCTCATGAAAGATTTGCCATATCTTGGCTTGTTCATAAAGGGAGAAAGCCCAAGGGGATACCTTTTAAGAACAGCATTTTATAATGGATATACCACTATCGGCGAGTTAGCAGTGAGACTTGGTGCTAATACAAATCCAGCTTATCAAAATACTTTACTAGGTAAGTCAGATATTGTAGAGAAACTTGTTGCCATTCATGATAAAACTTCTGACAACATCATGGATGCTTTTTATAAGCAAATCAAAGGGGTAACAAAAACATCAGATATTATTATCCATGAAAATAGAGTGCCCTTTAAACTTTTACGTTCAAAGTGTCATCATATTTGTTGGCAATGTCTTAAAGACAACAACCATATATCTGCAGCTTTCGATATTAGTGTTGTCGATGTGTGCATTAAACATAAAACATACCTTCAATATTCGTGCACAACATGCAGTAGACCCTTCAATTGGCGTAATACTGGCCATAAGTCATGTAATTGCCCCGTAACAGAGAATGATGCACCACTCGTCTTAAATTGTGACGGTGCAGAGCGAGTGGCTCTTGCTATCAATAAATCAGAGACTCATTATCTGGGTAAATTACTGGGTGTATTAAAGGCATTAAGACATCATAGATCTGCCGATAAAATCGAAAGAAATAATTTGCTTAACCAGGCTGTCAGAATGCTGGATGGAGAGAGTGATGTCTTTACTAATTATCTTCTGGACGAACAAAAAAAATATCCCGGGATCCCAGTACGCGTTCTGATTTCTCCATTAATTGCTCTTGGATACGAAGATATAGAAAAAAAGGTTAGCGACTCCCTCCTGCAGTTTTCAGAGGATTATCCGTCTAAGTGTAAAAATTGTGAATGTAAGTCAAAATATCTAACCACAACAGAAGCAATGATTTGCTTGGAAATCTCAAGTGGCACACTTAACAAGCTATGCCAGAATCAACTCATCCATGCATCTAGTACTGATACTCGCAAATCGAAAGTTTTTCCATATGAAAATATGTGTCAATTCTTCAGGAAGTTTATTCCTACATCAGAAGCCATAAAAGAGACTGATAAGCTTCAGCCTATTTCATACACGGCCCCAGGAAATTCACTGATCGAAAAATTAAAAGATGTGCAATCTGGCAAAATTTCAACTGTTAAAGTAAATCAAGCCAAAGGGCTTACAGGCATTTTTTTGATAGAAATACCATCTATCAGCAATTTAAAGATGGACCGACCTGATTTAATGACGTCATCACAGGCCGCTATGTACCTTAATGTTTACCCTGATGCTATTAGAAGTATTTCCAAAACTGAATTTTTGGAGCCTTATCTTACGGTTGCAACTCAGCCCTTTTTTCATACACAAGATATAGAAATATTTGATAAGAAATATGTTTTCGCAGCCAGTTTAGCCCGTAAGTATCAGATTGATCCTCGAGACATTGTTAACAGGCTTAGGGCTAAAAAGATTAATGAAGTATCAGGTCCAAAAATAGATGGAACACTAACACCTCTATACGTCAGAGATGAAGTTGAAAGAAATGATCTATTCAGTATCAGATACTCAGACTACCGTGAACGATACTCACATAATACAAAGTACAGTAGAAGCAATACACCACAACATTTGACTGCGAAAGCGATTGCTAAATTGTTAGGTATTGCTGTGAATAAAATCATTAAAATCGAAAAATATGGGCTACTGAATCAGATTCCCTTAGATGACATAAATGACAAGCGCAGAGTTTATAGCCAAGATTCATACGACAAAACGCTGCAATGGTTTAGCAAAGCCAAGGAGCTTGGGGATCTGGCCACAGAACTAGGGATAAATAAATGGCATCTTACTAGACTCTTCATTACTACCAAGTATGTACAACCACTAACGCTAAGTATTGATAATCAACTTTTGTCCCTTGATGATCAGAAGAAAATTAACGATCACGTATCAATTTTCTGTACCTGCTCAGAGGCTGATAAATTCCGTAGTGCACCAGATAAGCATTTTCACAATTTAGTCAAAAGCAACAGATTCCCTATTGTGAGTAAAAAAGATTACTTGTGCGATACCGAAATGATACTTCTTTATTGGAACGACGTTAAAAACTATAAATTTTAACAAAACGCATGTATAAAATTTCGAACAATAATGTCTTGTAAAGATTACATAATTTACAACAATAAATATTAAATCATATACATATAACACTTACTTGACATTTCCTATTTAATGTAGCATCGTTACATTAAGTCATGAATTGCAACCTAATGTGCCTCTAAAACCTCAAATAAATATTTTTTAATATTTTCTCCTCTTTAGTGTTACTTTCTCGCAAAAACCCCCTTTTAAATGTTAAATATTTCTTATTTTATATGTTATTTATAACTACAACGCCTTGATTATAATCTGGTTAGTTTTTCATATTTAATGTTAAGGACAGTTAAAAGCCGACTTTATGTCGGCTTTTTTATATTAAGGAATATCTCTATGAATAATTTAGTAGTTACTAATTATCAAGAAATATTAGAAAGAGAAAGATTTGAGTTAAGTCACAAAGTTACACATGAAGACTTCAGATCACTAATATGTTTAATACGTCTTCCGAAAAATGAAGAAAAGTTAACTAAATGCCAAATTCAAAAAAAACAAAACACCTGTAATCACCACTTTATGAATGGTTATCTTGTCCAAACCAAAAGTGGTAAAGAAGCAATAATTGGAGGTGAATGTGGTGACATATATTTCAATCTCAATGAAACATTTTTAGTTCAAAGAAATAAGTTAAAAAATGATGTTGATGTTGATGTATTGGTATCAAGTATTACAAAACAATTAGATTCTATTAATAAGGAAAGTCTTAAGGAATTAGAAAATCAAATCAAAAACATAGGAGAAAAAATTCGTTTCCTGATAAATACTTATCCAAAATGCGCAAAAAAATCACTACAAAATATGGCTAAAAGTAAAAGTACTACCGTTACAATTAGTGTCGATTATAGTGAAACTGACAATATGGGTAGGACAGAACACCATTGGACAAATGAAAATATTGGTAATATCAAAGGGACATTTATATGGAATTACCAAGATAATATTGGGCATATATTTAGTTTAATGAAAGAGCTTACCCATACTTTGCCCATTATTAAGGCTGATAATAAACAAAACCTAAAGCAACTTAAGAAATGGTCAAAAATATTATCCTATACAAATGAAATTGAAAAATCACTCGAAAGAGCCAAATCTGAGTACATAAACTTTACTGATCAAAAAAATATTTTAATGACAACTTTATTGACAAAAAATAGAGATGAAAGATTAAAAATAATTGAGCATCACTTAATTAAGAAAAATGCTTCAAATGCTCATACAATTCTGTCAGATTTTGATAAAGCTATTAGTAAAGAGTTTCAGAACAGAAACTTTAAACTTGCGGCATAATTTTGAGAATATGGATTGGCTATGTAAGCTCTTAACTAGGTAGGTTGGGCTGAGGTACGAAGCCCAACAATTAAAACCACCAACAAGCTTTCAATTTTAAAATACCCTCCATAAAACTACCCTACTTGTTGGGCTTCATATATTCAGCCCAACCTACCAAAATCAATCCTCTTTGTAAGA
Source organism: Methylophaga sp. UBA2496 (assembly GCF_002341635.1). Lineage (NCBI taxonomy): Bacteria > Pseudomonadati > Pseudomonadota > Gammaproteobacteria > Thiotrichales > Piscirickettsiaceae > Methylophaga > Methylophaga sp. UBA2496. Next base: position 319,689 of record NZ_DDOK01000005.1, on the reverse strand, counting down.
TCTGACATATCTGGAAAGGTGAAACGCCACTAAACTCATATCTTCTGCTGCCATTTTTTCTTTACTGTTGGCGATAAATGTCGGCAATCCCTTTGGGTTTAACACCCAAATATCGCTCGACTTTGCATCACTTGTTGGCTCAGCAAACCAGCCGGGAAAAACAATGACTGGCTTAATGGCAAATGATTTTCCCGTAGTTTCTTTGATTAACGTTCTCAGCCAATTACTTGAAGCTTCGACTTGGATAAGGGGTTTATTGGTGGAAAATCCTGAGCTGAATTTTAACGATGTACCATCGAATATCACTTTGGGCTGTCCTGTATCAGGTTTGCTGTAGGTTTTGGTTTCGATCACATAAATGCCACTTTTAGCTATAACGACATGATCGATATTGAAACCTTTGGCAGGAATATCATGAAACACCTTTGCTGAAGTTTCTCTGAGGCTCTCAAGGTACTGACCTACAGCTTTTTCGCCATCGCGCCCTTGTATGAGATGTCTTACTTCTTTTCTGATAGCAAATAGTTTTAAGAAACAATATGGTGTGACGGTTATCGCGAGAATCGTATAAACAATAGGGTTAGGCTTAACCTCAAAATACCACCTATACCACTCAAAGCCAGCAAATATAAAGCCCATGACTATAATTAATATATATGGCATAGCTTTGCTATTAATTAATTCATCTATCTGCCTATCAAGCGACTCGCCCGGATTACGTAAAGGATTATCCTTAAGTGGTGATTTCAAAATACCTTTCCCTAAAATCAATGTAGGTTGGGCTGAGGCACGAAGCCCAACAATGAAACCATACAAATGCTTTTACATTTCAACGTACGATCAAAAAATTATCCTATCTGTTGGGCTTCATAAATTCAGCCCAACCTACCAAAGCCATCTTGTTTCGCACCGCAACCTCAAAATCCCAACATTTTAGACATGACATAAAATCGCATCATAAACTAAAATGACAAATCGATTGTTGGGCTTCGTGCCTCAGCCCAACCAACAATAATTTTTCACAAGGATTGTGATGAATGCGTTATCGTCGTACTGAGGTGGCTGGCGCCACTTATTTCTTTACGGTTAATTTGCTGAACCGAAGACAAACCCTGCTGACGGATCATATTGATACGCTTCGCGCCTGCATCAAAACGGTGAAAAAACGTCATCCTTTTCACATAGATGCCATGGTCATCTTGCCCGATCATTTACATGCGATCTGGACTTTACCACCCGGTGATGCTGATTTTGCCAAACGCTGGATGTTAGTCAAAACAGCTTTTTCTCGATCATTACCCAAACACGAAATCATCAATCAAAGTCGAAAATTGAAACGAGAACGCGGCATCTGGCAACGCCGTTATTGGGAGCATTTAATCCGTGATGATTTGGACTATCAAAGACATGTTGATTACATTCATTACAATCCGGTGAAACATGGTTATGTGGATAAAGTAGTTGAATGGCCTTATTCCAGCATTCACTGGTTTATTGATAAAGGCATCATTACAAGTGATTGGAGTGTTGGTGAAACGATAATTTTTACCAATATAGGGGAACATTGAGTTGTTGGGCTTGGTGTCTCAGCACAACCTGCTAATTAAATTCATCGATTGCTCGCCAAAGCCTAATTTGTGTTCATGCCCAAAGGCGTTACAATCGAAACACATCAACTTTGTTGCTAACTCACAAACACTGCGGCATCACTTCAAACGCAATACAACAATCTCTAAGAGTGGTTATGGAAAATAAAATCTTATCGACTGGCGCTAAGGCGCTTGCAGTAAACCTTGATGCTATCCGCTATGGTTCATTTGCTGAAATAGGTGCGGGTCAGGAGGTAGTTCGCTGGTTCTTTCGGGTTGGCGGTGCAGCAGGGACGATTGCTAAAAGCATCTCGGCTTACGACATGAAGGTCAGTGATGATATTTATGGCAAAGCCTCCCGTTATGTCTCGCGTGAGCGTCTGGAAGACATGCTTGAGCATGAATATAACTTGATTGTGGATTGTTTAAGCGAGCAACGTGGTGATAACACGGCCTTTTTTGCATTTGCTAACACAGTATCCGCTCGTAACTATCATGGCACCAACGAATGTCATGGCTGGTTGGGGATTCGTTTTCAAACTGAACCTCATGCCGCGCCAAGTGAAATCATTATTCATGTCAGAATGCTCGATCATGAAAACGCGCTACAACAGGAAGCCCTGGGTATTTTAGGTGTCAATCTGGTTCATGGCGCATTTCATCTCAGCCAAAACCCGGACATGCTGGTGAAATCACTGCTGGATAATTTGACTACTGATCGTATTGAAGTTGATATGGTCGACTTTCATGGTGATGCTTTCCTGCATGTTGATAACCGCGTCATCAGTCTACGACTTGTTCAGCTTGGCTTGAGCGGTGCAGCGATGTTTTCGGCAGATGGCAAAGTGCTGCAACCTTCAGAACATTTGCGTAAGAAGAATGTACTAGTCGAACGGGGCCGTTTCCGGCCTGTTACTCACGTCAACATTGACATGTTGAATGCGGCCAGAAAACAATTTGAAGCCGAGGATGATTCCGGCCCGGAAGATACTATTTCTATCATGGAAATCACTATGCATCACCTGCGGGATGATAATGATAGTGTCGATCTCGAAGATTTTATCAGTCGTGCCGAAGTGTTAGAGGCCACCGGTCATACCGTGATGATTTCGGACTATCCTGAATACTACCGTCTGGCCACCTATTTATCCCGTTACACCAACCGTCGAATTGGTATGGCAATGGGCGCGCATAGCTTGATTGACCTGTTTGACGATCGGTATTACGCAACATTACACGGCGGTATTTTGGAAGGCTTTGGCCGGCTGTTTAAGAATAACGTCAAACTCTATATCTATCCTTACAAAGATGCGGCAACCAATACCCTGTTCAAAGTCGACAATCTCAACGTGGATGAAAAACAAACCTATCTATACGACTATCTGAAACAAGGTGATAACATCAAGCAGATTGAAGCGTTTAATGAAGATTATCTGCACATTTTTTCACCGGATGTACTGAAAATGATCACCAGCAATCAGATGGGCTGGGAGAAATTAGTGCCTGACGTGGTGGCAGAAAAAATCAAAACGCAGCAGTTATTTGGTTATAAACCCGCCGATTAGTGGGAATCCGTAGCGTTCTATGTTGAATTGAAGAATGAAACCCAACGATTTATAAATGACATAATATTAACAAGCCGTTGGATGATTGTAGGTTGGGCTGAGGTACGAAGCCCAACAATTCTGATGTTTCACATGTTGGGCTTCATAATTTCAGCCCACCTAACATTTAATATTAATACCGTTAAGGAAATCTGAATCGATGGAAAAACTTTTGTTATTGCTCACTATGAGCCTGCCTCTTCTGCTCACCGGCTGTGGCTATGATGAATTTGAGGGCAGATTTATCAGTGCGGATGGTAATGTGAGTTATGAGTTCCAGCCGGATGGGACGCTGGAAATCATTCAGGGAGAAGATATCACGACGGCTGATTATCAATATAAAAGCCGTGAGCAAACCATTAAATTGCTCGGTGCTCAGGAGTTACCTACTGATACACTCGCTGTTGAAGATGAAAATCATCTGCAAAGTGGTGATCTCATCCTGACTCGCGGTGTTGATTATGCGATGTTGACTGACACTACCTGGATAGGCAGCCAGGGCCAATACACATTTGCGTTAACCTTCACCATGACTGAACAGGGCTTGGAAACCGTTTCTGAGCTAGTGTCTTATTATGATGAAAATATGATGTATTTGTCACAGACTGATGACAGTATTACCCGCCTCGATGGCAATAAACTGTTTCTTGATCAAACTCAATACACCGTTTCAGACGTGACACAGGATAGTTTCAAAATATCAATCGGTGAAAACAGTATGGTGCTTGAAAAACAGCCTAAAGGCACTGAAATCACGATTCGCGATGGTTATCAGGCGATAGATGATCAGCTCTGAGCAGTTTCATTTCCTGTTGAAAAATAAAGCAAAGGCAACAAATAAAACAACACTTAAAATCCCTGCTTTTGAGTCGATATATTCAGCATGACCAACGATATTATCGCCTTGCAGATGTCGATTGAGTCACATCTTTGAATATGAATTATCCTAACCATCCAGATAGTTAGGAAACTAAATTGCCTGTGATTTAAATTCTGTGTAAATATACTTGGGAAAACAGGTACAAGGCGAAATAATGGATATTATCTTTCAGATTATCAGCCTGGAAAACCTGATAAGCTGAACAAAGGAGCCAGGGTTGAAGGAAAGATTGTTTTTATGGATGATAGCGACAAGAAACAGCTTTGTAGCACTTTTACCTTTGACTTTCCTGCGTGTTATCGGTGAATTAATCCTGAATTTACCCTGGCCAGACTATCAACAATCAATGGATATCTGGTTCGGCACAGAATGGCGTGTTCTGTTAAGACAAATGATCGACAGTTCTTTTGCATTATTTGGATTGTTGTTAGCCGTTATTGTCTCGGTACAACTGGTTTATCGTCTTCCCAGCTCGACCCGGCAAAGAGAAATTGCCCCTCCCCTGATGGTCGCAATTAGTGCGGTCATTAACTATCTGATCATAACCGTTTTACTGCCCAATACCTCTCCAATTGAGTTCAGTGCGGATATCATGGTTTTAGGTATTGTCATTGGAATACTCTCAGCAGAATTCATTATTTTTGCTGTTAAACGCCCTTATCTCGACCTGCTCAACTTGCCTGTGGATTCTGACACCACCTTTTATCACGCTATGCGTATGAGCCCTTCCATCATTTTCATTGGCATCACCTTTTTTATGTTGGGTTTGGCCCTGGCGGCAACACCTGCCTTTCCCAGTATTTCACAGCTGATTATCGACTGGGCAAACGCTAGTGGCAATGGCACCTGGATAATCAGTACGTTTTCTGTGTTGGTCAATCAGTTGTTCTGGTTTTTTGGTGTTCATGGCAGTGTTTTTCTGGAAGGAACCGCTCTGGCACAAGGCGCTTTAAATGGCACGGCTAATGGAGAACTCAATTCCAACCTTGCTTTAATAAAAGTGCTGTTCAGTAATTTTATTTTGTTAGGGGGATCAGGTGCTACGCTGGGTTTAATCATCGCCATTTTTATCGTCACAAGGCATGGCACTCAGAATAAAATTGCCAAAGTGTCTGTTATCCCTTCTGTATTCAATATTAATGACATTCTGATCTATGGACTGCCAATTGTCTTAAACCCGTTTTACCTCATCCCGTTTATTTTAGTACCGCTCCTGCTTATGGTGATTACGCTACTGTCAGTGCAGATTGGTTTTATTCATATCTATGACTCTGCAACGGTAACCTGGACCACTCCGCCTTTGATGTCAGGCTGGTTGTTAACGGAGTCCTGGCGAGGCGCTGTTCTGCAATTTATGTTAATTGCTCTCAGCACGGTGTGCTATTTGCCATTTGTCAGAAAAGCAGAAAAAAACCGCCACCAAAAAACCATGGAAGCATTTCAACTGGCATCAGATACGATTATTAAGGTGGGCCATAACAGACAAAGAATTGTGTCCAGGCAAGATAAGGTTGGCATGATCGCCCGCGATCTGATTGTGGATCTGCAAACAGCGATAAAGCAAAACTCACTGACACTGGCCTATCAACCCAAACATGATCGTCAGGGTAACGTCGTCGGTGTTGAGGCACTGCTCCGCTGGACACATCCCCGATACGGCATGATCTCACCGATTGCCATTGTCACGGTGGCCGAAGACGGTGATCAGATAAATCAACTTGGCAGATGGGTTATTCAACAGGCCTGTGCCTGTAAAGCCCGCTGGAATAAAGCCGGTTATCAGGCATTGACTATCGCCGTCAATATTTCACCCAATCAGTTAACCGACAAAGATTTACCGTTTTATCTGATGAAATATATTCAGGAATATGGCATCACCGCTGAGGAAATAGAGCTTGAAATCACCGAATCATCCGAGATCCCCGATACCAATCTGACCGATATCATTTTGCAACAACTTGTCGATACCGGTGTGCAGCTGGCAATGGATGATTTCGGTATGGGCTATTCATCGTTACTCTACATGCGCCGTTTTCAGGTGAATGCGATCAAGATTGATGGTTCCATCACACGCGATGTGCTGATCAACGATACCAATGCCGATATTGTCAGGACGATATGCTCGCTGGGGCAGGCCCAGAAAGTTCATGTGGTTGCCGAATATGTTGAAACCGAAGAGCAGCGCGAGGCGTTGGCTGAAATGGGCTGTGACCTTTTTCAGGGGTATTACCATAGCCCACCAATAGCCGAAGCGGATTGTATCAATTACTTCAAAATGCAGTTTGATATCGCTGCCAAGCAATTTGAGCTTAACTATAAGGTATGATTGGCTGACACCGTTATCTGGGAGTGACACAAAATGGATTTTTCACCAGTTTTTCAATCACTCTTCAACTTCTGGTATTTCATTCCGCTTTTTATCCTGCTTGCTGTTTTAAAATCAGCCTGGTTCAAAGGCCTATTCGGCGAATTTATTGTCAATGTTTTTGCTCAATGGAAACTGGATAAAGACACATATCATTTAATTAAAAATGTGACGCTGCCGACACAAGATGGCACAACTCAAATCGACCATATCATAGTGTCGGTGTATGGCGTATTTGTGGTAGAAACCAAAAACCTTCGAGGTTGGATATTTGGTTCTGCCAATCAGAAAATGTGGACACAGCAAATCTTTAAACATAAAAACAAATTTCAAAATCCTTTACACCAGAATTATAAGCATACTAAAACCTTACAATCGCTTTTAAACCTTGAAGAAAACCAGATACATTCGCTTGTGGTCTTTATCGGTGACAGTACGTTTAAAACCGATATGCCTGAAAACATCACATACGGTATGGGGTATATCCGCTATATTTTGTCCAAAACCGATAAAGTACTAAATCCAAGGCAAGTGCTGGATATTACTCAGGCCATCGAAGCAGGTCGTTTAGAACGATCCTTTAAAATAAATCGTGAACATGTGCGTCATGTTCAAAGCATTATTGCTGAAAAAAAACACCAGCATCTTTGCCCGAAATGTGGCAGTGAAATGATCTTAAGAAAAACAAAAAAAGGGGTTAATGCCGGCAAGCAGTTTTGGGGCTGTTCTGAATTTCCAAAATGTCGCCTGATGCTTCCCGTTAGCCAGGAAATCATTTAGTCATTGAGTCGTTGTACAATAGCGGTTTTATTTTCCAAATAACTTTTCAAGGGAGCTTTCATGAAAATCCAAAGCCATTTTGCCGATCTTGATACACCCACCGGTGTGATGCGTACCTATATTCATCGTCCTATCGGCGAAGGCAGCTACCCTGTCATTTTGTTTTATTCTGAAATTTTCCAGCAGACTGGTCCGATTGAGCGCGCTGCCAGATTAATGGCCAGTCATGGCTATGCCGTATTAGTCCCTGAAGTGTTCCATGAACTGAATCCTATCGGTACGGTATTGGGTTATGACGATGCCGGTCGTGATAAAGGCAATGCCGATAAAGAATACAAAGATGTGCAGAGCTATGACACTGACAATGAAGCGTTAATCAAGTATGCCAAGCAACAATCCTGGTGCAATGGCCAGTTTGGAGCGATGGGTTATTGCATCGGCGGCCATCTGGCCTTCCGTGCAGCTTTGCAACCTGAAATCAAGGGTACCGCCTGTTTTTATGCTACCGATTTACATATTCAGAAAATCCCGAATAAACCGGGTCAACACAGTATGGAACGTCTTGCTGATATCAAAGGTGAATTACTGATGATTTGGGGTAAGCAGGATAATCATGTGCCATCAGAAGGTCGAACGTTGATTTACAGCAAATTGAATGAAACCGACATTCCGTTTACCTGGCACGAATTTAATGCGGAACACGCCTTTATGCGTGATGAAGGTGATGGCGGGCGTTATGATGCTCAAACAGCACAAATCGGTTATCAACTGGCGTTGAATTTGTTTAGCAGAACGTTGCGCTAGACGCAGCGTTCCCACGCAGAGCATGGGAACGAGGTTAACAAAATTAAATGGATACAGCTGGCTGCCATGCTCTGCGTGGGAGCCTCTTTAAGTAATTCTCACGGTCTCTCATATATCACCCAACCGAACTGTTTATCTAATGCAAAACACCACTAAATCGGTATATACCCTGTTCAACTGGAACATTCTGATCCTGCCAACCGATGAAGAAATCTTTGTTGGATTATGCAGTCGGCCGGAGACAGTACCGCCATTTGCACCACCTGATGCAGCAGATGATTTACTGCCGTTTATTTTGCAAAACAGCAGTTCCATCACTGAGTTTAATGATAAAACCGGGGTTGGCTTCGATAAAGATGGCAGTCGTTATGTGATGCTTGGTAAACCGTCAGATCCGACAAACATGATTCGCTTTAGTGTCGGGCAGATGATGAAGCCGGATGAGATTCGCTGGAAGTATGAGTTTATTGATTAGGCCATTTGCGTTCCCACGCAGGAGCATGGGACGAATTTGCTGACTTTCTGACTTATACTGGCGCTCAAAATCCACCATGAGGTCATGCATTACCAAAGTCTACGGCGGTAACGCAATATAGGTACCATCATTACGTTTAGTCAATTCCCGCATCAGTATGCTGTATCTGTCGGTGCTGTTCATTGATAAAAAGCCGACACCATGAATTCTGGCCAGTCGTCTTCCATCACTGAGTTGTCTGTTCTGTCTGGTAATTCTATCGATTACCGGATCATAGGATGAACCAGTGTAATCATCACCAAATACATAAATGGACGTGGTGATATTGGGTTTGGCATATTTACGCAGTGCCGTTTCGACACCTTCGACGGGACTGCTATTGGATACCACTGACCAGTTTTGAAACATTCGGATAGCACTGTTTCTGGTGGAAGGAGTATCAGGCATCCAGCGACCATCATAACCCGAGATCATGGACGTCCCCATATCATTAAGTATCTGAAAACCTTTTACTTCTGGATGTATATTCAATACATTTACCACTTCCTGGGAAACCCGTGACCAGATCTGTTTCATACTGCCGGAAGTGTCGATAATAAACACGACATAATCACTATCAACCGGTATGCCACCGACTTCTTCAGAACGCTGATCGGTCGGCTTTCGTGGTGTCGGCAAGGCAGCTTGTTTTAACCGCGATTCCACCAGACTCATTCCACTAATACTTTCTTCCAGCGCTGCATTCTGTTGCTGTAGAGCTTTAAGTCGGCTTTCCAGCGAGGATTCGGCCTGAGCAATAGATTGCTGTTCGCTGGATAAGGTATCCAGCGTGGAAAGTTCCTGCTGAATTTGCTCGCTGATTTCGGCTACCGAGTTTTCAAGGCCAATCAATGATGCCAGTAAACTGCTCACATCATCGGCACCGGCAATGGATACATCCACATCGGTTTTGGCGATCAGGATCAGCATCACCACCGCACCAAACCCACATGAAATCACGTCCAGAAAAGACAGACTGAAAATATCCAGACCTTTTTTCCGATATTTCATGGCCAGTTACTCGCCGGGCTGATCAGTAATCCGCCGGTAGTGGCAGCCCAGACCCAGTATTGATTGACCGCATCAGGATCACCTTCCAATGGCAGCATAATCACATCTACCTGCATTCCCCGTTTGCCACTTTCATTAATGGTTTGCTGAAACAGCTTTACCCGACATTCACCTGAAATCGTCTGGGCATTTCCGGTCAGCGAGCTGCAACTGGAAAACGGATTCAGGCTGCGATATTGCGATTCGCCTTTGGTCGGCAATCCATCGGTAATGACATATAAGTTGGAGGGGGAAAACTGATTAACGCTATTCAAGCCTTTTTGAAGATTGGTCGCGCCTTCAGGAATAACAGTATTCAAGTCACGTAATATAGATGTTGCCGTTTGTGGTGAACTGGCTTTTTGCCAGCCTTGCTGATCACCTAAAACCCTGGCGTCTTCGCTAAAAGCGACCACCAACACGTCACTGTTTTCCGGTAAGCGAGCTAATAACCATTGCACTACATTTTTGGTTCTCAACCATTTTGCAGCGTTCTGTTTATTCTGCTGTGAACTGCTTTTGGTGCGGATAATATCAATCAGTTTTTCATTGGTCATCGAAGCGCTGGTATCCACCAGTATGGCAATTTTAGGCCCCTCAACCTTGAGGCCTAACAAATAGTTTTCTTCATTTATTCGCGGTGCTTCTACCAGATCAGCCTGCTGTTTGGGTATTTCAATCGAGGTAATGCTTGATTTAAGTTCTTCTAACGCACTCTCTGAGCGTTGCACCTCTTCGCTCTGGCTGGCGAGTGTGGATTGCTTTTCATCCAGTTGTTTTTTTAATGCCTGATAACGGGCATTTTCGCTGCTGAGTTGTTGGCGGATCTGTTCCAGAGTCGATCCAGCATCATCTCTGGCCTGTTCCAGCTGACTGATATCCTGTTTAAGATTGTCTATTTCAACCGGTGTTTCATCAATTTTCTGTTTGACCAGCATAAACACCAGAATAACGGCACCAAGGCCACAGGACATGATATCCAGAAATGCCAGACTGGAACCTTCGGCTTTTTTGCGTCGGTAAGCCATTTGCTGTTAGCGAATACGTCTCAGCAGGAATTTGTCGCAATAGCTTTGCGTATCGACAATCTGACTGTCCTGCAAACGCTGCAACTGATGAAACAGAAACATCAGAAAGATACTGATAAGCAAGGCCACTAATGTCGAATTAAATGCCAGCCCCAGACTATCGGTCATACCCGAAATATCACCGGCAAGCGCCTGATCAGCTTGCGAAAGCGCCTGACCGATACCACGTACTGTGCCGATAAAGCCGATTGAGGGTATGGCCCAGATCAGATAACGGATCATGGTGTTTTCGGAATCCTGCCTGACGGCCAGGGCTTCCAGGTTACTTTCAATCGCATCCGACAAGTTTTGAACGTTGTTGGTTGAACTGTATCGCCATAAAGATGAACGTAGCGTCTGCACCAGAGGTGAAGACATGCAATCCTGAGGAATCTCGGTATCCAAACGATGGATAATATGGTTCACATCAAGTTCTTTATGCCCCGTGTTTTCAATTTTCTCTTCATCACTGCTTTGCGGATCTTCAATCAAATCGACGCTGTACAGATATTTGGTTTTCAGAATCTCACGATAAGCGCTGGCAATGAGAAAACAGCCCCACATCATTAATATAAAACAGATTTCCTGCTCGTAATCTTTGATGATAACCACAATATTGCGAGGCGAAGACTGTTGCTGTTGCAAGGCTAAATCAATTAATTGAGCGGCTTCAGGCCGGATATAACCGATATACATCATATGCACCACAATGATCGATACGATCAATGCGGCAAAGCTTTTCATCAAGTCACTCATTGTTAAATATCCACCGGGAAGGAAACGGGAGAATTCAGGCTGATAACCGATTTACCACCCGCCCAGGCGTTATGAATCATCAATGAAAGGATCACAACCAGCGCGGTCGAGACGCCTATAAACACGGCTTTTTTTAAACTCATCATTATTCATTTCCTCCATTCAGAAAACGTCCGACTCTGAAACCAAGCGTATCGCGGGCCTGCTCGGCACCGTCTCGGTAAGATGCTCTTAATTCACTTAACGAACCTGAGCGCCAGTTTGCACCTTTTACCACGCGCATGCTGATTGTCGTACTATCCAGTATATGTGGATAAATAGTATCCAGTTTGGGTGCCGTGAGTGAATAACTGTCATGTGTCCATTCACTGACATTGCCGCCTAAGTCGTAAAGCCCGGACTTTTCGCGGCTAAAACTTTTCACCGGAGCGATTCCGGCAAAACCATCATAATATCTGGGAACATACAGGCTGACACTGCCTTTGGCAGCTTCATCGGCGATATTTACGGCTTTGATTGGAATTACCCGTTCATTGCCCCAGACAAACAAAGTCTGTTCTGGTTTGCCTGCTTTACGGGCCAGCCATTCCCACTCGGCTTCCATCAATAAACGGTACCCATCGGCATTGATATTAATACGATTTAACTGATTTCCCTGCACATCATAAACCGGGGTTAAACCTTCCTGCTGACTTAGCCAGTTACAGAAATTAACCGCTTCCAGCCAGGTCACATTGGTGACGGGTAATTGAGCATCGCCGGATTTAGTGCTATCAAACTGCTGATATTCGGCATGGGTGACTTCATTTGTGCCGGCATAAAATGGTCGATTGAGCCTGACCTGTTTTAGAAACTCGTTGGCACGCTGCCCCGGCTCATCTCGCCCTGCTCCCATTTTGATAATGTCATTGGGAGAAAATAAAGCCATTCCACCACCGGCTTTGTTTTTATAGAGTCTGGGGGCTTCAGCCCGTTTGGCTTGTGCTTCCGGAATCAATGTAAAAGACAGTTTCTGGGCTTCTGCAGCAGTTGGTGTGATGGATTTCTCGACCGTTCGGTAACCCTTCAGACTGAGCTGAATATCGTGAGAAACTGCCTGTAAATCCAATTCAATAGGCGTATTACCCATGGGTTTACCATCAACCGTGACTGTCGCCGGTGGTGTAGAAAGCACTTCTACCTTGCCCTTCTCAGGTTGCAGCGACATATCGAAGCTGCGCTTTTCATTAGTCGACAAGGTGAAGGTTTCGCTTTGACTAAAATAGCCCGGCTTGGAATAGGTGAGTTGATGTGATTTACCGGCTTCAACCGAGATAAGTTGCGCGTTTTCTATGCGTAACCCATTTAATGTCAGTTGCCCTCCAGAAGGTTTCAGGTTTAAACGCACACCAGCCGTTTCCGGTGATAAACGATAATTTCGTTCTAACGTCGGTTTACTGTTTTTAATTTCAATGGTTTCTTCGGTGGTTTCATATTTTGCCAGTGATACTTTGACGTGATGCCAGCCACCTTGCAGTGGCAAGGTCAAAGGTGTTTTACCCGCTTCCACATCATAAATAGTCACTAAGGCACCACTGGGATCGGAATTCACCGTCAATTCGCCCTGCAATGGTTGCAATTCAACATCCTGAGCCACTGTTTCACCGCGATTGAGTGATAAGTCGATAGTCATGGTTTGATAGTGAGGATGCTGAACAATGAGCTGATGCTCTCCGGCAGGCAGTTCGTATTCGAGAATATCAGCCACCGCAAGAACCTGCTCCTCCATTAACCAGGCGGTTTGATTGTCTTTAAGCAAGGTTGCGAGCACAATCTTTGCGGGTAAGGGCGTGAGCGTGATGCGCAGGACTTTACCGGAATCAGTCTGCTCAATAATTTGCTGATAGGGATAAAAACCATCTGCAGTGACTTCAATTTCAGTCGTGTCGGCAAGTGAGTAAACCGAACCGAACAGCACCATTGCCAGCCAGGAATCGGCATTAATCGATACGTCAGTTGCATCATCCGGCTTAATTTCTATACGTGTACCACGGGAGGCAAAGATAATCGTCAATATAATCAGGAAAACCACAACAAAGGTTGTCAGCAACCAAAGATACATTCTGTGCTGACGTTTTCTGGCAAGCTCCAGCTGCTGGTTAAATGGGCTCATCACACACCAGCGTCAGACTATAACGACTGACATCATAAGGAATGGTGACTTCAACCAGCTTGGACTTAAACCCCGGACGTTTGCCTTCAAAGGTATATTGACCGGGCTTGAGCTGAATCTCTTTTGCATCAATGACGCCAACATTACCCACCCCGCGCACCTGAATATGGGTTTTATTATCCGAACGCACTTCTACCGGGATGGTTCTGTTCACAGCCGTTAACACATTCTCAAGTTCGCGACGTTTAGTGGTGAGCGACGGGCTTTGATTACGATAGTTGGTGGCCTGGTTAATTGTCGAACGCGCCTGTTCACTGAGTTGACCATTTGACAGGCGATAAGGTGTTTTAAGGTAGTCATCAATCTTATTATTAAGTGACAAAATAGCATTTGCCATCGCCAGCTTGTCGGTTGCTGTCTGGTTGTTGGGGGTTTCTTTGATAACCTGTTCAAGGTTGGTTTTGACAGTCTGCCAGTCGTCTTTTGTCTCGGCCTGTCTGGCGTTGCTCAACGCGTTCTGAACCCGCTGATTTTTTTCGTATTGCAGTATCGCCGAATTGACATCACTGATCTCGGCGCGATTAGGATGAATATTTCTTGCCTGATTGAGTGCTGTTTTAGCCGCATCAATACGACCATTTTCAATTGCAGTATAGGATTGAGCGATAAAAGACTGAAATTTTTGATTATCAAGGGTGGACTGTAACGTTTGAGCGCGCTGTTTCAGGGCTTCCCTTTCCGGTGTTAACGTTAATAATTGATTGATTAATGTCAGTTCAGTTTGCAGATCATTTTCCACTTTCGCCACATTGATTTGATCAACCAGTGAAGCAATTTCAGGTAACTGCTCGATTCTTTCCGCCAGATCAATTGCTTGCTGTGAAGAATTATCCAGCATTAACGCTTTGGAAATAGCCAGTTTTGCCGGTTGGTATTGGTTGTTATCAAAAGCCTGCCGGGCATCCTGGATGGCAGTTTTAAATTGATCCTGGCTGTCAGTAATCGCCGTTTCTGCATGCTTGATAAGTGTATCCAGGGTGGCTTTCGCCTGAGCATATTTCGCTTCACCAAACTGTTTGATTGCCGACCTTTCTGTGGTGTTCAAACGCTCAGCCAAGGCTTTATCCCATTGTTGCAGTTCAATCTTGTTCAGCTCGGGCTTCAGTGTGTTTTCATAATGAGCATAGGACTCAAGATAAGCCTGCCGCAGCGTTTCATTATCCTGCGCACTCTCCGTTACCACTGGGATATCCACAATATCCAATGTCTGCGACGATTCGGCTTCGCTGCTGTCATGTATGGTTTTTGGCATCGAAGCCCAGACAATTAACAGCACACACAACACACTGAGCAGCAAAATGATAATCAGTGTTTGGAAAAATAGCTTTCGTTTGGCAAGTTTAGCTTCAGCGATTTTCTGCGTGATCATGCTTATCTCTTACAGTTGAACATCTGGCGTGGCTTCCAACTGATACATACGATTCAAAAATGCACGCCATTGACGGAACTGCTCATCGATATCACCGGTTAACTCAACTGATTCTTCTTCATAAGTCATCACCTGGGGAGCCATTTCCAGATTAATAGACTCTCCCAATTCATTTAATGCATCCTGATGAAACTTGGCTTCTTCACGTGATTTAAAGCCACTGGTCAGCAGCACGGCACCACCAATCCCCCCTGCAACAGTAGCAATATCTCGGGCAAAGCGAGGGTCATTGGAATTGCCTGATGTAGCGGCAGCCACCGCGGCACCGATTAAAACTGCCCCGCCTATCATTTTCCAGATGCTTTTTGTTTTGGCTTCTTTACGCAGCTGCATTTCAGCCGCACTGGCTTCCTGCCACGCCAGATAACTGTCATCCATTTGCTGTGAAAACGCGCTGTAGTTCTGTTGCAGATTATCGATAAACAGCTGTTCTCTGACCTGGACCGATTTCACCCGTTCAAACATCGGATCAGCATCACTCGGCATACTCACCAGTTTGATTTGCCGACCGCTGGTATCCAGATGCTCCATAAACGCCTGTTCGTTAAAACTGGCAGCAAAACGTAAATCGGCAATATTCTGCAGTTGAGCAAGCTCGCGTTGCTGTTGCTTGAGTAAGGCGTCTACAATCGCTTGAGCGGCTTCGGCAAAAGCCGGATCATAAGGATCTTTGCCATCATTACGAGGATTTTTGTAGAAACCTTCATTTACCTCGTGATCTATCGTTTTGTTGAGCCACTGTTTACCACTGGCATCCACTACATTAAGTCGAAACTCAACTTCCTGCCCAGTAGATTCGATAATTTCGCCCACCGTATATAAATCACCTGAAGCCGTGCTATTCGGTGCAACACGTACGGCACCAAACTTACCGGTTTCATCCAGGGCAGTTTTTAACTTATAGGCAAAACGATTGGCTTCAGCTCGTCTTAATTCCGGCCAGATACCTTCTTCTTCATAATCGGCGGCTTTATCTGAAAGCCCCGGTGAAAAGACCGGAATGATGACATCCAGTTTAATTCCCTGATAGGGGATCTCTTTGGGTTCATCCTGAGCTGAGGCAAGCTGTGGTCCGGTTTTCACATCACCGGCACTACCGGAGGTCGTCGCGCAGCCCGTAAGTACATGCATCATAATGATCATGTAAATCAGAAATTTAGACGGTGATCTGAAATTTTCAATCTTCAACAACGCTCATCCCCTTATATTTGCGATACTCATTCCAGAGTTTCTTTTTGATTTCCGGATCCTGTTCTGCTTCTGCCGCCACTCTGATTTGTGAAGCGATGGCATCATCATTATTGGCTGATGGAATATCTTCTGGAATAGCACCATTATTCGCGGCAGTTACCGGAACACCAGATTGGCCATTAACAGTGTCTTCTTCATAATCTGTTCCACTCATTTCAGGTGGCATTGATTCCTGAGTTTCCGGCTCGGTTCCCTGCATATCCTGACTGGCAACTGAGTTATTATTGCCATTGCTGCCTTCAAGTCCACCGCCTCCCTGATCGGCACCATTGCTACTGTCAGCAGATGTATTATTGGGGTCGGTTAATTTGCATAATTCGAAGCGGTTAAGTGAATCAAAAAAAGCTTTTTCCATTAATGCTATCCGTTCTGCCCTGGTAAGCTCCGGACTATCAATGTAACGAATATCCGCTTCACCACAATCAACAGCTGGAGTTGCCACCTCTTCCGCATGAACCGTGATAAATCCGGGCACCAATAGTGACAGGAGCAAGCTCAACAGTTTATTCCATGCGAATAAACTCAAAAAATCCAGATAACACTTTGAAAGTTTTTTCATAGGAACAGGCACGAGTCCGTTAATAGTGTTTTAGAAAAAATAGAACAGCAGAGTCAATATGGCTTTTATATGCATTTGTCAGCAGATGACAGGGATAAGTTTTCACTGCTTTTTACAGCCTACATTTTGAGGCGACTTATCATGGTATTTCTAAGCTGTCCCTGGCTTTTTTCATAATAACAATAAAGCACTATATATGAATGCCGACTGAATAGGCTGGCCAGTGAATCCGTTTATAAAACCTTGCATATTGATCTCAGGAATTGCTCCCAACGTAACCCGCTATTCTGTCTGCTAAAGTAGCATCATTTTTATGGCAGGGTGTTCAAAAATGAAATGGGCAGTGTTTGTCGTTATTTGGCTTTTCAGTTATCAGGTATTGGCACAACCGGTTCAATACGAAGTCAATGGAGAACAATTTGAAAGCTACTATGTCAGTCCCGCTGATGCTGCACCATTAGTCATTCTGATTCATGACTGGGATGGCATTACCGATTATGAAATTAAACGTGCCAATATGCTGTATCAGGCTGGTTATGCCGTTATTGCAGTTGATATCTACGGAGCCGGTATTCGGCCAGCTGAAATAGCAGACAGGCGCCATCATACCGGAGAATTGTATCGGGATCGGCAACGTATGCGGGATTTAATCAATGGGGGCATCAACCAGGCAAAACAGCTCGGCGCAGCCACCGATAATGCGGTGATGATCGGTTATTGCCTGGGCGGTACCGCAGTTCTGGAAATGGCTCGCTCTGGTTCACCAATGAAGGGTTTTGTTGCCATTCATGGTGGTCTGGGGACGCCAGAAGATCAGGATTATAAGCATGTTCAGGCTGAAATTCTGGTGCAGCATGGTGCAGCGGATGCCAATATTTCTATGGAAGAATTCAGCATGTTGAGTATGGCCATGGAAAAAGATGGTGCCCCTAATGAAATGATTGTTTATGGTGGGGCTCAGCATTCATTTACCAAAGCAGGAAACCCGCATTACGATGTACATGCAGATGAAAAATCCTGGCACCGCCTGTTAAGTTTTCTGAATGAGAAACTGCGTTAGATTCGCTAGTTCCAGCTGTTATCTTTCATAGCCATCATTGCTCGAGGCTAATTTTTACCCAACAAGACGACAATGCTGTTGTGGTGTCGATGTTTTCAATCAGTCATCTCCAATGCCAAAGTCGGAAAAAATAATGTCAGTACTCTGCAGTGTGGCTGAACAATAAGCTAGAGAACTGTTTTATTGAATCCTGCAGAAAATAAAATTCACTTTTCACACACAAATTTCACACTATTTAGCGGATACTTGATAAATGAAAACATCCGCTTTGGTGATTGGTGGCAGTGGGCAAATTGCTCAGGCCATTATTGATAAACTTTTAACTTACTTAAGGGCAGAAAACATTGTTGTTATCAGCCGTGGACTTCCACCTGATAAGTTTTCCGAAGTTATCTGGCATCAATCGAAATATGACGAGGCCAGTATGAACAAACTGGCCATGCAGTTTTATGATGAACAGCGTAATTTTGAAAAAGTCTTTATCTGTCACGGTGTATTGCATGATGGTGACATAAAACCTGAAAAACGGCTGGAAGAACTCTCTGCAGATTCGATCAGCCACATCCTGAATATCAACACCATAACGCCAGTGCTCTGGCTGAAACATCTTTTACCGGTACTTAAACAGTCAATGAACTGTCAATTAATCATCTTCAGTGCAAGGGTCGGTAGCATCAAAGATAATCATGCAGGTGGCTGGTACAGCTACCGGGCCAGCAAAGCAGCGTTGAATATGCTGTTAAAAACGACGGCTATTGAATATGCACGTCGGGCCAAACAGGTAAAATTAATTGCCTTTCATCCAGTTACCACTGACACCCCGCTTTCCCGCCCGTACAGTGCCAACGTGCCCGAAGACAAATTATTCAGCCCTGACTTTGTAGCCGACAGACTGTTTGAGATATTAAAAAACCTGCCTGCTGACGGTGAATTGTCCTTTGTTGACTGGCAAGGCAAGTCGATTAAATGGTGATATGTACGCTTCAGCCATCTCTTTTCTGTTCTCGTGCATCCAGTCGGGCATACGCTTCTTTTTCATGATGGATATCGCTGATCAATCCACGATGCATGGCGACAGAAATGGCTTCCTGATTCTGAAATCGCTCGCCATCTTTAAATAGCAGGTCGAGTAAATCCCTTGCTGGCATATCAAGATATTTAGACAGCTTTTGGGATTCATTGGAAAACTTCTCCAACACTTCCGGATGTTGCTGCTGAACATTCAAAATCGCCAGATTATCAATGATAGCAAGCTCTTTTGCTGTTGCAGGACTCAGCCCATTATCCTGTACAAACCGTAAACTGGTTAAGCCGGTCAGCTGATGAAAGGTATTTTGTACCAGATTAAGGTCAGCATCGCGTCCTGCTAACGCCACCCTCAACCATTTCAACCGATGTCGGGCCAGAATGATCATGCTTTGTTCGATCTCTTTGCTCATAGAGCTCAGCTCCTTTCAATGCCTGTTACCTTGTTAGCACAGCAGAACCATTTCAGACAAGTCATAAAGGTCCGATCCGGGACATGTGAATTTTCTCAAGCTACCATTCAGTGATGGGATCTCTGTATATTATTTCCAACAAAAAAAAGTTTTAATGAATTGAGCGGCTAATATGCTGTAAACACGAATGATTTCCATTTTCCTTAGTTTATACAGGCAAAGTTTCCCAACATAAAGGGAATTATTCATTTACTGTGACGTACAAAAACTTGGTAATAATAAGCACATAAATTACTGCTTAGACACACTCTAAAAGTAAATTTAATATCGTTATATTCAGGGAGATAGCATTATGGCGAGTTATTATCTGGATTCAAATCCCAACCTGACCAGCAACACATGTGAAATTCATCGTGTTTGTCCTGAAACCTGTCCAAACCTCCCCCGTTCTGCAGACTGTATTGCACTGGGAGACCTACCCGATTGTAAAACGGCAATTTACGTAGCAAGAAGAAAGTACTATAACCGGGCCCAGTATATTAATGCCTGTGAGCAATGCTCAAACGCTATTCCTCATTAATCCATACTTAATTGACCTGGTTCTAGGATCCCCCCTTCCCCACTTTAGTTTTTTTCCATTGCTGTTAAATTTAAACTTTTGATATCTGCCCGCAAAAAGATTTATCCTTTGCGGGCAGATTATCAAGGAACTCAACATGTCTGAACCAAGCGTTATTCCAAATTCCGAAAAACCAATTAATCCTGTTCCCAATCAAGCCAAAACACTGACAATCGTGATTTATGCTCTGCAGGCCGCATCATTTATTGTCGGTTTGACGTTTTTAGTTGCAGTTATCATCAATTACATCAAACGCGATGATGTAAGAGGCACCTGGCTCGAGTCACATTTCCGCTGGCAGATCCGTACATTCTGGTTTTGTTTGCTATGGGGTCTGATCGGTGCTTTATTGAGTGCTGTCGTTATTGGTGTTTTTATTCTGCTGGCAAATGCCGTCTGGGTAATTTACCGTATCGCCAAAGGCTGGATAAATGTAGCCGACAACAAACCGATGTACTCTGAAAGCTGATATGAAAATGCCGTTAAAGTGAGGGAGTCACTTTGACAATGGCATTTTGAATTTAAATCAAATGCCATTTTTCATGTTAGGCTTTGCAGTCTTTCAACGCTAACCTCTCGTATAACTGGATTGTATGACCAAATATCTCACTCTCGCATTGCTGCTTTTTACTGCTACTCCTAGTCAAGCGACACAAGTTTTCACTGACCCTGGCCTGAATGGTAAACCGACACCCGAAGGGGCCGATATCGCCGTATATGTCGTAGATTCTGCCAATGGTAAAGCGCTTTACTCGGAACGCGCCGAGCAATTCCAGCAACCAGCCAGTCTGCAAAAAATCATTACCGGCCTTGCTGCTCGGTTAACACTTGATAAAGATTTCCGTTTTGAAACAACGGTAGAAACATCAGATAAAGATATCATTATTAATTTCAGTGGTGACCCGACATTCACTCGGACGCATCTGCGTGTTCTGGTAGAAAAACTCAAACTAAAACAAACGACAATTGAAGGGAATCTGTATTTAAACGGCGGTGCTTTTGACACGTCAGAACGCGCTATTGGCGTGCCGTGGGATATTATGGGAGTCTGTTACAGTGCTCCTTCAAGCAGTATTACCATGAATGGCAACTGTGTTTACGGGAAAATTGAAGGCACCACACCGGCTCCGGTAAAAGCATTAAGAGCCAGTGGCTCTCCCTATATCAATATCAGTGCTGACGATATCATCATCCGGGAAGGTTTGGAGAACCAGAACATAGATTGTGACCTCAAACTTACCGCAGATAACTGGAATCAATATTCACTCAATGGCTGTGTAGGATCGCATCGCTTGCCAGTCAATTTCCATCTGGCCGTACAAAACACCACCATGTACCTGAGCAAGGTTTTGCAGGAAGAACTCGATCGCGCCGGTATCCGTCTGAAAGGGAAAATCATTCGCAACGATAAGGCTACAGGTACGGTCATTGCTCTGCATCAATCGGAACCATTACTGAAACTGATTGATGTCATGATGAAACGGTCTGACAATCTGATTGCTGACAACCTGTTGAAAACGGTTGGCCGTATTTATTACAAACAACCCGGCAGTTATGAAAATGGTGCAGCCGCTGCCAAGGCAGTACTCAAAGACAAAGCCAATATTGATTTGTCACGCGCTATCATTCTGGATGGTTCGGGTTTATCGAGAAATAACCGCGTCACCGCAAAACAATTGATGCAGGTCGTACAATTTATCTTCAGTAACAAAGAACTGGGATTAATCGAAACCCTGCCAGTGGCAGGCCAATCAGGCACCCTGCAGTATCGCAGCAGTTTGGTTAATGCACCGTTGACCGGAAAAGTGACGGCAAAAACCGGTTCCATCTATGGTGTGTACAATCTGGCCGGTAAAATCAACACTAAATCTGGTAAGTCGTTATATTTTGTTCAGTTGCTTTCCAATTATCATTCGGATAGTGATAACCGTAATGTTGCCCGCAAGCCATTAAGAGATTTTGAACGCGGTTTCTATGAAAAGTTATATAACGATAATTAAAATTCATCTTGGAGAGCAACTCTCAGATATTAGGGTCTGTTGTTCTTTCAGACCCTAGTTATAAAAAAACCCTCTTTGCGAACACAAAGAGGGTTTTTTATTGCATAAAGCGTTAGCTTACCAGGCAGATTCACCCGTTTCAGGATCATACATTTCATGGTGGATCTTGTTACGGTTGGCGATCAGCTCATCAATCGTCGGTGACCCCGACATAGCACGTTTAATTGCCAGCTTCATGGCTTCGTAGTTAGTACGATACAGATCCTTACGATCCACATCCGGGTTTGCTGCCGCATCCGGGGCAATCCAGATCATCGCTACAATACATAAGTCATCGGCATGTTCTTTTGGTATCACACCTTCGATAACACTATCCAATACGGCATCAGCAATTGCCGACTGTACCGGACCACCAAACAAGGCGACATAACTTCCTGATTTAATTGTGACTTTAGGCACAATCATGGTGGCTGGTTTAACTTGCTGGTTGGTCGCGCGAATGGCAAACATACGTGTGTGCCCTTCAGTCTGTCCCATCAAATTAGCAAAAGCCTGACCTGCAGGTCCTTTGGTACTGCCAATCAAAATTTCCGGCATTGCATCCGTGCCTTGATCTTCACTGGCAAAGACGGTGGCTTCTCCGGTTCTAAACCATACGGGTTCTGACATTGTTACACTCCAAATAATTATTAAGAAAAAACGCGCCATTCTATGTTGATGCTATCCAGGCCCGCAAGCAATAATCCTTAAGGCGTAATTCCCCCTGTTAGCCAATATGCGAACACTGGGAGTTCAAACCCAATAGGATCCTAACCATTTGCAAAGGTATTACAACTTGCAATATCACCCGATTCAAAACCGGCTTTAAACCAATGCATCCGTTGAGATGCACTGCCATGGGTAAACGAGTCCGGGCTGACATAGCCTTTGGATTGTTTTTGCAGGGTGTCATCACCGATTGCGCTGGCTGCACGTAAGCCTTCTGCGATATCTCCGGTTTCCAGCAACTGTCTCTTTTCGTTGGCATGATTGGCCCAGATGCCAGCAAAACAATCCGCCTGCAGTTCCTGTTTCACTGAAAGTTTATTGGCATCTACTTCACTTAATTTACTGCGCGCGGCGTGAACCCTGGACGATATGCCCATCAATGTTTGAATATGATGTCCCACCTCATGGGCAATCACATAGGCCTGCGCGAAATCTCCCGGGGCACCAAAACGGTTTGCCAGTTCATCAAAAAAATTCAAATCCAGATAAATCTGCTGATCGCCGGGACAGTAAAAAGGCCCGATGGCTGATTGGGCTGTACCGCAGGCTGAACGCACCACCCCACGAAATAATACTAACCGCGGTTCCTGATAGCGCTGGCCGTTATCTTCAAAAATATTGCTCCAGGTTTGT
Organism: Methylophaga sp. UBA2496; assembly: GCF_002341635.1. NCBI lineage: Bacteria > Pseudomonadati > Pseudomonadota > Gammaproteobacteria > Thiotrichales > Piscirickettsiaceae > Methylophaga > Methylophaga sp. UBA2496. The sequence continues at coordinate 296,310 of NZ_DDOK01000005.1, read as the reverse complement.
TCTGTATCCGCTAAAACTACGGAGACGAACTCAACCAGTTCCTTTTCTTCCGGAGATTCATTTAATGTTGTTGAGGATGCTGTACTGGTTGGACTTTCACCAAGACCAACAACATTCAATATATTGCCAAGGTTACCGGTAAATAAGCCATAAGCCACTACACCGACAATTAACAGCAAGGTGCCTTTAAAACCAAGAAAACGAAACATCAGTGGCAATAATCTTAAGCCACCACCGCCCATACCACCTGCACGAGAAACACGCATTGAGCGCCTATCCTCAATATTACTGCTCTTAGGTCTACCCTTCCAACGCATAATTGATTCCTTTAAAAGCAGATTGAATTTTTGATGGGGTGACTATTTTCTGAATGCCAGAGTCTGTTCCGCTATGTGAATAACATAATCATAATTTATACGTTAGAAGCTGAAGGAAATATTTTCTTCAGCAAACGATATTTCAGGGCCTGACAGGCATTTACCCCATGCTATTTCACACCGTATTCACTTTACTGGCAGTACTTTGTTCTACAGGTAATCTTAAGAGTAAAAGCAATGTGCGATAGTAAAGCTGAAGATAAAATAAAAAACATTCCGGAAAGTCGACGACTGCCTTGCAGAGGCTGCACGGCGGATTGTAAGAATTACGCTTTTTGTGAAGGGAAACCGTGGAGACAGGAGCCACAGGGGGGGCAGGCGGACAAAAAAATTCATTAACAGCCACAAAAGCCCGGTAAACCGAATGCGGTTACCGGGCTTTTAATGTTCCGCTTCATTACCGGCTATTTTGTCTACTGGTTGGCTAGTCCAATCAATATTGCTGGCTTATGCCCTGCTCTGCAGCCTCTTCCAAACCAGCCGGGTCCTCATCAGGGTAAGGTTCGTTCAGATCATCATCATCTTTGTTACGGTTCATTTCATCGGTTGATTGAGGGTTATCGGCATCTTGACCTTCCTCATCACCATAAGGGTTTTCACTCCACTCAGGATCTGCATTGAGTTCATTATCCTGGCCTATGCGATCTTCCTGCTCATCTGAGCAGCCAGATAACATAATCGAAGCGAAAGCAAATGTTATGGTAAACATGATGGTTTTTAACATAGTCACTCCTTACTGATTAATTGATAAATAATGGTCATATAAACTTTTTACTCCGGCGACCTTTGGTTATGACTTACTAAAGTTGATACCAGTGAAATTAAACAGGTTTACCACAGGCACTGGTGAGCCTGCTTTTCATTCATTGGCTGTGTGACATCATTTGCGGGGTCGTCTTCATAACTTTCAGGAATATTCGCCGTAATCACTTCTGCAACCGTTGTCTTGTATATGTTTTTGCCATCAGATACAGCGTGTAAAATAATATCTTTAGCGCTAATGGTTCCAATCAACTCATCATCACTGGCGACGACAAGATACCCGACATGCTCCTGATCCATTATTTCTGCTGCCTCTCTCAAACTGACAAAACCAGGCACCGTCATTACTGATGAATTCATAATCTGTTTTTCGTTCATCCCAAATCTCCCGATTAAACATTCAGCGATAAATGAATAGTCCATGGTATTCAGCAAGCCCTATGCCAGATGACAAACAGCCTGGTTTTTAACATATTTCATGAGCTCCGGCAGAGTCATGCAACTCGGCAAACCCAAAACCTATAATTTTTTCTCTGTATCTCAGTAATTTTTACCCATATTACATTTTGTTTTATAACGTCATCACTTTTACAACATAGATCAATATCAGCAATGACAAGCCTTCGCATAGGATTCATTATCACGGGTATACATATTGCAATACCGTTCTATCTTTTATTGAATCCAACAGGACAAAAATATGACTGACTCGCAAGTGCAAGTGCAGCATACAGATGCCATAACCTTGTTAAAAAACGATCACCGTAAGGTTGAAAAGGCCTTCGCTCAATATGAGGAATTAGGGCCATACGCTTATATTGGAAAGAAAAATCTGGCGGATGAAATCTGTGCTGAACTTATACTGCATACACAGTTGGAAGAAGAAATTATTTATCCGGCTTTTCGTAAAAAGCTGGCTGACTCGACCGATCTGGTCGATGAGGCGCTGGTTGAGCATGACAGTGCCAAACTTCTGATTAGAGAAATTCAACAAATGCAGGCTGACGAAGAACTGTTTGATGCCAAAGTCAAAGTGCTTTCGGAATACATTGAACATCACGTCAGGGAAGAAGAAAAAGAAATATTTCCGTTATTGAAAAAAAGCGACGTGGATCTGCTATCACTTGGCGAGAAGCTTGCTCAGCGCAAACAACAGCTAAGCTCTGAGCATAAAGTCTAATTTCAATAGCCGTTATTGGTGATTTATGGCTAACAACCACGCAAAAAAAGCATCCATGGAGTGGGCCTCCCTGAAAAAGGAAGCATCGGTATTTCCGATCTATTCAATGCGTAAAGCCTGGCATGTGTTGGAAAAGGAAATCTATGGAATGCCGAACGCTGATAGGAAGAATAAGAACGAGTCGGTTTTGCTAGGCAAAATTGAAATCGGAAATCTGACGGTTCTGGATCCACGACTGGGAAATCTAATACATCGTCTCGAATATACCCGCTTAAGTATTGAAAGCATCCAGTCACCGCCCACAGTCATGATCCTGGAATATATTCAGGCATGTGAGAGGGTACACCGGATTATCAACAATTATCGGAAACTCCCCAGCTAATTATCCAGGTAATCAAAAAAGGGAATATTTATGGCAAGACTGGTTAAATGCAAGGTTTGTGAATACCAAGTCGCTCGTAAGGCCAGAACATGTGTTCAATGTCATGCCCGAAACCCGGGATTAACGGCGACCGATTATCTGATTTACTGCATGTTTATCGTCATTATTATTGCGGGCATCATGCTGAGCTACAAAATCACTTTCAATGACCAGTTGATTAGAATTAAGGATGTCGAAGCTGCCGGATTTGAAAAACAGTATCAACGTCAAACATTAATTCAAAATGCTGAAGTTGGCTGGGTGGGTGAATGGTACAGTGAACGTATCGAAGTTTACCAGTTTGCCGATACGACAGCTGTTGACCTGGAATTTTTCTCCAAACATGCCGCACCCGATAATGTATTTGGCTGGAATGATGCGTGTATTCATAAAAACATCATCCTGTTAAGCGAAGGACGCCATGCTTGCCAGATACTTAAACAGTTATAAAAAGGTCAGTGTTTTTCTAATAGAAAACGTTGGGATTGCTATTCCACGTCTTAGGTATGAGTTTTGACATCCAACATATTATTAGGATTGGCATCACGGGGGGATAATTGAGGAACAAGCGTTAGATTAGCGCAGAAATTACAAATCAGTCATTAAGATTATCAAATATATTGAAAGGTAATGAAAACGTAGCGTCACATCCTTGAATGAATTTTCCAGCCGACACTGAGAAATCGGCCAGAAAATCTTTCTTCCACTAAATACACTACATTCTCATTAAACTGATAAATCTAGAGGATACTATTGGCCTTGTTCCCTGGCAGGGTCACCTTCACCCATTTCATGGGCAGGATGTTTAGCATTTTCATCATCCGATTTGTTTTTGTCATACGCTTTTTTATCTGGCGTCACTTTTTTATCATCTCTATCGACATTGTCATATGTCTGTGACTCACCTTTAGCATCATGTTTATCATGATCGCCAGCGAGTACAGGTGTCGCGATAAAAGCTGTCGCCAAGGCCGTTGAAAGAAATAGTTGTTTAAACATTTCATTCTCCTATTTTAATTATCGGCATACTTTTTAGTGAACTTGATGACTAAAAAAATCTATCAAAGAAAGTGCCGATGAAGCTTTCCTTGTAACAAGCTCCATCGCAAACCTTGTGCCAGATTTATCAGGAGCGGTTCAGGAACAAACAGTACAGCCAAATATACTATTTAATATCATAAACTTAAAGCTTAAATATAATGTTATTGTTCACTATAAAACTGGCGTGTTTATTATGAAATTTTCATGCGAGCACAGTGAATTAATCATGTAATTTTTACAAGATAACCGGAAAACTTTCAGGCTCAGCGGGTTGGATTGCCACCAGCAGGCTATAAACGATAATCCACAGGTTATGCAGGTGACACATCTAGCGCCATTCTAACTTTATTCGCCAGTTCTTCACGACTGTAGGGTTTAGATAATAACAACACACCAGGATCCAGTCGGCCATGGTGCACAATAGAGTTTTCAGTATAACCAGATGTATATAACACTCGCAGCCCGGGCCGTAACTTAAGTGCCTGTTCGGCAATTTTCCGTCCATTCATACCTTCAGGCAAAACAACGTCGGTTAACAGCAAATCAATAGTCTGTTCGGATTCAAGAATTTGCATTGCCTGCTTGCCGTCTGCAGCGGAAAGCACTTCATATCCCAGGCTTGTCAATTGCGAGATGACATACTCACGAACCAATGGATCATCTTCAACGACCAGTATCTGTTCATTTCCCTTCTTTAAATCGGTGGTAACAGACGACACGTTATCCGAAGGAACATTTTTATTGGTCGCAACTGGCAAATAAAGCCTGACTGTAGTGCCTTGTCCTGGTTCCGAGTAGATATTAACGTGACCATTACTTTGTTTGATAAAACCATACACCATGGCGAGTCCCAGACCCGTACCCTTGTCTTTTGTTTTTGTGGTGTAAAACGGTTCAAATACTTTATCAAGTATCTCTGCAGGTATACCGAAACCTGAATCTGAAATAGCAATAACGACATAATCCCCCGTATTAATCTCATGCTCCTGTGCATACCGATCGGGTAAATGCGTATTTTGTGCTTCTATGACAATGCGTCCTCCCTTCGGCATGGCATCTTTGGCGTTCAGGGCAAGATTCAGCAGAGCATTTTCAAATTGACCGGAGTCAATCATGACCTGATGAAGCTGATCATCGGCCATTAACTGAATTGAAATTTCAGCCCCTACGGCCCGTTCCAGCAATGGCCATAGTTGCTGGATTAATTGCTTGATTTTTACCGGTTTTGGTTCAAGCGGTTGTTTTCGGGCAAAGGCTAATAAACTACGGGTTAACTCTGCCCCTCGATACCCCGCTTGCAGAATCATATCCGCTAACGGTTTGAGACGGCTGGATTCATCCAGTGACTCGGTAATAATTTGTGAATTACCAATAACGACCGTTAACAGGTTATTAAAGTCGTGTGCCACACCGCCAGTCAGCTGCCCGACAGCTTCCAGGCGTTGAGATTGACGCAGACGGTTTTCCAGTTCAATACGTTCGGTAATATCCTGAAAAGCACCTTGCAAGGCAGTGATTTCGCCTTCGCTATTACGTACAGCCTCACCAGATGAACGAACCCAAATCAGCTCCCCGGCAGAATTGATGATCTGCAATTCCACATCGAAAGGTGTTCCGTGCTCTGAGCAAGCATGAAACAGTTCTTTAACCCGCGATTGATGCTCTGGAATATAAAATGAAAACCCTTCATCAAGAGTAGGAGAATAGCCATTCGGTTTGCCATGAATGTTAGCCACCATATTGGACCATTTCACTTGTTTAGTCATCATATCTATCGACCAGCCACCAAAACGGGTAACTCGACCCGCTATCTCCAGTAAATGAGCCTGTTTGCTTAACTCGCTTTGTTGCTGGAGGATCTGTTGATTCGAATGATCTTTTTGATCCAGAAGTGCATTAAAGGCAATTGATAACTCAGCCATTTCATCTTTGCCGATAACTTTTGCACGTGCTTTGTCATCGTTTTGAGACACTTGTTGTATGGTGCTGATAAGATTTCGGGTAGGTACAGCAATACGCTGATACATCATACTGAAGGCGATCACACACAACACGCCAAACAATAGCGTAGACAGTATAAACAGCAATAAAATACGGTTTATATAGCTTTGAATGCTCTGCTGATTCTCCAGCATTAACTGATCTATCGCGCTCTCTATGGCAATGCCATGATCCGCTACCTGATTGATAAGCAGTCTCGATCTTAATGGCAGGGTCAATGGATTAATCCGGTAATCATTGCTTATCAGATCGATATTTTCCGGCAGTGTTTTATAGGCATCTTCAACTGATTTAATCAGTTGATCTATATGCCGCACTGCAAGCTGAGCATTGAATCCACCATTTTCCAGAGCGGTAAGATCTGCCTGAATCGCTCGGGCATCACCTAAAAAAATCTGCCAAAGTCTGTCATCGGGACGAAATATCAACACATTATCGCTGCCAACAGATAACGCATCGATTCTGTGTTTTATTGAGCCCAGGTAGCTCAGTTCATCCCGTTTTAATTCAACCTGATGATAACTCCAGGCACCTAACACGATTAAAAACAATAATCCCAGCAGGCTTGTACATATAAAAATAATGGCGATTTGAACCAGCTTCATGGCTGACTCTCATCAATCTGCATGGTGGGAATCTTGACTGAAAACGGCTGAATAGTACGCAACGGTTCCGGAGCAAACCAGGAAATTACATCCGTCTGTATGTCTGTTTCAGCAAGCCCTCTAAGTTTGGCCCATTGAATACTTTGATGAAGTTCAGCAATTAATGACCAATTCAGATTCAATTGATGCAACGCGGGCTGGTATTTGATGAGAGGCATTTCATCTGTATTGGCTTGCTCGCTATACATCTGCATCACGTTGTCAGTGTCCGACTGAATCAACCTGATTGCTTCAACATAGGCCTCAAGCAAATGCTGACAGTATTCCGGATTTTCCTCAGCCATCTGCCGGGTCGTCACCAATAACCATTTAGCACTGTATACATGGCTGCCATCTACTTGCTCAATTTGATCGGCATATTCATCAATATATCGGTTTGTCCATGGTTGCCAGGTCACAATGGCATCAACTTTTCCCTCAACTAATGCCGAACCCAGTTCCGTAACCGGCAAATTAATAAGCTCCACACTGTCGGCATCTAATTGATAAAAAACGGTATATAACCACCATAAATATTCGGCATTGGTGCCCTTACTAAGCCCTACCTTGCCTCCCTTCAGCGCATTGACTGTCTGTATATTCCTTCCCTTCAGCGTTAATATCTGGTTCATCCGGGTGGAGTGCAGGAGATTCCCTAAAATGACCGGCTCATTACCCTGACGCGGGGTATCCGCATTGGCTAATTTGTCCAGCGTAAAGGGGGTTGGTGCCATTAGAGCAAAATCAACTTTGCCTGCGAGCAAGTCATCCAGGTTTTGCTTTCCAGACTCGGAAAGAGACACTTCAAGATTTAAATGATGTTTTTGAAACAGATTGTTTTTACTGGCCACCAACGTCGGCAAATCACCCAGATAATTCACTCCAGCCAATTGTAATGTCGGTTCTGCAGGCTCTTCAGAGCGACAGGCGACAAGGAAGAAGACAAGTAAGCTTAATAATATTTTCAATCTCATGCTGTCTTCCATAATTGCGTTGGTGCATTTATAGTCTTTATTACGCCCGTTTAATGGCTAACTTTAATCTTTTCACGCACATTTGCAAAATAGACCTACAAAGATTTTCACCCTACAAAAGTGAAGAAACTGTCCGCGAAACATCCTCAGCACCCTGCAATATTTCCGTCATAACTGATGAAACGGCAGTCAGCTGTTCATTACTGTCCATAGCTTTTTGCTTCACACTATCCATTCTTTGTGTCACATCATGTGTCAGCATACGATTTTGCTTGACCACTTCTTTTATTTCATCAGTGGACTCGCTGGTTCTGGAGGCCAACTTTCTGACCTCATCAGCTACTACCGCAAACCCCTTGCCCTGCTCCCCTGCACGTGCCGCTTCTATGGCAGCATTTAATGCCAACAGATTCGTCTGTTCGGCAATATCGTTAATTGTAGAAACGATATTTTCAATGTTTTTAGATTCTTTATTCAACTGTTCAATGTTCGCTGACGTATCGGATACATCCTGCAGGATAGTATTGGACATTGCTACAGAGGTATTAAGTAAATCAACACCATTTTTGGCGATTTGAGAGGTTTCCTCCGCGGTGGAAAATGACATTTCTGCTGCACGCATGACCCTGTCGTTATGTTCGATTCTCTGAGTAATATCACTGGCAAATTTAATCACCTTGACAACCTTACCCTCATCGTCAAACACAGGGTTATAAGAGGCTTCCAACCAGACGGAATGTCCGGAAGCTGTTTTCCTGACGAATTGATCGGAAAAGAATTTTCCCGAACTGATGTCTGCCCAGAAATGTGGATTTTCTTCATAAAATTGATCGAAACAGAAGATACGATGATGATTGCCAACCACCTGCTCTGATGTATATCCCACCACCGAAAGAAAGTTATCGTTGGCTTTTAAGATCTGACCATCAGGAGTGAACTCAATAATCGCCATCGAGCGGTTTAATGCACTAAACGCTGCTTCAAGATCGCGCATGTTGTTATGAGACTGAGTGACATCTGCTGCAATTTTAAGGATACCGGTAACCTTATTATCCTTGTTAGTTATCGGAAAATAGGAAGCTTCCAACCAAACTACTTGCCTGGATTTAGTGAATCGTTTGTACGTACCCGACTTTTGTTTACCATGACTAAGTTGCTCCCAAAAACTTTTATATTCAGCAGACTGGATATAATCCTCATCACAAAATATCTGATGATGCTTGCCAATCAGTTCAGATTTTTCATAGCCCACAACGGATAAAAAACTGTCGTTAACCTCTTCGATAATTCCTTTATTATCAAATTGGATGGTTGCCACTGATGACTGGATTGAATTCATCAGACTATTAATCTCATTATATTTACTGTATGTCTCAGCTAAATCTCTTTTTAATTTTTTATTAAACATCTAAACCCATCCAATTTTTATAATGTGATCAATATGAATAAACACCAACTAATCACTGCATTTTGTAAGGAATTAAAACGGATTTATTGTGAATTTTATGTCAATAAAATTAGTGTCTTAAAAGAGTGCACTTTGCATTACTGACTATTGCTGAATATAAAGCCATGTTGAAAAATACGTTAAAACAGTTTGCCAGGGGTCTGAAACTGCATATCTCAGCTCTGTATTTAGCCAGCAAGGACCCGGCAGTACCTGAAATGGCGAAATGGTTGGGAATTGCTGTAGTAGCGTATGCATTAAGCCCTGTTGATCTTATTCCGGATTTTATTCCTGTCATCGGTTATTTGGATGAACTGCTTATTCTGCCGTTGGGTATTTATCTGGCCGTAAAACTGATACCGGAGGAGGTATGGGCTGACTGTCTGACAAAAGCTGCAATGAAGCCAATTCAATTACCGGAAAATCGTTATGCTGCCGTAGCGATAATCTGTTGTTGGTTACTCTTTTCAGCTGTGCTTACGTATGCTGTTTGGTCACTGTTTTATCAATGAATATCCCAAAGCATTTGTGACACCCATTTTATATATCTTTCAATTCATCCCCAGATGATGAACGCTCAACAGGCCCCAACATCTTTTCCGCCTGGATAAGTTCATCAAACGCTTTTGCACTGATATAACCAGAGCGTATCGCCTCCTCCCGTAATGTGGTTCCATTAGCGTGCGCCTGTTGAACGATAAAACTGGCGTTATCGTAACCGATCACGGGAGATAAGACCGTAACCAGCATCAGCGAATGGTTTAATAAGGCGTCGATGCGTAGTCGATCGGGTTCCAGCCCAATCAGGCAATACTCCGTAAAGCTGTTTACGGTATGCACCAGCAATCGTATCGACTGCAGCAGGTTATGAATGATTACCGGCTTAAACGTATTCAACTCTAATTGTCCCTGAGCCCCGGCGAAGGTTATCGTCATATGGTTGCCCATTACCTGGGCACAGACCATCATCATTGCTTCACATTGAGTGGGATTGACCTTACCCGGCATGATGGATGAACCGGGTTCATTTTCAGGTAACTTTAATTCCCCTATACCGCAACGCGGTCCGGATCCTAATAGACGAATATCGGCAGCGATTTTATTCAGACTGACCGCCAGAGTATTTAATCCCCCCGACACATTGACCAGCCCATCGTGAGCAGCCTGCAAAGAGAGTTTGTTTTGACTGGCGGTGAAAGGTAAACCGGTAAACTCAGTTAAATATTCAGCAAACTTTTCGGCGAAACCGACGGTACTGTTTAGCCCCGTTCCTACAGCCGTTCCGCCTTGAGGGACCGAATATAATTCACCCGTGACTTGTCTCAGCCATCTGATATTAGCGTTAATTTGCGAGGCATAAGCCGAAAACTGCTGGCCCAGAGTCAGGGGCGTGGCATCCTGCAGATGGGTACGGCCAGTTTTGATAATGGCTTGCCATTGGTCTGCATGCTGTTCCAGTAGCTGTTGCATATTTTCCAATGCAGGCAACAGCTGATGATGAATTTGTTCAACCGTCGCAATATGCATTGCAGTCGAAAAGCTGTCATTAGTGGATTGACCGATATTGCAGTGATCATTGGGATGAATTTGACTGGCAGTATCTAATCGCTGTGTGGCAAGGTTGGCAATGACCTCATTCATATTCATATGGGTTTGTGTACCGGAACCGGATTGCCAGATGCTTAATGGAAACTGCTGATCATGTTCGCCGTTTATGACTTCAAGGCTCACCTCTGAAATGGTCCGGCCGAATTGAAAATCTAGTTGGCGAATATCCATATTGGCCTGGGCAGCACAACGTTTTACGATAGCTAATGCACGAATAAATTCCCGGGGAAAGGTTTCTTCACCGATAGAAAAATGTCTGAGGGCAAGCTGTGTTTGCTTACCCCAACGTCTTTCACTGGACATAAAAACGATTCAGGGTTAAACCATCAAACATGTTTCTGTAAAGAAACATTACTGGCGTAATTGAACATTAAGCTGATCAACCACTTCTGCCCAGTCCGAGTCTGAAGCCAGACATTCTTTAATAAACGCTGCCTGGGATGCTGACCAGAAGCTGGCATCTTCCAGTTTTTCATCTTCCTGCAATGTATGATCCGCCATAAAGTCTTCAATGGCCTCCTCATTGCTCTCCAACCCCAGCTGCATAAACAGATTTTCCATATTGTGCTGCGACATATCCATAGCCAATATCCTCGAATTCACAAGCGTTGAAACATCATAACTGAACTTACATTACGCTTAATAGGCTGCTTTTCAAAGAGAAGACTGGAATTTCAAATTTGCAGGAAAATCATTGTTTCTGGCGTGTTAATCTCCACGGTGATTTCCGAACTGATTAAGCAACCGTGGCCAGCCAGTCCTGATAACTTGGCTTGGCTTGAGCGTGTAAACCGGCAGAACTAAATGCACTTTCACTATCAATTAATTCACCATTATGTTCAAACACATTATGGTCTGCGTAATGTCTGACCCAAGTCTCCAGGTCCTGCATTTCAGTATTCATTCTCATCATCTCAATCCCAATAGTTATAGAAAAAACTGTTAATTGAAGCTGTTATCACTCAATTAATACGTTTTCATTTTATTAAGATGATGTGTAATTCATGTGAAGAATCAATGCTTTGTCGTCGACATGTGAGCTGATTCACATTTATATCGGCCCGTTATGATTTGCATTATTTTTCGTTTAACGGCGCTAACCACTGCACGCCACCAAGCCTGCGTTGCTGCTGTAAATTCCATTCAGCACGTTTATGCAGATGCTGCGCTGGCCTCGCTGGATTGTAATTTAATGGGCTGGGTAATGAAGACGCGAGTAAAGCCGCCTGCATGGGGGTCAGATTCGCTGCCGGAAGTCTGAAGTGATATTGGCTGGCGGCCTCGATGCCAAATACCCCAGGCCCCCACTCAGCGATATTCAGATAAACCTCAAGAATACGTTGCTTACTCCATGAGAGTTCGATCAGTAAGGTAAACCATACTTCCAAGCCCTTTCTGAACCAGCTGCGTCCAGTCCAGAGATACATATTCTTCGCCACTTGCTGACTGATAGTGCTGGCACCACGCAAGCCTCCCCTACGCTCTCGCTCTTTCAGCGCCTGCTGAATCGCCTTAAGGTCAAACCCACTGTGTAAGGGAAATTTCTGATCCTCAGAAGTGACCACCGCTAACGCCGCGTGTTTAGGAATCGCTTCCCAGCTTAACCAGGATTGTCGTAATTCAAAGTCTTCCGTTGAATGAATCCATCTATCAGCCATCACCATGGTGATCGGTGGATTCACCCAGCGAAATGGCAACACCAGCAATAAACTCAACAGAACAAACGCCAATATCGCTTGCAGTAATCCCCGTAAAATAAACCGATAAACTCGACGCACAGCCATTCCTAAACAAAACAGACATCTTCAAAGATGCAAACCCGCACATAATGGGGCGTTTATTTTTGCCATGCAACATTCATTAATACAGTCAATGCGGATAACGTTATTCCGGGCATCGTTATTCCAGTCTTCTGAGTAACAACATGGGTGACACGGTCAATACCGGCGTTAATTGCCAGCGTCCTAATAACGCCAGTATAAAAGCACTGATAAACGGCAAGTTGACCACTACCGGCCAATGCCAGCGAAACTCGCCATCAAACATACGGCTTTGCAAAGCCCAAACCGCTATTTCTGCAGCAAATACCCCTAGAATACCGGCTAGAAAGCCAATCAATGCAAACTCAATCATCGTGGCTCTTACCAGTAATTGTTGTTGACCGCCTAAGGTACGTAATAATGCCCCCTCACGTTGTCGTTCAGACATCGTCGCGCTGACAACGGCTACCATCACCGCAATGGCAGCCAGCAGAATCATTAATAATATTGCTTCAACAGCCTGCGTGACCTGGCGGATGATTTGCTGAATACGTTCGATAATATGATCAATTTCCAGTACTGAAATCGTTGGGAACTGTCGCACAAAATCATTCAACAGTGCTTTATCCTGCTCTGCCAGATAAAAGCTGGTAAGCGACGTACTGGGCAATCCATCTATCGCACCATTGGGTGGAAAAATAATAAAGAAATTCGGCCGCATACTGTCCCATTGCACACTGCGAATACTGGTGATTTTAGCAGTCACTTTTTCAGCACCCACTGTAAAACCCAGTTCATCGCCAACCTTTACTCCAAGCGATTCAGCTAATGACTGCTCAATTGATAAGCCCTTGGTATCTCCCGCCTTAAACCATTGTCCGGCCACAATTTCATTATCATCCGGATAACTATCTGAAATCGTCAGGTTTAATTCCCGGCGCAGTTCATCGTCATCTTTGTTTAACGCGACTTCCTGAGCCGGCTGTGCATTTATCTCGGTCAGTCTGCCTCGGATAATCGGGTATAGCGGGCTTCTGTTTAGATCATGCTCAGTAAAAAAAGCTTCAACTTCATTAACAGATTCCGGTGCAATATTAAGCAAAAAGTGATTTGGCGCATCTTCAGGCAACTGTGCCTGCCAGTCAGCTAACAAGGAAGAACGCACCAGAACCAAGGTAGCGGCCAGCATAATCGTCATGGCAAACACTGACATTTGTGACAAGGTGGCGTTGCGATGTCGGTACAAAGCGATGACCGCTAACCGCCAACTACCCTGTCCTGCCGTAAATTTGCGTAACAGCCAGATTAGTCCGGCACCTACGATAGCCAGAGTGACGACTAGAGTGATAATGGCGCCCAGTAAGGCTATTACCAATTTAAGATCGCTGACATAGATCCACAACAGACCCAATATTACCGCAACAGCCAACAACAAATCTTTGGCTAAAGCACCTTTATCATTGGTTGGCAGGCTGCGAAACACACGCATTGCCGGGGTATTCCGTAATCGATCTATTGGCGGATAGGCAAAGGCAAACAACGCGACCAAAGCCGTTAATATAGCTGGCCACAGTTGCCAGAAATCCAATTCAAACTGTAACGGTTGTTCCATCAATTGAGCTGTCATCGAGGCCATTAACCAGGCTGCCGGTATCGCTAACAATAAGCCAATCACTGTCGATATCAGTCCCCAGATGACGAGTCGGGATAAATACAACTTGCGAATACGTTTACCGGTCAGACCCATAGTTTTTAATAAGGCCACCCGATCCCGCTGACTAAGTGCATATTGGCGGCTGGCAACGGCAATGGCCACTACAGCCAGTAACACGGCCAGACTGCCGCCCAGCAATAAAAATCCTTCTGCTTTATCCAGAGATTCCCCCAGGGTTTCTCCCTGACGAACATCTACCCAGCGGTAATTATCGGTTAACTGTGGTTCCAACCAGGTTTCAAAATCCGCCAGATTGGTGGCACCTCCGGCAAACAGACCACGATGACGCACCCGGCTACCCTCTTGTATAACCCCGGTAGACGCTACATCGTCAATATGCATCATAACCCGTGGCGCCAGATTGGAAAGTCGAAAGCCGCCATCTGGCTCACGCATGATCACCCCAGTCACTTCAAGTGATGTAGCCCCGACTTCCAGAGCATCCCCCGGACGTAATTCCAATAAGCGCATTAAACGTGGATTCAACCAGACTTCACCAGGCTTGGGCCCTGATGTAATAATTTGCCGTGCCGCCTCCAGATCGGCCTGCCATTCAAGTTCACCTCGCAACGGGTAATTATTATCAATCGCCTTAACCGCAACCAGTTGAAATTGGCTTTCATTAGACACCATGGTGCCAAACTCAATCATTCGACCAATTTCTAAACCAAAATTTTCTGCTTCTGCATACCACGCCTCTGGAATCGGTGCATTGGTTCGGCTGTTTAATTGACGATCTGCTGCCAAAAAAGCACTGGCAGACGTCATTAACGTACGTTGCAGATGATCAGCAAAGGCATTAATGGTGGCTACCGTAGCAACCGCTATAATCATAGCCAGCAACATGACTTTAACGTTTCGTTCGCGTAAATCCTGACTAAACGAAATGACTTTACCTGTCACACTCATGCAGATATAACCCCTGCATCAGCGGCGTGATGTTCATGTAATACACCCGCATCAATTACAAAATGTCGCTGACAACGATCGGCAAGTTGCTGATCATGTGTCACCATCACCAGCGTGGTGCCCTGTTCACGATTCAGTGCCATTAATAAATCCGTAATAGCTTCACCGGTACGCGTGTCCAGATTGCCAGTGGGTTCGTCCGCAAATAACACTTTCGGTTCAACGGCAAAGGCTCTGGCAATAGCCACCCGTTGTTGCTCACCTCCCGATAATTGCCGTGGTGTGTGCTGCATACGCTCGCCAAGACCGACACGCTCAAGCAGGTTTTCAGCTTGTGTTTTAGCATTAGACAGTCCTGCTAACTCTATGGGAAGCATGACATTTTCGATTGCAGATAACGTCGGTAATAATTGAAAAGACTGAAATACAAAGCCAACACGCTGCGAACGGAGACTGGCACGTTCATCTTCCGATAATGCACTGATAATATGTCCATCAAGCTTAACCGTTCCACTGGAGGGTAAATCCAGTCCTGCCAGTAACCCCAGTAAGGTGGTTTTACCTGAGCCGGACCGGCCGACGATAGCGGCCGATTCACCTTTACGGATATCCAGATTCACATGCTGCAAAATCGATAACTTATCAGTGCCTAAATCGACAGAGTGCGACAGATTTTGTACCTGTATCATGAAGTCGTTTGAAAGATCCGGTTGTCTATCAGTGGACATGCTTTCCTCACATAATTAATGGGTGGTTATGAAAACCTTATTATCGTCACAAAAATTGTTTATCTGGTTGTTTTTAGTACTGATCAGTTTTCAGTCACAAGCTGCTGAACCACAGCGAAAAAACCTGTTAATTGTTGGTGACAGCCTCAGCGCTGCCTATGGTATCGACAGTGATGCCGCCTGGGTTGAGCTGCTCAAAAATCGTCTGGAAGATAAGACACCTGGCACCTGGCATGTGGCCAATGCCAGTATCAGTGGTGAAACAACCGACGGTGGTCTACGCAGACTACCCGATTTACTGGACAAACATGAGCCCACCATTGTCGTTATAGAATTAGGTGGTAACGACGGCTTAAGAGGTTTTCCACCTGACGTTATTCGAAATAATTTAGCCAAAATGATCCAGTTATCCCAACAGCACGAGGCAAAAGTTTTATTGGTCGGCATCGAAATTCCACCGAACTATGGTCCCCGTTACACAACAGCATTTGCCAATGTTTATTCCAGTCTGGCAAAAGAGTATAACGTGGCTTTTTTACCATTCTTTCTGGCCGATGTTTATGATGGTGAAGCAATGATGCAGGCAGATGGGATTCATCCAACGGCAAAAGCACAACCGCAACTACTTGATAATATCTGGTCTGAGTTACTTGCATTACTCGAACAGTAGATTAACTTAATTAAACCTTGTATCTGACCTGATTAATCGCTGAAATGTTGCCGAATGTTTAAACTAAATATGCTTCATTTGAAGCCAAACTGCCATCATCATGGAAATCGTTATGATTAAAGCCGTTATTTTTGATATGGATGGCGTACTGATTGATTCCGAGCAGATTTGGGATGATGCTGAAAAAACTGTTTTTTCCAGTTACGGAATTTCAATTACTGAAGCCGATCAATTACTGACCCGCAATATGAACATGCAGGAAGTCTCGGAATTCTGGTCGGCAAAAGCACTTACATCCTTTTCGCTTCAAGCTGCCGAGCAACGTGTCATTGAAGAGGTTTGCCTGCAGATTCAAAAAAGCCCCCGTGCTATGCAAGGCGCGCTCAACTTACTTGATACGCTTTTTAAGCCCGGTCAATTACCTATTGGTTTAGCGACGAATGCACCACGTCCAGTTTGCAACACCGTGCTGCAATGCCTGAACATCGAACGCTACTTTGACTCCGTACATACCGCTGATGATGTTGAAAATACCAAACCGCATCCGGAAATATATCTTAAAAGTGCTGAAGTCCTGCAGGTAGATCCCCAACACTGTCTGGTATTCGAGGATTCACCAACCGGCGTCAGGGCAGCGCATGCAGCTGGAATGCAGGTAATTTATGTTAATCCAATCCGGGCTGCAGATTATGTAATCAATACTATGACCAGAACCACTTTTCAATCGCTCATGCAATTTAATATTGATGACATTGAGTCTTTATCATTGTGCCAATAAATACGATTTATCGGTCTGGTGATCTTAGGCCATGGAGACAATGGTTTTGCGAAAACGGCTCAACGATATACCGAACAAAGCCGCCCCAAGCAGTATCAAGGCAAGGAACTGTGGCCAAACGTCACTGAAACCTGCCCCGCGATACAGAATCGATTGGGCCAGCATGACAAAGTGAGTATTAGGCGCTATCAACATGATGTGCTGAATAATCTCCGGCATGCTCTCACGCGGGGTGCTGCCGCCGGATAACACTTGCAGAGGTAACAGAATCAGCACCATCAACAAACCAAATTGAGGCATTGATCTGGCTATCGTGCCCAGAAAAATGCCTAATGAAGTGGTTGCAAATAAATGCAGCAAGGTGCCCAGCAGAAACAACCATACGGATCCATGGATCGGCACTGATAGCCATGTCTGAACCACCAGCCACAATGATAAAGCTGTGGCGACTAATACCACTAATGCCATCGACCAGACTTTGCTGGCCATGATCTCAAACGGTGTGACTGGCATCACCAGTAAATGCTCGACCGTGCCATGCTCACGCTCCCGGATAAGCGCAGCCCCAGTGAGAATAATTGACAGCATCGTAATGTTGTTAATCAACTGCATTACCGCGCCAAACCATTGGCTATTGAGTTCGGCATTAAATTTTGCCCGCAGTACCAGATCTGCTGGCGTCGTGCTGATTTGACGATGCCGTTCAACAAAGGCTGTTATTTCTCCACTGACAATGGACTGTACATAACTATTTCCGGTAAACGCCTGCCCCATTCGGGTAGCATCAATATTTAACTGAATAACGGGTTGATGACCAGCCAGTAAATCACGTTGAAAATTAGACGGAATATGCAAAGCAAAGGTATCAATTCCCATATCCATACGAGCATCTATTTCATGCTGTTCAACCAGTACAGGAGGCATAAAATACGGTGGATAGAAAGCATCTACAATACGCATAGATAAGGGTGAACGATCATCATCAACAATGGCTATCGGTGCATTATTCAAGGAATCAATCATCGCTGTCGCAGCGGTATAAATTGATAAACTGAATGCGTAAACAATGAAAATCATCAATACCGGATCACGCGCCAGACTTCGTAATTCTTTGATGCCTAAATGCAGCAGATTGGCGACACCCATCTCAGCGCTCCTGCTTTTTCAGTAACATCACGCCCATAAATAATAAGGCTGGAGCCGCAATAAACAAAGCGATAAAGGCAGATTGTAAATCGGTGTAAGACAGCCCTTTGGAAAACACACCACGAGAAATGGTGAGAAAATGCGTCGCCGGATAAATCTCACCAATCCATCTGCCGGCACCTTGCATCGAAGACACCGGATCAATCATGCCGGAAAATTGTACCGCGGGTACCAGCGTTAGTAATGCTGTGCCAAATAATGCCGCGATCTGGCTGCGGGTAAAGGCCGATATCAACAACCCTAACGAGGTTGCACAAAATACATAGAATAGTGCTGCAAACGACAAGGTAAGAAAACTGCCGGTAAAGGGCACTTGAAAGATAAAGACAGCAAATAACACCAGTAAAAAATAATTCAGCATGCCCAACGCAATGTAAGGTAGTTGTTTACCCAACAGAAATTCCAGACGACTGACCGGGGTGACATACAGATTTACAATCGACCCCAACTCTTTCTCACGAACCACCGAAAGCGCCGTCAACATGGATGGAATCAACATCAATAGCAAAGGAATCATCGCGGGTACCATTGCCACCAAACTTTTCACATCGGGATTATAACGAAAGCGGGTTTCAATCGTCGCCGGCTGAGCGAATATCGCCGAGCCCAGTATTTCTCTTGATTTAGTGGTGAGCCAATGGGCGTGCATCCCTTGCACGTATCCACGAACATTTTCACCGCGGGTTGGCATTGAACCATCAATCCAGGCACCAATTTCTACAGATTGACCACGTGCCAGATCCCGGCCGAAACCATAGGGAATCTCGATCGCCAGACTCAATTCACCTGACTGCATGCGCTTTTCTATTTCAGCATGGCTATATAGCGCAGGCTGCTCAATAAAATAACGTGAACCGGATAAATTCAATGTGTAATCACGACTGGTAGCAGATTGATCAGCATCCAGCACAGCAAATTTGAGATCTTCAACATCCAGACTAATGCCATAGCCGACTACAAACATCAGTAATAAAGTCCCCACCATCGCCAGCGTTAAACGCACAGGGTCACGGAGCAATTCGAGTGTTTCACGTCGGCTGTAACTATATAAACGTCGCAGGCTGAATCGGTTATCCGTATTCGTAGCAACAGCTGTTTTAATGGGTGTTGGCAGAGTGTTTTCAGCAGTTTGTTCGGCAACCGCTTGCTTTTTCTCGTGTCGATCGACTTCTTCCTGCAGATAATCGACAAAGGCATCTTCAAGTGATGTGGTTTTCTTGAAGGCTTTTAAGTTATCGGGAGTATCTGTCACTAATACCCGTCCGGCATGCATCAATGAAATCCGGTCACAGCGCTCCGCTTCATTCATAAAATGTGTGGAGATAAAGATAGTCACCCCATCATGCCGCGCCAAATCCGCCATGATTTGCCAGAACGCATCGCGGGCAATCGGATCAACACCTGATGTCGGTTCATCCAGAATCAGCATTTCCGGACCATGAATCATCGCTACCGCCAGCGATAATCGTTGTCTTTGTCCTAACGGTAACGACTCCGGCAAACTATCCATCACCGTTTCAAGTTCAAAACGTTTTGCCATTTCGCTGATTCGACTCGCAATATTCTGCGATGGCAGTTTGAATAAACGTGCATGCAGATCCAGGTTTTGCCTGACTGTGAGTTCGCCATACAAAGAGAAGGATTGCGTCATATAGCCCACGCGTTGTCGGGTTGTCAGATCATGAGGATCAATCATGTTGCCAAACAACCTGGCCTGGCCTTCAGTGGCGGCCAATAAGCCAGTGAGCATTTTCATCGTGGTGGTTTTGCCACAACCATTGGAACCGAGAAAGCCGAAAATCTCACCACGCGGTATACGAAAACTCACCCTATCGACCGCTGTAAAATCACCAAAGCGCATAGTGAGATTATCCGCTTCGATCGCAAAACCATCCTGAATAGATTCATTACGCGGCGGAATCACAACTGCTTGGTGGCGACCACGTTGTATCGCCGGTAGTAAGGCAATAAAAGCCGATTCCAGTGAGGTGGTAGAAGTTTGCTCAAGTAGCTGCTGCGGGGTTCCGGTAGCCAATACCTGACCCTGATTGATAGCGACCAACCAATCAAAATCTGCGGCCTCTTCCATATAGGCGGTGGCCACTAAAACACTCATTAGAGGATTGTCTTGCCGAATGCGATTAATCAAGGTCCAGAACTGGCGTCTGGATAACGGATCCACACCCGTTGTTGGTTCATCCAGAATCAATAAGTCCGGATCATGAATCAGCGCACAGCATAATCCTAATTTCTGCTTCATACCGCCGGATAGTTTGCCTGCTGGACGATTAGCAAAAGCACTCAGTCCGGTGGCTTGCAATAATTGTGTGATGCGTTGTTCACGCTCAGCCCGATCCTGGCCAAATAAACGAGCAAAGAAGTCGACATTTTCGAATACAGATAACGTGTGATAGAGGTTTTTACCCAGACCTTGTGGCATATAGGCGATCCGTGGGCAAACCGATTGACGATGCTTTTTTTGCTGCATATCACCGCCAAGCACCTCTACCTCACCATGCTGAATGGCATGTGCACCAGATATCAGCGAAAACAAGCTGGATTTACCGACGCCATCAGGACCGATGACGCCAACCATCACCCCTGCTGGAATATCGAGATTCAGATTTTTCAATGCCTGTGTTTTGCCATAGTCGAGACGAACATTTTTCAGCACTACAACTGGGCGCTTGCTGTTAACCTCCGTCAGTGGCGACCAGGTCATTAAGGAATCCTCACCGCCATATGTTCTGGCCACTCTCCTTGTGCATTTTCAAGAATAAACGCCATGCCTGGCAAACCGGTTTTTACACGAAGAATATTCGCATCCAGCAAATCCTGAGGAATTTGGGCACGCACCCGAAACATCAGTTTTTCCCGTTCACTGGCAGTCTCGACTGACTTAGGTGTGAACTGGGCGACATCGGCGACAAAAGATACTTTGGCTGGAAAAACATAATTCGGTGCTGCATCGATAATAATTCTGACCTCTGTACCTAATGCCAGACGTCCGGCACTGCTGGTCGGTAAAAAGAAGGTCATATATACATCACGCAGATCCACCAGATTCAATACGCGTCCACCAGCAGCAATGACTTCTCCAGGTTGGGCAATACGATACTGGACTCGACCATCACGGACAGCTTTAAGCTCACTATCAGAAATATCTGCCTGAATACGATCAATACTGGCCTGAGCACCTAATAAAGCCGATTCGGCTCCAGCCATTTGAGCTCTGGCTGTGACAATGGCAGCATCGGAAGCGGCTACTTGTGCCTTTGAAGCACTGACCGCGGCTATGGCACTTTGCTGACGAGCAAAATCATCATCTGCTTCCTGTTGGGATGTTGCGCCACGTCCTGCTAACGACGAAGACCGCTCATAACGCTTACGAGCTACATTTAATTCGGCCTCGCGCTGAGCAACCAAAGCTAATGCCGCTTGTTTTTCTGCTTCGCGCTGTACCAATTGACTATTGGCAATAGCCACGGAGCTCTCGGCTTGATGAAACAACGCCTGGGCCTCACGTAACTGGGCCATCAGGTTTTCAGTATCCATTCTGGCCACTACCTGACCAGCTGTGACAAAGTCACCTTCCCGAACCAGGATATCCTGAATACGCCCAGCCATTTTGGCTGCCACATCAATTTCTGTCGCTTCAATCCGGCCATTTCCATACACCAGACCGGCATTTGGATCAGGGGCCAGATACCAGCGCCACAAGAAAAATATCGACAATGCGATGAAAACTAACAATATGGCTGCGCGAAGTAGTTTGGAATTTCGGTTAGGTGGCATCCATTGCAGTCCTTATTAAAAAATCAAACCTGCCGAAGCAGCTGAAAAATCACGATTAATACGCCGGATTATTGGTGATCAGAAGCCCCATTGCCATACCGTTTATCGGTGAGGGATGTATTGAAGGTTTGGTCAATAACAAGCCATAAATATACGCATTAATATTTTACACCGTGGTAGTCAGTGTACGACAAAAATGCTTGGTTAAACCGAAAGTATAAGTTTATCTGCTGTGTGTTTGATTCAGATCAAGGGTCACACCACCCGCATCAGTGCTGGTGCTGTTCGCAGCCCTTAAATACTTGCTGTTCAACGGCTTCTTCCGGTAAGTCATCGGGAAAGGTATAAGCCAGGTTAATCGCCAGATCGACCACCCGTAAAAATTCGTCGTTTGCAAACTCAGGACGCATGGTCTGCTCTACGTCCTGTTTCGATTTACCGGATTGCTTGTGGTGATAGTAATCTCCGGTCAGATTGGCGATCAGTTCACACTGTTTATTGTTTTCCATTTCATCTGCAAAAAGCGGGAGACTTAAAAAACCAAGCAAGGGTAAAACCAAAATAGTAGATGTTTTCATCAGTTGCTCTGCGAGTGTTGTGTTAAAAGATAAACTTACGACTCGTCATTAAACAGTAAAAATCCAGCAGCTTATAAATAATTATTCTTTGGTCTGTTTATCTTTTATCGCCGTCTAAGGTGTGACTGAAAACATGCCAATCAATCCACGATGAATAAGATGTTTGTGACAATAAAAAAACGGTCTGTTAAGACCGCTTTTTTATTTGAATTGATTGTTTATCTAACTCTATGGCTGTGGGGTATTGAATATTTTTACTACCAGACCATTTTTTATAACGACATGAGTTTCCTGATTATCTACGATGCGATATAGCCATTTTTCGAAATGGTCGTTTACCTGATCTGAGTCAGCAACCTTCCTTAATACGGGGCGAGTATGTGAACTGATAAACGCTGGCTCCCAAAACTGACCGCATATTGTTTTTATGTCATCAGTGCTCATACCAATGGTGATGCTGTTACTTCCACAGGCCATACTTTCTTCGTGTGAAGAGGCATTCCCTGCAAATGCAGGGCCAGAGAGCAGGAGTGTCGCCATTGACACTGAAATAAGGTTAGATAAAAACATGATTTTTCTCACTATTCAGCCGCGGGCATCTGTAAAAACTCGTGACAATATGCGACTTTAAATAGCCTTTAGTCAACCGGTAAACCTGACTTATATCCAAAAAATATCTACTCTTTCACGAATTGCTCCGTGTATCTGGTTCATAAAGTCCGTGGTGACCCGGAAATTTAGATTTGAATCTTGACTGTGACTGATGTTTATATTGATGCTGAATCACCATTAACCGGATCGTTAATCAAATGTCGCTTAAACCAATATATATTCCTTACGCTGGCCCGACCCTCCTGGCAACATCACTTCTTAATAAAGGTACTGCATTCAGCGAAGCCGAGCGACAGCAGTTCAATCTCAGAGGCTTGATTCCGCAACGTTTTGAAACCATAAAACAACAGGCTGAACGGGCCTATCAGCAATATTCCAGTTTTATTGAACCGATTAACAAGCACATTTATCTGCGGACGATTCAGGATAATAATGAAACGCTGTTTTATTACCTGCTGGAACAGCATCTGCAGGAAATGATGCCGATCATTTACACCCCCACTGTGGGTGATGCGTGTGAGCGTTTTTCGCAAATCTATCGACGGGCAAGAGGCTTGTTTATTTCCTATCCGGATCGTCACAACATAGATGAAATACTGCTCAATGCCACTAAACGCAAAGTCAAAGTCATTGTCGTGACGGATGGCAGTCGTATTCTCGGTCTGGGGGATCAAGGCGTCGGTGGTATGGGTATCCCGATTGGCAAGCTTTCCCTATATACCGTCTGCGGTGGTATCAGCCCGGCGTATACCCTGCCCATCATGCTTGACGTTGGCACGGACAATGCTGAATTACTGAATAATCCCCAATATATTGGTTGGCAACATCCACGTATTGATGCTCAGCAATACGATGAGTTTATGGACTTGTTTATTAGCGCCATCAAAAAACGCTGGCCCAAGGTATTGTTACAGTTTGAGGACTTTGAACAACGCAAAGCCCTGCCGTTACTCAATCGTTATCGCGATGAATTGTGTTGTTTTAATGATGATATTCAGGGAACAGCAGCTGTCACCGTTGGTTCATTACTGGCCGCCTGTCGTGCCAAACAACAAACACTCTCGGAACAGACCATTGTATTTGTCGGTGCAGGCTCTGCTGGATGTGGCATCGCCGAGCAAATCGTGGCACAAATGATGACTGAAGGTACCAGTGAAGTTGATGCCCGCAAACACATTTTTATGATTGACCGACCGGGACTACTGACCCAATCGTTACCCGGGCTACCGGATTTTCAACAAAAACTAGCTCAACTCGATCTGGTTTGTGCTACCTGGAATATGTCGGGTATCAATGCCAACCTGGCAGAAGTGATTGATAATGCAAAACCGACCGTATTAATTGGTGTTTCCGGTCAGGCAGGGATTTTTACCGAAACCATTATCAAATCAATGTATTCGCATTGCCCAAAACCAATCATCTTCCCGTTAAGTAATCCATCCAAACAGATTGAAGCTCATCCTCAACAACTTATCGAATGGACAGATGGCAATGCACTTATAGCAACTGGTAGCCCTTTCACGCCGGTCGTTTATGATGGAAATTTTTACCCTATCGCTCAATGCAATAACAGTTACATTTTCCCGGGGCTGGGTCTCGCTGTGGTGGCAGCGGGTATCGAACGAATTACCGATGATATGTTAATAATCGCCAGTGAAGTGCTGGCGGCTGCATCGCCAATGGCGACCAGTGGTCACCAGGAACTTCTCCCCCCACTGACTGAAACGGCAGAACTCAGTAAAAAAATTGCTTTTGCAGTGGCCAAACTGGCTCAGCAAAAACGACTCGCCCCTGAAATGACTGAAAATACTTTATTACAGGCCATTGAAGATAACTTCTGGCTGCCACGTTATCGTGATTATCAACGGGTGAATGTTTAAAAAGCGAACATAAAAAAACGGCTTGCAAAGTTGTATCTGCAAGCCGTTTTTTTAAACTGATATTGCTTAGTTTAGAAGTCCATTGTGGCGCTTACCATTACGGTGCGAGGTGCACCAAGCGCCAAATAGCCTCTTCCGGGAAAACCACCCACCGAAGCCCAGTAGTTACGGTCAAACAAGTTGTGTACACGTGCCCTTAGTGTCACATCCTGATTTCCAACAGCCATAATATAACGGGCGCCAATATCAACCGTGGTCCAGTCATCGACTTTCAGCGTATTGGCGTCATCAGCATAACGTGAACCGGTATAAGTCACCCGGGTATCCAGCGCCAGACCATTCAAGTGCGGGACTTCCCATTCTGCACCGAGATTGCCCTGCCACTCAGCTACACCAATTACTTCATTGCCATCAATTAAGGCATCCCCGGTGTCTTTCTGTTCTGTATCCAGCCAGGTCACGCCACCCAAAACTTTGACATTGTCAGAAGCTTTGCCGTAAACGGTCAGTTCGATACCTTTATGTTCATCTTCTCCTGACTCTTGAAAGATATTATTTTCAATGACCGCTCTGGGTTTTGACGTTGTGAAATAGGCCAAGCCCAGACCTAACTGCCCCGTCTCATATTTGACGCCCACTTCTTTTTGTTCCGAAACATAGGGAGATAATGACTCTCCGACATTAATCACACCGGTGCTCGGTGCCGTCTCGCCTTGCGCTAAACTCTCAATATAGTTGGCATAGAGTGACACTTGATCAGTGACCCTGAACACGGCGCCGACTGCCGGGGTGATCTCACTGTCCTCATAAGAAGTCCGCACCCCTGCTGTCTCAAATTCTGAGTCACTACTATAGTTATCCACCCTGATTGACTGATGCCGGGCGCCCAGCGTCAATAACAAACGCTCATCCATAAAAGAGAGCGTGTCACCAATGGCAAAGCTATTCAGTTTTGTTCTGCCAGTTAACCCAGGCGAGTCGAGGTCATTGCCAAAGAATGTTCCGGTGGCAGCGCCACTACCAAATCCGGGTCTGTTGTAATAAACCGGATTGTATAAATTACTGTCCAGACGGCGCTCACCAAACTCACCAAGGAAGGCATTCTTTGTTTCCAATTGGAAATACGAATATGACACCACCCATTCATGCCCGACTGCGCCGGTATCAAAATTGCCTCTGAAGCCGATTTCCCCGGTATCAACCCGATCTTCGCGGGTATTATCAAATCTGCCCATCACACCCTCACCAGAACGAGCATCCTGAAGCGTAAAATTAGCTAGCGAATTATCCTCATCTGTCCGACGCAGACCATACGCTGCCCAGGCAGTCACATTGTCATTGAGATCATATTCTGCCCGGAAGGTGCCAAACACATCCTCTTCATTGGAATAGCTCCAGGGCTGTGCCCAATTCTTGCTCGCATCTGGCGCTTTCGGTACGACATCTGTTAAGCCGTTAATCGCTACATTGGTTCGGGTTTCATCTAATTGATGATTTTGATACCCCATATCCGCCGATAAACGCAGTCGATCACCCCGATAATCCAAACCGACGCTGAACAGGCTCAGCTCCGCGTTTTCATCGTCAATCGAAGTACCACCATTGTGATGGGCAGCATTGACTCGAATACCAAACTCTTGATTTTCACCGAAACGACGTGCCACATCCGCAGCGACATTGCGTTGATCATTGTGCGATGCACCGACAGTGATTCGGTTCAAATCATAGTTTGGAGCTCGTTTAGGGAGTAAATTAATCACACCTCCGATACCGTTCCCACCCGGAGCGGCACCTGTCAGAAATGCTGAGGCACCACGCAATACTTCAACGCGTTCAAATAACTCTGTCGCAATATATTGACGGGGTAACAACGAATACAGACCATTGTAGGCAACATCATCTGAATAAAGAAGAAAACCCCGAATGAAGTAGGTTTCCTGAAAGTTACCAAAGCCGCGAGCAACCCTGACACCGGGATCGGCTTGCAGGACGTCTCCGACGCTCTGCGCCTGACGGTCCTGAATAAATTCGTTGGTATAGCTGGTAATACTAAAAGGTGTATCCAGATTATCTTTAGTCCCCAGAATACCTGCACGTCCCCCCTCAGCAACTTGACCACCGGCAAAGGCTGGAGATAGACCTTCAGCAGAAGCATCGGCACTGGCTGTAACAGTAATGGCATCTAACACTGCAGAATCATTATCACTTTCTGCAGCCATTAAAGTCTGTGTTGCCAATAAAGCTAAACCAATGGATATCGCAAAAGGCGATAATTTTGTTTGCATCGGGGGTCTCCGGGGTAGATTTCAAAGGAATATATGCTACGCCCGACACACGCCAATGTAAACACTAATCATTTTCATTTAGATAGACAAGAACACCTGTGCAGCAGGTTAAACTGATACATTTAGGATTTAAAGAGTCAGGTTTGCTATTATTTGCCGGTCAAATACTGACATGTTGCCGTGTGATAGGACATGGACGACAGTAAAAGCAATCGGTTTGTCGCATGACAACCAGGATCATACTTTTTTATATATCAGGATTTTTATGCCAGAGATTATTATTGAAAAAAACCCCAGTGAAGCTCGTTTACAAGAACTGGGTGTGTCAGGTTGGGAAATTTGGGATTGCCCGGTCACTGAATTCCGTTTGGATTTTGATGAAACCGAAAAAGCCTACATTCTGGAAGGTGAAATTGTCGTTACACCAGACGGCGGCGAGCCAGTCACTATCGTTCCTGGTGATTATGCAATTTTCCCAACAGGTTTAAAAAGCATGTGGCAAGTCACTAAACAGCTGAAAAAACATTACAGCTACGATTAGTCAGTAATACATAAAGGCATCCTCGGATGCCTTTTTTACTTTTGCAATATGAACAACTTTTCGACAGGCTACCTGTCACAAAACTGAGTTTCAATTAATGGAGATTTTATGAAAGTCATCGCTTTTGCAGCCAGCAGTAGTAAACAATCCATCAATAAGCAGTTAGTCACTTATGCGGCAAGTCTGGTAGACAAGGCAGAGGTAGAAGTTCTTGATCTGAATGATTATGAGCTGCCTTTATTCAGTGTTGATATAGAAAAAGAACTGGGACAACCTGCTTTGGCACAAGCTTTTATTGCTAAATTGGGCAGTGCTGATGCATTGGTTATTTCGTTTGCAGAACACAATGGAAACTATTCAGCGGCATGGAAAAACCTGTTTGACTGGTGTTCTCGCATCGAACAAAAAATCTTTCAGAAAAAACCCACTATTCTTCTTTCAACATCTCCTGGTGAACGCGGTGGTGCAACAGTCATGGATATTGCGCTGAACGCCCTTCCTCGTTTTGCTGCAGAAATAAAAGGCAGTATGTCATTACCCTCTTTTTATGAAAATTTCGATGCAGACAGTGGGCGGGTTATTCATACTGACTATGATAAACAGTTGCACGAAACCATGAATAAACTGGCCTAAGGTCTGTTTGTCACATTTTTGAAATACAGTTGCAGTAATGTCGAAAAATTAAGTGTTTTAGATCATTTATTCATTATTTTGGGGATCCAGCATGAACGACTCAGCAGTTTTATTGGAATTAAAGAAAAAAGCCCAAAAACAACTTCGTAAAATCAGTGAAAAAAACTCCGTAAATAGTGAAAGAGCAAAGGCTTTATTATTACTTTCAGAAGGTGCCACTCAAACTGAGACGGCAGATCAAACTACATTAAGTCTTGGGCAGGTTCGATATTGGCTGGGACGTTACCGCACAAATGGAATTGACTGCTTTCCCGAGCCAGTTAAGACCAAACTGGACACAGACAACAAAGACAAAACTAAAAAAGACAAAAAATCTGCAAAAAAATTAAAAGCCAAAGTCAACAAATCCAAAAAAGCCGATAAGAATAAAAAGAAAGCCAACAAAAAAACAAAGTCCAAATAAACTGGAATGCTAACGACTGCAGGTGAAACGGTTCTATCGTTTCTGAACCTTTAAAGATAAGCTATCAAACCTGCCATAGCGAAAAAATCCTCTCACACAGGCTCTTGTTCCTGTAGAGCTTGGCGACATCTTTTTTTCAGCAAACCCATTTTTCCTCTAAATCAACAATGTGACTTATGTGTCATTAATTCAGGTTTTTTCTAAAGGTTTTCCTTAGATTGTCGACAACATTGCTGTACATAAGTCCTTCTGCAAGGAACTACATGTATAAGCTGGTAATTACACGATTTTGCGGTCTCTAAGGACATTGATATGAACATCCACAGCATTCGAACCAAAAGCTCATTACCGGTATTGGTCATGGGGTTAACCATTATTATCGTCATCTCGATGTTCTGGTGGATGATGTCATTACAAAACAATCTTATTGAAATTCAGTCTCGAAGCTTTATGCCAGCAAGTGAGGTTATTCTGAATGCTGATCGTGATCTTTACCAAGCCAAGTTAGCGCAATTAAATATTCTTTCCGGACAATCTGATGCCGAACAACAGGAAGCAGACCGGCAGGAAAATATCCAGCAAGTTGCAGCGCGTTATGCTGATTACAGAGCGTACCTGAAAGACTTTCCGGAAATAGCAGGTGATCCGGCAGTATTTGATCAGGCTTATCAGGAGTGGGTAAGCTCATCCAACGCTTTAATTGAAGCTTTTAATAACAAGCTTTCATTAAATCGCCTTGGACAGGTTGAAGATCAGGAGTTTGCCGAATTGAGGGATATTCTTGATAAATCAGGTGAAGCAGTTATTACCGGTTTTGAGGTCATCGAAAAAGAATTGGCTGCTGCTATCCGTACCAAAATGACGTTTACTTTTATTGCTGTTGGTATTGTCTTGTTGATTGCCTTAACGTTCAGTTATCTGATTCCTAAAAAGCTGACAGATGATATTAACTACCTGGTGAAACGTATCAATGAAATCGCTTCAGGTGATGGTGATCTCACCGCAAGAATAGACGTGTCTTCCAAAGATGAATTTGGCAATCTGGCCCAAGCCTTTAACGTATTTGTTTCCAACCTGCAGGATCTGATAAAAAACATCCTGTCACAAGTCGGCAACCTGGGAAGTCTGACTGCCAGTCTCTCAGATGCCTCAGAACATACTAAAAGCATTAACCATAAGTTAAATTTATCAACTGAATCCATTGTAAGCGCCGTTCATGAAATGACTCTGGCCAATAAGGAAATGGCACAGGTTGCTACGAACTCAGCATCAGAAGCCGATAAAACTGCTGGTTTAGCGGATCGGGGTATGGCCGTTGTCAGAACATCGAATGAAAAAATTTCGGCCCTGATCCGTAATATGGATTTGGTCTTGAATTCGTCTCAGGAACTGGAAACCAACTCAAATAATATAGTGACGGTATTGGATGTTATTCGTGGTGTTGCCGAACAAACCAATTTACTGGCGTTGAATGCAGCCATTGAAGCCGCTCGTGCTGGCGAACATGGCCGTGGCTTTGCCGTTGTAGCAGATGAGGTCCGCACCCTGGCGACCCGAACTCAGCAAAGTACTAATGACATAGATAAAATCATTCAGCAATTACAGCTTTCCGTCAGTGCATCTTCCAAGGCTATCTCTGAAGGTAAAGTGAATGCAGATGAAACCGCGAGTACTTTTGTCGAAGCCGATGTGGTCTTCCATGAAATCCAGGAATCTTCTAACCGTGTTAACGACATGGCAACTCAAACTGCTCAGGCAACTGAGGAACAAACCTGTGTTGCCGAAGAGATCAGTAAAAATCTGCATGGCCTGAATGAACAGACAGAATCGGCCAGTGAAGTCGCTGAAACCGGTGAAGAGCTCTCCCAGGAAATCAGACGCTTTTCAGACGCTATGAAACAAATGATGAGTCGCTTTAAGGTTTAGATATTAATCAGGAGTGGGCCGAAGACCACATTGTTCCAGCAAATCCTGCCAGGCTTCAGTGTGCGCTTTAACTTGTTGCTGATACTTGCTCCAAAGCCCTTTATCATTATCCCAACGTAAACTTTGATCGTAATAGGGCCGAAAAGAGTCCGGCATGACATGCTGTTGGATGTCAGCCAGTTCGGCTAATGGTTTGAATAACTGTTCGGCTCCACGATTCACGCTGGACAGATATGGCTGAACGTTAGCGATGTAGACATTGAAGAACACCGACTCTACAATTTTTGCCTTATTATTGGGTTGACCTTGTGGACATAAGGTTTTTTGATGAATTCGCTGTTTCAGGATTTGTGTTGCATCATCAAGCCTGCTGGCCAGTAATCTCACACTATTGTGCAACTGACCTGCCCTGCTTCCATATTGCCAGCGCTGTTGTATATCACCCACGTAATTCAGATCATCTGCATAATCACCAGCTTGGAGCTTTCTGACAACCGAATTTAAATAGTTAATATCATTAGAATATGTCGATATTTCATGCTGGCTCTGTTCGGGCTGATACAGCCCATTGGACAGGCTCATCAATCTGGCTATTTCATCAGTTCCCCAGGTAGCATTCCAGATAATTAGTGGTAAAGACTGCTGTTTTGTTTCAATCGCTTCTGAAACTTTTTGTCGCAAGTTGTCGTTATCAATCTCTGCTAAACATACCCTGGCCGCTTCAATAAAACGTAATTCATAACGCAGATTATTCAACGGCTGCATGACTCGGCCCATAATCGAGTTTTTCTCACCGACAACAAATTGCAATTCACAACCATACAACGCCAAAAAGTCGAGCATATTTATCTCGGTTTCCGGGATTGATAACTTGCGCTCCCGAGGTCTGGGTATTCTTTCAATATAAATTAAATCAGAGTATTTCGGCTCAACATCCAGTACATGGCCTAACCTTTTTACATACTCATCCATCATGGTTTCAGGTTTAGCGAACGGGTCGCAGCCAATCAACCCGAACAGGCAAGTTAACAGGAATGTAATTCGATACGGAACAGACATTAATAATGCGTTTTTAACCAAAAACTGGGAACCTATTTTTCAGACACTTTAAATAGGTTAAAGACTCGTTTTAAATTTATTGTATGCTCTTGATTAGGTGTAAAAACAAAGGATCAACTCCTTGACCAATAAATTGAATATGTCTCATCCGATTGTAAGCGATGATTATTTTCAGCAATGGCAGGATCTGATTGATTTGTTAGCTGAGTTTATGGAAACACCAGCGGCTTTGTTGACGTGTATTAACAGCTATGATCAACTTGTTGTAAAAGTAAAAAATCGAGCACCTGAAAACCCTTATCAAATCAATAAACAATTTCAATTGACCGGTTCAGGAAGGTACTGCGAATTTGTTATTGATCATCAGCAAACCCTGTTTGTCGCCAATGCCAATGAGGACGATAACTGGAAAGATAAGTATGATTCCAGATTAGGCATGATCAATTATCTGGGCGTCCCCGTCAGCTGGCCTAATGGTGATCCGTTTGGTTCATTGTGTGTTCTGGATACAAAAACGCATTATTACAGTGAATTGCAACGCAAAATGCTGGTGCAGTTACGTAATATATTTGAAGCCCACCTGGATATTCTGGAAAAGAACTTTGAACTGGAAGAAGTCGCAACAACATTAGAATATCTTGCCAATACGGATGATTTAACTGGGATCTGGAATCGCAGGGCATTTATTGCTCAAGCAGAAACCGAATTGCAACGTACCTCCCGTCATAATCGAACATTATGTTTATTGATGTTTGATATCGATGACTTTAAACGTATAAATGATCTGCATGGCCATAACACCGGCGATGAGGCCATAAAGTTATTCAGCGAATGCATTATGAGTTCAAAGCGTTCGTACGATATTTTTGGTCGTATTGGTGGTGAAGAGTTTGCCATGGTTTTACCGGAAACCGATCTGGCTTCAGCGCTGACGCTAGCAGAACGGATGCGTGAGTGTGTAGAGCAATTAAGTCTGCCGTTAGTCAGTGGCGAAAAAGTAACCTTTACCGTCAGCATTGGTCTGACCGAGTATTGTGAACAGGATGATGGTATTTTTGCCCTGCTCAGCCGAGCAGATCGCAATCTTTATGCTGCGAAGCATCAAGGAAAAAACTGTGTTGTGTCGTGATTTTTTTAGTAATTCTGCTATTCTCAAATAGCATTAATTCCTGTTTATATAGCCTATGTTAAGTCTGCGTTAATTCTCGAACGTTATACTCATCAGCATTTCTACAGCAGGAGCGATGTATGGCGAAGGCCAAAAACCGACTGCAGGCACTTGATGCATTGCGAGGAATTGCAGCGTTAGGCGTAGTTCTTTTTCATTATTTTCCTTATTACAACGAATTGTACGGTCATGCATTCACTCCGCCCGATGTGCTGGAATTTGGTCGTTATGGCGTTCATTTATTTTTCATGCTTAGTGGTTTTGTCATTTTCATGACTCTGGAGAGAACACAACATGCAGGCAAATTTGGTTTAGCCCGCGCTTTTCGATTATTACCCGCTTTATGGGTTGGCATTATTCTGACTTTCATGGCTGTTCATCTACTTGGCCCTCCTGATCGAACTGTTCCGTTGAGTTCAGCCCTGATGAACTTCACGCTGCTTCACAGTTATTTTAATCATGCCCATGTAGATGGAGCCTACTGGAGCCTGGTGATTGAGGTCACATTTTATGTCTGGATGGCGTTACTGTTTTATACCTTGAAAAGCTGGCAATTGTTACGCATCGTTTTATTCGGTTGGATCATAATCAGTTATCTCGCTGTGATGAATATGGAAAATTTATCTCACACAATGCTGTTCATTACTCACGAATTACTGTTTGTCTTGTATGCACCTTTGTTTATCAGTGGGATTTTATTGTACAACTGGCATAAATCGGGCAGTTTGCCTGCAATAGACGTTTTTTTTCTTGCGCTGGCAATGAGTCATGCTCTGATTGCCTATCCTGCACCGTTCAATATTTTTGTATTAGCGTGCTATGGCGTGTTTGTTATGGCCATAAGCGGTTATTTGAATTTTATTGTTAACACCATCACCCTCTGGTTAGGTAGCCTGTCATATTCGCTGTATTTGATACACCAGAACATTGGTTATGGAATCATCGATCAGAGCTACGCAATGGGTTTATCAGGGTTAACAGGCGTAACAATGGCTGTTGTTGTATCTTTTCTTCTGGCAACACTTATCCATTATTACGTCGAGAAACCGTGCCTGACATGGTTTCGTCAAAGGCGACAAAAGCGCACACCTGTACCAGTAATGAATTAGCATTGTGACTTGAAGCCGAGAACAGTGTTTACTCAAGCCCCATACTATTTCGTTTTTTACAAAAATATGTTTTGACCTTTACAAATAATCTCTATATAGTCGATTGTGCTTGCAAGTACGACAGATATTTGTTTTCAAGTTCGATGTTTCCGCTTTAATGTTAGATCCAAAGAGTACTCGTCCTGTTTTCAAAATACCCGCTCCACTTACAGCAAACCCGCCCGCATGGGCATTTTTAGATTTACAAAAAATAGGATGATTTATGTCTTCAACTGGAACAGTTAAATGGTTTAACGAAGCTAAAGGCTTTGGTTTTATCGAACAAGAAAACGGCCCTGACGTTTTCGCACATTTCCGTCAAATCCAAGGTGACGGTTTCAAAACATTGACTGAAGGCCAACGTGTAACATTTGATGTTACTCAAGGTCAAAAAGGTCCACAAGCTGAAAATATCGTTCCTGCTTAATTGCACACGATATAACAGTTTGTCTTTCACCTCTCGGTGAAACGAAAAGCCCCTTAACCGGGGCTTTTTTGTATCTGGGTGTTATTCAACACTGTCAGCTTCCACAACATTACGGGCAAAACTCTGATATTGCATCCACATGTCCTGTGCCATAGTATCTGGAAACACATGAAATTGCCCCGCTTTAAGGCCATCAATAATTGCTTTTGCAACGGTATCAGCAGTTTCTGCAATATCATTAAACCCAGCCTCTTTTGCCATATCGGTTGCTATTGGCCCGGGATGCACACTCATTACTCTGGTGCCTTGTTCAGCAAGCTGCTCCTGTAAGGCCTGAGTTAATGAATAAGCTGCGGCTTTAGAGGCTGCATAGCTTGAAAAGGCCGGGAAAGATCTTAATGAAGCAATTGAATTAAGCTGAACAAAGGCCCCGCCACCATTTGATTTCAATACAGGCGCAAAGGCCTGAGCCATATAGAGCAAACCGTTTACATTAACTGCCATCTGCGTTTGTAAGGCTTCAACCACACGATCATCTAACGGCATTGCCATTAGCAAAATACCTGCATTATTTACGACCAGATCAACATCATTGGCTTTTTTGGCAGCAGCAAATATGGTTTCTGGCTTTGCTAAATCTACCGCAATGGCAACAAGCTGTTCGGGATATTGCGCTAATAATGCATCAGCTGATGCGACATCACGAACGGCCAAATAAATTTTGCTGACACCTGCGTGGATAAAAGCCTCGACAATCGCTTTACCAATACCCCGGTTAGCCCCTGTCACTAAGGCTGTTTTACCTGTTATGTCATAGGTTACATTCATCTAAATCCCTCCCGCTTTTCACATAAATCAGCTATTGTATTTAAAAGTCCTATTCAGACCCGCTTGATTCGACGCTTGTGCTCACCTACATTAGCAGTCTTTTAGCACATCATACGGAATGGTCATGGATATCCAGCAAATTGAAACCCTCTTTTTTCAATCACTGAGCATTGCCATGGACTGGGCAAGTAGTCCGAAATTTTATTCCCAAATCGGGTTGATTGTTTTAGCCAGCCTGCTGGCATATTCCATTGCCAGTTTTTTAAAAAACCGCTCACCGCTATTAAGACAACTTCCAGCGTCAGGTCCTTTACTCAAATTTCGTAACAGCATTTATCGCAGCCGCGATTTGATCCTGCCGTTAATGTTGATCATGGCGTTTTCAGTTGCTGCTGATATCAGCCATTTATGGATCGGCCAAAGCTGGTTAATTCAGGTTTGTATGAGCTGGGCAGTCATTTTTATGCTCTATAAGCTGATCGATCGACTCGTACATAAAGCCCTATTCAAGAAACTGGCGCTTTGGGTTATTTTACCTATTGCAATTCTGCATCTGTTTGGCTGGCTTGACACGGTCATTGCTTATCTCGAATCCATGTCGTTTCAGGTTGGCAATATCAACATTTCCGCTTATGGGATTGTCCGGGTATTGATATTCGGCTCGATTTTGTTCTGGTTAGGCCGTATTTCAAGCAATGCCGGACAACAAATTATCCGCAGTCAGGAAGATTTGGATATTGGTACCCGTGAGGTATTTGCCAAACTGTTTCAAATTGCCCTGTTTTTCATCGTATTTATTCTGCTATTACAGATTATGGGTATTAACCTCACCGCTCTCGCAGTATTCGGTGGTGCGTTAGGTGTGGGGTTGGGGTTTGGTTTACAGTCTATTGCTTCCAATTTTATCTCC
The DNA here is from genome assembly GCF_002341635.1 of Methylophaga sp. UBA2496. Lineage (NCBI taxonomy): Bacteria > Pseudomonadati > Pseudomonadota > Gammaproteobacteria > Thiotrichales > Piscirickettsiaceae > Methylophaga > Methylophaga sp. UBA2496. The sequence goes on along the minus strand of NZ_DDOK01000005.1, from coordinate 259,837 downwards.
GGCATTATTCTGCTACTTGAACGTTCTTTAAGTGTTGGCGATTACATCGAAATGGAAGACGGACGTAAAGGTATTATCCGCGAACTCAATATGCGTTCAACCACACTGGAAACCTTTGATGGCAAAGATATTATGGTGCCTAATGAACAGTTTATAACGACCAGTTTTACCAACTGGACGCACAAAAATATCAAGCAACGTTACGATATTGAATTCCAGGTCTCTTACAAAACTGATTTGCACTTTCTATTTGAATTATTACGTGAAGTCGTGGCCAGTCATCCAAGGGTTATTAGTGGTGATGATATTCCAATTGAAGAACGCCCTGATGCTGAAATTGCAGGCTTTGGTGACTCAGGGGTCGATATCCTGATCGAGTTCTGGATGGAAGGCATAGATGATGGGGAAAATCGAGTCGGTGCGGATCTGTTACTGATGATTTGGGATGCTTTAAAGGAACACAATATCGAAATTCCTTATCCACAGCGTGAAGTTAAAATTCTTAATGCAGATGAAAGACGGTTTAAGGATTCAGGAAAATCCTGAGTGTCATTGAGCTAATTACTGATAAAAATAGTTTTCCTCAAGCGTATTATTTAATCCGTAACAAGAAATTATTTCTTAATAAATTTGGAGAAATCGACATGTGGACTAAACCAGAATACTCAGATATGCGTTTTGGCTTTGAAGTTACTATGTACATCTGCAACCGTTAATCTGCAGACAAGCTAAACATCAAAAAGCCCCGACATTGTTCGGGGCTTTTTTTTTGCCTGCCATTTTTACGTTATGCTAGGGTCTGTTGATCTTTCATAGCCGCCTCTGTTGTGACTGAAAATGCACCAATCAAGGCGCGGGAATGTCGTTTGTGAGATACATCCGTGTATCTCACCCCTTCGGGGCTGACGCTCAAAAACGTTTATCTCCATGGATGGAGTGTATGCAAAAGCAATGTCTGGAACATTGCTTGTCCCGACGTTTTTGTAGTCGTTCTAAATAAATGACGAATAACGCAGAGTGGTGGATTTTCTGGCACAACCCGAAGGGCTGGGACTATTTTTCCGCCCCACGGTGTTGGACGAAAAAATAGCCTCCAGCAGTGGTGGCTATGAAAGATCAACAGACCCTAGTCCTGACCAGTTATTGGAGAGGCATCATGACTCAACATACTGATTTACAGCAGGAGATTGTTGATAGCGCAGTCAAACTGGCTTCTGCCACATCATGGGAATCCCTTCGTTTAGTCGAAATTGCAGCTGATTTGAATATTTCACTGGCTGATATGTATGGTTGTTTCGCTGAAAAAGAACAAATCAGCGATGCCTGGTTTGATCGGGCCGACCTGAATATGCTCAACTCAATCCAGTCATCCATATTTCCAACACTAAACAATCAGCAGAAATTTCATCATTTGTTAATGGCCTGGCTGGAACCCCTGGCATTAAATCAGCGTGTTACCCGACAAATGATCGTGAATAAACTGGAACCGGGGCATCTGCATATCCAGGTACCCGCTTTGCTGCGGATCAGCCGAACAGTTCAGTGGTTACGGGAAGCTTCAGCACAACATTCCACATTGCCATGGCGGGCCGTTGATGAAACGGTGCTGACCGGTATCTATCTGCTTACATTCTGCAGTTGGCTTACCGATAATAGTCCACAATTTAATCGAACCAGACGCATTCTTGATAAACAATTGATGATGGCGAAAACATTACGATTCCTTAAATAACTAAGGTTACGTTCGGGTAAGTTTCGTTATCAATCGCCAGGCAACAAACAAAAAGCCAATCGGCAAAATCAGCATAATTAATACAAACTCAGCTAATAAATAAATGGCAGCATTAATGCCCTGCTCGGCTTTTTGTTGAATATCCTGCAATCTGGCTTTTACATCCAGGTTATCTTTAAATCCTTGATACCATGTGCGTGACGGTTCCTCGGGATCAGGCTGCAGTGCAGCCACTTGCTGCCGGGTGGTTTGTAAAACGGCTATCGCGTCTTGTCTATCGTGTTCCAGCCAAACCTGCACCTGATTGGATGCCATGATCGTCAATGGAATAGCCAACCTCAGTAAGGTAATTACCAGCACCAGATTGAACAATCTTGCAGACCAGCGTTCAGGTAATTTTTGCCAAAGTACCAGCACCAAGACAATGGCTGCAAAGCCAGCTAGTAGCCAACGGAATATGGCAATATCTCCCATGGATAACAGGATCTTCTGGATACCCAATGATGCGGAGGCCATTAAGAGCACCGTAGAAAACTGTTCAATCAAATCATTCAGCGGGTCCAGTATTTGTCCCGGGGTAAGCGTCAGGCCAACCCCCATTGGTTCGATGGACAATTCCGTACCCTGAGCAACTGAAATGACGGCATTCAGTCCACGTGCAATGGCATACACCGTCAGAGTGACTTTAAGCATCTCACTTAGTTGGTTTCCCGCATTTGACTCAAATGGAATGAATGCCAATAGCACGCAACTGAGCATAGTCAGTGCAGCAATACTCTGGCCGCGATGTAATGCTGTTTTCAACAATAACTCCCGTTTGTATATTGGTATTTGTTCATACCCGGACCGACGTGGCAAAACCTATTCCAGTAGATTGTTACATTTGATTGTTATTGTTAAAAGAAATTAAACATGCTTGATGCGCGATACATCTTCACTAAAGTTATCCGGTAAGTCATATTAATCATAGGGCTCATAATTTTTATCAGGTTTATCATCGCGAATCGAGGGTTGTTTTGAATCATGAATCCCCAGAAAATAGAAAACCAGCAATAACAGATAAAAAAACAGTAACCCATCATCAGACACAATACTCAGAATGGCCCAGGCTGGAACAATATAAAACACCAGATTCAACATCACCGTTAACACTTTTCCCAGTCGGCGTTTTCCCAAATCGTATAAATATCCGGCAAACAACCCAGTCATATATCCGCCAACTACTGCAAGAATCAGCAACAGAATCACGCCTATGGTTGAAAACTTATCCATTGATACCCTTATTTAAGATGGCTCCATACAGATAATGACCTGATAAAAACAATTTGTCATTGCCTGTTGATCAGCAATTAATATGACCATCAAAGGTTGGTGTTTGAGCTCAAAAGCAGGCAATATTGTTCCAACGAATATTGCCGTGGAGTTTGCCAATGCGACATCAGCTTTTCATCCTCAGCCTGGTCGGCTGTTTGCTGGGTTGTAATGAACAAACAGACAAGGTTGAGCAGGATAAAATTGATCCTGTTCTGCAATTAACTCACTGGTGTTTTGAGCACTGGAAAGATCAGCAATGGACTATGGGTGAGTCGGATTTGCTGGCCGTGGATAACCTCGCGTTCAGTGAAGGTATTCGTAAAGTTTGCCGGGCACGAGCAGAACTTTATGCAGAGGGTTATGAAATTTATCCCTTCATAACCGATACCATGCAACGAGAAATTTATGCTTTGGTATTTTCAGCTGATATTGAAGACATCAAATCACATTTAAAACAGCATCTGCCAAAACTCAAACGCATTTGAGCTACAGGTTTAATTGCTGATGCAGGCCTTGTCGATAGGCACTGATTGCCGGAATCAGCGCCACCAGAAAACTCGCGATAAGTACTATTGGCAACATAAACAGAAACTCATTAATGATTGATAATCGCGTCAGCAAAATCCCATACTCCTGCAACAACCAGTCTTTCAGTACATACATACTTAATTGCAAACTGATAAAGGCTGAGATTGCCGCGGCCAGACTGATTAATAACGCCTCAATCTGAAGTAAGGCAAACAAAAAGCCAGGCCGATAACCTAAAGCCCGAAGCACTGACAACTCATGTCTACGCTCACGCATTGAAACCAGAAGCATATTGGCCATGCCAATCAAAGCACCTAACAACACAAGTGAGGCAACCAGTAATAATATCTGCTCTACGCTGCTCAGCATCGACCATAAGGACATCAGTGTCGCACCTGGCAGAATTGCCTGTAATGGTTCTTGCCGATATTCATTGATTTGGCGTTGCAGATTAAAGGTCTGTATCCGCGAATTAAGTCCCAGCATAAATGCCGTAATGGTTTCTGGCTGTAAATCTTCTAACTCGGGCGTGGCTGTGTCCGGCATTCGCACCCCGCCCTGCCAGTTGAAATGAATGGCTTCAATGCCTTGTAAACTCACATACACAGATTGATCGACCGGTGTGCCAGTCGGGGCCAGAATACCGGTAATTTTAAACGGATGATCGTCATGTTTACTAAAGCTGGTACTGGCAATACCATGTGCCAGCACAATGGCATCATCTACTTGATAACCCAGTTGTTTGGCGACTTCTGAGCCAATCACCGCATCAAAATGTTCATTAAACGCTTTGCCATGCTGAAAGGTGAGCGTTTGTTTATTCCCAAAGCGGAAAAATTCAAAAAAGTCAGTACTGGTTCCCACCACACGATAACCTCGATGTGAATCCCCCAAAGAAATTGGAATGCTCCATGCCACAGATGGATTCGTCGCAAATTCCTGATAACTTTGCCAGGAAACATTATTGGTCGGCACTCCAATGTGAAATACAGAATACAGCAGAAGATTCACCTGACCGGTACGTGCGCCGACGATCAAATCAACACCCGAAACCGTTTTGCTAAAACTGTCCTTTGCCTGATAACGAATCGTTTCCACGCTCAATAAAACAAAAATACTCACAGTCATCATCAAAATAGTAAGTAACACGCTGACTCGCCGGGCCAACAAACTTTTCCAGGCCAGTTTAAACAGCATGATTTTCTCCTGCATCTACAAATGACTGAATATCCAACTGTCTGGAAAAATGCCGTGCCAGACTGCGATCGTGACTGACAAAGAGTAGTGTTGCCTGTGCCGCTTTGATCTGATCCAGTAACAAATCAACAAAACTGTCACGTGCATCACTGTCCAGAGCTGATGTGGGCTCGTCGACAATTAGTAATTCGGGTTCATTGATAAGGGCACGGACAATGGCCACTCGTTGCTGCTGGCCTACACTCAGTTGAGATGCAGGCCGCATCAGTATTTCAGGATCAAGTTGCAACGCATTCAACAACCCGTCTCTGCGTTGTTGCAGATACTGTTTATCCCTCAAGGAAAAATGACTGGCCAGTTTGATATTGTCTGCAACGGTTAAATACGGGATCAGGTTAAACCGCTGAAACACCATGCCAATATGCCGAGCCCGAAACGCATCACGTTTTCGATGACTGAGCCGGTTGACGATCACATTATCAAGACTGATATTGCCCTGCTGGGGTAACAAGATGCCTGCCAACAGATTCAATAAGGTCGATTTACCTGACCCGGATGGCCCATAAACAAACACCGTTTCACCTTTTTCCACCCGCCAGTGAGCAATTTGCAATAAGGCCTTGTCTGAGTCAGGGTGATAACGAAATTGACAATTTTCTATTTGGATAGCGGGACACTGGGTCATACGTTTACCGAATTGAATGATGGATAATTTATGTCAGTCACTTTATTGTTATAACATACCATTTTCGTTCGAATTTTAACTTCCCGGATACATCATGACCGCACTGAAATATGCAAAGTTCTGGCTTGTTTTTTCCGTCATAGCTGGCCTGACAATAGCGCAACCTCTGTTCGCAAACGACAAATACCAGGCCATCGATTGGGTCGACCTGATGCCAGAAGACGACCTTGAAGCATTAATGAATCCACCGGAATATCTCAGTGAAATCGAAGATGGTTCATTTGAAGATCAAATCAGCAGTCAATTGGTCGGTGCCCTCGAAAGTTCTGCCGATGATCGCTATCAACAGGCCTTAACGTCTGCCAAGGTCAAACCTGAATATGATCAGCGGCAGATTCGTCTACCCGGTTTTATGGTCCCAGTCGAAATGAACGAAAAGCAACTGGTGACCGAATTTTTTCTGGTGCCGTTTTTCGGTGCCTGCATCCATTATCCCCCGCCCCCGCCCAATCAGATTATTTATGTCACATCCAAAGAAGGTGTCGCTCAACAGAATCTGTACGATCCTTATTGGGTTGAGGGCACTCTGACAACCACCATCACCGAAAATGAAGTGGCCGTATCAGCCTATTCGATGACAGCCGACAATATTGAGTTATACGAGGAATAATCCGCTAACACTTTATTGCTGCAAACCGCTGAGGTTGATCCGCAAGCAGATCCTCCTGCACCCCGTAATTAGATAATTTCATCGAATAAAAACGATCGAAGTAGTCTTTCACTGTCGATTCAATCTGCCGATCAAAATGTGGTTTAACGGTCATGGTTTGCCCAAACTGGCGATGTACAAACTCACCTTTTTCGATAATCAACTGACCGTTTTTGAAGACCCATTGGGCTTTTCTGAACATCGCCGCTTTATCATCCTGCTCCCGATAAACCGCAATATCAGCCAATGCGCCAGGTTGCAGATGTCCACGGCCATTCAACCCAAGTAATTTTGCCGGGGCCGCCCGCGTCATAATGGCAATATCATATAAGCTGAATTCCTGTTTCAGATCTTTGAGCAAGGTCAGCTCCATGATCTCCGGATCCAGTTCGGCCAGACAAGCCATGCGAAAATCATAATCCATCAATAGATGCAGTAAATCCGGGTAACGGGTAAACGGTGCACCATTGGGGTGATCGGTGGTGAAAAACAAACGCCAGGGATCGCCGGATAACAGGAAAATCTCCAGACCAATAGCCCACTGCAAACCATTTACAAAACTGGCTTTTTTGTATTGATATGGCACGATGCCACCACTGCCCTCATCTTCGGCATGCCACATTACCCATTTATGCGGACTGGCATCACCACGACGGGAAAATTGAGCGATGATATCGCCAGACATAGTCACGGTCTGACCAAATAACACCTGCCCGACATCCATAGTGATATTGGGGTGGCGATTAAACGCTTCCATTAGCTGTGCCGCGGCTGAAGAAAAACCACGAGTGCCTTCGGCTCCATAGCCATAAAATTGCACATGTGCCAGATGCATCGGCAAGCCTTGAGCGGCTTCCATGGTATCAATGGCAGTTTGTACATTGCCGGGCACACCAAGGTTATTACAATGCACATGTACCGGATGCGGAATACCCAGCTGATGCACAGCGATCTGTAATGAAGTCAGTAAGCGCCGGGAACTGATGCCATAATCCGGTACTTCATCATCCAAACCAAACTGTTCAACTCCAGCCTTAAACGCCTGCGAACCACCGGCATTAATCACTTTTAAGCCTAATGCCTGCGTGGTATTGATGGTCCAGCTCACATAGTCATTAATCTGATCCTGCGAGGCACCACTTCGCAACATCGATACCAGCAAATCATCACTGCCGAGAATCGCCAGCGCTGCGGTATCAATGATCGGAATATCCGCCATTTCACGGTGAACCTGCGGCGCATTGACCGGCAACATCGCCGGTTCAACCACCATGCTGTAGCCCATTTCTGTATAGCGATAACCGGTTTCAAAACTAGACCAGCGGGCATTATAGAATGGCAGATTTTCCTGTCGTTGCAGATGATTACGATGTTGATCGGGCAGTAATAAACGGGCTGTATTCACATTACCCCCTGCAATATGGCTGTGAATATCCACACCGCCCGCCATGGTAATAGCCCCATTTAAATCATAGGTAATAGCCGAATCCTTATCACTTATATTTTTCGGATCAACGATTCGATCATCACGGATCCACAGATCCATGAGTTCACCATTTAACTTTTGTACCGGGTCGTATACGCGAGCGTTTTTAAGACGGGTTAACATGCTTTATCCCACATATCTGTAATAGTTGGTTTTCCATTTTTTTTGCATCAAGTGGCATATCGGTAACGAACTCAATACGGCTTTCTGCTGCCTGAGCGGGCAGTTTTCCAATGGTTAAATTGTCATCAGCTTGATTGATTGCAACAAAGCCCTCTCTGGTTCGAAAAACAGCTTTAAAACGCACCTGTTTAAATTGCTCCAGCCATGACATCAGCGGTTGGTAATCAAAACTGAATGTTGATTTGAACCGCCAGCCATAGCTATACCAGCCACTTAACTTTTGTGTGGCCGCCAGGTAGCCGCAATCTGGAATAAGTTGTTCTTCATTATCAACATTAAACTCCGCTGGCTGTTCCTGCCAGACAGCCTGATTAAATTTAGCTTTTGGTTTTAGCCATTCAGGATTAATTTTGGCTTCTTGCGTGATCTGTAAAGGCAATTCCTGAAGATGCAGCTCATTGATGTATCGTTTTAAAGCATCAACTTCGCTCTGGTCATACATATCGGCCTTATTCGCTACCAACAGATCAGCAATCTGCAATTGCTGCTGAAACGTCTCATGTTCACGATATTTCGCTTCAGCCATATGACGAGCATCCACCAAGGTCAGCGTGGAACGTAAATCAATAATTGATTGATAAAATTCACCTGACAGCACGGCGATCACTTCTTCCGGGTGCCCCAGACCACTGGGTTCAATCAATAACCTGTCGGGTTTGGCTTTTCCAATAAGCTGATTGAGTGCCACCTTCATTGGTAAACCGGCAGCACAGCACATACAGCCACCGGGCACTTCACGAATGGTGACTTCGCCTTCAGCAGAATCATCAGTCTTTAACAACTGACTATCTATGCCCACTTTGCCAAATTCATTAATTAATACCGCCCAGCGCTCACCTGCCGGTTTGGTCTGTAAAAGGTGCTGGATCGCTGTGGTTTTACCAACCCCAAGAAAACCGGTAATCACATTGGTCGGTATCGCCTTTTGAAAAAGCTTAAATTGGACGGTTGGTTCAGCCACGATTACGCCGAGTTTGTAACATAATCAAGCCGACAAAAAACAGGCCGATCAAAACTAAATTAATTAAGCTTTTTAACGTATAGCTTTGCATTACCGGCTGATATTCAAATACAGGAATATTAGCGAAATCGGCTTCCGTAAACGACTTGTCAAAAAAATAGAAATCAAAGAAGTAATCGCGCAATTGCTGGTGATAATCACCAATCTGATCCAGAAATGCCTGACTTGCCAACATATCGGTATCGGCGAAACGATTCATACTGTATTGCAAACGCATCACCGGTGATAACCAGGCAACTTGATTGCCAATCTGGTGGGAATGCACACGACTCTCACGAAACTGCGCGACCGCCTCTGCCACAATCACATCGCTCATATGCTGCATCGCATAATACCAGCGCCAGTCGAAAGGCTTTTGCAACGTCGGTTCAGTAGTTTGCCACTGAGGATAATCCTGCAAATAAACATCGAAATCCGCTTGCTGATCCCTGTCCCAGCTGTCATGCATAAACTCTCGTTGATCAAAGATCATGGAAACATGTTCAGCGGGTTGCTGTTGTTGTGTTTGATACAGATATGCTAATCCGGGCAGCACAAAAGCAAACACAATCCACAGGCTGATAAATAACAAACTGTTAAAAATAGCTGTGCGTTGCAAGCTGATAATCCAGCCAGTGATTAAAAACCAGCAGAGTTGATAAGCCAATAAAACCGCAGCAACCTGCAACCATATTGAATCAAAATCAATATCTGTCATGACCACTGCTGCAAGCAGAATCAGTAAATTCACCACTGCCAGCAGTCCAGCTGCAATCAACATCTTTTTAGTCAGTAACATGCCACTATTTGCTACCTGCGATGCCAGTAATGACCAGCGTCCGCTGGCCTTCTCTTCCGCCAACAGATTTAAACTTAATGCCGCAATCAATAACGGCATCAGGTAAATCCAGATAAAACTCAAGTCCAGCTTACCAATAGGCATAGCAGCAATATTGCCAGTCGCCGTATTGCTCAATTGACTTTGCAAACCTAATAAACGAACTCTTGTGTGGCTGGCCGATTCGCTACGTTCACCATGTATCAATGCCGACCAGGCAGAAGGTTTTTGCCAGACAGGATGAAACTGGTAATAACTCAGATATCCTGAGTCGTATGGCGCTAACGGAGCATCCTTCTGATAGTCTGCCAATTCGGCTTGGTAATTTGCTTCGCTGATAGCCCGCTGTTGATATTCACGATGCAGTCCTGTCTGTCCCCAGATAATGGCTAATAAAGCTGCTAGAAGATAAGCTGCCATCAGCCATTTAAAGAGCTTGTTCTGCCATAACAAGCGTAATTCAAATTGAATAAATCTCACCTTAATCAACCTCGTTACGACTGCGGGAAAGTAACAACACACCGATGATTAACCACCCCAGCAATATTAATAAAGGCAGGTAAATCAGATTCAGTTCGTTCTGCAAGGTAGGTGATTGATAATCAAATTGCTGCAGATTTGCCAATTGCTCATTCGAGACTTTTTGTTCACGATCATGGGCATGGTCGATTTGTTCTGCATGCAACTGATTCAGTTGCTTGATGAAATTAAAGCGAAATTGCTCCGCAGCATTTTCATAATGCAAAAAACTACCCGCGTTGGTCGCCGCAAAAATAGACGATAACTTGTTAGCTAATAAATAGGGGGAAAACCACGCTACATAACTGACCAGTTGATTTTGCTGCTCAGCGATTTGCATCACGTTTTCATATTGTTGGGTAAATACTTCGCTGGTAATGCGCTCGCCTTCCTGCATCACGATGCCACGCCAGTTGACCGGTAAATCCTCGACACGTGACACGCCATATTCGGCCAACACTCTTTCACGAAATTCAGTGAAATGCGGATCATCCGGGTTATGCGAATCACCGACTTTGGCAATCTCCTGTGCTGTCTGAATATCAAATACCGCACGATCCGGCATCGGATACTGCATCTCAGCCAGACTGTAGGCCATTTTCGGCATCACAATCACTGTCAGCAGCCAAAACAACAATAATGCAGACAAACTTTGCTGATTGGTGCGGCACCAGTTAGAAAACAGCACCACCGTGATGGTCCATAACAGGCAATAAAACAGATATAAAACAAACATCAAGCCCATGCGTAACACATCGCTGCCATGCACATGCGATAACAGCATAAAGCCAATAGCAATACTGAAAATCACTAACAGAAAAATCAGTGAGATCAGACTGTAAGCCAGCGTTTTGCCGAATAAAAGCTGCCTGACACTGATGCCTTGCGAGACCAGTTGACGTAATGTGCCATGACCACGTTCACCACTCACACTATTAAAGGCCAGAGCGATCAATACCAGCGGCCAGATCACCAGAATAATCGTCGCCCCTGACAGATAGCCCAGTCCCATATAGGCCGTGCTGCTGACATATTGTTTAAAGCTGCTGCTGTTTTGCCGATGCGCTTCCAGAAACAAGGCATTACCGACAAACGGATTCACCCCGCTATCAATAAAACTCAGTGGTGAGATGATGCGAAACACCATCGTGCCGTAATGTGCTGCACGATGCGGATGTCGATCTGGCTGTGCTTCCCATTCAGCATCATTCTGCTGCTGCCAGATGGTTTGCGCTTCAATAAAATCCTCCTGCTGTTGCCAATGGGAAAACGCAATTAATGCCGTTAACACCAATAACAATGGCAACAGGATTTTCAGGGTCTGGCTGCGCCATTGGGTGATCAGCTCATGACGAGCGATTTCGACTATCGGATGTTTCATAATCAGAATTTATAAGCTACTGAGACACTGGCATTGACGCCATCACCCGGTGAATAAATCACCCCATCAACGCCACCATTGTCGTAGACATACTCATAGTATTCGTTGAACAGATTATTGACCTGGAAGTTAATATTGCCCCAACTGGTTGCATAATCCATGCTGGCATTCACCAGATTGTATTTACCAAACTTGCCGCCGCTATTGGCTTCGTTTATATACGATGAGCCTTGCGCGTCATAGTGAACACGTCCTGTGAGAGCTGGTGTAAACAGGTAAGCGATACCAGTTGATGCGGTATAAGACGGAATGCTGCGTAATTCATTGCCACGATCAGCGCCAGGGCTTTGAATTTCTGAATCCACGGTGCTGAAGTTACCCCATAGCGTTAGTTTGTCAGTTGCCATCCAGCTCATACCAAAGTCAGCTCCCTGACGCAGGGTTTTACCGACGTTTTGAGCCAGGCCATCAACTAATATAAACTCATCCTTAGCCTTTTGTTCCCAATAGGATAATCGTAACTCGAGGCTATAGGTTGGCATCCACTTCACCCCAAGTTCCCAGCCATCATTGACCGAGACATCACGTGCAGAACGATCGCCATCGGTATAGCCACTACTGCTGACCGGGTGTTGAAAACTGCGTCCAGCATTGGCAAATAACGTCACTTGATCCGTTGGGTAGAGGAACAGATTAAATTTGGGTTGCACAATGGTGCCATAGTCATAACTATCTTGATTACTGATCACCTCACCCGCTGCATTACGCTGCTTAAAATCCCCATCAATTCGATCAGCCCGAACCGCTGCATTCCAGGCTATAAATTCATTCGGTGCGTGAGATACCTGCAGATAAGTGCCTTTGCTGACAAAATCATAATCAAAGTTACGCGAAACATTACTGGTATCACGTTCGCGGACATTGCCGATGGTGCCGAAACGCTGCTCCAACACATCCTGGCGCTCGATATCCAGCCCCCAGTTTAATGCCCACTGCTCATTGATATCCCAGGACAAGGTTGAGATAAAACCATAATGATCCTGCTCATCATAACGATTGGCCAATGAACCAGCCTCACTGAACCTCACCCAACGCTCACGCTCGTAATAGTTGTAATAGGCTTTGGCTGACCAGGTCAGATCATTACGTAAGGCGGTATCAAAATGCAGACTGTAGGATTGGGTTTCCTTATCACCGCCATCCTGTCTTGCATAGGCAGCTGATCGGGTCGGATGTTTACGGGCTTCTTCTTGGGTCAGATAACCCGGCGCATCGGCATCATACTCGGCGACTCGGGCAATAAAACCGAGCGAGGTATCGTCAGATAAATCATAAAACCAGTGGCCACCCACACTGTATTTATCAATATCGTAATTATCCCGGTAACCTTCCGATTCACGATAACCGGCAAAATAGCTGTGTTGCAGGTTACCGGTTTGTTCTCCCCAATAGCCTTGTATCTCACGTGCGTTATAACTGCCAAGGGTGACTTCAACTTCACGCGCTATATCTGAGCGAGTGGCAATATTGTAATTACCGGCTACGTTAAATGTGCCATAACGCGGATCACTATTGCCTTTATAAACCTGAATGGTGTCAATATTACCCGGAAACAGTTGATCCATCTCGCTGTAGCCGTTATGCAGATTGGATGGAATACCATCGATTAACAGCTTGGCGTGCGGAGTACTTCCCTCAGCGGCAAAGCCACGAATGCCGATATCGGTGTTGATAATGCCCTGATTGTATCGGGCAAAATAAACACCGGGAATTTTGGTAAACAGCTCCATGGTGTTGTTCACATGACTGATGGATAACTCTTCTCGCGAGATAATATCCTGTGAACCGGCCAGATTTTCATCGGCATAATCCGGACGTGTACCTAATACCACTAAAGGATCAATACGGGCGGCGGGTTCATTATCAGTCTCGGCAAAGACCACAGATAACGGTAGAGCAGACACAATCAGGCTGCTAATAAAAGTTTTTTTCATCATAAATTCCTTAGGCAGCAAACTGATCAAAGTAACGTTGCGTTAGCTGATCCAGTGTTAACGATTGCGTGGTAATGAGATCGGTTAAATGACCTTGTTTCATAATGCCAATCCGGTCAGCCAGTTGATGGGCGCATAAAAGATCATGTGTGACGATCAACACTGCCGCACCGCGAGATTTAATCGTATTCACTACTTGAATAAAATCCTGAGTGGCAACCGGATCCAGACCGGATGTCGGTTCATCCATCAAAATCAAACGAGCGTGTTTTAACAACGCAAAGGCAATGGCTACTTTCTGCCGCATGCCTTTGGAATATTCTGCGAGATGCTTGGTAAAGTCAGCCGGTTTGAGTCCGGCACTGAGCAACGCTTCGTGAATTTGCTGGTCAGTTAATTTCATTTTGGCCAGCACAGCCAGATAGTGAATATTTTCAATGGCATTAAAACGCGGATAAAGATTGACGTTTTCCGGCACATACATGATTTTCTGTCGGCATAAGGAGGCCTGCTGATAGAGGTCATCACCCTCCAGCGTGGCGCTGCCACTGCTTGGTGCAGTAAAGCCAAGCAACATATTCAACGTTGTTGTCTTACCCGCGCCATTGGCACCCAATAAACATAAAACCTCACCGGAAGCGATTTTGAAGTTGAGATGATCAACGGCAATTCGATTGCCAAATGATTTGGTTAACTGGTTTACTTCCAGCATGGTTTCTCCTGAAGCGTTTTATCAAATGGGTATCGGGCAAAACGATCACCATAATAAATACGATATATCACATCAATTTAATGCAAAATACGTAAATCTGCGAATGAAAAAAATTTCTACTTAACGTTGTTGTTGGCAGGCTTCACACAAGCCATGCAGTTCAAGCTGTGGGCTATTAAGCTGGAAATGATTGTGCTCAATACTCTCTTCCAATGCATGAATCAATTGTTTATCTACACCGATTTCCCGTACCTGCTGACAATTGTCACAAATCAGAAATTGAGGCGTCTGGTGTGAATGTGAACAGGCAATATGGGCACAGGCAATAAATTTATTATTGGAGGCCAGCTTATGAACCAAGCTGTTCTGCATCAGAAAGTCCAGCATCCGATAGACTGACATCACCGGAATATTTTCATTGGTTTGCTGACGATAAAGTTCAGCAATCTCATACGCTGAACGCGCTGCCTCAGCTTTCAGTAATACTTCAAGAATGTACTTACGTTTACTGGTTAATCGGGCGCCATGCTCAACGCAACTACGTTCGGCCTGCTGCAGAACATTCTCTATATCGACTGTCGTCATTAGTTGATCCGGATAGTGGTTCGTTGTGGATTTAATTCCAGTTGCTGCTGACCGGTAGGTAACACCATTTGAACCTGCAACGTTTCCAGACGGTTATACACATCGAATAAATTGATTTTCAAACCGGTTATGTTATCTGGCTGTTCGCAACGCACAAAATAACTGACATCGAGATCCGCATGCCCTGCTTGACCTTGACTGTCAAAAGGCTCATCGATTTCGATTGACTCGGCTTTACAAGTTGAACCTTCAACGGTCAGCAATACATCCAACATTTCCAGTTGTTGCAACATATCGTGGTAAATGGCCTTTTGCTGCTCTGTTTCGGGTTGGTGCTCAAAACCTAAAAAATTCATCAACGGCGATTGTAAATGCAACATCAATTCCTGACCATCCATCACTAAATCCAGCGTTGCCATGCCATGAACATGCGCTCCATGATGGCGATGTCCCTCATGTTGGTGATGTTCATGATGCTCGTGATGTTTATGCCCATGAGACTCTTCATGGGCGTTTGTGATGGGCATAACAGCGAAGCCACAAACCGCAGAAAATAAATATGGTGCTATCCGCATTTTTATCTGTCTCCCAATCACTCTGCAAAATCCAAGGTTAACAATAATCGTTTCTCAGATTTATGAATATGTGGTGAGCGATGCACAATGCCGCTCACCTGACTATCCATCCAACCATCACCTTTCAATAATGCGACATCACCCTGATTCAATTGTTGGATATCCACTTTATCCTGGTATATCCCCGATAAATGATCCGCTAAACCTTGTGCACCGGGCCCCAGTTTTGAACGATCTACAGCTTCCTCTGTTAACCATTCACTCCCCTGCCCATGATAAGTGGTTACCAGTCTGCACGCCAGATGATCAGTATGAAATCTGGGACACATAGTCTCGTGTATCAGACTCAGGCGCAAGCCAACCGAGTTTAACTCAAACAAATCCGCATACATTTCCACTAATTGCCTGACATCATCAACAAACAAATTTCGCTGTGGTTTATCAGGTAATAAACCGGTTAACCAGTCACTGACTTCGTCTGGGGTAATAACCGTACGTAATTGTAGCGCATTGAGTCCTTGAGTTACTTCCGCAATATAATGGTCAAGTGCATTACTTAACTGGCGTTGCCAGACCACCAGATTAATGTGCGGCTCATAAATTGCTGTCATCACTAATGGCGAATCTGCCTTGAGTACATGCTCAAACAATGGGTTTACGGCTAATGCACTCTGATTCATTTTAAGCCGCATCCCATGCTGGAAATGGATCAGGTAACGACTCCCATAATGGTTTACCTGCCAGTAACTCGATATCGCTTAACAGACAATCATCCAGCTGGGCTGTCACGGCTTGGGGATTTAAGTTCTGGCCGATAAACACCAGTTCCTGACGCATATCACCAAACGGTTCCTGCCAATTCTCTTTGATGGTTTGCAGACTTTCGGCATCCTGCGGCCAGCGATTCTCCGGGATGGCTTTCCAGAACATGCCGGCAAATCCATAACGGGCAATGCCACCAGCCTGATTCCATTGGCCAGCAAACTGTGGACGGCTGGCCAACCAGAAATAACCTTTGGAACGAATTAACTTGCCACAAGGCCAGTCCTGATGCAGAAACTCAAAGAATTTCTGTGGATGAAACGGTCGCCTGGCAACATAGGTGAAACTGCTAATGCCATATTCTTCAGTCTCAGGAATATGTTCACCGCGCATTTCTTTAAGCCAACCCGCCGCTTGCTCGGCTTTTTCAAAGCTAAATTTATGTGTTCCCAATACTTTATCCAGTGGGACCTGACCATTTTCGATAGCAATCAACTCTGCTTCGGTATTAAGGCTTTTTAAAATACCTGTTAATTCCGTTAATTGTTCTGTGGTGCATAAATCGGTTTTGCTGATTAATATCACATCGCAGAACTCAACCTGCTCTACCAGCAAATCGGCCACACTACGCATGTCCTCTTCACCCAGACTTTCCACCGTTTCCTGCAGATTTCTGGCCTCATTAAAATCACGCAGAAAATTTATCGCATCGACCACTGTAACCATGGTATCCAGCCGGGCAATCTGTGACAGGCTTTCGCCATCTTCATCGGCAAAAGTAAAGGTTTCAGCAATGGGTAAAGGTTCAGAAATGCCCGTTGATTCGATGACCAGATAGTCAAAACGTTTTTCTTCAGCCAGTCGACGTACTTCAATTAACAGGTCTTCCCGTAAGGTACAGCAGATACAACCGTTGCTCATTTCCACCAGCTTTTCTTCAGCACGGTTAAGTTGCACATCCTGCTGAATTTGCTGAGCATCGATATTGATTTCACTCATATCATTCACTATAACCGCCACCTTCAGACCATCACGGTTATTCAGAATATGATTCAGTACCGTCGTTTTTCCAGCGCCCAGAAAGCCGGACAACACCGTTACCGGCAAACGTTTATCGGGTTTTGTGCTCATAAAGCCCTTCTTTTTGTTCATTAATGGTTTTCACATCAGTGCAATATTCTGCGGTTGGACGAATCAATAATCGTTCAATGCCGATTGGTTCACCGGTTTGCAAACAATAACCATACTCCCCTGAGCGGATTCGCTGACGTGCTGCATCAATTTTAGGAATCAGCTGACGTTTCCGATCAGCGATCCGTAAAGCAATTTGTGACTCTTCTTCCTGTTGTGCCCTGTCCAGTACATCACTGACCTGACTATTACCCAGCATTTGGGTCTTTATTGCTGTAATTTCGTCTAATGTTTCGGTTCTGAGTTGCTGAAGTCGATTGTCAAAAAAGATCAGTTGCTCAGCATTCATGTAATCCGCTTCGTTAGCCGCTAATAAAGCTTTTTCATCCATTTGCATGCTCTCTTTGAGGTAGCAATAATCTTAAAGATAACTTGCGATTCCACAAATGCGCCGTAATCAGCAACAGACCACCGCTTATCGTTATCCAGGCTTCCAGGGATTCCGGCCCTAATAACGCCGACACCATGGTTAAAACCCCCATTACACCAAGCAATAAGGGCCATTGATTTTTATGTACTCTGTAGGAGCCAGGCAAGCTCAATAAAGCCAGTAAAACAACAGGCACCAACATCAGTCGGTGAACCCATTCCGAGCTTAACCATTCTCCCACCAGTCCTGCAGCACCAAAGCCGATTATCATCGGCGTTAACAAGCAATGAACCATGCAGGCTCCGGAACAGGCTATCGCCAAATCATCTTTCATTAAACGCTCCAAATTATGATATATCATATCATTTCAACTTCCCGGCCTGATGTCAAGACTTGTTTATGGCGGGCTTATTCAGACATTCGTCTGATTAGTGAATGCAATTCTGCAAGGGTTGTCTTGAAAGTGGTTTCAAGAGCGTTATAGCCTGCTCGGCTGGCATGAATATCACCCGCCAGGTAACTGGCCAGCAAATCATTCCCCGAGTGAAAAATGTATTGATGATAATGACTGATTTGGTCTAGCGTTGTGTTATCCAGATAATGATGATAACGGGCTTTCTCCAGCCAGATCCCGCAATGAGAATCCGCTAATTGTGTTATCGGCCACTCCGTTTTGATCTCCGGTTCAGCGAACAGTCGTTCCTGAAGCTGATGTATCCAGTGTTTTAAATAAAAATAAAATAAACTCAACCGGGCTTGTTTATGATTCTTCAACAGGCCTGATTGAGCACACCATTGGCTGAAAGGCTGATAAGCACTTAAAAATGTCATCAGCTGCTCAATCGGCATCGGTCTGGCTAACGCGTAGCCTTGAGCCTGGTTACAGCCCATCGCCAATAGCACTTCACCGTGAGCAATAGATTCAACCCCCTCAGCAATCACCTGAATATTAAATGATTGGGCAAGCGCTATGACGCCTTCCACAATTTTGCAGTCTTCGGGTTCTGTCAGCATCCGCCGGACAAAACTTTGATCCACTTTCACCACATCGACCGGCAATACCCGAATATGAGTGAGAGAGGAATAACCTGTACCAAAATCATCCAGCGCGGTGGTAATACCAAACTCCGATTTACAGAACTCGACCACATTGTTGATAAGACTCAGATCACTAAGACGATTACTTTCCAGGATCTCAATCTGAAAACGACTGGTATCCAGTTCGGGGTATTGTTTAATCTGAAACTGCAACCAATCGAAGAAGTCGCTGGTAGACAAGTGATAAGCCGTCAGATTAATACTTAACTGATACTTATGACCAGCTTGCTGCCATTGGGAAAGTTGTTTTATGGCTTTCTGGATAACCCATTGACCAAGGCTGA
The DNA here is from genome assembly GCF_002341635.1 of Methylophaga sp. UBA2496. NCBI lineage: Bacteria > Pseudomonadati > Pseudomonadota > Gammaproteobacteria > Thiotrichales > Piscirickettsiaceae > Methylophaga > Methylophaga sp. UBA2496. Next base: position 240,694 of record NZ_DDOK01000005.1, on the reverse strand, counting down.
CTTCCAGTTCCGTATCATAAACCTGGTCAATAAATCTATCCGGCGTCAGTAAACCTTTTTCAGGATGTTGCCAGCGAATCAAAGCCTCAAAACCGAAAATATGCCCTGTACTGAGGGTAACTTTAGGTTGAAAAAATAAAACAAACTGATCTTCCTGGATTGCTGTGGCAATTTCACGTAGTTGCTGATTGCGTTCGGTAATCTGCTCTTCTTCACCCGGATCATAGGCGAACAAGGTTGATTTTCCGTCAAGCTTGGCCTTATACATACACTGATCAGCATGACGGATTAAGGTATCCAGACTGCCCTTGTCATCTGGATAAAGTGTATAACCGATGGATGCCGTGATCATCATTGGCACTTCGTTCACAATAAACGGACTGGCAATTGTCGATAATACCCTCTGGATTGTTTGTGATGCGATAGCATCATTTTTGATACCACCAATTATCAAAACAAACTCATCACCGCCATAACGCACAATACAGTCTGTTTCCGCTAATACGGTTTTCACACGATTTGGTACCTGGTCCAGCAGATTATCTGCAACCGCTTTGCCATGAATATCATTGATTGTTTTGAACTCATCCAGATCCATAAAGGCAACTACCAGTTTTTCATTATTCTGATCAGCCATTGAGCTCATCTGACCAAAATCATTTTCCAGCTGGTTTTTGTTGAGGATTTGATGCGAATTACGGTTGAGAATCAGATCAGAAAGGATAGCGCGATATTTTCGGTCAGCAGTCACATCACTGAGATGCACCAGATAAAACAGTTTGTTGAAAGCATGAATACGTTTCACACTCAAACGGGCAATATAGTGCGAACCGTCTTTCCGTTTATTTGACACTTCACCCTGCCAGAAACCGTTGCGATGCAATGATTGCAGGATGGTCTGATTTAAAATTTTATTTTGGCTTTCAGCACTAAGGAATTTGGGATTGCTGCCGATAAGTTCTGATCGTGAATACCCGGTAATGTGTTGAGTCGCTTCATTGATATCAACAATTTTCTGATGTTCATCCGTGATGACAATGCCTTCATGTGCAAACCTGAAAGCATTTTCTAATAATGTGTTTCTCACACTACCTGCCTTGTCCTTAACGTGGATTTTCAGTCATAAGTTTCGTCAGCTGTTTACCCTTTATTCACGGGGATTTCACAGTAATAAGGACTAAACTTTATTTAACTTTATACCACGGTGATAGATACCAGTGGTAATGAAACTACAGATGGTAACTAACTATGTCAATAACAACTGTTTACACTCTTTAATTAATGAGCGCGAGAAAAGGACCTTTTGGCCTCCGACTGCCTGCTGAGCTTATGTCTTGGCTACGTTATGAGGCGACACAACACAACCGGAGCACGACCAGCGAGGCTTTGTTTTTATTACAGAAAAGTCTGGCCCATCGCTTCGATAAAACGGCTGTGCGAGAATTTCTGAAAAAGTGCCCTACAAGCACTAATACCGAAGCCTTTGGTTTACGCATCCCTGATGATCTCAAGATACTATTGCGCGATTTCAGTCAGCAGCATGAGATTAGTCTGAATCTGGAAATCGTTATGCGACTATCCCACAGTTATGATAAGTACCGTCGACATTCAGCCGCCGCAAAAATCAGTCACAACGATTACCGCTCAACATCAGCTAAAGAATTTACGATTACGGATTCTGAACAACGATTGCTGGATTTATTCCGTGGTCTTAATGAAGCGAATAAAAAGGTTATCCTTACCCTTATCAATAACCTTGCTGATAACGATTAACATCAAATTCTGCAGCGTTTAGCTAAACATCTTTGACCCACCATAAATTCCGATTATGATCGCGGCCTTGATTTACTTTTGGCCGCTTTATATATGCAAACCTCAGCACCCTCTCCAATATCTTTTCAGACCAAGCTGGAGAACCTGCGACACAACCGTTTATTTGAAGTTGTCGTTGTCAGTGTCATTTTGTTTTCTGCGATGGTGACAGGTGTAAAAACCTATGAAATCCCTTTTCAGATCCTACGGTTAGTCGACTGGATGGACTACGCAATCACCTTGTTTTTTGTCATGGAAATCAGCGTACGATTTCTGGCCGAACCCAACAAAAGGGATTTTTTCAAAAGCGGCTGGAATGTGTTTGACACGCTTATCGTCGCTGTCAGCCTGATACCGGTTAATGACAGTGAACTGGCCTACGTTGCCCGATTGATTCGTATTTTCCGTGTATTACGGATGGTATCAGTGATTCCGGAATTACGACATTTGCTTAACTCATTACTCAAAGCCTTACCCCAACTGGGTTATGTTGCATTGATGATGTTTATCATCGTTTATATTTTTGCGGCCATCGGTACCACGCTGTTCGCAGACGTCAATGATTTTTTATGGGGCGATATCGCGGTATCCATGCTGACGTTATTCAGGGTTATGACATTTGAAGACTGGACTGATGTCATGTATGAAACCATGGAGGTATACCCTTTCAGCTGGATTTTCTATCTGATATTTATCTTCCTGAATACCTTTGCTTTTCTAAATATGCTGATAGGTATTGTTGTGAATGTAATGGAACAGGAACGTGCTGAAGAGCATGAAGAAGCACATAAAAACGATATGACAATTGAAGACTTATCTATGCAAATTGAAGAGTTGAAACTGTTGATCAAAGCCAAAACCTGATAGCAGCCGACTCATCTTAAACAAACCAGAACTTTCACATCCAGTTCACACCTGCCGATTGATCATATGTACTCCAATCAGGAGTGATGCCGATGTCTGGTCGTAAATTATCTCTGTTGCTGTTTATCACGCTATTAGCAGGATGTCAGTCAATGTCACAACCCATTCGCACGGAAAACTATGTTGATATTAATCGCTTTATGGGCGATTGGTATGTCATCGCCAATATTCCAACCTTTATTGAGAAAGGTGCGCACAACGCTGTTGAAACTTATGAACTAAATGAAGATGGCACTATCGCCACCACCTTTACCTTTAATAAAGACAGTTTCGATGGCGAACAGAAACAGTACCATCCCAAAGGTTTCATTCTGGATGACGAATCAAATGCTGTCTGGGGTATGCAGTTTATCTGGCCAGTCAAAGCCGATTATCGAATCGTTTATCTGAATGAAGATTACACGCAGACGATTGTCGGTCGTGAAAAACGTGATTACGTCTGGATAATGGCCAGAACACCGCAGATTCCCGAACAGGATTACCTGCAGATGCTGCAGTTGCTCGCTGAGCAGGGTTATGACATTTCAGAGATTCAGAAAGTACCCCAGCAATGGCCAGATTAAAAAGCCATTGCCGTGTCATTATTGCGTAATCGCCGCGACCATGGCTTCTTCCGGCAAATCCGGTACACAAAGCTGAATAAAATCATAGGCAAACTGGCGCATGTAGTGCCCTTTTCTGACGGCAATCTTGGTGATGTTTTGTTCAAATAAATGACTGGAATCCAACAACGTTAATTTGATATCACGTTCGGCATCGTAGGCCATAGCCGCGACAATGCCGACACCCAATCCCAATTCAACATAAGATTTAATCACATCCGCATCCAGTGCAGACATCGCAATATCAGCATCAATATGTTGTTTGAGAAAGGCCTTGTCGATAGTGGCGCGTCCGGTAAACCCCTCGTGATAGGTGACGATGGGATACTCTGCAATATCCGCCAAAGTCAGCTTCTGTTGTTTTATCAAAGGATGCTCTTTGGGCACAATCACCGCATGTTGCCAATGGTAATAAGCAAAACTGACTAATTCGGGAATATTCCCCAACGCCTCTGTGGCAATGCCAATATCAGCCTCCCCTTCAATCATCATTTTGACGATCTCATCCGGGCTGCCCTGATGCAGTTTTAAATGTACTTTAGGATAGCGTTGCTTAAACTGGGTAATCACTTCCGGCAACACATATCTCGCCTGCGTATGGGTTGTCGCAATGGTTAATTTGCCGGTATCCTGCTGACTGTAATGCTCCGCCAGGCGTTTGATATTATTCGCATCGAGTAACATGCGTTCAACAATCTTCAACATTTCTTTGCCTGGTTCGGTCAGGCCGGTCAATCGTTTCCCTTTTCTGATGTATAGCTCAACGCCAAGCTCGTCTTCCAAATCTTTAATGTGTTTGGACACACCTGACTGCGAGGTAAACAAATGATTAGCTACCTCTGTCAGGTTGAAATTGCGTCGGACTGTTTCGCGGATAATTCTTAATTGTTGAAAGTTCAAGCGTGATAATCCTTCTGTACGCTATCTCGTTGAAACAGCTTTAATTTTGATGGCACTAATTTAACAATCTGACCTTGTATTAATGATAATTCATGCACCCGTTGAGGACTTAATTCCACCTCAAAATGCTGGCCGTGAGCACTATTGATACCATCCAACTCCACCCGTGAATTAAGACCAAACGACAAAACGCGATTCACCTTGGCAGATAATCCACTGACTTGTTGTGTATCGACGACTATATCCAATTCATGCGGTCGTGCGAAAGCGTAAACTTCTGAACCGGGGCCGTAATTTTCACCTTGGTCATGCAGCACATCATCACCGACATGCAGATGTCCATCGTCTACCCGGCCATGAAACAGGTTTACCGATCCTAAAAAACCATAAACAAACGGCGTTTGCGGATGGTTATACACTTCATCAGGCGTGCCTACCTGCTCAACTTTTCCATGATCCATTAACACCACTCGGTCAGCTACTTCCAGTGCCTCTTCCTGATCGTGGGTCACAAAAATTGAGGTGATGTGTAACTCATCATGTAATTTACGTAACCAACGCCGTAGCTCTTTACGTACTTTGGCATCCAAGGCACCAAATGGCTCATCCAATAATAGAACTCGAGGTTCTACCGCCAATGCTCTAGCCAAAGCAATACGTTGTCGTTGACCTCCAGACAGTTGTGAAGGAAAACGGTCCGCCAGCCAATCCAGTTGCACCAACTCCAGCAAACGATGGACTTTTTCGGCAATCACTTTTTCACTAGGTCTGGATTTACGCGGTTTCATCCGCAAACCAAACGCGACGTTATCAAATACGGTCATGTGTTTGAACAATGCGTAATGCTGAAACACAAAACCCACTTGCCGCTCACGGACATGGGTATCTGAAGCATTTTCACCATCCAGAATAACTGAACCTGAATCTGCCTGTTCAAGACCGGCAATAATTCTCAGTAATGTCGTTTTACCGCAACCTGATGGCCCCAAAAGCGCAACCAGTTCACCTGACGGAAAATTCAACGAAATATCATCAAGTGCTGTAAAACTGCCAAATTGTTTGTGTAAATTTTTAACTTCTATACTCATCTTCGTATCTCTTTTAATTAGTGTGCCGAAGCATTGGTTTCAGCGCGGTGTTCCACCCAGGTCTTTAATACCAACGTGACTAAAGCCAGTAATGCCAGTAATGAAGCCACTGCAAAGGCCGCCGCGAAGTTATATTCGTTATAAAGAATTTCAACGTGTAACGGCATCGTATTGGTCTGGCCTCTAATGTGTCCGGATACCACGGATACCGCACCAAATTCGCCCATCGCTCTGGCATTACACAGAATCACGCCGTATAACAAACCCCATTTGATATTCGGTAACGTCACATACCAGAACGTCTTCCAGCCACTCGCGCCCAATACCACAGCCGCTTCCTCTTCTTCTTTGCCTTGCGCCTGCATCAACGGAATCAACTCACGCGCGATAAACGGAAAGGTTACAAAAATGGTGGCCAGCACAATGCCCGGCACAGCAAAAATAATTTTGATGTCGTTGGCCACCAGCCATTCACCAAACCAGCCATTCACACCAAAAACCAGCACATACACTAAACCCACAATGACAGGTGAAACGGAAAAAGGCAGATCGATAAAAGTAATCAGCAACTGCTTGCCTTTGAATTCAAACTTGGCAATCGCCCAGGCGGCCGCTACACCAAACACCAGGTTTAATGGCACTGCAATCAACGCCGTTATCAAGGTCAATCTGACTGCTGATAAAGCATCCGCATCAGTTAATGCCAGCCAGTAAACACCCGCACCTTTGCGTAATGCCTCTGCAAATACGGCGACCAGGGGCAATACTAAAAACAAGCCAAAAAAAATCAGCGCGATACTAATAATGCTGAATTTGATCCACTTCGATTCCCGCGTTGCTACATTTTTTTCAAATTTTGTCTGGGAAACCCAGGCAGAATGCTTGGAAATGTTATCCACTATTATTGTATGGCTCATTTATCCCTTCCTGTTCGTTTGCCAGCCCAAGATTGCAGGCCGTTAATGACTAGCAACATCACAAATGACACGACCAGCATCACCGCTGCAATCGCCGTGGCACCGGCATAGTCGTATTGTTCCAGTTTGGTAATAATCATCAGCGGCGTGATTTCCGAAACCATCGGGATATTGCCAGCGATGAAAATAACCGAGCCATATTCACCGACCGCACGGGCAAATGCCAGAGCGAACCCTGTCATTAGCGCAGGCAGTAGAATAGGCATCAGCACATAACGAAAAATCTGCCAGCGATTCGCGCCCAGGCTCGAGGCAGCCTCTTCCAGTTCAGTTTCCAGATCCTGCAATACCGGCTGTACCGTCCGAACCACAAACGGCAAACCAATAAACACCAATGCCACCAAAACGCCCAATGGCGCGAAGGCGACTTTTATGCCCAGATAGCCTTGGATAAACTGACCTAACCAGCCATTCGGTGCATATAAAGCGGTTAATGCAATACCGGCAACCGCCGTAGGTAAGGCAAAAGGCAAATCGACCAACGCATCGACAATCTTCTTCCCCGGAAACGAGTAACGAACTAATACCCATGCCAGCATCAGACCAAACACAGTATTAATGGCAGCTGCCGCTAATGACGCACCGAATGAAAGTTTGTAAGAAGCAACGACCCGTGGCGCAGTGACAATCGCCCAAAATTCTGCCCAGGTTAATTGGCTGGTAAAAATAAATACGGCACTTAATGGAATCAGCACAATCAGCGACAGGTAAACCAGGGTGAATCCCATCGACAAACCGAAACCGGGTAAAACAGAAAATGATTTTATTGAGGCCATCAGTCATTTCCTTCATCACGGTTTAACGCACCGCTGGCAAGGATCTGAGTGGCCTGTTTCATGGGGTTGCGTAACATGTCTATTCCTTCTCAAAACGATGTTCGCAAAGTGTAGAGAGGCTTTTTTATGCTGAGAAATAACAAAATATGCAAAGCTTATGCATAGCACTGGATTAGATTTTTTAATTTTAATTTACAATAACTTAGATAAAACAATCGCTTTTTTATCAGTTAAAAAAGTTAATGTTTTGTCTTTAAATATCTCTTTTAGCAACTAAAACAATTTTTGCTGCGCTTTGGCTATTGGTTTTAGATAATAAAAAGCCAGTAGTCCGATAAGAACTACTGGCTGATATCACAAATGCAATAGCTATTTATAGCTAGATTAGATCACTTTAACTTTGTAAAACGTAAGTAAGGTCGCACGGCTTCATATCCCTGAGGGAAACGACTAGCAAGTTCTGCTTCATCTTGCAGAGATAGCACAATCACCACCCGGTCGCCCGGCAGCCAATTACCTGGCGTCGCTACTTTTTCATTATCGGTTAACTGCAGCGAATCAATTACTCGCAACACTTCATTAAAATTCCGTCCGGTACTGGCAGGATAGGTAATGATTAACCTGACCTTTTTCTGTGGATCGATGATAAATAATGATCGTACCGTGAGAGTCGCACTGGCATTGGGGTGAATCATGTCGTAAAGCTCAGATACTTTTCGATCGGCATCGGCCAATATTGGAAAGTTCACCGTGGTATTTTGCGTATCGTTGATATCGTCGATCCATTGGTGATGCTTATCCACTGGATCAACCGATAACGCCAACGCCTTGACATTTCTCGAGTCAAACTCGGCTTTTAACTTGGAGGTCAAACCAAGTTCTGTTGTACACACTGGGGTAAAATCGGCTGGGTGTGAAAATAACACGCCCCAGCTGTTTCCTAACCAATGATGAAAATGAATACGCCCTTCTGTTGAATCTTGTTCAAAGTCAGGGGCTTCATCACCCAATCGAATTGACATGTTAATTCTCCATTATCCAAGCCTGCATATCAGGCGTATTGTAAAAATGCACTTTGCTGCGTTGTTAAACCGATTGTTGAATATGTTTTAGGTATAAGACGTTTACGAGAGCTGTTCCAGCTACTTAATTGAAAGACCTCATCACCAGGTAAGGGTTCAATAGCTTCCAGCATGGCTGAAACAAAGTCTTTAATTAACGGCCATTCGCCATAACCGGACTCACTATTTATATGTCCGGCGTTTCCTGCATTGTAAAAGGCCAATCCCCAATCGCGACTCAGTTGATCAGCCTGAACAACTGACATCCATGGGTCATTTTTACTGGCCACTAGTACTCCTAAGGTATTTAGACGTTGGTCAGGTAATGCGCCAGCTATGGTTTGTAAATTCTGTTGGTTTTCGGTGATCGGTCCATAAAGCGAAAAGCGCTGTGGTGCGGCTGGAGCGACTAAAATAACACCTGCCACTTTCTCGGGACGCCAGGAAGCAATCAATGCACTCACCAGGCAACCAAAACTGTGAGCGACTAAAATCACTTGCCCCGGCATAGTATCAAGCTGTTTCTCAAGCGCTTCTGCCCAGGGATAAATTCGTGGTGATTTCCAGTTCACACCCGTCAGCCGTTCGCTGTCAGGAAATTGTTGCTCCAGCCATGTCTGCCAGTGATTTTCATCACTGCCATGGTACCCTGGCACAGTTAAGATTTTGGTTTTCATTGATCTTCTCCTCGGCTTTGTTTTTATATTTTGCTAAAACTTGCCAGAGCAACTTCAGTGGATTTAAACAAAGCAATGACTTCAAACCCTGGCTTTAGACCCAGGTCATCAATAGAACTCGTTGTCACCACCGAGGTAATCACACCCGCACCGGTATCCACTTCAACTTCACTGACCACATCACCGCGTTTTATTCGCTTGATAATGCCTTTAAATTGATTTCGACTGTTTATCGCTTTAATTGTCATGATAATTTCCTTTACTTTTTAAGGTCCGGCCTGAACCATTTCAGGCCGGATTTACTGATTTTATTATTGAACAGAATAGATACTGTCAAACACACCGCCATCGTTAAAATGAGTCTTTTGGGCGTTTTGCCAACCCCCAAATGCTTCATCAATTGTGAAGATTTTCACTTGTGGAAAGCGAGCAATATCCTGCGGATCAGCATGCTCTGGAGAAAAGGGGCGGTAATAATGTTTGGCTGCCAAAGCCTGGCCGACCGGTGAATACAAATACTCCAGATAGCCCTTAGCCACTTGTTGTGTTCCGTTTTTTTCAGCATTACCATCGACAACTGTCACTGGTGGCTCTGCCAAAATTGAAACCGAGGGAACAATGATTTCAAACTGATCTTTGCCCAATTCGTTTATCGCTAGAAATGCTTCGTTCTCCCAGGAAATAAACACATCACCAATTCCACGCTGCACAAAGGTGTTAGTTGAACCACGTGCTCCAGAGTCCAAAACGGGGACGTTTTTATAGATTTTGCTGACAAACTCTTCGGCTTTTTCTGCACTGCCATACTTTTGTTCAGCAAAGCCCCATGCCGCCAGATAGTTCCAACGTGCGCCACCTGATGTTTTCGGGTTAGGTGTGATAACTTCCACGCCCTCTTTGACCAAGTCATCCCAATCTTTGATGTTTTTCGGGTTGCCAGAACGCACCAGAAAAACGATGGTAGAAGTATACGGCGCACTATTATTTTCGAGACGTGACTGCCAATCCGCTGGAATTTTGCCGGTTCTTTCGGCAATGGCATCAATGTCATAGGCTAATGCCAAGGTAACAACATCGGCTTCCAGGCCATCAATAACGGCCCGCGCCTGTTTGCCTGCACCACCATGAGATTGTTGTATCTTAACGTTGTCACCGGTTTTTTCTTTCCAATACTTAGCAAAAATTGGGTTGTACTCTTGATACAGCTCACGAGTCGGATCATAAGAAACATTGAGGATTTCAATATCCTTTGCCAGTGTGTTTGCCGAAAATATTGCCAGGCTCAATGCCAAAGGCAGGGTTTTCAATACTGTTTTAAATTTCATTTTTTTCTCCAAAAAGTTACGTGATTAAGATTTAAGTTTTAAAAGTCGACCTGGGCCCGTACGGCAAAAATATCGCCATCGAGATCATCATTGGCATTGCCTGGGCGATCTACGTCCAGTACCTTGACGTAGTTGGCGGCAAACCGAATATTGTCAGTTGCATACCAGTTGACACCTAAAGTGGCATTGTCCAGTTCTCCACCTGTTAACGTGTCATCATTTAAATCCAGCGTACTGTAGCGAGCAGCGACCTCCCAGGCTCCGTAGCCGCCTTTGCCCACTGGCGATTTAGGTTTAGTGCGATCAAAGATGCCATTTTTGTAAGCACGTGATTCGCCGGTCAGGAAATAACTGGCGTAGGCGTACCAGCCATCAAAATCCAGGTCAGACGCACCATCTCGTTTCAGCTTGGTTTGAATGAATTCACTTTGTACGGAAAAAGGTCCATAAACAGTGGCAAACTCAAGCCCATAAGACTGTGAATCATCAACCCCGGCAATATTGCCGGTATCCACTAAACGGGCACCATCCAGGCGTACTTCAGGCCGCTCGCGAAAACGAACACTGCCATCAGTATCCTGTGCCCAGTTCTGACGTGCCGCCAAACCAAGGTGAATAAAGCCGTTGTCGGTTTTAACCGGTGTCGCGGTCAGACGACCAATCAGATTCCAGCCTTCATCTGAATCATTATTGGAGTTATCTTCACTTTCTTCTGCCGGACCGCCAAACCCACCCACGGCAAACGTCCAGTTATCGCTTGCGGTATCAAAACCGACACCGATACGCCTGTCAGGGGTAAACACATGGTTGAGGCCGCGTTCGAGGAAAGTACTATTGAGGCTGCTGGTCAGATGCTCAAGGCCAAATGGCGCCTTGAACTGACCAACGGTGATATTGCCAATATTGAGCCCGGTATATTTGAAGTAGGCATCTCTGACACCGCGTGTTGAACTACTGCCATTGGGACGGGCAAAGTCGTATTGAAAGCGATAGTCCCAATCTTTGTAGACGGTACCACGTAAATCGACAAACAAACGTCGAAAATCAGTACCATCACCACTTGGGATTTCACTATCATAAAAAGCAGCATCAGCTTGGATACGGCCACCAATTTGTGCATTGAAATCACCATCAGCCGACTCAAATGACAGACTTCGTCCATTAGTTTTGGTGATTACTGCATTTTTAGTTACTGCTTTAGTAGCTTGAATATCTTCTTGTTGTTGGTTAAGTTGTACATTTTGCTGCTCAAGTTTTTCCAGCAGCAAATTCACTTGCTGTTCGAGCTTTTCGATGCGCGCATCGGCATCATTATCAGCCGCCTGTGCCGCTAACGGCGAGATGCTTATCAATCCGGCCAGCAGCAAATGCTGTGTTAAAGGTTTAAGTTTGAATGACACTGTCTATCTCCTGTTTTTGTGAAGTGCAGGCAGATAGTAGAAAGACAGGGTTATAAAGCGAACCAAGTAAAAAAGGATTGTTTATTCATTATCTTGTTAAGCAAGTAAAATTGAGCATTCAGCTATGATTTTATCTGTTAAAAAAAACAGTGCAGATACTTTTTCAGCAAGCTTTTCAGCTTCGGTGAATTTGATTGGGCGCTAGCAAATAAAAAATGCAGATGATTTTTCTCCTTTCATACAAGTGGATAATGACCTTTAAGTTTTGTTTCCAACTAAGCAGTGCCATTTTCCATATAGCTTTTAAATATATGTATATTCCCTCTTATTAATTCCACTTATTTATAAACCTGTCATTATTAGCACTTTGAAAAATAGCTTGAGGTAGAAAATGGGTTGGCAAGGCTGGTTTACCATAGCCGTTACTTTATCGGTCTTACTGGTGCTGACATTTAGCCGAGTGAGACCTCATATCGCCATGATAACGGCGATGACAGTGTTGTTAGCCACCGGTATTCTCAATGGTCCACAGGCATTGGCAGGATTCAGTAATGCAGGTTTGATTACGGTTGCCGCCATGTTTATTGTTGCCGCCGGTTTGCATGCTTCAGGGGGCGTGGATATTTTTGTGAAATCCTTGTTAGGCTCGCCAAAATCTATTCGTGGCTCTTATCTGAGAATGTTTACCCCGGTCGTTTTTCTCAGTGCATTTTTAAATAACACGCCTGTGGTTGCCACCATGGTTCCGGGTCTGCTCGCCTGGTGTAAACGGATAAACATCAATCCATCAAAACTCATGATTCCTTTGAGTTATACGGCTATTCTGGGCGGAACACTCACGTTAATTGGAACCAGTACCAATTTGGTCTTAAACGGTCAGTATCAATCGTTAACCGGTGAAGCCGGTTTCTCTATTTTTTCGATCACGATTATAGGGTTGCCTGTCGCTATCTGCGGCTTGATTTTTATGTGGTTGTTTTTTCCTAAATGGTTGCCGGATATTGGAAAAAGTCATGCATTCGAAAATGTACGGGAGTTCACCCTGGAAGTGATGGTCGAGGCCAATGGGCCATTGGTTGGGCAAAGTATTCAACAAGCGGGCTTACGTGAACAGAAAAGTGTTTATCTGGTGGAAATTGAACGTAATGGAACAGTATTAACGGCGGTCACACCTGAACAGCGTCTGCAAGGTGGTGATCGTCTGGTATTTGCCGGAGATACTCAGGGCATTACTGATTTGTTGCGGATTAGAGGTATTGTCGCCTCAACCTCTGATGCAGAAAGCACAGTCCTTTCTGCAGATCGTCCTGAACGTAGTCTGGTAGAAGCTGTTGTTTCACCGCACTGTGCGGCTATTGGCGAAACCATTCGTGAAGCAAAATTCCGTCAACGATATGGTGCTGTCATTATGGCTGTCGCCAGAAATGGTGAACGTATCGTGGGCAATTTGAGCAATATTGTTTTAAAAGCGGGTGACTCGCTATTATTGGAAGCCAGACCCGCTTTTGTCAGCCGACAACGTTACAACAAAGACTTTTTATTGATTAATGATTTGGGTAAAGAATCACCCAATCACGATAAAGCGGTTCTTGCCTGGGTGATTTTGATAGGCTTGGTGGCTGCTGCAGGATTCGGTTTTATTGATATGCTCCACGCCTCGTTGATCGGTGCAACACTAATGATATTAACGGGTTGTTGCTCCGTTAGTCAGGCGGAACGCAGTCTGGATTTAACGGTTATTTTAACCATTGCTGCATCGTTTGCTTTGGGTGTGGCATTACAACAGACCGGCGTCGCAGACTATTTGGCTACAGGCATTGTTTCGGTCAGTCAGAATCAACCCTGGTTGATGTTGATAATGACTTATATTGCCGTTTCAGTGCTGACCGAGTTGATCACCAATAATGCAGCGGCCGTGTTAATGTTACCCATCGTGCTTGAGCTTACTGAAAAGGCAGGATTGCATAATGAGCCATTTGTTTTTGCCATAATGATGGCGGCCTCAGCTAGTTTTGCAACGCCGTTGGGTTACCAAACCAATTTGATGGTATACGGTCCGGGCGGCTATCATTTCCGTGACTTTTTAAAAGTGGGTATACCAATGAATTTATTTATTGGTGCAGTAACGCTTGCAGTAATAATGCTGATCTGGCCACTGAACTGACATTATGCAGATGGTTAACGTACAAATTCAGCTTGCTTGTCAGATAGATATTCCGGACCTTGTTTCGCTATTAAACCACTGTGCCAGAGATATGCATCAGCAAGGTATGTCGCATTGGCTGAATGTTTATGATGAGCAATCCGTCAAACAAAATCTGCTGCAAAAAACAGTCTATGTTCTCAAACAAAAATCACAGCTCATTGGTTGTGTGGCATTGGGCGTTCAACCAGCCAGTTATTACACTGACTGCTGGCCACAGGCACCTGATGCTGATTTTTATCTCACCCAACTGGCAATCCACCCACAGCATCAACAATCTGGTTACGGACGATTTTTGCTGCAGTACTGTCTCGAACTGACTGAAGGGCGAACACTGCAGTTAGATGCAGTAGCACATTACCCCGAGCTGCTGAAATTTTATCGGCAATCAGGTTTTAAACAGATTGCCGAAGGTATTGGTCTCGGTGATCGTCGGTATCTGTTTGAGTATGGTGATTTAACCCAATAACGTATCTAATAACATGATGGCAAACAATCCCCCCATCAGCCCCATTGTGGCCTTGGTCTGATGACCATTACGATGCGTTTCCGGTATGACTTCATGAGAAACAACAAATATCATCGCTCCGGCTGCAATACCTAATCCCAGAGGGTAAGAAACTGGCAAACCACTTGATAGAAAAATCCCCATCACTGCTCCCACCGGCTCTACCAATCCAGTTGCGGCAGCAATTGTTACGGCTTTGCCAGCTGAAATATTGATACGTCTCAGCGCTAATACAACGGCCAGTCCTTCAGGAATATTCTGCAACGCGATTGCAGCTGTCAGTGGAATCCCGACAGCCAGATTTCCATCTGTATACCCGACACCAATTGCCATGCCTTCAGGAAAGTTATGCAGCGCAATAGCCAAAACAAACAGGCTTACCCGTCCCACTTGTTGATGTCCCGCTCCACATGGACCGGAGTGCTGATGTTCATGCGGCAAATAATAGTCCAGCCCTAACATCAACAACACGCCCCCCATCATACCCACAATAACAATAACCACACCGCTGAGAGCATGGCCGGTTAATGCAGTTCCAACGTCTATACCAGGCAGAATAAGTGAGAAAAAGCTTGCTCCCAGCATCATGCCGGCAGCCATGCCCAACATCGTATCTTCCGTTACCGTGGGAAGTTTTTTAACAATTAATCCGGGTGCGGCTCCCATTGCCGTTGAAAGCGCTCCCACACCACCGCCAATCAATGCCCATTTCAGGAAAAGCGGATCAACACTGGTATGTGTGCTCAGAAAATTCATGAGCAGCATGCCGACAATCGCCATTAGCGTTAACAGGATGAACGCTGACATAATGGGACGACTATTGAATTGTTCACGCCAACTGATAAGAAGTGCAGAAAAAGTTTGCTTTATTGCCTGTTGCATCCGGATTTTCCAAAAAGACTGGCCATAGGTTTATCACACTCAATACCTTTAAGATATTGAACTAATCCATCCCCATATATTCATAACGATAATAAACAATTTTGGAGTATGACGATGCAAGCTTTACAGGAACAATCTGTTATGTGTCCTTACTGTGGTGAAATTATTGAAGTTTTACTCGATGCCAGTGTGAATTTTCAGGAATATATTGAAGATTGTTTTGTCTGCTGCCGGCCAATACAGTTTTCGGTTTATGTGAACGATGACGGTTCATTTCATGTTGATGCTGTTGATGAAAATGCGTGAGATTAAAGCGTTTTACTGGAGCTAATTGTGTAAATGAAATGTCTCATTTCTGAAGCCTCAACTATATGACCAGGTTGCAAGATTAGGGATTGCTAAGTAATGTTTTTTGGGTGGTCAAACATCGGAAAAAAATAAGCATATGGATTTAAAGGAAAAATATCCTGCTTAAACAAGGATAGTTTACTTATTGAAGGATGGTATATTTCGGTTTCTAATGGACTTAAACCAATTATGGGAATGCACATTGAATCGTATTTGGCACAATACTTTATATCCGGCCCTTCTAATGGCGCTGTTAATACCACAAGCTTATGCATCACTCGATCTTTTAGCGGGTGTCGAGGCCGGTATTGAAACTGATACTGCGATGACGACTATTGATCTGGACAGAACCCAGGAAATCCTCTCGTCAAATGATTTCGAGTCCGAACATGGCTGGATTAATCATCACACCGGAATTCACTATCAAATCCAGCTTTTACGCAGTTATTCTTACGGTCATTACCCTTGTCTGGCCTATCAGTTGAAAATTAAAAATGGCGACGATATACAGGAAAAATCGCTGGATGCCTGTCAGCATCGAAGTGGTAAATGGATTTCAGTTTCCCCTACCTCAATGGCTTTTTAGAACCTGTTTAGCCTTATTAATAGCCACCAGCAGTAGATAAACACGCCCTAGGGCGCATCAGCGATAAATATGGCCCGCTTCGGTGCTGGATAACCTTCAATTGTTTTATTGATATCGTTAGGATCCAGAAAATCCTGCAATGATTCAAAGGTCATCCATTCTGTTGCACGCTGCTCTTCCAGACTTGTTTGATTTTCATCTACACAGCGTATGTTTTTATAGCCGCATTTCTGCAACCATATCAGCATGGTCGGCACCGAGGGGATAAACCAGACATTACGCATTTTCGCGTAACGCTCTTCTGGCATCAGACTCATGCCTTCTTCCCCGTCAATGATCAACGTTTCCAGCACCAGCTCCCCCCCCGGGCGAAGACAATGGCGTAACTCCAGTAAATGATTTAGCGGTGAACGGCGATGATATAAAACGCCCATCGAAAACACCGTATCAAACAGGTGCAGTTTTTCCGGCATATGTTCAATTCCAATCGGCAAGACAAAATGTCTGTCACTTTGAATAAAGTGTTGCATCAGTTGATACTGCATACTGAAAACCAGTGTCGGATCTATGCCCATCACCATGCTGGCACCCTCACCCACCATGCGCCAGCCGTGATACCCATTGCCGCCACCGACATCAAGTACCTTACGACCTTGCAATGAACTAAGATGCGGCAATACGCGCTCCCATTTCCAATCCGATCGCCACTCCGTATCAATGTGTATATCAAATAATTGGTACGGGCCTTTGCGCCAGGGATGAAAAGTTTTGATCAGCTCAATAAATGAAGCTGAGTCATAAGCCGCCAAATCTTCTTTTGAGCCAATAGCCACCTGTTGTTGAAGTTCTATAGCGGAAGGCTTTATGAAGGGTAAGTCAGCCAACGCTTTTTGCCATAACGGCATCTTGCCATGAAAATCATCAGCCAGTCGCTGGTCAGTAAATTTGGCCAATTGTTTGGCCCAGTCAGCTTGTCCAACGGAGTCAAGCCAACGATAAAACGGTTCATATACGGTCATTTAAACGCTATCAAAGAGGCAAAATTAAAACATTGAAACCAGCATTCACTGCTGGAAAAACCCGCCTGGCTGAGACGTTGCTGATGTGCTGTCTGAGTCTCGGGGATTAATACATTTTCCAGGGCGCTGCGTTTCTGGCTGATTTCCAGATCACTGTAGCCATTAGCGCGTTTGAAATCATGATGTGCTTCAGTAAAAAAAATCTGTTGCGCATCACTGTCAAAAGCCAGTTTTTCCGACAGGATAAATACACCACCGGGTTTCAAGCCCTGATAGATTTTATCAATCAACTCATCGCGTAAATCTGGTGCAATAAACTGCAGCGTAAAATTCATCACCACTACTGAGGCATTTTCAATAAGCGTCTGGTTAATATCTTCACAGCGCAGCTCAACCGGTACTCGATTATTATCAGCCCCAATGATTTTCTCTGCTCGTTCAATCATTGCGGCCGAATTATCAACCGCAATTATCTGACAGCCTTCAGCTTTTATACGCTGGCGCATTGATAAAGTAACCGCTCCTAATGAACTGCCCAGGTCATAGCATCTGCTGTTTGCCTGAGCATATCGAGCGGCCAGAATGCCAATATTGGAAATCAGGGTGCCATAGCCTGGTACCGAACGCTGGATCATATCGGGAAATACATCCACCACGCGCTCATCAAAGCGAAAGTCCACCATCTGTTCCAGCGGTGAAGCAAAAATGTTATCGGCTTTTTTGATCATCCCTGTTGCGCCTTCTTTTTGGCCACATCGTTGCGCAGGTAAACGGGTAAAGCTTTTTCCGCACTGACATATTCGCCCCGTGCGTATAATTGCTCGGCAAGTTTCAAAATAATCGCTGCTTGCGGATAAATATCAGGTTGCTGACCAATTAACTGTCCGGAAAAATTGCTTTGCAATGTATCTGCATAAACTTGCCAGCCAGTGCCAGCACCAAACCACATCTCAGTATTAGCTGGCAGGAATTGTTCTGCCGGACAGACTTTTTCTTCACCCAGCAGCACAACGCTCCCACCTTGTACCTGAAAACTGGCTGCATAGATTTCATCCATCCGCGCATCCATCGCCACCGCTATATTGTGTTGTTGGGTCTGCTCATAAGCAGCAGCCTGGGCGACTGCTGCTAAAGTCGAGACTGGAATAACCGGAAGCTCACGAGCAAACGCAATTCCTTGAGCAACCCCCACCCCGATTCTAACCCCGGTAAACGAGCCGGGGCCGTGCCCGAATGCCAATGCGTCAATATCAGCGATTGACGCATCTGCTTGCTTGAAAAGCTGATCAAGCATCCCCAGTATTAGGGTTGAGTGACCCCGCTGAGTCATTTGCTGCTGCTGATACAACACGCCGTTAATGGTTATTGCGGCAGAACAACTTTCGGTACTGGTATCAAGGGCAAGCAAATTCATTGGCTGGTCATCATCATGTCATTTGAACGTCATAGACGCGCATTATAATTCAACCGTCGACTACAAAGGAGGTTCGCTATGGGTTATATCGCTGATTCCATCTATATTTTTCGTGAACTGATGAAACTGTTGTTTGTGGTGGTAACATCACCTTTCGCAGTAGTGGGTAGTTTGCTGATGCTGGGTAGTGTTACCTGGCAGTCATAAATAGCGAGGAAACCAATGAGCGTCATACATCTGCAAGCACTGGATAACATTCGCGAAAAAGACTGGAATAGCGCTCACCAGCTTATTCAGCAATACAATGATCCGATGGCATGCTTGATTCATGGTTACTTGCATCGAATTGAAGGCGATATGTCTAATGCTGCTTACTGGTACAACCGAGGTCACGAAGTTGTACCAGCAAACAGTTTAGATGACGAACTGGAGCGTTTGTACGCGCTAGCCAGTCAAGAGTAATTTATTCAGTTACTGTCTGATGCCTTCAATAGACAAGGTCAGAAAGACTTCCTGCGAGCTTGGTCCCAGCTTGCTGACATCAATGCCATAATCTTCAATGATAAAGCTGGTTTCACCATGGAACCCCACACGGTAACCACCCCATGGATCTTCACCTTCACCAATTTTTTCCACCGGAATAGTCATCGGTTTGGTCACGCCATGCAAGGTGAAATCACCTTTCATTAATAAAGTGCCATCTGCCTGCTGCTCAAAGCTGGTTGAAGTAAAGCGTGCTTCGGGATGCTGGGCCGTGTTCAGAAATTGTTCACGCAAGTGCTTATCACGTTCAGCAAAGTTGGTATCCACACTGGCAACATCAATCTTCACATCAATTTTTGATGCTTCCGGGTTTTCTGCGTCATAGTTGAATGTCCCTTCAAAGTCATTAAAACGCCCGCTCATCCAGCTGAAGCCTAGATGCTGAATGCGGAAATCAATAAACGCATGAGCTTTTTCCGTATCAATCACATAATCAGCCGCCTGCGCGGGTAATATAAAAGCCGTACTCATCGCCAAAGCAAAGATGGTTTTTTTCATGGTAACTCCTGTTGGTTTAAAGATTAAGCATGCGACGCAAAGTGGCGTCCTTATTGATGAAATGATGTTTTAATGCGGCCAGCGCATGGAGAGAAGCCAACCCGATAATGAAATAGGCAGACCATAAATGCAGCTTGCTCACCAGCTCACTGGTCGGGACACTCAATTGCGTGATGGAAGGGATATTGAACCAGTCGAAAATTCCCAGAGGCTGACCTTTCGCGGTGACAATCAGATATCCCGTGACAGTCAATACAACAATGGCAATATTCATCAATTGATGAGCTACTTTAGCCATCCATTGTTGCCAGACAGGTATTGATTCAATCGAGGCGGGTTTACCTGCAACCGGACGCCAGATCCAACGCAGAATGACTAATATAAAGACGATAAATCCAAGGCCTTTATGCCACCAGGGTGCCTGATAGTACCAGTCATCATAATAACCAAGATCAACCATCCATAATCCGAGGATGAATAAACCAATCGTCAGCAATGCGACTGACCAGTGGAGCAAGATACTGATCAGACCATAACGTTCAGGAGTATTGGTTAAACGCATTTATTCCTCTCCATAGGAAACTATCAGAATGCATATCTGACCCAGCTTTTGATGGCTGGGTTCCATCTAGGGCTTGTTGATCTTTCATATCCACCACTGCTGGAGGCTATTTTTGTGTCAGACAAGGCGGAAAGCACGCAGTGTAGCCATCCTACATAAGTGATTGACAACGCAGGCGGGCGCAAAAAAAGTCCCAGCCCTTCGGGTTGTGACTGAAAAAGCGCCACTCTGCGTTGCTCGTCGCTTATTTAGAATAACTAAAGGGTGCTCCTCGAGCCTTGATTGACGCTTTTTCAGTTCACAACAGAGGCGGAGATGAAAGATCAACAAGCCCTAACGTTTGCGGGAACGTTGCGTTCCACTTTTTACTTTTTTGGATCTGACATGCTGGGTACGGAAAGCCGGTTGCGTTGATGGCGTTTTAGCCTTACGGGTAATGCGTTTGCCTTCACCCATTTCGCCAGTGCCTTTAGGTTGAAAGCTCGGAATCAGATGCTTTTTGCCATTACCGATCAAATCAGATCTGCCCATACTTTTCAGGGCTTCACGTAACATCGGCCAGTTTTCCGGGTCGTGATAACGCAGAAATGCTTTGTGCAGGCGCCTTACTTTCAAACCTTTTGGAACGGTGATATCGCCGCCCTGACGGCGTACTTTGTGCAAAGTGTCCTTGCCTGAGTGATACATGGCTGCTGCAGCTGACATCGGTGAGGGCAAATACGCCTGAACCTGATCAGCTCGAAAGCCATTATGTTTTAACCACAACGCCAGATTCATCATGTCCTTGTCAGTCGTACCCGGATGAGCCGCAATAAAATAAGGTATCAGATACTGTTCTTTGCCAGCCTGTTTGGAATATTTATCAAACATCGCTTTGAACTTGTCATAAGTGCCAATGCCGGGTTTCATCATCTGCGACAGTGGACCATCTTCGGTATGTTCCGGCGCAATTTTCAGATAGCCACCCACATGATGCGTGACCAGTTCTTTAACATACTCCGGAGACAGAACCGCGAGGTCATAACGCAGTCCGGAGGCAATCAGAATCTTCTTAATACCCGGCAGACTGCGGGCACGACGATATAGATTAATTAATGGCGTGTGATCGGTGTTGAGGTTTTTGCAAACACCCGGAAAAACACAGGATAAACGACGGCAACTGGCTTCGATTTCCTCGCTGTTACAGGCCAGCCGGTACATATTGGCGGTCGGTCCACCCAGATCCGAGATAATGCCGGTAAAGCCCGGAGTAGTATCGCGGATTGCCTCAATCTCACGAATAATCGAATCTTCACTGCGACTCTGGATAATGCGACCTTCATGTTCGGTAATCGAACAGAATGTACAACCGCCAAAACAGCCACGCATAATGTTCACTGAAAAGCGAATCATCTCGTAAGCCGGAATATTGGCTTTGCCATATTCCTTATGCGGTAAACGGCTATAAGGCAGATCAAACACCGCATCCATCTCTTTGGTGGTCAATGGGATGGGCGGCGGGTTCAGCCAGACATCCTGATCGCCATGTTGCTGAACCAGCGCCAGTGCATTGCCCGGATTAGTCTCCAAATGCAGAATCCGCGAGGTATGTGCATAAATAATCGGATCATCTTTAACCGTTTCATAACGCGGCAAACGAATCACTGTTTTATCGGCATTTCGCGGTGAGACCCGATGGATTTTAATGACATTAGTTGCTGGTTCCGCCGGAGCAGCATTTTTCTCGGCGGTTTCCGCTTTGGATTGCTCGCAACTCTCTTCCGTCTGCATCTGATAAGGATCAATCGGTGGATTAAGCTGGCCGGGCTTATCAATACTGGTAGAGTCCTTTTCCCACCATTCTTCACGTCGACCATGACGACGGGTATAAACCGTGCCGCGCACATCTGTCAGGTCTTTAACCGCTTCACCCTGTGCCAGCCGATGGGCTATTTCCACTACCTGGCGTTCACCGTTACCGTAAACCAGTAAATCCGCTTTGGAATCCATAATCACGCTGCGACGGACTTTTTCAGACCAGTAGTCATAATGTGCAATACGACGCAGACTGGCTTCGATGCCACCAATAACAATTGGCACACCTTTATAGGCTTCCCGACAACGCTGACTGTATACGACGACGCTGTGATCAGGGCGTTTGCCACCTTCACCATCAGCAGTGTAAGCATCATTACGACGAATTTTTTTATCGGAGGTGTAACGATTGACCATCGAATCCATATTGCCGCCGGTGACGCCAAAAAACAGATTCGGTTTACCAAGTCGTTGAAAATCTTTGGTGCTGTTCCAATCCGGTTGCGAGATGATGCCGACTCGAAAGCCTTGAGATTCCAGCAAGCGACCAATTAATGCCATGCCAAAACTGGGATGATCCACATAGGCATCACCGGTAATGATAATCACATCGCAGCTGTCCCAACCCAGAGCTTCCATTTCACTGCGTGACATTGGCAATTGTGGTGCAATGCCGAAGCGGTGAGCCCAGAATTTGCGGTAGGAAAAAATATCAGGAGCGGCTTGCATAGAACCTCAGATCAACAACAGCGAAAAATCAACGGCTTATTGTAACAAACACAGGGCTGTTATTTTTGTCTTTTGCTCACCGCTGTTTGCTGACGAACCATGCCTTGATTTAATGAAAATTGATCTTGAGGATTCTAAAAAGTATTAATGATGGAGTGATATTAGGGGTTTACAGCCGCTTTAAATGACTCCAAAGAATCAACGATAATAACCGGAGTACCTTTTTCTACCCACATGGCTAATTCCCGAACTTCCGCATTGCGCATCGCAATACAGCCCTGAGTCCAATTGGAAACCTCATGAATATCGAGTTTGTCAGGCGTTTCATCGCCAATTCCATGAATACCAATCTGCCCACCTAAAGGCGTATTTTGGGGTGGCGTTTCGTTATAGATAAAAGCAGCCAGAATTTGGCGATATTCCTTACGAGTGATGCGTCCTTCCTTGAGGGCCTGTTTGGCATCATCCATATTTGGATAATCCAGGTGCATAAACAGATAAAACCGGTCACTACTGCGAATATCCTTTATCCGATAATGACCTTTGGGGGTTCTGCGATCGCCCTCTTGCATCTTGGGCTGCCGGCCACCACTGCCTAAAGCCACTTTAAAGCTACGCAACGTTTTATCGTCTTTTCTAACCAATAATTTGTTTTCTGAGCGCACGATAACCAATTCTATCTCCCCCGATGCCGCCATCGTGACCGTTGGGAAGTGAAGTAAAAGGGCTATGAAAAGCAGCCTGAACATAGGGCAATTAATCCGCTAAAAGATGTGAACTGATTTTTATCATAAAACGCCTTAATTATCACCTGTAAATAAATATTTTTAAAGAAATAATCGATTTAAAAATGAAATGTTCTGCTTTATCAGATCATGCAGGGATTGTGGTAAATCAACATCAAATTGCAGATTCAGTGAATCGGCCAGATCACGATGCCTTTTTAACTGGCTCACATTGAACCTTTGTTTCAAGGCCAGACCAATCACATTGCCCTTATCAGCAACTGGCAACACCAAGGTCTGATCAGCAAAGCTTTGGTTAATTCGTTGCATCGATTGACTGAATCCCGGACGGTCAGTTCCCCATAAATTAATACTCATTAGGCCATCATCATTTAAAACACCGGCACAGGCATCAAAAAAGGCCTGACCACCAACGCTGGCAGACATACCCAGATGATCATAGGCATCGACCAAAAGCAAATCATAAAATGCACCATTACTGAAAAACTGGTCACTGACAAACTGGTAGCCATCACCATGATGAATTCGCAATCTGGGATCATTATGCGGCACATTAAAATAACGTTGTGCAACATCAATCACATCCTGCCGGTATTCAATGACATCAATCTGACATTCATTAAAATGATGTAATAAAAACTTAACCAGCGAGCCGCCACCTAAACCAATAACACAGATATTCCTTGGCTTCGGCTGAAACAATAAGCCCGCCATCATGGCACGTGTGTAACTCAGTTCAAGCAGATGTGGTGATTGCAGTGACATACTGCTCTGCCGAGGATAGGTACCAAAATGCAACGATCTTTTATCACCAATATCAACGACTTCAATGATGCCTTCATCAGATGCAGCTTGATACACTACAAAGCCGCCATAATAGAGTTGCATTATTGAGAAGCCTCTTCATCCAGCAGTTGTTTGACTAACCAGCCATGAACCTGGTTGGTTAACTGTTTAGGCGCACTACTGAAATAATGATCCGCTCCAGTAATCTGTCGTAAATGATAATTGGTTCTCTGTTCGGTTTTCATCTGTGTCCGGCGTTGGAGAATGGCTTGTTTAACCTCGTCTTTCTGCCTGCTGCCCATAATTTCTAACGTTGGAATGGTCACATCAATAATACCGATGCCTTCTGATAACGCTCCAGTATTAATCATAACCAAAGCGGTGACTGGAACCGCTGTTTCATTAAGCGCCTTTAATGCTAGCCGACCGCCTGCTCCCTGACCAATCAACACGATATTTTCGTGGCCCTCTTGTTGTAACTTAAGTAATGCTGCATCTATTCGCTCAGCTGTGGTGACCATTTTATAGATTTCCGCAGATGACTCCGCTGTTAACGAATCAACGGGAGCTTCAGCATCACCGGAAGGATTATCATCTGATACTTCCGCCGTTTGAACCGCTTCAACTGGATCCACTGTAGCCTCAGTTTCAGCTGTCAATTGAGACTGGTCGTTATCTTCACTAAAGCGAATAATCTTAATGGCCAGAGTATTCCAGCCATGACTTGGTAGCTGACGTCTTAATAAACCAACAGCAGCGCTATCAATATGCTCATTAATATCATGTAGCAATAATACGGCACCGCGAGGTATGCCAAGGGTTTGCGATAAATATGCGGCGGCAATAGTCTGCTCACCAACTGGCAATACTTCATAACCTTTTGTTACTGATCCCTGACGCAAAATTTGTGGCTTTTCTGCGGAAGCATCATCCACAGCTCCAGCATAGGCTGCCGGGTTCGTTAAAAAAAGTATGCATAATGTAAGAAATAATCGTCTCTGGATTTGCACCGGTTTTCCTATTTGTGTCGGTTAGGCATCTCGCGCCAGTATAATCAGCGATAGTGAATTTCAAAAGCTGAAAAAACCCATGTTTTGCGGTAGAGTAACGGGTTTTGACAGTAAATTTTTAACTAACTTAGAGAGAATCCGACATGGCCGAATTCAAAATTGCCCCATCAATCCTCTCCGCTGACTTTGCCCGTCTTGGCGAAGAAGTGGTAAATGTACTGGCCTCAGGTGCTGACATTGTTCATTTTGATGTCATGGATAATCATTATGTGCCCAACCTGACGATCGGACCTTTAGTCTGTGAAGCATTGCGCAAACACGGTGTTACCGCCGAAATTGACGTGCATTTAATGGTTAAACCGGTTGATCGCATTATTCCTGATTTTGCTAAAGCGGGCGCCAGTTTCATTACTTTTCACCCTGAAGCATCCGAGCATATTGACCGCAGCCTGCAACTGATTAAAGCCGAAGGCTGTAAAGCAGGTCTGGTATTTAACCCGGCCACACCACTGACTTTAGCAGAACATGTTCTGGATAAAGTGGATCGTATTCTGCTGATGTCAGTTAACCCGGGTTTTGGCGGCCAGAAATTTATTCCTCACACGTTGGAAAAACTCCGTCAGGCCCGCAAAATGATTGATGAAAGTGGTTACGACATCGATCTGGAAATCGATGGTGGCGTAAACGTACAGAACATTCGTGAAATTGCTGAAGCCGGTGCCCGTACATTCGTTGCAGGTTCAGCAGTATTTGGTGCAGCTCAGGACAGCGATCCCAATAAATACGAAACCGTTATCGCAGCACTGCGTGCAGAATTAGCTCAAGCTAAAATCTAAATAATGGCTTTAATCAAGCCGGATCTGGCACTCATCGATCTTGACGGCACGCTGGTTGACAGTGTGCCGGATCTGGCCTGGTGTACTGATCAGACTATGCTGACACTTGGTATGCCCGTACACGGTGAAGCCAAAGTCAGAACCTGGGTGGGGAATGGTGTTGAAAGACTGATTAAGCGCGCCCTGATAAATCAGTTGGATGGTGAACCGGCAGAAGCACTTTATGCTAAAGCCGCACCCATCTTTATGGAATTGTATGCCGAGAACACCAGCAAACGCAGTCAGTTATACCCTGCTGTAGAACAGGGATTGCAATGGTTAAAACAACAAGGCATACATCTGGGCTGTGTAACAAATAAAGATGAACAATTTACTTTACCGATATTAAATAATCTGGGGATCCATGATTATTTTGAACTGGTTGTCAGCGGTGATACCTTACCGCAGAAAAAACCGGATCCTGCACCACTGCTTTATGCCGCCAGTTATTTTAACATCGAGCCACGAAGAGCATTGATGATTGGCGACTCGGTAAGTGATGTCAAAGCATCGCGCGCCGCAGGTTTTCAGATTGTTTGTATGAGTTATGGTTACAACCACGGGAATGATATCCGCTCTGCTAATCCAGACGCGGTTATTGATAGTTTTGCCGAGTTAAATACTCTTTTTTAGAAGCCGGACATGAAACAGGCACAATTCGACCAACTGGCCAGTGAAGGCTATAACCGCATCCCTCTCTATCGCGAAGTACTCGCTGATTTAGATACGCCATTAAGCACTTATCTTAAACTGGCAGATGCACCCTATTCCTATCTCTTTGAGTCCGTTCATGGGGGCGAAAAATGGGGTCGTTATTCGATTATTGGTCTGCCCTGCGAATCAGTGATTAAAGTCTTTGGTGATCAAATCAAAGTCTATCAGCGTGATGTGCTGATAAATGAGATACAACATGAAGATCCCTTAACATGGATTGCCGAGTTTCAGTCGAAGTTTCATGTTCCCTCACTGGAGCATCTGCCTAAATTTAATGGTGGACTGGTTGGCTATTTCGGTTATGACACAGTCCGTTATGTTGAAACTCGTTTAGGGGATGCACCGCAGAATGATCCATTGGGTTGTCCTGATGTGCTGCTGATGGTGTCTGACGAATTAGTGGTGTTTGATAATCTCAGTGGGCGGCTGTTTTTGATCGTACACGCTGATCCAACGCTTCCTGATGCCTACGACAAAGCGCAGGAACGTTTGGATCAACTGATTCGCAAACTTCGTGAATCCACTCCCAAGTTCAGTGAGAAACGGCCTCAAAATGCGGTTTCAGAACAGGATTTTGTTTCCGGTTTTACCCATGATGGTTTTATTGAAGCCGTCAGCAAGGCCAAACAATATATAAATGATGGCGACATCATGCAGGTTGTCTTGTCACAACGTCTGTCTGTACCGTTTCATGCTGCGGAGATCGATTTATACCGTGCCTTGCGCACGTTGAATCCATCACCGTATATGTATTACCTGAATCTTGAGGACTTCCATATTGTCGGATCTTCTCCGGAAATTCTGGTACGCATGGAAGACAATGAGGTAACGGTTCGCCCGATTGCCGGTACACGTCGTCGTGGTGCTAACGCTGAGCAGGACAAAGCCTTGGAACAGGAACTGCTCAACGATCCGAAAGAGCTGGCTGAACATTTAATGCTGATTGATCTCGGACGCAATGATGTAGGTCGTGTCAGTCAGACCGGTACCGTCAAACTGACCGACAAAATGGTAATAGAACGTTATTCGCATGTCATGCATATTGTTTCCAATGTCACTGGGCAGGTATTACCGGGGATGACCGCAATGGACGCCCTCCGAGCCACCTTCCCTGCCGGAACGGTCAGTGGTGCACCGAAAGTAAGGGCAATGGAAATAATCGATGAATTCGAGCCGGTAAAACGCGGGGTTTATGCGGGGGCAATCGGTTATCTGTCCTGGGCAGGCAATATGGATACGGCAATCGCCATCCGCACCGCCGTCATCAAGGATAAACAACTGCACATTCAAGCCGGTGCTGGAATCGTCTATGACTCAGTTCCGGAAATGGAATGGGAAGAAACCATGAATAAAGCCCGTGCAATATTCAAGGCGGTTGCCATGGCAGAGGCGGGTCTTGAGCCGCCAAAACCGACTGAATAAATAACAGGACCGACTATGCTGTTAATGATTGATAACTATGATTCGTTCACCTACAACCTGGTGCAGTATTTTGCTGAACTGGGTGCTGAGGTGGAAGTACAGCGTAATGACAAGCTGACGATTAACGACATAGAAACACTTGACCCTGAGCTTATTGTGATTTCGCCAGGTCCATGCACCCCTAATGAAGCGGGCATTTCACTGGATGTTATTCATCATTTCGCCGGAAAAAAACCCATTTTAGGAGTCTGTCTCGGACATCAGGCCATTGGACAGGCCTTTGGTGGTGAAGTGATCCATGCACGGGAAATCATGCATGGTAAAACTTCCCCGGTACATCATAAAAATGTCGGTGTGTTTCAGGGACTGAATAATCCGTTGCAGGCTACTCGTTATCACTCTCTGGTCATCAAAAAAGAAACGCTGCCTGACTGTTTTGAGGTGACAGCCTGGACCGAAAATCCCGATGGCAGCATAGATGAAATCATGGGTGTCCGGCATAAAACCCTGCCAATTGAGGGAGTGCAGTTTCATCCTGAGTCCATTCTGACCGAACAGGGCCATCAATTATTGAAAAATTTTCTGGATGAACATCATGGTTGATACTGAGTTCACGATGCAGGCCGCAATAAAACTTATTACCCAGCATCAGCATTTGTCCGAGCAGCAAATGACCGCAGCAATGCGAATGATCATGACCGGTAAAGCCACAGACGCGCAGATTGGTGGCTTTTTAATTGGCTTACAGATGAAAGGCGAAACCATTACTGAAATTGCCGCAGCGGCATCCGTGATGCGTGAATTAGCCACGCCAGTAAACGTGACCGGTGAACATGTCATTGATACCTGTGGAACAGGTGGAGATGGTGCCAGCAGTTTTAATGTTTCAACCGCCAGTGCCTTTGTGGTAGCTGCGGCGGGTGCCAAAGTTGCAAAACATGGCAATCGTTCAGTCAGCAGTACTTCCGGCAGTGCCGATGTACTGGAAACGGCCGGTGTCAATCTGGAATTAACACCTGAGCAGGTTGCGCATTGCGTTGAAACCACAGGCGTTGGTTTTATGTTTGCCCAACGCCATCATGGTGCAATGAAACATACTGTCGGACCTCGCCGTGAAATGGGTGTACGCACCATTTTCAATTTACTCGGCCCACTAACCAACCCTGCCAAAGCCAAACATCAGGTGATGGGCGTGTTTGATAAAAAATGGGTTGAACCTATCGCTCAGGTTTTACAAAAACTGGGCAGTAAACATGTAATGGTGGTGCATGCCGAAGACGGTATGGATGAGATCAGTATTGGTGCAGACACCTTTGTCGCTGAACTCAAAGATGGCGTCATTTCCACCTACACTATCAAGCCCGAAGATTTTGTCATGCAACGTACCGATATCAGCCAGCTGACGGTCTCCAATGCACAGCAAAGTCTCGATATTATCAAACGCGTGTTTGCCGGTGAGCCCGGTCCGGCACGCGATATTGTCGTGCTGAATGCCGGCGCTGCCATTTACACAGCAGATCTGGCTGACAGCCTTGCTGAAGGCGTTCGTCAGGCAAAACACTTTATCGATAATGGTATTGCCCACCAAAAACTAGATGCACTCATCACCTGCAGCCAACTTTAAAAGATCGTTTATGACTGACACACCCGATATTCTGAAAAAAATTCTGCAACGCAAACAACAGGAAATTGCTGAACGCAGTAAACATTTGCCAATTAATCTGTTGCAGCAACTCGCCGAAAATGCTGACCCGGTCCGCGGCTTTGTCGAAGCCATTGAACGTAAACTGGCTGCGGGACAAAGTGCCGTTATTGCCGAAATAAAAAAAGCCTCGCCCAGTAAAGGTGTTCTGCGGGCTGACTTCAAACCGGCCGAAATTGCGTTATCTTATGAAAATGGTGGCGCAGCCTGTTTATCCGTTTTGACCGATCGGGATTTTTTCCAGGGCCACGAGGATTATCTCAAACAGGCGCGAACGGCCTGTCAGTTACCCGTTATTCGTAAAGATTTTATTATCGACCCCTACCAGGTATTTGAAGCCAGAGCGATTGGTGCGGATTGTATTTTACTGATTGTCGCTGCTTTGGATGATGATCAACTGGAACAGTTGAGTCAGTTGGCCATTCTGCTGGATATGGATGTGCTGGTTGAAGTGCATAACGAAGAAGAATTACATCGGGCACTGGTATTGAATCTGCCCTTAATCGGCATTAATAACCGGGATTTACATACATTTGAAACCTCGCTAGAGACCACTATTAAATTGCTCAACTTTATTCCGGATGAGACCATTGTGATCACCGAGAGCGGCATCCTTGGCAAGGCAGATGTGGCTTTGATGCGTGAGCACGGAGTAAATGGCTTTTTGGTGGGTGAAGCCTTTATGCGCGCAGATGAACCGGGTGAAGCCCTAGCCAACCTTTTTAATTAATGCATTAACGCCGCGATGCTCTTCATCAAATAGCACCATGGTTTTACCATGAGCCCATAAGACACCGCGTTCCTGCAATTCTTTAAGCACCCGACCGACCATTTCTCGCGAACAGCCCACAATGCGACTGACTTCCTGACGGGTGATTTTGATTTGACGGCCATGTTCATGACGCATGGCATCAGGCTGTCCCGCCAGATCTTTCAAGGCTTCTTCTACCCGGCCCGATACATCCATAAACGCCATGTTGGTGGCTTTACGGGTCGTGGTCAGTAAACGTCTGGACATCTGCTCACCCAACGTTTCCAGTAAATACGGATAACAACCTTTCAATTCTGTTTTGGAAAGCGCTTTCAGTGTTTGATAACTGATTTCTTCTGTGCGGCAATCGGTTCTGGCTTTGACCACCGACATGCGGTCGTTGATGGTATCGTGAAAATACCCCACTTCACCGATAAAGTCGCCCTGGTTAAGGTAGGCAACTATTAATTCCTCACCTTCTTCATTTTCAACACAGATGCTGATAGAGCCTTCGCGTATATAATAGAGCTTGTCAGGAATATCACCCGGTCGGGCCAGCATCGTTTTGGCAGGATAAACTTTGCTGTGACAGTGTTTAAAAAATTCTGCCAACTGCTCTTCTCTTTCTTTATGTTTTAAATAATCCATGTCATGAAGGCTCAGCTTTATTTTTATAGGGATTAATTCTGCCCAATTCCGATGAATATGGCAAAATTAAACGTTATTAAATGTATTTTATGCAGGATGAGTTAAATGAAAGCAAGAGTAAAGTGGGTTGAGGATGTTTTATTTGTCGGTGAGTCTGGTACCGGCCATACCATCGTAATGGATGGCCCGGAAGAAGCCGGTGGCCATGGCACAGGCATGCGCCCCATGGAGCTATTGTTACTGGGTCTGGGCGGCTGCACCTCATTTGATGTTATCGATATTCTGAAAAAATCGCGTCAGGATGTGACGGACTGTGTGGTCGAGGTTTCCGCAGAACGCAGTACTGAAGCCCCCAAAGTGTTCACCAAAATTCATGTGCATTACACGGTAACCGGTCGCAACCTTAAACAGAACTTTGTGGATCGCGCAGTCAAGCTGTCGACCGAAAAATATTGCTCAGCGTCAATCATGCTGGCAAAAACAGCGGAAATCACTCACGACTATGAAGTGATTGAACAAACGTAATTCTTTGATTTTTAAAAAGGGAGCATAACCATGCAGCGCCCAACTCGAACCGGCGGTTTACGCCATGTGGCATTAACCGTCGATAACCTCGAAGCCTGTGAACAGTTTTATGTGGATTTATTGGGCATGGAAGTCGAGTGGCGACCCGATGCAGATAATGTGTATCTGACGTCAGGTAATGATAACCTGGCCTTGCACCGTGGTGAAAATATCAATAAAACCCCGGTTCAGCCCCTGGATCACATCGGCTTCATCATTCCAACCCCTGATCAGGTTGATGAATGGTATGCTTTTCTGGATCATCATGCCGTTCCCATGCGCCAGCCACCTCGCACCCATCGCGATGGTGCCCGCAGTTTTTATTGTTTTGATCCCGCCGGAACGGTTGTGCAGATCATCTATCATCCACCGATTTCGTAAATCAGAGTTATTATGAAAGCCTATATCTATAAAAGCCGAAAAAAAGAAGAGCTGTATCTTTATCTCAGCAAAAAAGATGATTTTTCAGAAGTCCCGCCAAGTCTCTATGGGTCAATGGGCAACGAACCAATATTTGTGATGGAACTCGAGCTTAGCCCGGAGCGAAAGCTGGCTAGAGAAGATGTAAATAAAGTCATTCATAATCTGGAAACACAGGGCTTCCATGTACAAATGCCGCCGACCAATGATTTATTGTTACATCGTGAGCGCACAGGCCAACTGCATTAATTTAAGTCAAACCAGTTTTTTCAGCTCGTAAAGTAATTCCAATGCGGCCTTGGGTGTTAATTCATCCGGATTGATTTGCCCGATTTTATGAATCAAAACGGCATTATCCGGTTGGGCAAATAAATCCTGTTGCGGTTGTAGCTCCTGGCCCTCCGAACCAACGCTGCGTTGTGACTCTAACGTCGCCAGTTTATGTTTGGCTGCCTGAATAACATCGTTTGGCACCCCAGCCAATTGTGCAACCTGTA
Organism: Methylophaga sp. UBA2496; assembly: GCF_002341635.1. Lineage (NCBI taxonomy): Bacteria > Pseudomonadati > Pseudomonadota > Gammaproteobacteria > Thiotrichales > Piscirickettsiaceae > Methylophaga > Methylophaga sp. UBA2496. The sequence continues at coordinate 207,931 of NZ_DDOK01000005.1, read as the reverse complement.
ATCCATAACTCTGATTAGCTGCACCCGGTTTTAATTGATGTAAAAACACAATTTTGTCGCCATGTTCAATGGCATCCAAATGCACATTAGCCGCTTTGCCATATAACGCTGGTAGCTGGGTCATCTCGAAATAATGTGTCGCAAATAAGGTATAAGCACCAATATCCCGTACCAGTTTTTCAGCGCAACTCCAGGCCAGCGCCAGCCCATCGAATGTACTGGTCCCACGCCCCACTTCATCCATCAACACCAGACTTTGTGCCGTCGCGTTGTTCAGAATATTGGCCGCTTCATTCATTTCCACCATAAACGTGGAACGACCTGACGCCAGATCATCACTGGCACCGATACGGGTAAAAATCTGATCTATCTGGCCAATTTTGGCTGATTCCGCCGGTACGTAGCTGCCCATATACGCCATGATAACTATCAAGGCAGTCTGACGCATATAGGTGGATTTACCGCCCATGTTTGGTCCGGTAATCACCAGCATCGACTGTTCATTTAATTGCAAATCATTTGGGCAGAAATGGGTTTTCTGCACTGCCTCAACCACCGGATGCCGACCAGCCTGAATCGATAAGCCTTTATCGGTGGTTAACTGCGGCGCAACATAATTGAGTGTTTGCGCTCGCTCAGCCAGATTTGCCAAAACATCAAGCTCAGCCAGTGCCGCAGCACAATGGGTCAATGCTGCAAGATCAGGATGAATCAGTTTAAAGAGTTCTTCATATAAAGATTTTTCCAATGCCAACGCTTTTTCGCTGGCACTGAGCACCTGATCTTCATGGGTTTTTAATTCAGCTGTGATATAACGCTCAGCATTTTTCAATGTTTGCCGACGCTGATAATCAGCGGGCAATTGAATATTGTGGGCACGGCTGATTTCGATATAAAAGCCATGCACTTTGTTATAACCGACTTTTAAGGTGCTGACCCCGGTCCGTTCCCGTTCACGCTGTTCCAGTTCACGCAAAAAATCATTGGCATTCAGATGCAGATTGCGTAATCGATCCAACTCCGCATGGTAGCCTTCAGCAATGACTCCGCCATCGCGAATCAATACCGGCGGTTCTTCAACAATGGCTTTATTTAAAAGCTCAAGTAATTCCGGGAAAGTGCCCAATTCCCGATCAATCTGTTTCAGTAACCTGGCTTGAACATCTGATAAATGCAGATGCAGATTCGGCAGCGCAGTCAGCATGCGTCTTAATTGCACAAAATCCCTGGGACGGGCGCTACAAAGGGCTAAACGGGTCACAATACGCTCGATATCACCCAACGGTTTTAACAGGGTTTGAGCGAAAGCAATGACATCTGCTTCAATAAGATTGCCAATTGCCTCCTGACGTTGCTGCAAAATCGTTAAATCGCGTTTGGGTTGCAATAACCAACGCCGAAGCAAGCGTGTTCCCATCGGAGTAACAGTGTTATCGAGTACTGATAACAAGGTATTTTCACGACCACCTGACAGATTCTGTTCCAGTTCCAGATTCCGTCTGGACTGCGGATCAATACGAATGCTATTAACGGGTGTTTCCACACTGATTTTGCGTAATTGCGGCAGTGCTGTCCGATGCGTTTGCTGAGCATAATTCAGTAAACAGCCTGCTGCCATAATGGCCAGCGGCAGCTCCTCACAGCCAAACCCTTTCAGGTCTGTGGTTCCAAAATGCTCACATAAACGGCGACGAGCCGCGTCCAGACCAAAATGCCATTCCGGGACAAACCGCAGTAGTTTGTTATAGCTATTAAATGATTCGCCATGACTGTCATCAATCAAAATTTCTGCGGGTTGCAGTCTGGCTAAATCTGCAAGCAGATCATTTAATGACTCATGCTGACAAACTTCAAAACGACCACTGCTGATTTCAGCGACGGCTAATCCGTATTGATCCTTTTGCCGGGCTATCGCCACCAGTAAATTGTCTTGTTTGCTGTCGAGTAAGGCTTCATCGGTTAACGTACCGGGTGTCAACACCCTGACTACCTTACGTTCAACCGGACCTTTACTCGTTGCAGGGTCACCAATCTGCTCGCAAATGGCCACTGGCACACCCGACTTAAGTAATCTGGCCAGATAGCCTTCAGCAGCATGATAAGGCACACCCGCCATTGGAATGGGAGCACCGTTACTATTACCGCGGGCAGTCAGCGTGATATCGAGGAGCTCAGCAGCCTTATGTGCATCATCGAAAAACAACTCATAAAAGTCGCCCATTCGATAAAACAATAATAATTCCGGATGTTCAGCCTTGATCCGCAGATATTGCTGCATCATTGGCGTATGATTGGTTTTTTCGGTCATTTTTATAGTTTAGCGTATGCAAGATTATTCTGACGCAACACTTTATCAGCTTACCCAGCAACTGGCACAGGCGCTTCAATCAAAAGGCCTGCGATTAGTCACCGCCGAGTCGTGTACCGGTGGCTGGCTGGCAAAATGTTGTACCGATTTACCGGGAAGCTCTGCCTGGTTTGAAGGTGGCATCGTCAGCTACAGCAATCAAATCAAACAGCAACATCTTGATGTACAGCTCAGTACGCTTGAAAAATATGGTGCTGTCAGTGAGCAAACCGTGATTGAAATGGCCTCTGGTGCCATCCAAAATTTCTATACCGATATATCTGTAGCAATAAGCGGAATTGCTGGCCCCGATGGCGGTTCAGAGGAAAAACCTGTTGGAACCGTCTGTTTTGCCTGGGCCGATAAACAAAGTGTGTTTTGTAATACCTTTTATCTGCGCGGCAATCGCGAATTCATTCGCCGCCAGGCCGTATTTATCGCACTTGATGGTTTGGTGAAAAAATTAGCTTCCACCGAATATTACGCCTGAACCCGACTACAAAATTAATATCCACTAAATGCCTGTTTGAAACCGCAATCGACGCTGGTGAGACATGGCTATCTGTGTGATAATCCATAGTTTTCTGATATCAGCTAAAGGGCACACCAAATGGATGAAAACAAGAAGAAAGCGCTTGGCGCCGCCTTAGGTCAAATCGAAAAACAATTTGGCAAAGGTGCCGTAATGCGTTTGGGCGACGGAACGGCCCACCGTGATATCGATGCGGTTTCAACAGGCTCAATTGGGCTAGACGTTGCCCTGGGTATCGGCGGTTTACCACGTGGTCGTGTCGTTGAGATCTACGGCCCGGAATCTTCCGGTAAAACCACGCTGACGCTGCACGCCATTGCCGAAATGCAAAAACTGGGGGGCACCGCTGCATTTGTCGATGCCGAACATGCGCTTGATCCCCTTTATGCTGAAAAACTGGGCGTCAATATCGATGATCTGCTGGTCTCTCAACCTGACACTGGTGAGCAGGCGCTGGAAATCACCGATATGCTGGTCCGTTCTGGTGCCGTTGATATTGTCGTGGTCGATTCAGTTGCCGCATTGACGCCTAAAGCTGAAATCGAAGGTGATATGGGTGACAGTCACATGGGGCTTCAAGCCCGTTTGATGTCTCAGGCTTTACGTAAACTGACGGCCAATATCAAACGTTCCAACACACTGGTTATCTTCATCAACCAAATCCGCATGAAAATCGGCGTTATGTTTGGTAATCCTGAAACAACTACCGGTGGTAATGCGCTTAAGTTCTATGCTTCAGTCCGACTGGATATTCGCCGGATTGGCGCGATCAAAAAAGGCGATGAAATTCTGGGCAACGAAACCCGTGTGAAAGTCGTAAAAAATAAAGTCGCTCCGCCGTTCAAGCAAGTCGAATTCGATATTCTCTATGGTGAAGGCATCTCTCGCGAAGGCGAATTGATTGATTTGGGTGTCAGCGAAAATATCGTCGAAAAATCCGGCGCATGGTACAGCTATGACGGCAATCGAATTGGTCAGGGTAAAGACAATGTACGTATTTACCTGAAAGAACATCCGGAAATGGCGAAGGATATCGAAGCGAAAATTCGTGCTGTGATGATGCCAAAGAACATCAAGGTAAGCGCTGAAACCCCTGTGGATGATGAAATCGACGCGTGAAATCCCGCTCTGCAACCGAACAGGCCATTGGTTATTTAGCCAGACGGGAACATAGCGCCGCCGAATTACAGCAAAAACTTCAACAAGCCGGTCATGAAACAGATAAAATTCATGCCGCTTTAGAAAAGCTGCAACAAAGTGGCTTGCAGGATGATCAACGTTTTGCCGAAGCGTTTATCCGATCCCGTGCCCTACGGGGCTATGGTGAGTTGCGAATTCGGCAGGAAATGAAACAAAAAGGTGTGGCGGATGAACTGATTAACTCCACCATACAACAGGCAGAAACTGATTGGTTTGCGCTTGCCATCGAAGTTCGGTGCAAGCGTTTTGGCGAGCAGAGTCCCGATGATTATAAAGACCGTGCCAAGCAGATGCGGTTTTTACAATATCGGGGCTTTACTCATGAACAAATAACGGAAAGTTTTGAACTGAACTAATGAAAACGAGCGCTGATATACGCAAATTATTTCTGGACTTCTTTGCTGACAAAGGTCACGAAGTCGTTTCCAGTAGCCCATTAATTCCGGCCAATGACCCGACATTGTTGTTTACCAATGCCGGCATGGTTCAGTTTAAAGAAGTCTTTCTCGGTCAGGAAACCCGAAAGTACACGCGCGCGACAACAACTCAGCGCTGCGTACGTGCCGGTGGTAAACACAACGATCTTGAAAATGTCGGTTATACCGCCCGCCACCATACATTCTTTGAAATGCTCGGCAACTTCAGTTTCGGTGATTATTTCAAGCGTGAAGCGATTCGATACGCCTGGGAATTTCTGACTGAAACATTACAGCTGCCAGCAGATAAACTATGGATCACGGTATTTGAGGAAGATGATGAAGCCGCTGATATCTGGTTAAACGAAATTGGTGTCGATGCTTCACGCTTCTCCCGTATCGGTGCTAAAGATAATTTCTGGTCAATGGGTGACACTGGTCCATGTGGCCCCTGCTCAGAAATATTCTATGACCACGGCCCGGAAGTAGCTGGCGGCCCTCCTGGTACACCGGAAGAAGATGGCGATCGTTATATCGAGATCTGGAATCTGGTCTTTATGCAGTTTGACCGTTCTGCTGATGGCACGCTGACTCCCCTGCCTAAACCGTCGGTGGATACCGGCATGGGTCTGGAACGTTTAGCCGCGGTGCTCCAGCATAAACATAATAATTACGACATTGACCTGTTCCAGAATCTGATCAAAGCGATTCAAAAGCTGTCGGGAACCACTGATTCCAGCAACACCTCGTTACGCGTTATCGCTGACCATATTCGTTCCTGTGCCTTTATGATCACCGATGGCGTGCAACCATCTAATGAAGGTCGTGGTTATGTGTTGCGCCGTATTATTCGTCGCGCCATTCGGCATGGACATAAGCTTGGGTTAAAAGAAGCATTCTTCTACAAACTTGTTCAGCCATTGGTCGATGAAATGGGCGAAGCCTTCCCCGAACTTTCCAAGGCACAGGCGATTGTTGAACAGGCTTTGCAAATTGAAGAAGAACGCTTTGCCGATACATTGGATAATGGATTGAAAATTCTGGATCACGCGATTGACGAAATGGCGGATAAAGAAATTCCTGGTGAAACCATTTTCCTGTTGTATGACACCTACGGCTTCCCGATTGATTTAACCGCCGATATCGCCCGTGAACGCGGTTTGACGATTGATGTGGCAGGTTTTGAACGTCACATGGAAGCACAACGTAATCGTGCACGCAGTGCCAGTCAATTTGGTGGTGGTTTATCCGAAACACTGATTATTGATGGCGAAACCGTTTTTTGTGGTTATGACCATGTGCGTAATGAAGGTGTTATAACTGCTCTGCTCGTTGATGGCGAAAATGTCGATAAACTGCATGCCGGGCAGCAAGGCATTATCGTTCTGGACCACACGCCTTTTTATGCCGAATCCGGTGGTCAGGTGGGCGATCAAGGCGAAATCAACACGGCTGGTGCGCACTTCATTGTTAAAGACACACGCAAACAGGGCAAAGCCTTTACACATATTGGTGAATGTAAGGATGGTACCTTTGAAGTAGGTCAGCCGGTGATTGCCCACGTAGATGAATATAACCGTCAGGCAACAGCACTTAACCACTCTGCCACGCATCTGCTACATGCTGCTTTGCGTAAAATTCTCGGTGAACATGTCACGCAAAAAGGTTCGTTGGTCGATTCACAACGACTGCGTTTCGATTTTTCACATTTTGAACCGGTTTCGGCTGAACAATTACGTGAAATAGAACGGCTGGTTAATCAGCACATCCGCGTAAACCACACGGTTGAAACGCGCCTTATGCCAATTGAAAAGGCTCGTAAAAGTGGAGCAATGGCATTGTTCGGCGAAAAGTATGATGATGAAGTTCGGGTACTGAGCATGGGTGAATTTTCGGTTGAACTTTGCGGTGGCACACATGTTGGTCACACGGGTGATATTGGTCTGTTGAAAATCACCAATGAAACCGGTATCGCTTCAGGGGTTCGTCGTATTGAAGCTGTCACCGGTGAAGCGGCACTGAACTATATTGAACAGTCTGAAAACCGTCTCAACCGGCTAACTGATTTGGTCAAAGCCAAACCAGAGAATGTCGAAGAGAAAACGCAGCAACTGGTGCAACGCACTCGTCAACTGGAAAAAGAACTGGAATCCCTCAAATCAAAACTGGCCAGCAGTGCCGGTTCGGATTTAGCTGCTTCAGCAACGGAGATTGGTTCTATCAAAGTGCTCGCTGCCAATCTCGAAGGCGCCGACGTTAAAAGTCTGCGTGAAGCCGTTGATCAACTTAAAAATAAACTGGGTAGCGCCGCCATTATTCTGGCTGCGGTAGAAGGTGAGAAAATCACCTTGATTGCCGGTGTCACGAAAGATGTGACCGATAAAATTCGTGCTGGTGATCTGGTATCACATGTCGCCGCACAAGTCGGTGGTAAAGGTGGCGGCCGACCAGATATGGCTCAGGGCGGTGGTAGCGAACCACAAAAATTAACTGCTGCACTCGACTCCGTCACCACTTGGGTGGCATCTAAGCTGGAAAATTAAGTCATGGCACTTATCGTACAAAAATACGGCGGTACTTCAGTAGGTTCTGTTGAACGTATCCAGGAAGTCGCTAAAAAAGTTATCCAATATCGCAAAGATGGTCATGATATCGTCGTTGTGGTATCCGCTATGAGTGGCGAAACCAACCGTTTGCTGGCTTTGGCAAAGGAAATAACGCCACATCCGCGAGGACGTGAACTGGATGTTTTGCTGTCAACGGGTGAACAAGTCACTATCGCTCTGCTCAGCATGACATTGCAACAAATGGGTATGCCCGCACAATCCTATACCGGATCTCAAGTAAAGATCCTGACTGACGATGCGCATAATAAAGCCCGCATCATGCAGATTGATGATGAAAAAATGCGTGAGGATCTTGCAGAAGGCAAAGTCGTTGTGGTCGCCGGTTTTCAAGGTTGTGATGAACAAGGCAACATTACAACTTTGGGGCGCGGTGGTTCTGATACCACGGCAGTAGCATTAGCTGCCGCCCTGAAAGCAGATGAATGTCAGATTTATACTGATGTGGATGGCGTGTATACCACCGATCCACGTGTTGTCCCGGAAGCCCGCCGACTGGATCGCATTACTTTTGAAGAAATGCTTGAAATGGCCAGTCTGGGAGCAAAAGTTTTGCAAATTCGCTCCGTCGAATTTGCTGGAAAATACAACGTGCCTTTACGCGTACTTTCATCCTTTACGGAAGGTGGCGGCACATTAATTACCTCTGAGGAACCCTCAATGGAACAAGCGCTTATTTCGGGTATTGCCTTTAATCGCGATGAGGCAAAATTAACCATTCTGGGCGTGCCTGATCAACCAGGTGTCGCTCATAAAATTCTGGGGCCAATTGCCAAACAGAATATTGAAGTGGATATGATCATCCAAAACACCGGACATGACTCAACTACAGACTTTACTTTCACAGTGCATCGTAATGATTATCAAACGGCATTGAATCTACTCAAAGAAACATCGGTTTCTCTGGGGGCTCGTGAAGTTACAGGCGATGAGCATATTGCCAAAATTTCACTGGTAGGTGTTGGAATGCGTTCACATGCAGGTATTGCCAGCACCATGTTTGAAACGCTGGCACAGGAAAATATTAATATCAGCATGATCTCCACCTCTGAAATCAAGATTTCAGTGGTTGTCGATGAAAAATATTTAGAGCTAGGTGTCAGAGCGCTACACAAGGCTTTCAAGCTTGAACAGAGCAACTAAACCATTGATATCAGGAAGTTTTTCCTATCGATAAGGTGCTAATATCCTGATATACTTTTTGCACTTGTGATATATGGATAATTAGTTGTCCAACGCTGTCATAGAGGAAGAGAGGCGAAGATCTCTCACAAGGAAATAAACGGAACTGGCACGAGGCCTAGCTCATCGAAAGGAGTCAATAAATCTCCTCCGCTCGTCGCCAGAATTTACACTGCAAGGGGAATAACATGTTAATACTTACACGTCGCGTTGGAGAGTCACTCATCATTGGTGATGATGTTGTTGTAAATGTGCTTGGTGTTAAAGGCAATCAAGTCAGAATTGGTGTTGATGCACCAAAAGACGTCACGGTTCATCGTGAAGAAATCTACGATCGTATCCAGGCAGAAAAAGATCAATCAAACGCAGGTTAATTAAGCAAATCGACTAGCCAAATGAATCATAGCTGGTATAATGGCCGGCTTGATGGAGAGCTGGCCGAGTGGCTGAAGGCGCGCCCCTGCTAAGGGCGTATAGGTTAACCCCTATCGAGGGTTCGAATCCCTCGCTCTCCGCCATTTTTTTCTGAATTTATCCTTGTGATAGTCAGTAAAAAACAGTACAATTTCACGCTTTAAAGCGCCTGTAGCTCAGCTGGATAGAGTACCTGGCTACGAACCAGGCGGTCGCACGTTCGAATCGTGCCAGGCGCACCAAAAATTGAAAGTCAATCAAGCAGTTATCATTAATTTGGTAGCTGCTTTTTTGTTTTCTGTCCTTAGGTTTTCTCTAAATTACTCGTTTGATATGCTCGAATGCGTACCTTTACAATCACATCTTTCCGATATGTGCATACCACAGCTTTTTTCTGGACAATCAGATATTCGTTTTCATATCTAATGCGTTCGGGTAAAACCTGTCAGCTCTAATTACTGTTATGGCTGCATACATAAGTAATCAAGAGTTTCAAAGTTTGTTTTCTGCCGACTTAACTTCATACATCCGCTTATCAGCAGCATTTAAAAGTTCGTCTGCCGAAGTAGCGTCCTGTGGACAGGCAGCCATACCGATACTCGCCGAGACTGATAAACTTTTACCATTATGAATCAGCGGTTGTTTGATTGTTTCAATAATAGATGTAATGACCCGTTGCGCCTGGCTTGGTGAGGTTTCCGGTAATAAGACTGCAAATTCATCACCTCCGAGTCGGGCCACAGTATCTGTTTCACGCAGGATTCTGCTGAGCTGTGTGGCAGTATGTTTAAGGATTTCGTCTCCCACATGATGACCATAGTTATCGTTAATTTCTTTAAATCCGTTTAAATCAATAAACAAGATAGTAAATTCGCGTTTATTACGCCGATAGTTTTGTACCAGTTTATTCAAAAACTCGAAGAACATCAGACGATTTGGAAGCCCCGTCAGTCCATCATGGAATGCCTGCCATTCCAGCTTCAGTTCAGCCTCTCTTCTGCTGGTGATATCAATAATAAACGCCAGTACATGCTTATCATCCAGAGCCGTTAGCCGTTCCAGAAAATAATATTCCTTACCATCTAATACCAACGGATATTCGATCGTTGCCGGTTCGCCAGTGTTTATTGTTTCAGCCATCAAAGCGAGTTTCTTTTCGACCAGATCGGCATCTAGCAGCTCACTGATATTCATTCCATTTAACTTAGTCGCATCAACCAGCAATGGAAAACTATCCTCTACTTCATGGTCGATTATTTTGCCATCCACCCTCATGGTGAGCAGCAAGTCGGGCATCGCATCAATAATGGCTTTATTGCGATGATTAAGCACCGCCAACAGTTTTCTGGACTCAATCTGCTTGAGCAACTGGTTACCTAAAAAAAGTAACAACAGGGTGAAAACTATCAAGATAATAAAATTTCTGGTCACCATCTGCTGTTCATATTGTCTTATCGACTGTTCAGCAGACGCACGGTTTTCAGCAATAATGGAGAACATTCCCCATTTGTTAAGAAATTGAAAATCACATTGCGCGTTATTCTGGAGCTGAACGCGATGTATGCCAAGCTCGGTAGATGTCAGGTATCGATGATCCTTGCACAGGCTGTAAATATCATTTTTTTGCAGCCCTTCGTACAGACTGGAAGACCAGATGAGTTTGCCCGATTCGTCGGTCAATACAGCCGAAATATTTTTGTTTTTGGTAATATTGCCAAGCTGAGCTGTCAGATCTTCACTTTTCAAGGCTGCCACCGCCACACCGGTAAACTGATCATCAGCATCTCGAATGGGATAACTCATCGCAATATAGAGTGCGCTTTCCTGAATAATGGATTGCCTCGGTGAGGAAATGAAAAATTTTGTCTGCTCATGTTTGGTGTGCTCAGTAAAATAATCTCTGAGCGATATCGGTGATTGATATCCTGGACTGGTAGAAAATGTAACTACCCCTTCGTTATCAGTGATATAGAGCTGCCATATAGTGGGATTCAGATTTGTTAACCTTTCAGCATAAGTCGCGACCTGCTCAGGTGCTTCCATGCTCATCGCGGCAAGCTGTTTAAGGTTGGCTCCTACAAAAGAAAATTCTTTATCAATCAGCTCGGCTTGCAACACGGATAACATACTCACTCGCTGACTGATTTGCTCATTAATCGGGTTTTGATAACCAGCGACTTGTTGGTGGTAAAAAAACCGTAAACTCAACGCACCAATGATCCACACTACAAGTAGAATAAACACTACAAACGTGCGATTAAAAAACAAATTATCGATATGTTTGGTCATACGGACAGAATAGCGCGTGAAGAATCAAAGTACACTAAAACTCTTTGCAATTCGGATAGTTGCGCACAGTTTAATAAAATACCCAGTCGGCATTAACGTTGATTGATAAGTTAAAATTTATTGTCTGACACGACGTGACAAGTGAGGTTAGATTAGGAATATCGATACTAGCTTTTGGTCGTTGCCTAATCACTCAAAGGTATCTGACAAACTATCAATCTGATTACACGTTTAGCATGATTCAGTAAAGCCAAGTTAGCGGGCAAATCAACATATCCTTGCACAAAAAAAGGCTTATCAAAAATAATTTTATACTTTTAATAAGCCTTTATTGTTATTTAATCGCCAATATTTACGAATTATAGCAATGACTCAATGGCATCAGTCACTTGCTTATCACTTGGCTTAACTTTGCTGGGAAAAGCGGCAACGACTTTACCATCAGCATTAATCAGGTATTTACTGAAATTCCAACCAGGCTCTTCACTTTGCTGGTTAATTTCCTGAAATACCGGATTAGCATTCTGACCCGTCACAAAGCTCGGCGCGATCATGGTGAAGGTTACACCAAAATTTTCCCGGCAAACCCGCTCAGCTTCGGCCTCGTCTTTTGCTTCCTGATTAAAGTCATTACTGGCAAAGCCAACCACCATCAAACCGCTTTGCTGATACTTCTGATGCAATGCTTCAAGGCCTTCAAACTGACGAGTATAACCACAGTGGCTTGCCGTGTTCACCACCAGCAATGGTTTTCCATTGGCTACTTCACAGAGATTAATGGTTTCGTTTGAATGCAGTTTGGGAAGTTCATAGTCGAGAAATTCAGGGCAGGATTCTGCTGCCTGAACCGAAAATGAAAGCATTAAACTTGATATCAATAATAATATATAACGCATCTTAAAATCCTTTGGCTATCAGTAGGTCGAGCTCGGTCACCACTCAGGTGTTATTTATGCAGACCTTAGGAACGACTAAAAGTTGATAAGCGGCTGAATTAATTGTCTCTCAGCGTTAAACGGCAGAGGCCATATAATTATCATCCAGCCTAGGCACGGCATCCAGCAGGTTCCGAGTATGTTCATTCTGTGGTGATTTCATGATGTCATGTGTATTACCGGATTCGACTAATTGCGCTTTATGCATCACCACCATGCGATCGGCCAGATAATCCACTACACCCATGTTGTGTGTGATAAACAACATACCGATGCCCTCTTCATCTACCAGCTGCCGTAACAACCTTAAAATACCGGCTTGAACTGATACATCTAAAGCTGAGGTAATTTCATCACACAAAATAAACCGAGGTTCGAGTACCAGAGCTCTGGCAATCGCCAGTCGCTGTCGCTGTCCGCCAGAAAATTCATGTGGATAACGCCATAAACTATCGGTTGGCATTTCAACCCTGTCCAAAAACCGCGCTGCGATTTGAGTACGTTCGGCATCGCTACTGCCAATACCATGTACCCGCATCGGTTCAATCAAAGTAGTATGAATTGGCAGGCGTGGATTTAAACTGGAACCCGGATCCTGAAACACCACCTGCATTCGTCTTCGAAGGGGCCGCATCGCTTTGGCTGATAATTGGGTAATATCCTGTCCTTCCAGAAAAATACTGCCTGAAGTCACTTCCTGCAGTCTTAGTAAAGCCCGGCCCAAAGTGGTTTTACCGCAGCCTGATTCACCCACCAGAGCCACGACTTCACCGGCATTTACCTGCAAAGAAACGTTTTCAACGGCATGGAAATGATCGACTACCCGCCGCATCAAACCGCGACGTACTGGAAAATACACGGACACATCTTTGACTTCCAGCAACACTTTTTCTGATTTCACCATTCTGTCAGGTCTGGTCAGGCGTTCCGGTAATGCGGCTATCAGGCTCTGGGTATATTCATGTTGCGGGTTACGTAAAACATCTGCCGTCTTGCCACTTTCGACCAGTTTGCCTTTGCGCATCACCCCAACCACATCGGCAATTTGTGCCACCACGCCAAAATCATGGGTAATAAACAACATGCCCATTCCGTATTTGGTCTGTAAATCACGCATCAGCTTAAGAATCTCAGCCTGTACCGTGACATCAAGGGCAGTAGTCGGCTCATCCGCAATCAATAATGCCGGTTCACAAATCAGCGCCATCGCGATCATCACCCGCTGACGCTGGCCACCGGATAAACGATGGGGATACTCCCGAATACGACCTTCCGGGTCCGGAATCCTTACTTCTGTCAATGCTGCCAGAATCTTCTGTCTACGCGCTTCTTCATCAAGTTCCGGTCGATGGATCACCAATACTTCTTCCAGTTGCTGGCCAATTGTCTGCACGGGATTAAGTGAGGTCATTGGCTCCTGAAATATCATCGCAATACGACTGCCACGAACTGAGCGCAACGTTTCATCATCTGCATTGAGCAATGCTGTTTCAGGTAAGTGTCCCTGAGGGTCAGTTAACTGAATATGACCATCAGGATGCCGGTAATGACCATGCGGCAATAACCCCATGATCGATAACGCTGTTACTGATTTACCACTACCGGATTCACCGACCAGACAATAGGTTTGGCCGGGCTCAACAGCGAGACTGATATTATCCACCGCCCGTAACCAGTTATCGCCCTCACCCAGCTCTGTCACCAGATTTTTCACTTCCAGCAACTTCATGACTGCATACCCCGACTGGTATGGGGATCTACCGCATCACGCAGTGATTCACCCAACAAATTATAGGCAAATACGGTCATAAAGATTGCCCCACCCGGGAAAACGGCCAACCACCAGTTAAATGTCGAAGATTGAACGGCCTGATTCAACAATTGTCCCCAGGAAGGATCATCAACCAGCCCCAACCCCAGAAAGCTTAATGTCGCTTCAGCCAGAATCGCAGAGGCAACACCAAAACTGGTAGCGACCAGCAACGGCGCCAGACCGTTGGGCAGCATATGGCGGAATAAAATCGATCGTAATGGCAAACCACTGGCGATTGCCGCTTGAACAAAGTCCTGTTGACGCAGTTTGAGAAACTCCGCGCGTACATACCGTGCATAGCCTGACCAGGCGGTGATGCCGATAATGACCATCATCATGTAAATAGATCGTCCGAAAAAAGCAACAAATGACAACAGCAGGAACAAGGTCGGTATAGCTTCAAAGATTTCCACCAGGCGCATGCCAATGATATCGACAATGCCGGAAAAATAGCCCATCAAACCGCCAATTATTGTGCCGATAACCAACGCAATACCGGTAGCAATAAAACCAATCCCCAAGGCAATCCGTGATGCATGAATCATCCGCGATGCTACATCTGCACCATTTTCATCGGTACCCATCCAGTGTGTTCTTTCTCCAGCAGACAAAGGCGATTCAATGCCGGTATCCGCATAATCACGTAAATAATCTTTTGCCGAGTACGGAATCGGTACACGGATGATGTTTTCAACTTTACCAGCCGTTTCCAGTTCACGGTACTGTTCATAAACCACCAGAACAGGTGGTGACACAGTCGAATAGGCAATAAATGAAACCATCGCCATGCTCGCCAGCCATAACAAAATCTTTTTCCACAGCACAACTGAAAACGCAGAAATCACCAGCGTAATAAAAAATCCACTCAGCCAAATCCAGTCCAGTGCTTCCATATGCTTGAGTAATGGACTGGTCGCCTGCCCATCAACCACCAGGTAAAGTGGATGACTGTTTGCCAGAAACGGTGAAAACGTGGCGATAACAACTAACAAGCCTATCCAGGCCAGACCTATTTTGGCACTGGTTCTTTTCAATAATGATGAAGCAACCTGTTGAGTCCAGGATTTGGATGGCTGCTTGACTGGAACTTCGACGACTTGCTCAGTCATAACTGACCCTCGGATCAACAATTGCGTAGGCAATATCAGCCAACAAATAACCAACTAGCGTCAGCAGACCGGAAATCAGTGTCACCGATAACACCAGCTCCCGATCGCGGGTCTGGACAGCTTCAACCGCCAGCTTGCCCATTCCATCGATACTGAAAATGCTTTCAACGATGACCGAACCCGCCAATAAACTGGGTAGTAATGTTGCTGAAACAGTGATCAACGGTAAAAGCGAATTCCGAAATACATGCCGCCACAATACGGTTTCTTCATCCACACCTTTGGCTCGAGCGGTACGCGCATAATCTGCGGTCAGATTTTCCAGTAGCGATGAGCGTGTCAATTTGGCCAGAAATGCCAGACCTCCATATGACAGGGCAATTACCGGTAACACCAGATGCCATAGACGATCCAGCAAATAGCCCCCCTGTACCACCTGCACACCAAACAATCCGGCTAAAGCCAAACCAAACCCCACCGCAAATCCACCGGTAATGACAATTCGCAGTGCGATATTACCCAATCCTGCGAAGAGTCTGACCAGCATAGCCATTGAAGGAATAAGCAACACATGCAATAAGCCAAACAGATCACCATTGAGATTAAATGCCATGGCATAACCCAATAAACCACCGACAATAAGACCGGCGAATTGTCTGATTTTCAATGAAAAGGTCACCACGGCGCTGATAAGCAGAACGGTGAGCAATGCCACACAGGCAAACGTAATGAACACATCACCCATACTGGTCATTAACGGCAGGAAAGTCTGGTCAGCAGTCTCTCTTCGCATCAGACCACCGGTAGGAAACCATCGCCAGTATTGTTCCGACGCAAAAAAACCAATAAACAGAACACCGGCCAGCATGCTAGGGACTGACCACAGTCCAAGCAGCAGAATATTCGATGTCACATCAAATCGGCCGCCACGTTGGCGTGCGGCCTGCACACCAATTCCAATGGCCAGGGCGTATATGAGCGGGATAGAAATCAGATTGAGTAACAAGGTGATTGGCAGCCGTTCAGCAATCATATCAGTAACCGGTCTGCCATAACGGAAACTGGTACCCAGATCAGTGCCTTTCCACAATGAAAATTCGCCAAAGGTGCCGTCCGGCAGGCGTTTAAATCCAATTGGTGAAATATTATTCAGCCAGCGAACATATTGCACCGGAGCCGGTTTATCCAATCCGTAAAGTTTATTGTAATAGTCTTCCAGCGCCTGGCGGCTTTGCGGCTCCAGCTCCATGCCGTCCACCAGCGATTGGGCACTGATCCCTCCCGGTGCAGCAGCCATCACGGTAAACACAACAATCGTGATACCGAGCAAGGTCGGGATCATCAACAAGATGCGTCTCAGCAAATAATTCAGCATGATGGTCTTGGCCTGCTTAACTAACGTCTATGCTGCAGTTCAGCCGGCACATATATCTCTACCGGAACACTCATCAGATTCAGACCCAGACCGGTTTTTTGCAGGTTATGGATACGTCGATCAATAAATGCCATGGTATTACGGCGGAACAGGAAGGTATAGGGTTGCTCATCCACCAGAATTTTCTCTGCCTGATGCCAGAGTTTCATTCTTTCTTCTTCTTTTACTTCTGCACGGGCAGCATCAATGATGGCATCAAGCTCAGGGTTGCGATAATTGATAAAGTTATCACCACCTTCGACTGTCTGGCTGGAATGAAACATCTGGTAAATATCGATTTCAATGCCCGAGGTCCAGGCCAAAGTAATGGCATCAAAGTTTTTTTGTTGAATGTTTTCCACCATCACCGACCACTCAGTTGGATTCGGTTTCATGATAATGCCGGAGCGCGCATATAAATCGCGCAGAAACAGCACCATCCGCCGGGTATCGTCACTGTCCTGAAAATAGGTCAGCGAAAATTCAAATTCCTCACCATCTGGTGTTTCCAGAATGCCGTCATTATTACTGTCCTGAAAACCAGCTTCCTGCAATAACTCTCTGGCTCTATCGATGTTATGACCGATCGCCTGATTGGCTTCATCGTGCTGGGCTGAACCCGGCATAAACGGACTGGCAGCAGGCTGACCATAACCGAGGAAAATCTCTTCCAGCACTCTATCTACATCAGTCAGCATGGACATTGCCATACGCACCCGTTTGTCGGCAAAAATGGTCTTTTCACCGCCACGTTCCTGATTCCAGGCAATAAAGCTGTAACCGGCTGTTGGACTCATATATTCAAAATTCTGACTACGCTCTGTAATGCCCTCGTCATCGAGCAAATTCTGATACTCACGTGGACGGGCGCTATAAACATCAATATCACCGTTACGGAAAGTAGTCAGTCGTGCGCTGTCGTTTTCGATAATGCGCCAGACTATTCGATCAAATGACGCACTGACCGGTCCCCAGTAGCGAGGATTACGCACCAGCTCAACGACACCTTTATCCGGAGACCAGCCTTCAGGGTTACTTAAACGGAACGGACCTGAACCAAGTAATAAACCACGGCTTTCATTAAAGGTTTGAGGATCATCGAGAAATCGACCATAAAAATGTTCAGGCAAAACATCAATACTGCCCGCTAGTTGGAGACTATTGAAATACGGTTCTTTGAATACAAATTCCACATGATAATCATCCAGCGCAGTAACACGCTCCATTCTGGATAAGTAGGCACGACTGCGAGGAGCGGCAATCGCCTCGTTCATGATGAAATTAAAGGTAAACTCGACATCCCTGGCAGTTAATGGCTCTCCATCGGAAAACGTAATATCCCGGCGTAATGCAAAAGTAATCGTCAGACCGTCTGAAGACGTAGACCAGTCTTCTGCCAATAAACCATTCCATTCCAATGTGTCCGGGTTTCTGACCAGTAATGATTCCAGGACATATTGTTGCACTTCTGAAGAATAGGCATCCGCGGAGACTAATGGGGTCAGTGTGCGGATGTTACTGGCGAAGGCCATCATCAGCCAGTCACCTTGTGCATAATCTTCTTTTTCAGCGGCCAGACGCGCTCGTTCAAATGCATCTGTGCCTCTGATATCTTTGGGGCTGACCGGCTGGCTGTTCGGGTTACGGCTAAACTCCGCCGTACGCAGCGTTTGCTCCAGATTACGCAAAAGCCCCCGGGTTGCACGAATGTCTTTAGCCTGCTCCTCCATGATCCGCGTCATTTCATTCATCCTGGTCCATTGTCTGTCTATCTGAACCATCAATAGCAGAAACATCACTACAAACAGACTTAATGCCAGCCAAAACCAGAGCTTACTGATCCCCTCAATTCCATTTTTCATGCTTTATTTGCCTATATCTCTGTAGATTTGCGTTATTTTTGTTGATTGTTTTGCCCAGACTGACAGTTTGTGCGACCGCTGTCAGCAGGTTTCTACTAAAAATCCAGCTTCACGACATGACAGTTTCAAATTTAAATTGGTTCTTAACACTTGCTAAATTTTTCACAGCAGACGAATCAGCTAATCACGTTGCCCCAGACAGAACTGAATTTCCGCCAGGTTTTTGTCGACACTTTTTGCCCCAGCCTCTATGGCTTCGGCTGCCCGGTAAAACTCCAGCAACCCGATATGTGATAAGCGCGGCTGTAATAACACATCCGGCGGGTCACCTGCCATGCGACTGCGGGTGATCCTGTCCTGAGTTATATTCACTGATGCAGCAATCGCGGCAAACATATCCGGCACATCTTCTTTGGGAGGTTTATCCTCAGCAAAAAGATTTCCAGTGTAATTGGTTATAAATTCACTGATACGGTTACCAAGCAAACTGGCGCTCTGATCATTCTTTGTAACGGGAGGATTTTGATGCAGATGTTTCCCTAAAATATCGCCATTCAGATTCACTGCAATCACGATATCGGCTCCCAGGGCACGGCATACAGATACAGGGACAGGGTTCACTAGTCCACCATCGATCAACCAGCGACCATGATGTTTAATCGCCGGAAACAAACCAGGCAACGAAATTGACGACCAGACAGCTTCCAGTAATTTGCCCTCGGTGTTCCACACTTCCTGTCCCGAATGAAGATGCGTTGCAACACTGGCATAACGTTCTGGCAATGACTCAATTAATACTGTTTCGTCAGCAACATATAGCGTTAGAAATTCATGCAATTTGTCTTTATTGACGACGCCGTTAAACGGAAATCCGATATTGAAAAAACGTGCCGTTTCGAGCTTGGTCAGTTTAAGCAATCGCTGTTGCAGATCAGGTAATTTGTTACTGAGATAAGCTGCTCCAACCAACGCGCCGATAGAAGTTCCCACCACTACATCGGGTTTAATCCCAGCATTCTTCAGAGCATTAATCACGCCAATATGTGCCCAACCTCGCGCCGCACCGCTCCCTAAGGCCAGGCCTATTTTCAGCGAATCTTTCATTTATTTTCCATGTCTCAAAGGTTGAAGTCAGCGTTAACTTGATGAAAAAATTAAAGATATATTAAATCAGACCGCTATGATTTAAGCGTTAACAAAAGTTAGGTCAATATGATGGATATTTCACGAATTTATCATAACAATTTTTTAATAACCTATAGCACACATCCGGTAAACCCTGGGCAACCTGCTGCGGATAAAACCCAGCCTAGCATTCAGGAAGACCGGCGGCAGCGTCGTGAACGGCGCAAACGCAAGCAGAAAACCCTGATTGAAAGACGGGTTTCATCAGAGCGGCGCGGCCCCTCATTTGATGCTGAGGCGTAAATTACAGTTTTTTTAACGTCTTACGATCAAACAGGCCCCATCTTCCTGTTTTAACTGCGCCACGCCTGATGCCATTCACTGGCGAGATATAAAACAGATCACCATTCTGACCCAGTAATTGCCGCCTCACCCCGCTGGCTTTGGCGATTTTGGCATTGGCTTTCATATGCATTAATTCGCCATGTACCGGAATCGCACATTGTGGCTGAACCCACTGATACATGGTTTTCAATTCTTCACTGGCAGGGTGTCCCGAAGCGTGAATGGGCAACGCACTGTTGTCCATATCAATCACATCCACCTGCATGGCCTTGAGCCGTTCAATCAATGCAGCAATAGCCAACTCATTACCGGGAATCACTTTCGAGCTAAAAATAACGGTATCACCAGGTGACAATTGCAAATCCCGAAAGCTGTTCAGACTTAATCGATTGAGCGCTGTTCGAGGTTCACCCTGACTACCGGTCGCAACCAATAAAACCGTATGCGCAGGCAAGTACCCCAAATGAGCCGAATCTACTGATGTTTTTACACTGGTCCAGAGACCAACATTTTTGGCTGCTGAGACGGTATTGATTAAGGAACGCCCTAATAAACCAAGATGCCGACCGGTTTCTTCAGCGATACCGGCCAGGGTATGTAATCTGGCGATATTACTGCCAAAACAGGCAACAACGACCCGGCCTTTCGCTTGTTCTACATGGAATTTCAGCCCTTTATAGAGATTGGCTTCGGATTCAGACCACCCCTGAACATTCGCATTGGTCGAATCACAGACCATTGCATCCACCTGATATTCCGCCAGTTTCTGAAATGCAGCTGCATCATAAGCCTGACCAACAACCGGGGCATTATCGAGCTTCCAATCCGCAGTATGAAAAACCTTCCCAACCGCGGTGCTGATTAATAATGCATGTGGCTCCGGAATCGAATGCGTCAATCGCAACCATTCCACTTGAAACACACCAATCTGCCGTTTGGCGTCCGCTTCGACGATAATGACCGGCACTTTATCTGCGATACCCTGTTCGACCAGTTTGCGTCGCAGCATTTCAGCCGTAAAAGCAGTGGTATAGACCGGACAGCGGAAATATTCCCAGAGATAAGGCACTGCGCCAATATGATCTTCATGGGCGTGAGTAATAATCAGTCCATCCAGTTGTTGACGGCGATCAATCAGAAATTGTGGATCTGCCATCTGAATCGGCGGGTTTTGACTGTTAAGAGGCTCCCCAAACTCATCCACTTCTGCCTGAAAAGTAACGCCACAATCTACAATCAACCAGCGCCCGTTATGTCCATATACGTTCAGGTTCATACCAATTTCGCCACAGCCTCCCAGCGGCAGGAACCAAAAATCATCTTTTCCAGGTGTCATCCAGACCTCTTAATTCAGACTCCCCAACAGGAGTCAGTGTTCATTATTATTCGGGGCAAAACGTGTCGTGATGTGACTGGTAATACTTTTTGCCAATTCGTCTTCACTGAAGAAAACTGTACCAATACCATCTTTGGTCAACAATTGCGCTTCTGCTGCATTATACGTCCGCAACACTATTTCAATTCCTGGATTCAGCTTTCTTGCGGTATCGGCCATTTGTCTGATATCGACCGGATCCGGTGTTGCGATCACCAGCATGGCGGCATTGGCAATATGCGCCTGAATTAACACAGCCGGTTCTGCTGCATTACCGGCAACAGCAGCTATCCCCTGTTTGCGCAAGGCTTCTACCTGCTCACGATTCTGTTCCGCAACGACATAAGGAATATCTCGTGCATTGAGTGCTTCTGCCACGCGGCTGCCTACTCGCCCAAACCCGACTAACACGACCTGGCCTTTAAGAAATTTACTCTCAGTCGACATCGGCAGTTCAGCAAATGGATCTTGTCGCCGTTCAAGTCTGCGAGCCAGAAATGAACGCATCAATATCCACTTCCTCAACGGTTTTACAGCCGAGAATAATAAAGGATTGACGGCTATTGAAATAATGGCTCCTGCCAATACCAGATTCATACCTTCATGAGGCAGCAGTCCCAGCGTCACCCCAAGCCCTGCCAGAATAAACGAAAACTCGCCGATTTGCGCCAGGCTGGCGGCGACGGTTAACGCTGTATTAAGCGGATAGCGAAATGCCAGAGTCAGTGCCATGGCTGCCATGGATTTACCGACAATAATGATGCCCACGACGGCCAGCACATGCAGTGGTTCTTCTATTAAAATAGCCGGATCAAACAACATGCCTACGGCTACAAAAAACAGCACCGAAAATGCATCGCGTAATGGCAGTGATTCCTGGGCAGCCCGATGACTGAATTCAGACTCACGCATCATCATACCGGCAAAAAAAGCCCCCAGAGCAAACGACACACTGAACAGCAACGCGGCCCCATAAGCAATACTGATGGCTGCGGTAATGGTTGCCAGAGTAAACAACTCACGCGAACCGGTGCCAGCCACCTGCCAGAGAATCCAGGGAAACAGTCGGCGGCCAACGATTAACATCACCGCAATAAAGGCTGTTACCTGCAATAAAATCTTACTGATCGTTTGCCAGAGTGGCGCATCAGACAGGGCAGCATCACTAGAGCCCAAAATACCTGCTAAAGCAGGTAATAACACCAGCATCAATACCGTTGCCAAATCCTCAACAATCAACCAGCCTACGGCAATACGTCCATTCATCGTGTCCAGCACGCCTTGGGCTTCAAGGCCTTTTAATAACACCACCGTGCTGGCACACGACAAGGACAAGCCCAACACCAGCCCCTCACCAAACGTCCACCCCCAGCTCATTGCCAGCATAGTGCCTAACAGCGTTGCAATGGACATCTGCACTATGGCGCCGGGCACTGCAATCCGTTTAACCGCCATTAAATCTTTAAGCGAAAAATGCAACCCGACACCAAACATCAGCAGCATCACACCTATCTCGGATAATTGAATGGCAATATCAACATCGGCATGAAATCCCGGGGTACTGGGGCCAATAATGATGCCGGCAAGCAGATAGCCAACCAATGCAGGCACATTGATTTTTTCTGCAATAAAGCCCAGTACAAGCGCCAGGCCAAAGCCTGCAGCTATCGTGCTGATAAGCGGGACATGATGCTCCATAAAACTCCGTAAATTTCCCTTAGATACGTGTGTTAATTTTCTATCGTTTTATTATTGTTTACCGAACAATCCTTTTTCTGAGTTTTACCGACCAAGTTATTAAAACACAAGCTATTTTGAATATTCCTTTACCCTGCTACGCTACATAAGAAGTCGCTTTTTGCGTAAAGGAAATATGTGACTTAAATCAACAATGCTATACTAGGCGGCTGTTTACAGTTGAAAACGCTACAAGCTTTTAACGACCCAAATCAATCAGAGGCAAACAGATGGATGACACCACCCTTATGTCAGAAGGATTAACGCTCATGCTGACCGGCATGGGTTTTGTATTTGTGTTCTTGACAGTGTTAGTACTCGTTACAACATTGATGTCGTGGGTTATAACCCGCTACGAGAAAAGCGTAGGCGCCCTTCCAGCAGAAGGAATTCCCGCCCCCACTGCCGTTCTCGGTCAAAATAAATCCACTCATAATCAAAATCAGTCCCAGCCTTCCCAACAAGATCACACATTGCTGACAGTCTTATCCAGCGCAGTCCATAAATATCGAAATAAAAAAAATAAGTGACGCCAAGTCATCATAAAAATCAGTTTAATCACAAGGCCATAACATGACCGAAGCAAAAAAAACTCTTGGCATCACAGATGTCGTTTTACGTGATGCTCATCAATCCTTATTCGCAACTCGCCTTCGTTTGGATGACATGTTGCCAATTGCTGACAAACTTGATCAGGTCGGCTACTGGTCTGTCGAAACCTGGGGCGGTGCGACATTTGACGCCTGCATACGTTACCTCGGTGAAGACCCCTGGCATCGCATTCGCAGTCTGAAAGCCGCCATGCCCAATACACCTCAGCAAATGCTGTTACGTGGTCAGAATTTACTCGGCTATCGTCATTATGCTGATGATGTTGTCCGTAAATTTGTTGAAAGAGCCGCTATCAATGGCGTAGATGTATTCCGTGTATTTGACGCGATGAATGACCCGCGCAATCTGGAA
This sequence comes from Methylophaga sp. UBA2496, assembly GCF_002341635.1. Lineage (NCBI taxonomy): Bacteria > Pseudomonadati > Pseudomonadota > Gammaproteobacteria > Thiotrichales > Piscirickettsiaceae > Methylophaga > Methylophaga sp. UBA2496. The sequence continues at coordinate 184,249 of NZ_DDOK01000005.1, read as the reverse complement.
GTTGCCATTAAAGCCGTTCTGGAAAACGAAAAACATGCACAAGGCACCATGGCGTACACCATCAGCCCGGTACATGACTTACAAATGTGGCTGGATATGGCGAAACGTATCGAAGATATGGGCGCACATTCCTTATGCATTAAGGATATGGCTGGTTTGCTTAAGCCTTACAAAGCTTACGAGCTTGTTAAAAGTCTTAAGCAAACCATTGATATTCCTATACATATGCAATCTCATGCCACGACAGGTTTGTCGACTGCAACGATTATGAAATGTGTTGAAGCAGGCATTGATAATGTCGACACAGCTATCTCTTCGATGTCGATGACTTACGGCCATTCAGCAACTGAATCGGTAGTTTCCATCTTTGAAGGTACGGATAGTGATACCGGGTTGAATATCGAGTTGCTGGAAGAAATCGCTGCGTACTTCCGGGATATCCGTAAAAAATATGCCAAGTTTGAAGGCAGTTTACGAGGTGTTGATTCCCGTATTTTGGTGGCACAGGTTCCCGGCGGCATGCTAACCAATATGGAAAGCCAGTTACGTGAACAAAACGCACTGGACCGTATGGATGAAGTGTTACATGAAATCCCGCGTGTTCGCGAAGATCTCGGTTTTATTCCACTGGTTACGCCTACTTCACAAATTGTCGGTACACAAGCCGTTATTAACGTATTAACCGGTGAGCGTTATAAATCCATCACTGAAGAGACACAAGGGGTATTGCGCGGTGAGTACGGTTCAGCTCCTGCACCATTTAATGCAGAACTGCAAAAACGTGTGCTAAATGGTGAACAAGCGATTACCTGTCGACCAGCCGATTTGCTGGAAGATGAAATGGATAAACTGACCGCTGATCTAATTTCTCTTGCAGATCAGGATGATTTCAAACTGGAGGAAGGTGAAAGACAGATTGACGATGTATTGACGTTTGCGCTTTTCAATCAAACGGCGGTTAAATTTCTTAAAAACCGTGGTAATCCCGATGCATTTGAACCATTACCAACCGCAGAATCTACTCATGCACCGTCAGCCCCGGCAAAAGCAGCTGATGCGCCAGAGACCTACACCATCACCGTCAATGGCCAGCAATATGTTGTTGAGGTCAATGAAGGCGGTGATATCAGCCAGATAGACAGTTCACAAGCCCCTCAACCGACTAGCCAGCCGAGCTCTGGTGAAGGTATTGCTGTTAAAGCGCCATTATCCGGGAATATCTGGAAAATCATGGTTTCAGCAGGACAAACGGTTAAGGAAGGTGATGTTTTACTCATCCTTGAAGCGATGAAAATGGAAACGCAGATCGTAGCTGAGCATCCAGGTACGGTGACTTCTATCAATGTTAAACCCGGTGATACCGTCAAAGTTGGCGACTCACTGGTTTCAATCGCTTAAGGGCTAGTCAAATGGATAAGTTATTGCATCTATGGGAAGCCACGGGTTTCCAACAAATGCAGCTCGGTCAGGCTGTGATGATCCTGATCGGTATGTTGTTGTTATATCTGGCAATCAAGAAAAACTTTGAACCTCTGTTACTTGTACCCATCGGATTTGGTGGTGTACTGGCAAATATCCCCGGAGCGGGCCTAGCTGATCCTGGTGGTATTCTGTATCTGTTTTATACCATTGGCATTGAGAGCGGCGCATTCCCACTGATTATTTTTATGGGGGTTGGCGCAATGACCGATTTTGGTCCTTTACTCGCCAATCCAAAAACACTGTTTTTAGGTGCAGCTGCTCAGTTCGGTATTTTTGCAACCTTAATGGGCGCCGTCATACTCTCGACGTTTGGCATCTTTGACTTCAGTCTGGCTGATGCTGCAGCAATTGGTATTATCGGTGGTGCTGATGGTCCGACGTCAATATATGTTGCCAGTAAACTGGCTCCAGATTTATTAGGTGCCATCGCCGTTGCATCCTATTCATACATGGCTCTGGTGCCATTAATTCAGCCCCCGATTATGCGGGCGCTGACCAGCGAGAAAGATCGTAAAATTCGCATGCATCAGCAACGGCATGTGTCACAACGTGAAAAAATTGTCTTTCCGTTAGTTTTGTTGATTCTGGTCGCATTGTTTCTACCGGATGCTGCACCACTGTTAGGGATGTTCTGTTTTGGTAATCTGATGAAAGAATGTGCGGTTGTTGATCGTTTAAGTAACACAACCCAGAATTCACTTATCAATACTGTCACTATTTTCCTTGGCCTGGCTGTCGGCTCAAAATTAAGTGCTGAAAGCTTTTTGAATCACATGACTTTGGGCATTCTGTTACTGGGTATGGTGGCCTTCTCAATCGGCACTGCATCAGGTGTCATTATGGCGAAAATACTCAACAAACTCACCAAAGAACCTATTAATCCTTTGATTGGCTCTGCAGGTGTTTCAGCTGTGCCGATGGCTGCAAGGGTTTCCAATAAGCTGGGACTGGAAGCGGATAAACATAACTTCCTGTTAATGCATGCTATGGGGCCAAATGTAGCAGGTGTTATCGGTTCTGCAGTGGCAGCAGGTATTCTGATTAATTACGTCGCCAGCTGATTAGGCTCTGCTCCCTGAAACCTGATGTTTCAGGGAGCAATTTGCTGACCTTTAACAACTCTGACGCCCGCAACCTGCTGACCAAAACCTCTTACTTCACAGGCATAACCGGCAAAAGAAGCTTGTGATTCAACCAGACCTAACCATTTATCACCTTTGGTATAATCACCACTCATCCGGCTAAAGCTGAGTCCGGCTTCTTTCAGGTTTGAGACGATATCGTTATAGGACATGCCGGGTTTGATTTGCTGGCAAGCGCTTTTTATCCTGTCAGTTTCCCAGACATAATAGAGCGGGTATAACATCACCACTACAATTGAGATCTGTAGCAACTTTACCAGGGTCTGTTGATATTTCATGGCCATGTTTCCTTTCATTGAGCCATTTTAAGTTCGTTGATTTTAGAGCTATTCACGTTACTAAAACGTGACCCATCGAATGTTTTTCACTAAATAAAAGGTTCTCCTGATGACCGACGAAATCACCACCGTACATATCACCAAAAGTCCGGTTGAACTGTTCAAAATCCTTAAATTTGAAGGTATCGCCAATAGTGGTGCCGAAGCGAAAAATATTATCGCTGAGGGTCACGTTAAAGTGAACGGTGAAGTTGAAACACGTAAACGCAGACAGATGGTTGCAGGCGATATTTTTCAAATCGGTGAAGATAGCTGGCAATTAATCGATTGACATAATTAAACTTTCATATATGATTTAGCGAATATGCTATTTACCAAATATTAAACTGTTATGGATTTACTGAACTTTCATAAATGCCTGGCCGATGAAACCCGTCTGCGTGTTGTATTACTGATCGCGGATCAGGATGAACTGTGTGTATGTGAACTGATTTCAGCGCTGCAGATTAGTCAACCTAAAATCTCCCGGCATCTGGCTCTATTGAGACAGCATGGAGTGTTACAGGACAGGCGTCAGGGACAATGGGTCTATTATCGACTTAATCCGAATCTTCCTGCCTGGGCGATAGAGTCCATCAACGCCGCTCACCATAGTAAACCAAATTTTCTCGTTGCCGACTTAGCCAAGTTGCAACGTCTGGATAATTGCTGCTAAAAATTTTCATTAAATATATATGGATATTCATATATCATGACCCATGCACCGCTCAAACTTTTATTTATCTGCACGCATAATGCCTGTCGCAGTATCCTGGCAGAAGCCATTTGCCGTCAGCAAGCCGGCGACACATTTATCGTGACCAGTGCCGGCAGCCACCCTGCCGGTAAGATTTTTCCTGAGACACTGACTAAATTAACCGAATACGGGTACAACACCGACGGTTTGTATAGTAAATCCTGGGATGATTTAAGTGAGTATCAGCCTGATATAGTTATCACCGTCTGCGATCAGGCGGCGGGTGAAAGTTGTCCAGTCTGGTTTGGTAAAGCGGTTAAAGGACACTGGGGACTCACTGATGCATCAAAGATAGTGGATCCTGCTCAGCGTCAGCAAAGCTTTGAAGGATTGATCAAGCTGCTGGAAACCCGTATTGACGCACTCCTGCAATTACATCCGGCTGAACTATCGGCAGCCAACCTCAGTATCGAACTCAAACGTATAGGAGCCATGCACTAATGGGCATATTTGAACGTTATTTATCTGTTTGGGTGGGACTGAGCATTCTGGCTGGCATGTTTTTCGGCAACCTGTTTCCTGACATATTCAATTTGATTGCCAGTCTGGAATTTGCGCATGTGAATCTGCTAATTGCTGTATTTATCTGGTTAATGATTTACCCGATGATGGTGCAGGTGGATTTTACGGCGATAAAAGATATCGGCAAGCGCCCCCAGGGAATATGGCTTACTTTGATTATCAACTGGTTCATCAAACCGTTCACCATGGCCGCATTAGGCTGGCTGTTTTTTAAAGTGTTTTTTGCCGGCTGGGTCGATCCGCAATCGGCCGATGAATATATCGCTGGCATGATTTTACTCGGCGTTGCGCCGTGTACTGCAATGGTATTTATCTGGAGTCAACTGGTCAAAGGGGATGCCAATTACACCCTGGTTCAGGTCTCGCTCAATGACATCATCATGATTTTCGCTTTTGCACCAATTGCCGCATTTTTACTCGGCATAACCGATTTAACCGTACCGTGGGAAACCTTGCTGATTTCGGTGGTTTTATATGTGTTATTACCCCTGATAGCAGGCTTTTTCACACGCCAACATATCCTGAAAAAGCATGGTTTACCAGCCCTCACCAGTTTTTTAAGCCATATCAAACCCTGGTCAATTATGGGGTTATTGGCCACAGTGGTTTTGCTATTCGGTTTTCAGGCTAAAACCATTATGCAACAACCTTTTGTTATTGTGCTGATTGCTATTCCCCTGCTGCTTCAAACTTATGGGATTTTTGCTCTGGGCTATCTCGCCGCCATCAAAATGCGTCTGCAACACGATGTTGCTGCTCCTGCCTGTTTAATCGGTACCTCAAACTTTTTCGAAATGGCCGTCGCTGTTGCCATTTCATTATTCGGACTGCATTCAGGTGCCGCGCTGGCAACCGTAGTGGGTGTTCTGGTTGAAGTACCTGTGATGCTGACATTAGTTTATTTTGCCAATCGTACAAGGCATTGGTTCCCAACAAATTGATTAAGGATTCAACATGACAATCAAAGTAGGTATTAACGGTTTTGGCCGCATTGGACGTTTGTGTTTACGGGCGGCCTGGGACTGGCCAGACATTGAGTTTATACAGTTAAATGATCCGGCTGGTGATGCCGAAACCCACGCGCATTTATTAAATTTTGATTCGGTACATGGTCGATGGCAGCATCAGGCCATCGCCAGTGGCAATACGATTACTATTAGTGATAAAACTCTGAAAGTGACAGCCAATAAAGCTATTAATGACACAGACTGGTCTGGTTGTGATGTGGTGATAGAAGCTTCCGGCAAAATGCGTGATAGCGCTTTATTACACACCTATCTAGATCAGGGTGTTAAACGAGTGGTGGTGACAGCGCCGGTAAAACAACCCGGCATTTTGAATATTGTAATGGGGGTAAATGATGACTTATATGATGCGGGTAAACATCCTATTGTCACCGCTGCTTCCTGCACCACCAACTGCCTGGCTCCCGTGGTTAAAGTGATTCATGAAGCGCTGGGCATCAAACACGGCATGATTACCACGATTCATGATTTGACCAACACTCAATCAATTCTGGATACACCGCATAAGGACCTTCGCCGTGCCCGTATGTCAGGCACTAATCTGATACCGACAACGACTGGCAGTGCCACCGCTATCACCGAAATTTTTCCAGAGCTGAGAGGCCGCTTGAATGGACATGCGGTACGCGTACCTTTAGCGAATGCTTCATTAACCGATTGTGTGTTTGAAGTTGATCGAGCTACCAGCGTTGAGGAAGTTAACAGGTTGTTGAAAGCCGCAGCAGAAAATGAACTAAATGGTATTTTAGGCTATGAAGAAAAACCCCTGGTCTCCAGTGATTATCGGGGGGATCCGCGTTCCAGCATTATTGATGCGCTGTCGACCATGGTGACCAATGAAACCCAAGTGAAAATCTATGCCTGGTACGACAATGAATGGGGTTACAGCATGAGAACCATGGAACTGGTTCGTAAAGTTGGTCTAAGCTGAGTTACCTCGCATGCCGAAACGTCAGGTTATAACGATAAGGCCCGGTCAATGCATGTTGCCCGGGTTTTAACGCTAAAACGCCATGATAATAACGCCTCGCAGCCCTGCCCCAGACAATCACATCACCATGTTCCAATGGTATTCGCTGCTTTGGATCATTTCTGTTGCCCCCACCAAACTGAAACACGATTGGCAGTCCCAAAGAGACAGAAACGATTGGCTGTGAAAAGTCCTGCTCATCCTTGTCCTGATGTAATCCCATTTTGGCACCGATTTCATAGCGATTCATCAGACACACATCAGGAATAAAATCATTAAACCCAGCTAACAGAGCTGCCTGTTGAGCAAGTTGCTCAAAACATACCGGCATCGCTGGCCAGGCTTGCTCGGTTTGCGGGTCAATTTCACTGTAATGGTAACCCTGTCGATCCGTATGCCAGCCAACTTCACCACAATTGGTAATCGCCGCTGACATGAGAAAACCGCCCGGTGTCTGCATTTTGCGAAAAGGGGATTGTGTTTCAATAGCTGAAATAGCCTTAAAAAGTTGCTCGGCTTGCGCCAAAGCGAAACCCTTTAATAAGAATACATCTGGCAATATCTGTTGCACATCAGTGGGTATCAAATCGGCAAATAAATCTGCCATCTTCATTTTGTCAAAACAAGCCTTTCGCGACGCAGCAGTGCTAGTTTGCTTTCGACTCCCCACCGATATCCCGAAAGCGAGCCATCTTTACGAATGACCCGATGACACGGAATGATCACCGCAATATTATTTGCCCCACAGGCACTGGCAATGGCTCTCACAGCTCCCGGATTATTTAATTTTTCAGCTATGTCACTGTAGCTTACAGTGGTTCCTGTCGGGATTTGCTGCAAGGCTTGCCAGACTTGTTTCTGAAAAACCGTACCACGCAAATCCAGCGAAAAGTCTCTATTTTTTTGGGGGTTATGAATAACTTCAATCACTTTGGAAAGTGTATTTTTAACCCCCTTTCCACCATCTATACACTTCGCATCCGGAAACTGTTTTTGGAGACTGGCCATCATCAATTTTGGGGATTTACCCAAATAAACGGCACATATACCCTTGGCAGATTCCGCGGTAAGCACATGTCCTACCGGACTGATACCAATAGCAAAATGAATACTCTCAGATACTGGCACAACGATTCTCAATTCACTGGCCATCATTGACTGTCCCCTGTTCACGTTGCGTTCACCTTAAAGTTGTTAGTTTACATTTTAAATAGCAATTCCTTTAGCAGTTTATCAGTAAGGAATTTGCCGATGCACACAGTTTAAAAATCCATTAAGCTGTGATTACTATGGGAATTTTTCCTGGACACTGCTATGAAACTTAAAATAATTCTGCTGTTACTTTGCATGCCCTTGCTGGCTAACGCCGGTGCTGTTTCTCAGCTTGGTACGGGCGATCCACTAAAACTGGTTTATCAGGAAATGCTTTACCAATATCAGGTGGGCCTGGAACTGCATCAACAATACGACTTCAAGCAGCCGATTGATGTGATGCAGTGCAAAAATCAACATGGATATATTCAGACCCGAGCCAGATCGATGGTGGGTACGGCAAATCAGGTAGAGGAAGAAATTCGCAGCGATGTCATTGATGCGGCATGGTTCGCATTAAATTGCTCACGTTGCGGAAGTGCAGTAGACAGTTGCGACGCTGTTCCGGAAAAACTGGAATTCATTAAATCTTTACTTGAAGCAAAACAAAAAGCGAAAAATCTACAACGATAAGATATTAGGCCAGAACCAATCAGTAAAAAGCTTTGCTGAACCATCCTGCATGATCGTCAATGATTTGCAGCCGGTAACGTTTGGATCTTTAAAGTAAGTCCAATATCAACGCTAACTGCACTATTAACCTTAATTTTCTTTTATGCCAGAGGTATTCATGAGCGAATCGCAGGATATTACGTTACTGTCTCCAATTAAAATAGGCCGTCAGACTTTAAAAAACCGCATGGTCATGGCCCCCTTAACCCGCAATAGAGCAGGTGATGGTCTTGTGCCCACCGAAATGAATGTCACCTATTACCGGCAACGTGCCAGCGCTGGCCTGATTATCAGTGAAGGTTCACAAATTGCTGATGATGCACTGGGTTATCCACTCACCCCCGGCATTCATTCTGAAGCACAGGTAGTTGGTTGGAAGCGTGTGACTGACGCAGTACATAAAGAAGATGGCTTAATCTTTATGCAACTTTGGCATTGTGGAAGGGTTTCGCATAGCTCCATGTTACCAGATGGCATGAAACCGCTTGCCCCCTCTGCAATAAAACCGGCTGGTGAAGTTTACACCTATGAGGGTATGAAACCTTATGAAACTCCACAGGCGATAGAAACAGCAGATATCCCACGTATTATTGAGCAATATCGTCACGCAGCGTGTTGTGCCGTAGAAGCCGGTTTTGATGGCGTAGAAATTCATGCAGCAAATGGTTATCTCCTGGATCAGTTTTTACGTGATGGAACCAATCAACGCCAGGATCAATATGGTGGCAGTATCGAAAACCGATCGCGTTTGATTATGGAAGTCACTGCCGCTGTCTGTGAAATATGGGATCCCGAAAAAGTCGGTATTCGTCTTTCACCGCTGCAGCCATTTAATGATTTATATGACTCTAATCCCCAAGCTACTTTCAGCTACATGGTCAAAGCCCTGAATAAATTCGGGCTGGGCTATTTACACATTACAGAAATGGGTGCAGAAACTCCGGGTATTGCGGGTCCGTATTTTGATATCAGCTCATTGCGTAGCTTATGGGATGGCGTCTATATGACCAACAGCAATTACGACTATAAATCTGCGAATGCAGCACTACAAGAAGGCAAAGCGGATCTGATTTCTTTCGGAAAATTATTCATTGCCAATCCGGATCTGCCGGAACGGTTTGCCATCGATGCCCCTCTCAATAAACCAGATCCGGAAAGCTTTTATGGTGGTGATGAAAAAGGTTATATCGATTACCCTTTCCTCAAACAGGCCTGACTCTGTTTAAAATGCACAAAAAAACCGGCGATTGCCGGTTTTTTTGTATTGCCAATAAGCAGCGACACTGAACAATAATTGTTGCTGAAACACTTAATCCTTAAAAATGCAACCGACGAGTATGTAATAATTCTCTTTACACTTGTTCAAGGTTTAACATGGATTTTATCAATACACTGTTCCTGCTCGGCGGCCTGCTCATTGCTTTGAGCATTCTCGGCAGTCGACTTTCATCAAAATTTGGCCTGCCTTTATTGATTATCTTTTTGGCCCTGGGCATGTTGGCAGGCGAAGAAGGTATTCTGGGTATCCAGTTTGATGATTACTCAATGGCATTTCTGATAGGCCATCTCGCCTTAGCCATGATTCTGCTGGATGGTGGTTTACGCACAAGACTCAAAACCTTTCGCGTTGGTTTTAAACCGGCATTATCCCTTGCAACGTTAGGCGTACTTTTGACCAGTGGCAGTGTCGGTTTTCTTGCCATGTGGGTGTTTGATCTGAGTGTATTTGAAGGATTATTGATTGGCGCTATTGTAGGTTCCACTGATGCAGCGGCTGTCTTTTCCATGCTTAGTGGTCGCGGTATCAACCTGAATGAACGTGTCGGCGCTACACTGGAAATTGAATCCGGCACCAACGACCCGATGGCAATATTTCTGACGATTATGTTGGTGGAAGTACTGGTTGGCGAAATTGGTGCACCGCTTGAGACCATTTTATTTTTTGTTCAGCAATTTGGTTTTGGCCTGATTATCGGTATCGGAGGCGGTTGGTTAATAGCCAGATTACTCAGCTGGCTGGACCTGGCGCCGGGGCTCTATGCCATGCTGGCACTAGCGCTTGGATTTAGTGTTTTTGGTCTTACCGGAGCGGTTGGCGGCAGTGGCTTTTTAGCCATTTATCTTTGTGGCCTGATGATTGGCAATCGGCCGGGACGGCATTTAAATTTCATACTCCCGGTACATGATGGCCTGGCCTGGCTCAGCCAGATTGGCTTATTCCTGATATTGGGCCTGTTAGTAAATCCAAGTGAATTGATGCAATACGCACTGCCCGCTCTGGTTATCGCATTAGCATTAATTTTTGTTGCCAGACCGATTGCGGTAGTTCTCTCGGTTAAACCTTTTTTTCGCTTCCGCTGGCGCGAAATCGGTTTTATTTCCTGGGTGGGTTTACGAGGCGCAGTGCCCATTGTATTGGCTATCTTTCCGGTGATAGGTGGTGTGGAAAATGCGTCTTTATATTTCAACGTTGCTTTTGTGGTGGTGTTGCTGTCACTGTTAATTCAAGGCAGCACATTATCGTTAATGGCACGTTGGATGCGCGTTGAAGTACCGGTCGGGATTAAACCAAATCATCGGGGTGCATTGGGTATATTGCCGCAGAATGATTATGAGTTGTTTGTGTATCGCATTGAAAACGAACAGCTGGATGGTCAACCTATACGGTTAATAAGGTTTCCATCGGGTACGCTGATTTCCGCATTATTTCGCAATGATGTCATGCTGCATCCTAAAGGCAGTACTGAATTGAAACTCAATGACACGATATGCGTGATCAGTCGTAATGAAGACTTGGACGCACTGAATCAAATCTTCAGTGGTCATTCCAAACTAAAACAGAAAGAAGCGTTTTTTGGCTCATTCAATATTCGCGGTGATGCATTACTTTCTGATGTCGCCAAAGCCTATGGACTGGTTATCAGCTCTGCCGAATATGGCATGACTGTAAGTGACTTTATTTCACGCCGTGTGGGAGGACACCCGGTAGTTGGTGATGATGTGGACTGGCATGGCATCCATTGGGTAGTCAATGAGGTGGAAGGCGATAAAATCATCAAAATCGGATTGAGGCTATACTGATTAAAGACCAGCGTATATCTCCAGCACGCCGTTAATTACAAACTGTACAGCAATCACTGAAAGAATAATGCCGAAGATCCGCGTGATAATCTCTTTGCCGGTTTCACCCAGATAACGCACCAGAAAATGTGAATAAACCATCGCCAGATAACACGAACCTGTTGTCAGAATAATCGCAGCAAACACCAGTAATAAATGCCAGGCAGTTGGCGCTTCACTGGTCAAAATCATCACTGTGGCGATAGCCCCGGGGCCACTCATAAAGGGAATAGCCAGAGGAATCACAGAAATATCCTTGGCAATCTTGCCATCAATAGCCGGATCAGAAGCATTGCTAGTTTCGCTTTCATCCAGTCCTTTATGAATCATGCTCATGGCAATACCGAATAAAATCAGACCGCCGGCAATGCGAAATGCCTCAATCGTAATACCAAAGATCTTGAATATCAGACCACCCAGCAAAGCAAAGACAAAAAACACTCCCGTAGCAATCAGACTTGAGCGTTTAGCGACGGCTTTGCGGGTGGCTTCTGAAGTTCGTGGCAACAGTGAAACAAACATAAATGCTGTTGTTAGCGGATTCACAATGACAAACAATGCGGCAATCGTAATGATCCAATAGTCGAACAAAACACCAGCATTCATAGCGAACTCCATAATTTAAACGCTTATCCTCTCATAAATTAAAGAACATTAAACGACTGAGCAGTTCGTTATATCAGGCAAACTGGCCACTGCGATAGTCTGTAAATGCCTGCTCCAGTTCAGCACGGGTGTTCATCACAAAGGGTCCCGCCCGCTCAACCGGTTCGTTAATTGGTTTGCCCGCCACGATAATAAAAGTACTGTCCTGCTCTGCTTCTACTTTTACCGTATCGCCTTCTTTTAATACTGCCAGCTGCGAGGCGCCGATGGAGGTCGGTTTATCACCAATGTTGACTCGTCCTGCTGCCACATAAACAAAGGCGTTATGTGTTGCAGGTATATTGTCTTCAAACACACTGCTAGCCGGCGCATCAATCACGAAATACACTGGCTCGACAAAGCTGTTATCTATAACGCCTTTGGTGCCATTGATGGTTTCACCGGCAACGACTTTGACGGTCAAACCAGCTTCACGAGTTTCTATTGCGATCTCATCGGCCGCTTTTTCCTGATATCGCGGTGGCATCATTTTCTGCTCGGATGGCAGATTCACCCACAACTGGAAACCTGCTAACAACCCATCTTCCTGCTCAGGTTTTTCCGAGTGGATAATGCCACGTCCTGCTGTCATCCACTGCACTCCACCACTTTCAATCACACCGGCATTACCGGCACTGTCTTCATGCCGCATCTTGCCCGCTAACATATAGGTAACCGTTTCAAAACCACGATGCGGATGTGGCGGGAAACCAGCGATATAATCTTCCGGTTTATCGCTGCCAAATGCATCAAATAACAAAAACGGGTCCAACATATCAATTTCATGCGAGGCAATTAACCGTCTTAACGTTACCCCGGCTCCATCCGAAGTCATTTGGCCACGGATCCATTTTTTTACTTCACGTTGTTGTGCCATGATGGCCTCCTTACGCCGCAATTAATGCAGCCAATTTATCGCTGCTATCCGGCTGTTCAAAATAGTGATTGGCATTAACCAGTGTGACATCAGTAATACCAATAAACTGCATAAAAAATTTCAGGTAATTACTGGCAAAATCCACATCACTTTCTAACGATACTCCACCTGATGCCATCACCAGATAGACCTTTTTATTTTCCAGCAATCCGATCGGACCCTGTTCAGTGTAACGAAAGGTTTCACGGGCTCTGGCGACCAAATCGATCCAGGCTTTCAAAGCAGCCGGTATGCCAAAGTTATAAATAGGTACTGCCAGAACCAGTACATCCGCCGCTTTGACTTCGTTAATCAGCTGATCAGAAAACCTCAGAACTTCTTTTTGTGCTGCATTACGATCAGCGGGGTCGGTAAAATTGGCGTTGATCCAGTTTTCATCAATAAACGTGAGTCCTGAAGCCACATCACGTTGCTGCAATGTCATTTCATTTTGTCCCGCAAGGATTTCTGTCAATTGTGTTGAAACCGCCCGGGTCAGTGAACCGTCATAACGGCTGCTGGCGTTAATATGTAATACGTTTAATTGTGTCATCTTTAAATTCCTCTGTTATGTGTGGCAAAAGCCGCATCAATAGAAAAGCGTTTCGCCCCATGGCTGACCAGTACTAAAAAACCACCGGCAATGGCGATGTTTTTCATAAACAAAATGCTTTGCATCTGATCGGCAAAATCAAGATGGAAAAACAAGGCCGATAACATCGAAAATCCAGCCAGTAAAAAGGCCACTATGCGAGTCTGAAATCCAACAATAATCGCAATTGCCCCGAGGATTTCAGTGGCAATCACCACCGGTAGTAACGCTGATGAGATGCCCATTGCAGTCATGTATTGGGCAGTGCCGTCATAACCTGCGCCAAGCTTGCTTAAACCTGCCGTGAGAAAAAGCAGGGAAAGAAAAATTCGTCCCGCCAGATCGGTAATATTGCTAAACATTTTTTTATATCCTTTATTAGATAAGTACGGTGCCATTTTATAGTTCTTGATATTTAGATAAACAATGCTATAAAGAAATTATTGTTGATATAAAATGAACAATAAAGGAAGCGGCAATGAACCAGATTGAAGATATGCAAACCTTTAAACGGATTGTGGAAGCTGGCAGTATCAGTCTCGCAGCTGATCAACTTGATACGGTTAAGTCAGCTGTCAGCCGTAGGCTCAAGGACTTGGAAAAACGGCTGAATGTCACCTTGTTGCAACGCACCACCAGACGACAGACGCTCACAGAGGCCGGACATCGTTATTATCAACATTGCCTACGTCTGCTGGATGATATCGCCGAAGCAGAAGCACAGATCTCTGATATTGAAGCAGAACTCAGCGGTAAACTGCGGATTTCGGCCCCGGTATCATTTGGTCTGATGCATTTGGGACCCGCCTTACAGGAATTTCAGTTGATACACCCATTAATTGAAATGTCGATCGACTTTAATGACCGACTGGTGGATCTGATTGCGGATGGATTTGATTTAGCGATACGTATATCCAGGCTTGAGGATTCAACGTTGATTGCCAAAAAACTGTCTTCTACCCGTTTGGTGGTCTGTGCCAGTCCGGAATATCTGACCTATCATGGAACCCCCATCATCCCAACCGATCTCACTAACAATCACACGGTTCTGCATTATAGGAATACCTCTGAAAGCTGGCAGTTTCAACAAGATGGAAGCCTGATTAACTTGCACTTACAAGGCAAACTTACGGCTAATAATGGCAATTTCCTATGTGATGCCGCCATTGCCGGACAAGGCATCATCACCTCACCAGACTTTATCTGTTATCAGGCAGTACAGTCTGGACAACTGCAGGTTATCTTGCGGGATTATATGCATGACAATGAGCTGGGTATCTTTGCGGTGTATCCTCAAACACGTTACCTGCCACGGCGTAGTCAGATTCTCATTGCTTATTTACAAAATTATTTCGCACGAAATGCGCCCTGGCTGGATTGTTGACCATTTGACAGTCCACCAAGACAATGCTCAACTGTCGACCACTCAAAAGTCAAACAACAGAGAGAAAATTTATGACTGAAATCTATGGCGCACAACATCGACAGCTACAACAGGAATTCAATAAAGAAAAACTCGCCGATCGGGTTGGTGAAGCCATTATCACGGACTACATTACTGATCAGCATCGTGAATTTATTGCCAGCCGTGATTTCTTTTTCCTGTCCACAGTCGATCACCGTGGTTTTCCAACCTGTTCGCACAAAGGCGGCGATATTGGCTTTGTAAAAATTCTCGATGACAAAACACTTGCCTTTCCAAGTCTTGATGGTAACGGTATGTATCTGTCGATGGGGAATATTGATGCCAATAAAAAAATCGGCATGCTGTTTATCGATTTTGAAACGCCGCATCGCGTTCGGGTTCATGGTACTGCTGAACTGAGCCGTGATCCTGAAGATCTCGCGTTATTCCATGAAGCCGAACTGGTGGTTAAAGTGACCATTGAAGATATGTTTCAGAATTGTCCGCGTTATATTCATCGCTATAAACGTATCAGCGAATCACGTTACGTACCCAAAGCTGAATGTCAGACCCCCTTACCCGTTTGGAAACGTCTGGACGCGGTTCAGGATGTCATCGATGATGCGGAGAAAGCCAAAGTGGCCCTGGAAGGAGGCATTATCACCATGGAAGAATATGAACTATTACTGCAAAAAGGGGAAGCGTAAATCATTGAAAAATAAGTGGTTTGCGCACCACTCTGTCTCATCTCTACCACAATAATATTTAGGGAAAAATTCCTGTAAACGATCAATGCCCAGCAACTCTAGCGTCCGGGGATTGATCGTTTTGAACGGCAAAAAGCCCGCTTGAAAATCATCAAATTGAAGCGAATACTCGATCATCCAAAGCCTTCGTTAGGGTATGTTTTCTTTCAGAGCCAGCTCTGTTGTGGCTGAAAATATATCAGGCAAGGCGCAAGGAATGCCGTTGAGTTGCTCTTAATAAATAATGAGCATCGCAGACCATAGACTTGAGGATAAATACCATGATTTCGATTCGCCCGAGTGCAGTTGCAGGTTTGTATTATCCCGCCCGTTCAACAGAGCTTGAAGAGTTGTTGGACAAACAGTTTGATAAACCCTCAGACCATATCCATCATCGTGCCAAAGCACTTATTGTGCCGCATGGAGGATATTTTTATTCCGGTCAGGTGGCCGCCGCAGCCTATCAGTCGCTGGGTGAGATTGCCGATGATATCGAACGTGTCATCTTAATTGGTCCATCTCACCGAACAGACTTTAAGGGCATTGCAATGAGTGAGGCTGATTATTTTGCAAGTCCTATGGGTAGTGTGGCGATAGACAAAAAAATCTACCCACATTTAAGTCGGATTAAAGGTGTAGAAACCTACGAAAGTCCGCATGACAACGAACATTGTCTGGAGGTACAGTTACCTTTCTTGCAGTATTCATTAAAACATTTTGAAATTGTGCCTTTGCTAACCGGCAAGGCCAGTACTTCACTGATAGCTGACGTTTTGGGAACAGCCACCAAAGATGCTAAATCGTTAATTGTGATCAGTTCGGATCTTAGCCATTATCTGGATTATGAAACGGCACGCAAAATTGATCAGTTTACTTCTCAGGCCATTATCAGTATGGATAACCATGAGATAGATAAATTTCATGCCTGCGGATGTGACGCTATCCGGGGATTTCTGGAATACGCCAGAAATGAAAACATGTCAGGTCAAATCATGTCCTTGAGTAACTCGGGTGATGTGGTTGGCAAAAAAGACAGTGTTGTCGGCTATGGCGCTTATCTGTTTGAATGAGATTAAGGTTGTTTCACCGCTCGACTAACAGCATCGACAACGGAATGACAGACCCAGGCACCAGGCTGACGGATTTTATCTTCGTCGCCTGGTGAATACTTGCCTGTTTGCACCAGACATGCCCGCAATCCTGCTGTCAAAGCCCCTTCTACATCAGCAAAAGCATCATCACCAATCATCAACACTTCTTCTGCTGTAAATCCGGTTGACTCAACCGCTGTCTGAAAAAAGCCTTTGGCCGGTTTCCCCAAAATCTCGGCTTCGACATCACAGGCATATTCCAGCGCAGTTATAAAAGGGCCTGCATCCAAAAGCAGTTGTTCATTCTGGCGAAAATAACGATTCAGTCCTATACCTAATAAAGGCGCGCCATCCATTATCAGCTGAAATGCCCGGTTCATATTCTCGTAGGTAAAACCTTCAGCCGCATCCGCTACCACAACCGCATTAGGCAAATTCTGATCCAAATCGGCAAATTCCGGACGCAGTTTTTCATGCACCAGACAATATGGACGTAACCCGCGTTGCTGCAATGCTAATCTCACAGCACCCGGTGCGGTAAGAACTTCATCAACGCTTAAATCAAACCCCATTCGCAGTAAGGATTGCAGTGTGTCGGTACTGGTGCTACGGGAAGTATTGGTCACAAAACGCACCACCAATTGCTCATTGCGTGCCAGATGAAGTGCTTCAATGGCACCGGCAATCGGCATGTTATCCATGTGTAATACACCACTGATATCAAATAAAATCGCTTTTATCATCACAGTCACCTCGGGTATGCCACTGGTACTGTAAATTATGCGCGGATAAACCAGGACACACAATTGCTCAGTACAATTTGGCTGCTTTGCATTTATGGATTTGCAATCAACGGAAGTCCTGTTGATCTTTGATCGCCACACTGCCGGAGACCATGAAAAGATCAACAGATCCCATCAAACGCGATAGAATAGCGGCCTTTTACACTCTACCAGTCACAGGTTACGCTTATGAAAGCTCCACAGGTCGGATTTGTCAGTCTCGGTTGCCCCAAAGCGCTGGTCGACAGCGAACGTATTATTACCAAACTGCGTTCCGAGGGATATGAGATTTCTGCAAATTACGACGATGCAGATTTAGTCGTGGTAAATACCTGCGGCTTTATCGACTCCGCGGTGGAAGAATCACTGGAAAGTATTGGCGAGGCCATTGCACATAATGGCAAAGTTATTGTGACCGGCTGTCTGGGCAGCCGTGACAACACCATTCGTGAAAAACATCCTCAAGTGCTGGAAATCACTGGTGCTCATGCGCTGGAGGAAGTGGTGGGAGCAGTGCATAAACACCTTCCTCAACCCCATGATCCGTTTATCAGTCTGGTACCACCAGAAGGTATCAAGCTTACTCCCCGCCACTATGCTTATCTGAAAATTTCCGAAGGCTGTAATCATCGTTGTACCTTCTGCATTATCCCGTCAATGCGTGGCGATTTAGTCAGCCGCCCCGTTAATCAGGTGGTGGCAGAAGCCAAACGCCTGGCGGATGCCGGCGTAAAAGAAATTCTGGTGATTTCGCAGGATACCAGTGCTTATGGTGTGGATCTGAAATACGCTGAATATGAATGGCAGGGTGAAAAAATTGCCACCCGCTTTACCGCCATGGCCAAAGCTTTAGGTGAACTCGGCATTTGGGTAAGGATGCATTATGTCTATCCATATCCGCACGTTGATGACGTCATTCCGTTGATGGCTGAAGGCAAGATTTTGCCGTATCTGGATATTCCATTTCAGCATGCCAGCCCGCGTATCCTGAAATTAATGAAGCGTCCGGCCTCCTCTCAGAATAATCTGGAACGGATTCAAGCCTGGCGCGCGATTTGTCCGGAAATTACCTTACGCAGTACGTTTATTGTTGGTTTTCCAGGTGAAACCGAAGGTGAGTTTGAAGAATTACTGGATTTTCTGGAGCAAGCCCAATTGGATAAAGCCGGAGCATTTAAATACTCACCGGTAGATGGTGCAGTGGCCAACCAGCTTCCTGATCCGGTTCCGGAAGACGTTAAGGAAGAACGTCTGGCCCGTTTTATGGCCAAACAAGCTGAAATCAGTGCTCAACGTTTGCAACAGAAAGTCGGCAAACGTGATTTTGTAATTATTGATGAAGTGGTTGAAGAAGGTGCGGTCGGTCGTAGTCGTGCTGATGCGCCGGAAATTGATGGTCAGGTATTTATCGATCATGCAACGCATTTAAACGTCGGCGATATTGTAGAAGTTGAATTTGAAGAAGCCGATGAACATGATCTCTGGGCCAGGCTAGTTTAAAGCTTCTGTTGTAACTGAATAAAGCGCCACTTATTTCCACGGATGGGCAGTATGCCGGCGCGCCAGGGAGGTCTGCGCTCTCGTCGCTTTTTCAGAATAACTACAAAAACGCCGGGACAAGCAATGTTCCAGACATTGCTTTTGCATACATCCATCCATGGAGATAAACGTTTTTGAGCGTCAGCCCCAAAGGGGGTGAGATAGATGGATGTATCTCACAAACTGCGTTCATCATGCCTTGATTGAGGCTTTTTCAGCTCACAACAGAGGCGGAGATGAAAGATCAACAATCCCTAGGAGCTGATTCGGTTTTTTCCGGATTCTTTAGACTGATACAAAGCGTTGTCGGCACGAATCGATAAGCGCATGGCGGACTCGCCCTGACGTAACTGTGCCACCCCAAAACTGGTTGTTATCGTCGCACGTTTATCAAGATTGGCATCAACAATCAGTTGACGTAGTTTTTCGGCGGTATGTGCTGCGGCTTCAAGCGCGGTATTTGGCAACAGAATCATAAATTCATCACCGCCCCAGCGCGCCAGCAAATCAATTTCACGGATATTCTTTTTCAACAACCGGCTCATTTGTACCAGAACCATATCGCCATTGGCATGACCAAACTCATCATTGACGATTTTAAAATCATCTATATCAAGTGCAATCACCGATAACGGTTGATGAAAACGTTCAGCTCGTTCCACTTCCAGTTCCAGTGTTTTTTCCAACCGATAACGATTGGCAACACCAGTGAGTGTATCTGTTTCGGCCAGACGTTGAACTTCAGCAATTTTACTTTCCAACTCGGCATTGGTTTGGATAAGCTGGTGAGTTCGTTCTTCTACCAAATCTTCCAACGAATGATTCTGCTGCGCCAGTCGCTCCAGATTGAGTTTACGCTCGTTGATATCACGGTGCGCTCCAATCATCCTCGCGACCGAGCCATCTTCATTCCATTCAATGATTCTGGCGCGATCCTCTATCCAAACATAATTATTATCAGACTTACGCAGGCGGTATTCAATCTGGTAGGTGCTTGCATGGTTATGAATATAATTATCAAAATGTTCCAGAACACGCCCAGAATCTTCCGGGTGCAGGCATTGTTCCCAAAATGCGACAGTAGCAGGTGTATTTGCGGCAGTATAACCCAGCATCCGAAACCATCCAGGGCTACGGTATACGTATCCTGTGTTTGCGTGCCAATCCCATACGCCATCACTGATTATGTCCAGTACGACCTGTAGACATTCATCATCTACGTCGCCAAGCCCCGTCTTCATACCCAATCCTTAGTAATCAAACACTTAAGAGCGGGAGTATCTTATAAAAATTTATGTGATGCAAGTCACAAATATATTTGGGCTGCAAATATTTCAAAGCGACCAATGCTGGAGATGAAAGATCAACAAGCCCTAGTGCTGACTCAATTTGGTGTTGGCTTCGGATTCAGGATCATTTTGCTTTTGCGAAACGGTTAAATTATCGGCAAGCGTCAGCACCCGCTGAGGGAATGGAATTGTCAATCCAGCCGCTTCAATTTGCTCCTTGACAATCTTGTTCAACTCCCAATAGGTATTCCAGTACACATCAATAGTGGTCCAGGCTCGCATATGTAATTGAATCGAGCTCTCGCCCATTGAAGAGACAAAAATCTGTGGTGCGGGCGTTTCCAGTAAAGCTGGATGGCTTTTCACAATATTGTTGAGAACTTCCAGCCCCACATCAATGGGATCGCTATAGGAAATACCAACAATCACTTCCAGTCGCCGTTTACTGTTACGGGTAAAGTTGGTGATGGGAGCCCCCCACAAACGACTGTTGGGTACTGAAATATACAAACCATCCGGTGTTTCCAGAATAGTCGTAAACAAACCGATTTCACGCACGCCTCCGACCAGTTCACCACATTGAATAAAATCATTGAGCCGGAAAGGTTTTAAAAACAACAACATGATACCGGCAGCAATATTGCTCAGTGTCTCTCTCAACGCCAGACCCACTGCCAATCCTGCCGCACCAAGCAAAGCAATAATACTGGTCGTATTAAAGCCGAACATATCCAGAATAATTAAAACCGCAACGGCATAGACCAGATAAGCCATGGTTGAACTGAATAGTTTGATGACCGCCGGATCGATGCTATTAAACTTGAAATTGGCATTATTAAATACACGTCGTATCAAACGGGAAATGATGGTAGCCGCTATCAATACCACCACCGTCATCACCAGCTTATAACCAATGGCCAGAATTAATGCCGAGTTCTGTTCCCACAGTTGTATTAACCAATCCATCATGTCTAGGCCTGCTCAGGTAACGATAGTGCTGATTAGATAAGCAGTATACGAAACAAAGGCCAGCATGAAAAAGCCGCCTTCCAATCGGTTGATTCGTCCCTGTCTGCCGATACCAAAGCCAAAGATAAACAACAGGATAGTTAACCCCGCCATCATCGCTACATCACGGGTCAATATTTCATCTGGCACTGCAAACGGATGAATCAATCCGGCAATACCTACTACCGCCAGCGTGTTGAATAAATTGGAGCCAATCACATTGCCTAACGCAATATCGTGCTCACCTTTTTTTACCGCAATCAACGAGGAGGCAAGTTCAGGCAATGATGTACCGATAGCGACAACGGTTAAACCAATAATCAAATCACTGACGCCGAGAACCGTGGCAATCTCAACCGCACCCCAAACCAAAACCCGTGAACTGATAATCAAAAATACCAGACCGACAAATAACCATATCAGGGCTTTTTTCAAAGACATTGATTCGGTATTAAATTCCGCTTCCATCTCAGTGCCGAATGCATCCGGCGATTTCTGCATTCCCTGATAAATGGTCCAGCCCATCAATACAAAAAACACCAGTATCAAAATACCGGCGTCAAATCTGGATAATTCACCATCGGCTAATTGCCACGCAGCAAGCGCGGTTACCGCGATTAATATAGGAAGTTCTTTGCGTAAGACCTGTGAATGTACTGCTATAGGACTCAATACGGCAGTCAATCCTAAAATCAATGCAATATTGGTTATGTTTGAGCCATAAGCGTTGCCTAGAGCCAATCCCGGATTTCCCTGGGTTGCAGCCAAAGCAGAAACCACCATTTCAGGGGCTGAAGTGCCGAAACCAACAATCACCATACCGATTAACAGCGGTGGCATTCCAAAATAGCGTGCCGAGACGGCAGCACCATCAATAAATCGATCCGCACTCCAAACCAGCAAGGCAAGACCGAGCACCACAGCAGCAAAGGCAAGTGTCATATATTCTCCGGATAGCATTTTGAGGTATTTACAGCAATTATCAGTGTTAGAACGCCGTAATGGCAATTCAAATATGTTACTTATTGGTCAATCTTAAATGACGCCGCATTATACGTTGATTTTTTTGCTGTAGATGGTCCTGGCTTTGTTATCTCAAACACAGTGTCATTGTCTGGGAGGTGGCATAATTGGCCAGTCAGCAGCATCGACAGAATCCAGGGGAATAATATCAATATCACCCTGCCAGCGGCGGATAAACTCCCCTTCAGGATCATACTGTCGCGTTTGTTTTTCAATATTAAATTGTCGTCCACCACGCGGGTCAGCCCCCACTCCAGCGATATATTGCCAGTTGCCCCAATTGGCAGCCACATCATAATCAAGCAATTGCTGTTCAAAATAGGCCGCGCCAAACCGCCAGTCCAGGTTCAACTCATAAATAAAATAACTGGCGACAATCTGTCTGCCACGGTTGGACATATAGCCCGTTTCATTTAACTGTTTCATACAGGCATTCACTAACGGATAAGGCGTGTTGCCATTACACCATTTCTGATATCGCTCCGGATAATAGCAACGGCGGCTTCTGGTGTTTTTGATACCGTCAAAACGAAATAATCTGGCACCATATCGATGGGCATACCATTGAAAATATTCACGCCATAACAGTTCAAAATAAATCCAGTAAGTTGAATCATTACTGACTTTCTGCTGTTCGTATTGTTTGAGTCTGGAAAGCAGATGCCTGACTGAAAGACACCCCTGAGCCAGCCAGGGTGAAAATTTGGTCGAATTGTTCCAGCCATCCAGTTCATTTCGGACATTTTTATAATCTGCCGGCAAATCTGCTGCAAAATACGCACTGATATGCATTAAGCCAGCCGTTTCTCCACCTTTAAAAACAGATTTTTTTAAAACGGGTGATGACAGAGCCTCGATTGCCATCGGCCCAGGTGGAGGAGGTAACTGCTGTGGGGATGACATAGGTCTTGGCAGTGGCAAATCTTCAACCTGTTTGCGAAACTGCGTAAAACTTCCTGGAAGATCTTTAACAGCAAATGGCAGATCTTCGGCAGTAAATAACGTATGACTGACTTCAGTGAAAAACTGATGATCTGGAAATTGCTGCTGCAACAAATGCCAGTGCCGGTTTTCATAGACGCCAGCATGCTGGCTACGGCCAATTACATCGACCTGATACATTTCAATTAATTCTGTCAGTGCGGAATGTGGCGTTTGCTGCCGGATAATCAGCACCTGCCCTACTGCTTGTAATTGCTGGTTAAGATCCGACAGGGATTCATACAGAAACTGGTAACGACGCTCACCCATCGCTTTAGCATTTAATCCATTTGGTCTGAACCACTGAGGATCAACACAAAACACACAGATAAGTTTATCGACCGACTGCATTTTCCATAATGCAGGCTGATCATGCAGTCGCAGATCATTGGTAAACCAGAATAATCCTGTGCTCATGATTCTCAAAACTCCAGTGAAGACAAAAACGTGTTCAGTTCAGAGACTGCGCCACCTGGCATAGGTTCGGCCCCAGAGAACTAAGCCGAGGAAATAACGTCTGATTGGCACATGCTTTCAACCGAGAAAACAAGATGCATCAGTTAACGATATTTTTTGATGGACAATGTCCTTTGTGCAGTAAAGAAATTTCGATGCTAAAACGCTTGGATAATCGAAAACGACTGCATTTTGAAGATATTCACGCCATCGACTTTGTGTATCGTTATCCCTATATCGATGTGGTCGCCGCCGATAAACGTTTACATGGTCAATTAGCCAATGGACAAATCATCACTGGTCTGGATGTAACTGCCAGGGCTTGGGGACTGGTCGGCCATCATAAATGGTTGCAAATTTTGCGGTGGCCGGTCATTCGCTGGTTCGCAGATTTGGCCTATCTGTTTTTTGCCCGCTTCCGACACCCGATTTCGCGTTTATTTGGTGGAAAATCCTGTCCAGACGAAAATTGCAAGTTATAAAAACCAGATCAGACTTCGGTTAACCAGTAAAAGCCAAAGCGTGGAATCACCACGGTATTACCGAATTTTTCCGGAGTTTGTCCAGTAACGGCATCAACTAATTGTCCTTGATGGGATTGTGACCATCTGGGTAATTGGTCCAGATCCAGCCGTTGTGATTTACGGTCAAAGTTCGCCACTACCAACACTCGATCAGCCGGTTTTTGCAAGTGATAGCGTTCAAATACAAATAAATGCGGATTATCTACATCCACCAGATCGCGGTTATTAAAATCCGCAAACGCATCCAGCTCTTTATGCACGGCAATCAAGGTTTTCAGCTGATTGAAAATCAGATACTCAACCGTACCAGGCACATTACGTTTTTCTGCTTTTTGCCAATCAATAAATGGTCGGTGCACCCATCGTGAATCATCCATTTTGACCGGATCATTACGATAGCTTTCATCATTGGTCGTACCGATTTCATCCCCATAGTAAAGCAATGGCAGACCGCCAAATGAAAGGATCAGACTATGTAATAACACAATGATGCGCACAGCATCATCAATTGCCTCTTCATCGCCGATATCCATCGCATGCTGCAGTCCGACCAGAGATGCCAAAGAACCGGAAATACGGGCATCACCGGTTTTATCATTCTGACCGAACGGCACACCTCTGGCATGTGAATCAGCAAATTGACCGGTGAAGTAGTCGATCAGAAACCGTCTGTGGTCTCGCGGCTCATAACCCGCCAGCTCGATATCCTTGTCATCAAAGCCCAAACCGATATCATCGTGACAACGTATGTAGTTTAACCAGGTGGCACGTTCCAGTTTCACAGGCAGACTTTTAATGCCCTGATTTAATAACCTGGCATTTTTAGTCGCCACGGCATCCCATAACAAAGCCATAAATGTGGCGTTATAGGCGATTTCACATTCCTTGGCGATAACGGCATCTTCCCCAAAGTATTTGGTGACTTCTACCGGGGCGACAATGGCTTCAGCAATAAACAGCACACCCGGCGCCGTAACCTGACAGCAGTCTTTCATCAATTGCAAAATCAAATGCGCTTCACGTTCGTTCTGACAGGTACTGCCAATTTTTTTCCATAAAAAAGCCACCGCATCAAGACGCACGATATCAGCCCCCTGATTGGCCCAGAACAGAATAATATCCAGCATTTCAATAAATACAGTGGGATTGCTGTAGTTCAGGTCCCATTGGTATTCATTAAACACCGTCATGACCCAGCGTTGCATTTCCTTATTCCAGGTGAAATTACCCGGTGCGGTTTCCGGAAACACTTCTGGCATGCTTTGTTCAAACATATCCGGGACATGACGGTTTTCGAAGGTATAAAAGTAATCACGGTAAGGCGAATAGCCATCACGGGCTTTTTGTGCCCATTCATGCTGATCCGAGGTATGATTTAACACCACATCCATCACCAGCAACATATCGCGTTGACGTAAATCGTCAGCTAATGCCCGCAAATCATTTAAGTCACCGGCACGAGGATCAATTTCCCGGAAATTACTGACCGCATAGCCGCCATCACTTTTACCTTCAGGACATTTCATAATCGGCATGACATGAACCAGATTAATACCCAAATCCTGAAAATAATGCAGATGCTCACGCATGCCTTGCAGGTTTTTGGCAAAACCATTGCAATACAAGGCCATACCAACCCATTTCTGACTAAGAAACCAGTTGTAATCCTGTTCCCGCTCTATATCTTTGGCACGTAATTCATCAGAGCGATCAATATATTGTCTGGCCAGCGTTTCAACCAGTCGTTGCGCCTGTTCAGCAAAATCCGGACGTTTACCATAGAGCCTTTCAAACAACGAATGAATGGCATAAAAATTGGCACCAAGCCGCGTATAAAAATAACGCAGATCCTTTTTGGCAAACTCAGGTTCAATCTGATTCAGGATGGCATTCAGAAGCGAATGAGATTGCTGTTCGTACATGTAATTTCCTGATTTAAGAGTCGGATAATTCTGACAAATCGTTATGTGAATTCAGAATAAAAGGCAGGGTCTTCGCTGACCGCTCCACGTAATCCTATCACCTTGCTGGCAAACTGCTGGGCATGCAGCAATATTTTCTGCACTGGCCAGCCGGCTAGCAGACCATGAATATACATGGCACTAAAGGCATCGCCAGCCCCAACAGTATCAACCAACTTATCAGCAGCAATACGTTTTTGCTCATAAAACGTTCCATCATTGCAACGTACAATGCCACCGTCTTCACCCCGCGTCACGATAAGCTGTTCCAGCTGAAAATGCGTTTGCATTCTAGTCATATCCTGCTGCAAATCGGCTGAATTAAAACCAAGTTCGACTAACTCATGCTGATTAAGCTTGCACCACCGAGCCCGCTCCAGACATTTATAAATATCTTCTTTATTCCACCAGGGAGCGCGTAAATTGACATCCATAAAGACGGAAACGGATGCTGGCCGTGTCAGAAACTCAAAAGCTTCCTGCGATACAGGATTCCTCAAGGCTAATGAACCATGATAAACAATGGCATCATTGCGCAGACCAGGGAGCTCTGCTGTTCTAATAAAGTCATAAGCCCGATCGGCTGTTATCTCATAGGAGGGCTCACTGCCTTGCAGACTGACCTTCACTTCTCCCGTACTGTGATTTTTATCAGTTTGCAGGCCGTCAGTTGCAAGTTGCCATTGTTGCATTGCCTTGCGGATCTGCTGCCCCTGTTCATCATCGCCCACACTGGATATAAATAAAGGCTGATCACCAAACGCCTGTAAATGCCAGGCAACATTAAACGGTGCCCCTCCCAGTTTTTTTGCACCATCCGGAAAACAATCGAATAAAACTTCACCAAAAATGGCTAATGCGGGTTGCTGGCTCATGAATGATCTCTCGCTTCTAGTTGCTGTCTTAACCCCTCGATGTAATGCCAGACACCTTGTAAAACGCCGGCACTGTAATTGCCGTTCATCCCAAGTGGACCTGGATCGACAGCAATATAGAGTGATTGTGGATGACCATTTTCGGCGACCAGTTGTTGCGCCATGGCTTTGATTTCATCTGATGCGTTATGGACCACCACTGATTGTATGGGGCTCGCCAATACCGGCATGTCATTGCCACTGTCTCCGGCGAAAACCACCTCATTATCAGCATAGCCCAGCCGGTTTTGCAGAAATTCAATCGCATGTAGTTTGGTGGCATTTTCTGGTAACACATCCAGCAAACCGACATTAGTAAGTTCATCAATACTCCACATCACCGAAGCGTTAATGCCATTTTTTTGCAGGTGGCTATGCACCTCATTTATGACCTTATCTTTATTGAGGTAGAGCGGCAGATAAAAACTCAGCTTGTGTGTGTTTTGCTTACTGAACTCCTGCAATTGCAGATCTTTAATATCACTCAGTAAGGCTTTCAGATCTGAGTGTGACCGCCCGTTCCAGTCTTTTGCAATTTCATCACACCAACTCTGCACTTCTTGCCAGTGTTTATCTTTAAACTGAAATATTTTGGTGCCTACATCACTGATAATATAATCCGGTGAAGGCAGGCTGTAGGTACGAATCGCTTTTTCAACCAACTGGCGATGACGCCCAGTCACATAAACCAGACAAACC
Organism: Methylophaga sp. UBA2496; assembly: GCF_002341635.1. Lineage (NCBI taxonomy): Bacteria > Pseudomonadati > Pseudomonadota > Gammaproteobacteria > Thiotrichales > Piscirickettsiaceae > Methylophaga > Methylophaga sp. UBA2496. The sequence goes on along the minus strand of NZ_DDOK01000005.1, from coordinate 156,579 downwards.
TGCTCAGACTGACAGAACTTACGGAACCGCCGGCGTGCATCAGGATGTTCTGCCTGCATTCCATTAGGGATCACCGTGCGATCCATATCGGTACAGAGTAATAGTCTTGCACTCATTTAACGTGAACCTGTTGCTTGTTCAGAATGGATTTCAAAAAAATTGTAATACTCAATTGCTTCCATAATCCCTGCAGCAAATGGTTTATGGGCGAAATAAATATGTGAGAAATCCTCCAGCTGTGACAGTTCCTCATGATGTCTGTTTGCCACTACGACAGCCAGGGTATTACCACGCATCATATCCTCATCCGCCCCACTACCACCTGCGACACAGATACGTTCCAATGGCATTTGCCAACGATCAGCCACAAACCGCAAGGCCATGCCCTTCGACGCCCTTAACGGCATAATATCGAGATACTGACCAAATGCTAATTGTACATGCACTGATAATTCTTCACGGTGCAACAACGATTTGACCTCTTCAACATCGACCTGCTCACGATTGATGTAGTAGCTCAGCTTGAACTGGCTTTGTTCTGACTTGGGCTGACGCTCCAGACCGGGAACCTCATCAAGTAGTTTGCTGACCCGGTGTGGCAACCATAAATGATCAATATGTTTGGTCCACGCCGTATCCGGTGTCAGTTTGGGTGCGTAATAAATCTCACTGCCACTACTGGTTATCAGAATATCCGGTTCTGGAATACGATGTTTTTTCATCAACTTCAGAGCCTGATCCAGCCGCCGCCCTGTAGCAATCACAAACTTGGTACTTTTACGATGTTCACGAAGCAAATTCACCAACGCCTGCAAGGATTCATCATCACCCACCAGATTCAAGTCCAGATCGGTGACCAATGCCCTCTCATCGCGTCCGGATTCACGACGTTCAACCGGAAGGCGTAACAGTTTCTCCGTCCGGGCGGCTATCGGTTCAATGATTTCCAGATAACGTTTGGCATGGGCATGCCAGGAATAATGTTGCGTTACGCCCTTTAATCCATTTTGCTGGCACTGCTGCCAATATTCCTGGTCCAGAATCAACTTTTCAATCGCTGAACTGATGCTGGAAACTTCCAGAGGATCAATCAATTCACCATTTAAACAATTGGCCATGATATCTCTGGGGCCACCGTCTTCAGTGGCAACAATCGGTAAGCCGCTGGCAGCCGCTTCAATCAGTGTCAGACCGAAAGGCTCAGTCAGGGCAGGATTGACAAATACTCCCATGGTGGCAGCAGCAATACGGTAAATCAGTGGCACTTCATCACGACGATGATGTTTGGGGATGGTGACTTTGCCATAAAGATCATAACGATCAATCGCTACCAGAAGTTCATGGAACACTTCCTGCGCACCACGTTCCAGATCATCAATATCATCCCGGTTACCGGCAATAATCAATATATTGGCATGTCGCTGCAATATTTCAGACTGACCATAGGCCTCAATCAAACTGACAATATTTTTACGTTTATCTGGACGGGATAACGCCAGAATTATCGGTTTTTCCGGTTCATCCAGATGCTGGGTAATACGTTTGAATAATTCACTTTGCAACTCATCGCCTTTTGGCGGGGTAAATTGCTGAACATTGGTACCCGGCGGCACAATACGCATTTGTGCTGGCTGATAATGATCATACAGCTCGTATTGCTCTTCAATTTCCTGATGGGTACTGGTTATTACCCGCTCTGCCGTCGCCAGGGTAATTTCTTCCGCCTCGATGCGCTGAGTCATTTTGTACTGCTGTTCCAGTTGGGCAATATCCACGCCACTGGCCAAGAGTCTTCTGCGTTTAACACGTCCCAATGAATGACCGGTATGTATCAGAGGAATGCCTAGTTGGTTGGCGATATGTGATGCCACCAACCCGGAGTCAGCGTAATGACTGTGCAAAATATCCGGTAAAAACGCCTGTCTGCGGAAATAATCCACCAGATTATCGGCAAACGTATCCAGATGTTCCCAGATCTGTTCTTTCGCCAGATAAGCATCAGGTCCGGCATCAATGCGAATGATTTTTAGTTTATCGTTAAGCTGTTCGACAGGACGGGCATAATCCGGTGAGACTTCTTCGTCTACAACTCGCCGGGTAATCAGTAACACTTCACCGACTTTTTCCTGTTCGGATAAGGCCTGGGCCAGTTCAAGTACATAAAGTGTCTGACCACCGGTATCGGCATCCCGACCAAGTTCCAGGTCGTGGCCACGAATCAAGCCATGGATGTTTAATAAGGCAATTTTCAGTTTATCTTTGTTATCTGACATATTTGTTTATATCTTAATCACAATGAGTTTACTCTGGACACACTTGCGACAGGCAGATACAGAATATCAGTGTGTGGCGTATGGTGGTCTTCCCTTTCAAACTACCCGCTAAGTTACCAGAAGACAAATTTAAGCCGGAAAACGTAACTATTTCCAGCAACCTTGAGCGTATCATGCAGTCAGTTAGTAATGTATTAACCTCGATTTAAACAGGAAGTTCATTATGTATGTGCAACGTATCTTTTCTATTGTGCTCTTTGCGGCTCTTCTGCCTTTCAATCAAATAGCTGGTGCTGACGATTCATTGCAAAGATCAATTGATAGTCCTCAACGTGCTGAAAGCAACAGACTCAGGGATATGTTTCGCCATCCATCAGCAACCTTGATGTTCTTTGGCATTACTGCTGATATGCGGGTCGCTGAAATATGGCCTGGACGTGGCTGGTATACCGAAATCCTTGCTCCATGGTTAAAACATGGTAAAGGCCAACTAATCGCGGCGGGATTTCCTGCTGACACACAATCTGCCTACAGACAAACACTTCGTGAGGAATATAACACTTGGCTGAAAGCCTCTCCAGAACTATATGATGAAGTGCTGGTGACCGAATTTGGCCCGGAAACTGACTGGCAGTTTGCTGAGCCAAACAGTGTAGATGCTGTACTGACATTCAGAAATGTCCATAACTGGGTTCAGGGAGATTTCGCTGATCAGGCATTTACCGCTATTTTTAATGTTCTGAAATCCGGGGGCATTCTCGGCGTAACAGACCATCGGGCCAAACCGGGCACCCCCCTGGCCGTGATGAAAAAAAGCGGTTATCTAACCGAAGAATATGTCATTTCAATGGCTGAAAAGGCAGGATTCGTGCTGGAAGAAAAGTCCGAAATCAATGCCAACCCTGCTGATACCGCAGATCATCCAAATGGTGTCTGGACATTGCCACCAAACCTGCGAGTCGATAACGAAAAAGACAAAGCAAAATATCAGGTGATTGGTGAAAGTGATCGTATGACCTTACGTTTTCGCAAACCTTAATGATTGACAGCTCAGACCCTGTTTTTTCTGGGGTCTGAGCTGTTTTTTATCGAATCACCCTGACGGCAATTTCCAATACAACCGGCTGCTGTAAACGGCGTTCAATTTCCTGTTTCACTTCATCCATTACCGCATCATCCACTGCGGTTTTCGATACCATCGTCAAACTGATAATGAGTGGATCTCGTGGTCTGACATTGACATCCACCAGCTTGACCCCTGCTATTTCCTGACCATCCAGCTGACGTAACACATTGTTTTCCGCCACCATTCTCTCAAAACCAATGGCCAGTGGAATAGCCAGAATGGCGACCATGACCAGGGTCAGCATCAAACCACGTTTAGCGCGATGGAATGGACTATATCCCAGAACCATAAAGGTAATTAACGCCGCCAGAATAATGCCCACCAGGTTGGTCAGATATAACAGAAATGCCCCGAAAAACACGGTAAAGTCGAGCCACCCCAGACCAATACCGGCAACAGCTAATGGCGGCACCAAGGCCACCGCAATCGCCACACCGGCCAGACTTTTGGCCACTTCAGCACGAGCATGCGCATAAGCACCGGCAATACCAGACACCACCGCGACACCTAAATCCAACAACGTCGGACTGATACGAGCTGCAATTTCGGTATTAATATTATTGAGCGGAATGAACCAGGCGATAAGCATGGCACATAGCAAGGAAAGTCCTGTACCTATCGCAATACTTTTACCGCTTTCCAGCATCAAAGAATCATCCTGACGCAGAGTGCCCAGTGACATCGAAATAATTGGTCCCATTAACGGTGCCAGAATCATTGCACCAATCACCACTGGAATGGAATTGGCAAATAAACCGAACGCAGCCAGTAATGTAGATAGCACCATCAGCGTTAGATAGGCAGGCGTTGCCTTGGCACTCTCTCGCATCATCATAAATAAATCTTTGAACTCTTCCGGAGCAGCATGATGCATCCATGGCAATGGATAACTGATCAGTTCATTACGAGCTTTGCCCAATGGCAATGCCTGTGTTCGAACGATTTCCTTCTGCTCTCCGCCACTTTCAGCTAATGCCAGCAAACGTCCGGGTATCAGGCGAACGGCCCTTCGCTCAACGTTAAATTCCAATTGCTCTGCTTCAGATACCATTTCATCATGGTTGTATTTAATAGGTTTACTGGTTTCCAGCTTTAACTGGCTGCTTTTAATAAAACCTATAAACGGCGGGTTATTTCGGCTCCAGATATTGCGCATGAACAATGAAGCAAATAAAAACCGTAACATTTCAAATACGCTTCGCGGCGCCAGTACTAAAGCATGCAACATGCCATCATTGGCGTTGGAGTCGGGCATAAAACGACGTGATAAAACTGAACTTCTGCCATGCTCAACCGCCACGATTCCGAAAGCAGCGGTTTCAACAACCTTTTCTTTCTGTGTGGTAATGGTAAAGGGGGTAAAACGCACTTCTTTCAGACTGCGCATTAAACGCCAGAAACGTCGAACGCGAGCCCAGAATGGCTCAACCATTGCTTCACCGGGCACCAGAGTAAAAGTTTGTCCCACAATGACCGAATTGAAAACCGGACGTTGATTGCATAGCAACAAATCCAGTTGCGATGCATCGTTATTCATAATATCGCTGAGGGCATCATCTAAGTTGGCAGCAATGCCAAACCCGTAACGTGCGTGTTTCATTCCGGGATGCGGTAACAGGCCTATTGTCCACTCCTGTTCACGCGCCTGTAACATCAAATCTCGCAGACATTCATCATTGAGGTAGCTGATCACCAATTGATCATCAGCAAATTGATACTGTTGTGCTGCCTGAAAATTGCTGAGTTCGATTTCCCATTGCTGCTCGGGTAATTTAGGCAATATCTGATCTTGAACTTCCTGCTCATCTTCGGCCGAAAATATCAGCACCACCCGACGTTTATCCGTAATTGAATCAAGTTTGCTGAGCAGATCTTCTACCATCTAGAGGCTCCGGAAGGGGGTTAAGCGCGTTATACAATGATGTAACAGAACTTGCCGTAATGGCAGATTCCGGGGTTATTTAATCATGAATGTTGCCGAGGTTAACGTTGGTATAACAGTTTATTCATTTTGCTAATGGTATCTGTACCGATCTGTTTAGGGCAAACCCGCTCACATTCCCGGTAATTACTGCAACTGCCAAAGCCTTCAGCTTCCATACGGGCTAACATTCTGGCGGGACGCTTTGTGTCCAGCTGTCCCTGTGGAAGACTACTCAAATGACTGACTTTGGCTGCGATAAACAATGTAGCTGAGGCATTGGGACATACCGCCACGCAAGCACCACAGCCAATGCAGGTTGCTGCATCAAACGCTTTGTCAGCGACGGGTTTAGCGACTGGCTGAGTGTTGGCTTCCGGCGCAGCGCCGGTTCTGACAGGGATGTAGCCCCCCGCCTGAATAATACGATCAAACGCACTGCGATCCACCATCAAATCCTTTATCACCGGAAACGCTGTAGCTCGCCAGGGTTCAATCCATAATTCATTCTGATCATGATAGTCACGCATATATTGCTGACAGGTCGTAGTGGCCTGATGCCGTCCATGCGGTTCACCGTTAATCACCAGACTGCAACTGCCACAGATCCCTTCACGACAGTCATGATCAAAGACAATCGCTTCTTTTCCAAGACCGATAAGCCGTTCATTCAAGGCATCAAGCATTTCCAGAAAAGAAGATTCTGCTTCCACTTCCAACTCATGCTTTTCAAAAAACCCGTCGTCTTGGGGAGAAGCCTGACGCCATATATGCAGAATAAAATTCATTGGTAATTCCGTATCCCGGGGCTGACAAAATCAAAATGCAAAGGCTCTTTGATCAGTTTTGGCTGCACAACGTCACCGGTAAATTGCCAGGCAGAAACAAATCCAAAATCGTTATCACGCCGTTGCACTTCACCGTTGCTGGTCAGATGTTCTACACGGGCATGACAGCCACAGGACTCTTCACGGCTCAGGGCATCAATACACATTAACTCACCCAGTTCCATAAAGTCGGCAACCCGGCCTGCTCTTTCCAGGGTTTGATTCAGCTGTTTATCGTTACCGCTGATTTTGATTTCACGCCAGAACTGTTCACGTAGTTGCTGAATCTCTTCAATCGCCTGCTTTAAAGCAAATTCATTACGTGCCATGCCGCAGTGATCCCATAAGATCTTACCCAGCCGACGATGAAAATGATCGGGCGTTTGTTTAGGTTCAGGCGCATTTAACAGTCGATCCAAACGCGATTGCGAATAGTTCATAGCCTGCTGCACTTCGGGATAGTCTTTATCTTCCAAAGGCGTTTGTCGGGCAAGATAATCAGAAACTGTGGTTGGCAGAATAAAATAACCATCTGCCAAACCCTGCATTAATGCACTGGCACCCAGTCGATTGGCACCGTGATCGGAAAAGTTGGCTTCACCACCGGCAAACAGACCATCAACTGAGGTCATCAGATTGTAATCCACCCACAATCCCCCCATGGTGTAATGTACCGCAGGATAAATGCGCATGGGCTGTTGGGTCGGATCTTCAGAAGTGATCCGCTGATACATATCAAACAGGTTGCCGTATTTTTCGTTTATAACATCAGCACCCTGTTCTTTGATGGCATCAGCAAAATCCAGATACACACCCAGTTTCTGACCATTGATTTCATGCCCAACGCCACGTCCGTCATCACAAATATGTTTGACCGCCCGTGAGGCAATATCGCGTGGCACCAGATTACCAAACGCCGGATACATGCGTTCCAGAAAATAATCCCTATCCTGTTCCAGAATATCCCGTGGATCGCGTCCGCAATCGGCAGGATTTTTCGGTGCCCAGATGCGACCATCGTTGCGCAATGATTCGCTCATTAACGTGAGTTTGGATTGCAGCTCACCATGTTGTGGAATGCAGGTGGGATGTATCTGTGTAAAACAGGGATTGGCAAATAACGCGCCGTGTTTATGGGCACGCCAGATAGCCGAGGTGTTACAGCCTTTGGCATTGGTCGACAGGTAAAAAGCGTTACTGTAGCCACCAGTACAAAGCACTACACAATCGGCCAGATGCGAACTTAATTCCCCGGTCAGTAAATCCCTGACCACAATGCCTTTGGCCTTACCATCAATTTTGATCAGATCCTGCATTTCACAACGGGAAAAATGTTCGATATGACCTTCAGCAATCTGCCGGCTCATCGCCTGATAAGCCCCGAGTAATAATTGCTGACCGGTTTGACCGCGAGCATAAAAGGTTCGGGATACCTGCGCTCCCCCAAACGAACGATTGGCCAGATAACCACTGTATTCACGGGCAAATGGCACACCTTGCGCTACAGCCTGATCAATAATCGACGTACTCAGTTCCGCCAGACGAAATACATTGGATTCACGGGCCCGAAAGTCGCCGCCTTTAATCATGTCGTAAAACAGCCGCCAGACACTGTCACCATCATTATGATAATTCTTGGCAGCATTAATACCGCCCTGAGCCGCAATACTGTGTGCCCGGCGCGGACTATCCTGAAAACAGAAAGTCTTAACCTGATACCCCATTTCGGCAAGTGACGCCGCTGCAGAAGCGCCTGCCAGACCGGTTCCTACCACAATCACCCGGTAACGTTTTCGATTAGCCGGACTGACTACTCGCAGATTGTATTTATGCTGGGTCCAGCGTTGTTCCAGCGGACCTTTCGGGGAAAAGCTGTCTAATGGTTGTTCGTCAGTCATTTATGCTTTCCAGTAGGCCACTATTGGCACGATGGCAAATCCCACCACCAATAACACGACAATTGCTGTGCTGATCCAGTAAAACTGTTTAGAAGTTTTGCCCAGGGTTTGCAACACATTGGTTAACGAATGCTGCAAATGCAGTCCTATTAACAGCACGCCCCCCAGATAAATCGCTAATTGCCAGACAGAGCTGAATAAGGTGACTGTCTGCCCGTATATATCAGCACCGCCAAATGACCACATTTGCGCCATATGCCAGACAATAAACAGCAGAATCAGCGTGATAACAATGGATACCAGCCAGGCGGGAATAAAATGATGTTGCCGGTGATGATAGGCATGAATTCTGGCCTTACTGTTATGCAGTCGGATTTGCACCGCCACAATCACATGAAACACCAATGACGCTGCCACTAATAGCCATAAGGGCCAGCGAATCAGCGGTTGATTATAAAAATCGTAAAACGCCTGATATTGCTCGGGGCTGAAAAAGCTCAGATTACTGAGCATATGAAAAATCAGATAAGCGGTCAGCACCAGACCGGCCATCGCCATCAGACGCTTTTTAACTTGCAATAAGGCCATCAGCTTTCCCGGCTCATAACAATCTGATCAGTCTCCGACAACGGTTCGAGTTTTTCACGCTGAATGGTACGCACACAGCTGTTCCAGCGCAGAATGGCTTCATCATTATGATCAGGACGCATTTGCTCAGCCTGCTGATAACACTCTAACGCTTTAATAAAATAATCGTAGGCAAAGGCACGGGACATCGGTTGTGTCAGCATAAAACGGGCGCGCCGTTCCAGAACAATACCAGTGTAGTAAATCTGTTTATATTCGCTGGTGAGTTTGGCAATAGCCACTTCAATGTCCTGAAATGGCGACTGACTGCCGCTGATACTAATTTGATCCGTGAGTGCCAGAATGTAAACGACTAATGCCGCCTGATTTTCCGGCTCGATATTGAGGATATCCAGACAGATACTTTCAGCGATTTCTGGCTCCAACAATGAACGATATTGTCGCGCCCGATCCAGAGCCAGCTCAATTGACTCGGCATGTATGTCATGTAAATTCAGATCCATCAGGCTCTCTTACTGCTAGGAATTGCCGTCACGGCAGATATAGCCTCAATCTAAAGCAATTGGCATGGCTTTTCAACGCAACCGTGCCACATAACTGAAAATAGAGTCTGAGAGGGTCTGTTAACCGTTCATGGTGCCCATGAAAGATTAACAGTCCCTGGTTAATCTGTTATCTTTGACGGTTTTCTAACGGCTTAATTCCGGTTTATTTATGCAACGAAAGATTCTGGTCACCAGCGCACTTCCCTATGCCAATGGTTCTGTCCATCTGGGACATCTTGTTGAATATATTCAGACAGATATCTGGGTGCGGTTTCAAAAGATGCAAGGCCACGAATGTCATTATGTTTGCGCCGATGATGCGCATGGCACCCCCATCATGTTGCGCGCACAAAATGAGGGCATCACCCCGGAACAGTTAATTGCTGACGTCAGTAAAGAACATCAGGCCGATTTTGCCGATTTTGCGATTGGTTTTGATAACTATCACAGTACCCACAGCGAAGAGAATCGCCAACTGGCCAGCCAGATTTATCTGGCGAATCGTGATGCCGGACATATTGAAAGCCGTACCATCAGTCAGGCTTATGATCCGGAAAAAGAAATGTTCCTGCCGGATCGGTTTATTCGTGGTGAATGCCCAAAATGTGGTGCCGCCGATCAGTATGGTGATAACTGTGAAGTCTGTGGCGCGACCTATGACCCGACTGAATTAAAAAATCCGGTTTCTGCCGTTTCCGGTGCCACCCCGATCACCAAAGAGTCTGAACATTATTTTTTCAAACTGGGTAATTTCGAACCATTATTACGTGAATGGACTCAAGGCGATCATCTGCAGGCCGAAGTTGGCCGCAAACTTGGTGAATGGTTTGACAGTGGTTTGCAGGACTGGGATATCTCACGTGATGCACCCTACTTCGGTTTTGAAATACCCGATGCGCCAAACAAGTTTTTCTATGTGTGGATGGATGCACCGATTGGCTATTTAGCCAGCTTCAAAAATTACTGCGACCGTAGCGGTGTGGATTTTAATGAATTTATGCGTGCCGACAGTCCGACTGAAATGGTGCACTTTATCGGTAAGGATATTATTTATTTCCATGCCTTGTTCTGGCCAGCCATGCTGAAAGGTGCCGGTTTCAGATTACCGAATCGTGTGTATGCCCATGGTTTTCTGACGGTTGACGGCAAAAAGATGTCCAAGTCACGTGGCACCTTTATCAAAGCCCGCACCTATCTGAATCATCTGAACCCGGAATATCTGCGTTATTACTTTGCTGCCAAGCTCAATAACACCATTGAAGACATCGATCTGAGTCTGGAAGATTTCCAGAGCCGGATTAATTCGGATTTAGTCGGTAAGGTCGTGAATATTGCCAGTCGCTGTGCCGGCTTTATCAATAAACGCTTTGATGGAAAATTAAGTGATGCACTGACTGATGAAGCCTTATTTAAGACTTTTACCGATCAATCCGAGTCGATTGCCAGACGTTATGACAATCGCGAGTTCGCTCAGGCAATGCGTGAAATCATGGCGCTGGCTGATAAAGCCAATCAGTATATTGATGAACAAAAACCCTGGGTGCTGGCGAAAGAAGAAGGCAAGGATGCTGAAGTTCAGGCCGTTTGCAGCATGGGCATCAATCTGTTCAGAGTGCTGATTGCCTATCTGAAGCCGGTATTACCCCGCACAGCAGAACAGGCCGAAGCCTTCCTGAATATTGACTCGCTAAGCTGGGCGGATATAGCTCAACCATTATCGGGCCACACTATTGAGCCTTTCAAACCGCTAATGACTCGCGTTGAGCAGGATAAGATTGATGCCATCATCGAGGAATCCAAAGAAAATATGACCGCAACTGCTACACCAGGAAAGCCAGTTGAAAATGTAGATCCGATTGCCGATGAAATTCAGTTTGATGACTTTGCCAAAATTGATTTACGTATAGCCAAAATCGTCACTGCCGAGCATGTCGAAGGTGCTGAAAAGCTGCTGAAACTGACTCTGGATATCGGCTTGGCTGAAAAACAGGTATTTGCCGGTATTAAATCGGCTTACGCCCCTGAAGAACTGGTCGGTAAATTAACCGTGATGGTCGCCAACCTGGCACCACGTAAAATGCGCTTTGGTTTATCGGAAGGTATGGTGCTGGCCGCCGGCCCCGGTGGTAAGGATTTATTTATTCTCAATCCTGATGATGGAGCAAAACCTGGAATGCGTGTTAAATAAACCAGGGGCTATTGCTCTACCACTGATGTAACGCGCATAAAAAAGCCGGCTTGATAGCCGGCTTTTTAATGTTACCTGAACTGATCTTACTGTTTCAGTTCTTTTTCCATACCAATTTCGTATAACTCTAAATTGGCTTCTTCGATCTCACCCGTGATGGCATTAACATCGACTTTGTACTCACGACCGTGAACATTCACAATATCAAACTCATAAGTGACTGAACCATCGAACCCTAGTTCATATTCATTGGCCACCACTTCACCTGGAATAAAATCTAAAGCAATTTCACGGGCTTCAGCTTCGGTGATTTTGGCATATTTCTGGAACGTAGGATCGTTGGCTTCTACTTCACGTTCAATTTCGGTGACAAAACCTTCTTCGGCATTACATTCAACATTGTATGTGTTGCCATCTGCAGTTGCCTCAATATCAAACTCGTATACTGGATCATCACCTTCCATTTTCATTTCCAGCTTACGCACGTTACCCGGAATGGTATCCAGGGCAGCATCCATACACGTTTCCATTTTGACGAGTTTCCAGCCACGGATGTCATCAAGATCATAGTTGTCGTTATCAGCCAGTGCCATTGAAGATAATGACATGGTGATTGCAGCAGTTAAAAATTTGGCTGTATTTTTCATGATTGCTCCTTAGTTAAAAAATCCGGATGTTCCATTCTCTACCCGCAAGAGCAATGTTACTTATCTTTCTTGTCGTTCAGATATTTCCAAAACCATTATATTAGGAATTTTTCCCATACACAAAAAAGGCTCCGCAAATAATTTTGGGAGCCTTTTTTATTTAACTTACTGCTGAACATTCACCTCAATGCGTTTGGGTTGAAGTTGCGCCATTTTAGGAATAGTCAGCTCCAATACGCCATCCCGCGAAGAGGCGTTGATATTATCGACATCAGCGGTTTCGGGTAAGGTAAATCGACGCATAAAAGTGCCACTGAATCGCTCAATGCGCTTGTAATTTTCTTTCTCTTCCACTTTGTTACTGTCGCGAACACCTTTAATTGTCAGCAAACCATTTTCGGCAGTCACTTCAATATCTGCGGCTTTAACGCCCGGTAAATCAGCGTGAATAATATAACTGCTGGCAGTTTCCTGAATATCCACTGCAGGGGTCCAATCTTCTTCATTAAAATTGGCTTCTGTTGCAGACGATTGCAATAAAGACGACATTTCGCGTTGTAGATTATCAAACAGACTGTAAGGTCTGTAACGTTGAATAGCCATAAAACACCTCCATAATTCAGTTCATCATGAAGACGAATATTGTCTTCTGATAAAGAAGATGGGATGTCTTTAAAAGAATTCAAGAGGCTTGAATATTTTAAAATAAAAATATAACTATCAATAACTTGCCGACAAAGACTATTACTCAACTGTGTTTTTTGGGACAATTGATATTGTCAGATAAGCTCATTAAAAATAATGGCTCACGGCATCAAAGCACCGCACTGATTAATGTTTGATAATACCCAAAACAACCGCAATATTTGCCAAATCCGCAGTAGTGTTTACATTCAACTTGTTTTTAATCTGTGTATTGTAGTTAGCCACGGTTTTGTAGCCTAAGTGTAATTCTGCAGCAACTTCATGTGCCGTCATGCCTTTAGCGGTCAGGCAAAATACATCAAACTCGCGCGGTGATAACAGCTCGACAACCTGACCGTAATGCAAGGTGTCGGAAGGATGTCTGAAATCATCAATATTCGGCAGGATATCCTGTTCGATATAGCGTTTACCTTGTGAGACGGCTAAAACGGCTTCCGCAAGCACTTCCGCCGCACTGTTTTTAGTGACATAGCCTTTAGCGCCGGCCTGAATGGCACGTTCTACATAGATAGATTCATCATGAATACTGTAAACCAGCACTGTCGCCTGAGAATCCTGTTTTTTAAGACGACGTATGGTTTCCAAACCGCCTATCCCCGGCATTGATAAATCCATCACCACGACATCAGGGCGCTGACGTTCGTATTCATGACAGGCTAACTCACCCCGATCGACATCAACAATGCTGCCGATAAAGGGTTGTGAATCCAATAACATTCTGAATCCTGCACGTACTACCTGATGATCATCCACCAGCAAAACACTAATCTTTTTTTCATTCATTATCTGATTTCTCAATAATTGGCATCCATGCGCTTACACAAACGCCTTTACCCGCTTCAGATTCAAATCTAAAGCGGCCTCCCATATTTTCAACCCGTTCTCGCATAGCCAACACGCCAAACCCATGCCCTGATGATTCACCTCCCTGACCATTATCACGAATTCGCATGACCACTCGAGGGGAAGTGTGTTCTCCCTCCTGTCGGATGACTAATGTTACCTCAGTTGCATTGGCATGGCGCACGACATTTGTCAGACATTCCTGTGCAATTCGGTAAACATGAATCGCCAGTTCATGAGCCACCTGATCCAGCCGTTCGTCATAATCCAGTTTAATTACCAAATCAGGATAGCGACGTCGCCATTCATTTATTAAATCGGACAAGGTTGCCCCGAGTCCTAAATCCGCCAGACTCAGTGGATGCAGGGTACGCATCATTGATCGCACGACTCCCGCCAGATGATTGCATATATCAGCAATGGATTCGGAAATTTTAGCGACATCAGCACCTGGCTGACGAATAGCTGTAGACATGGCTTTTACTGCTGTCAGTGATTGCCCCATCTCATCATGCAATTCCCGGGATAAATTGCGTCTTTCGGACTCCTGGATCTGCATGGTATGCCGTGCCAATGCCTGATTATTATCTTTGGCCAGTTTCAACGCATCTGACAAGTGATTGATCTCAGTTGCAATTGCATCAAACTCACTGATTTTAAAAGGCGGTAATTTACGTCCATATTGACCGGACTCAACTCTGCGTAGCCCCACAACAATACTTCGAACCGCCTGCAACATTGAGTTAAACACAATATTAATGGCCAGAAAAATCACCCCGATCATTGTCATCACCGACCAGAAATAAGCGACTGACTCTTCCCATGTTTCAACAATCTCATCCAATGGATCAGCACGAACAATAATCTGCTTCAACCGGCCATCAGCAAGTCTGATGTCATAATTTGCAGAGGGATAAGTCGTTTTGACAGCCCTCACAAACCATTCGGGTGGCCGTTCGTCCTCAATGCTGTCCGGAACAAACCATTCCACCTCTTCTCCTTCTTCATTGAAAATACTGATATGCAAATGCCGGGTATGCTGAATCGCGCTGATCTGCTGTAACCATTCATACTCTGTCATCGACGTACGGGATAAGTGACTAAAACCCAGGTCCATCATCTGCAAGGCGAGATTGAAAGAAGAATTCACTTCCCGTTCGACAGATTGTCGGGCCTGCCAAATCGTTAATACGCTACCGAACATGCTAATAATGATTACCGAAAACAAAATCCGGCTATTAATCAGACCTCTTAAACTCATGTATTTCCCATGACAATATTTTTATAGTTAGTTTCTTCCATAAGTCATCAACCTTTGAAACAGCAATATTCCAAGATAGTAACAGACTTATAAATACATATATGCAGGGGTATGCATCAATCAACAGCCCCTGAAATGTAAAATTTTAAATTTGTCGTTTCAGACGAAACAGCATAACTGAATTTTAAAAATCATAGTTCAAACCAAGACTGATGCCATAACTTTCCCATTTTGCCTCATTAAACTTCAGTTTCACGGTAGAACCATTTGCAAAATTGATTTTATCTTTGCCATTTCTGTCTGCAATCCACTTTTGGTAATGCACATCCAAGGTAAGGGCTAACCGAGGCGATAAGTGCCACGCCCCCGTCAGTTCGGTGACAAATCCGCCCCCCTCAGCTTCATGGGTAAAACTTTCCGGTTGAGCAAAATCACTACGCAAATTCCACTGTGCAGTAGCATCATAAAAAGCATAGTGATATTTAAAATTTAACCCCAGCTCAAAGGCATCCTGTTTGATAAACAGGTTTTCCATGCCAATCCATGGTCCATACCAGGTCGCATCATAACTGGAATCCAGTCCGGAAAAAGGCCCTACTGGTGGTATGCGAGGATCTGCTGAAAGTGTCTGATATCCATCAACTATTTTTAAATCCTGTGAATAGTAATAAAGCCCCCCCATAGGTCGCCATTCAAAGCGAGTCCGTGTTGATTCGTTTACCAACCATTCATATCGTTTGCCGATACCGATAGACAGATCCATTACACTGCCTTCATCGGCCCCGTTATTGGATCTTGAGAATTCCTGAGTCCGATTGTTTCCGAAATAATCCGAATCCTGATTTTTACCGTCATAAATTTCGCCATACAGGAAATCAAAATTTACCAACCAGTTTTCTTTGGTATATAACGTTGCCCCCAAATTAACAGTGGCAATATCAAGATCTTCCCAGGTCAGTTCCGACAGGATGTTTGGTTGCCCACCCAATCCTGCTTTATTCCAACGAAATTCATCACGCCGATAACCGGTTTTGAAATAAATATCCTCTTTATCGTATTGTAACCAGGGCGTCTTTTTTTCAGCTATTTTCTGAGGGCTCTCATAGATATGTACCCTCAACCGTTGCGGTTCCACGGCCTGACCGACAACCTGATTGGCCGGCGGCAACTGAGCAGGCATTTCTTCGTAAACGTGCATCTGCAGGGCCGGTACCGCCAATATGGTGGATACCGGTAAAGCAAATAAGCCCACACCTGATAGCAGGACAACCGACTTAACGCGCATTAGCCACAACCTCATCAAATGGCAGAGCCGAAATCACATACATATAAGTTGAACTCTCTGTCTGGCCCACTGGTGATAATTGACTGCTTTCAACAGATGAAGCCAGCCAGCGGCCTTTAATATTCTGAAAATCGACCGGCAAACTCTGAGAGGCCCGATTCACAACAGAAAGCGCAGTGACATGCATACCACCACGATTCCAGCTACCCACTGGTGTGGCACTGATACGGTTATCTGCAAACAATGGCAGACTGTTTTGTGTGTTGACCCGAACCGGACTGTAATTTTTATCCCGTATACGCTCAACCTCAGGAATACGCACCATTTCAGCCGCATACTGACTCATTTCCATATACACCTGATGACGTTCACTGACAACAGGTGCTGTATTGGTATTAGCTGAAGAAGTTTGGGGACCTGTCTGTTCGTTATCGTTATCGCGATCAATAAATCTGTTGGGTGCAGGAGCTGGTGGCGGATAGCCTGCATTATGTGAACGATAATAGGCGTTGTCTGCCTGGCGAATTTTTTCACTTTCGCCCGGCGCATTCATGATTCTGGGCGTGATCAGCAATACCGTTTCGGTATCCTCTTCCGATTCAATCGTGGAACGAAATACCCGGCCAATCACCGGAATTTCTCCGAGAAGCGGTACTTTACGTTCATTTTTATTGACACTGGTTCGAATCAGGCCGCCTACCGCAACTGTCAGGCCATCTTTGGCCATGACGGTTCCGGTTAACCTTGCTGTATTAATAGTGTCTACTGATAAATTGGTTACACCGCCCTCACCGTCGGTCACCGGAATCGTACCGCCACCACGATTAACCGTTGAGCTTTCCTGTTCGAGCTGCAGGCTGACCGTGCTGTCAGAGTTTATCCTTGGCGTAATGCGCAGCGTAATACCAATATCTTCACGATTGACCAACGCCTGCACATAAGCTGGCTGTATCACTACCCCGTTATCAATGACGGAGGCAAAAAACTGAAAGCCTTCGGTAACCAGTGTTTCTTCACCGATAAATAATTCAGCCTCACGATGATTTGATGCCACAACCATCGGGTTGGATAACACCCGAACCCGTCGGTTTTCTTCTAGAAACTCAAGATTGGCACGCAGCCGGTTGTTGAGAAACTCGTAGATAAATGTACCAGAGTTCAACAGGGCATTATTACCCAGCAAAATGGGTTGTGAGGATTGATTGCTACCGCTTGGTTGTAACTCGAAATTGAAAATGGAATTAAAATCCTCGCCCAGAATGACACTGAGGATCTGCATTTCCAGCATGACCTGTGGCACCGGAATATCCATTTGTTTTATCAGTTTTTCGATTGCTGATAGCACAGCCCGATCATCCGTACGCACAATAATCATATTGTGTTCATTGTTAACGGTGACATAAATCGGTTGTGACTGGATGGTCACCTGTTTGAGGGTTTCCTGACTGATATTGGTCGACCCGGAAGCTTCCACGGAAGCAGCCAGTTGAGAAATCTGATCCACCGTCAAAATGCTTCCATCCAATTGGGAACCGGCGTTTGTCAGGGTATTGCCAGCACTTCCTCTGCCACCTGATGAAAAACGATTGGTTGAACGTCCTACTCCACCCAGGTTTGATGAACGTACATTGCGAACCGTGTTGTTGCCTCGACTACTACCGCTCCGTCCACCACTCCCAAATACATCTTCACCGGGCGCCTGACCCAGTGACAGAACGACGCGCTGTCCATACAAATCTTCAATGGCCTGAGCAATAATCTGTACATTCGCATTTAATAAGGTAAACACTTCAATATGTTCACTCTCCCGCACCACCAGATCCTGACTGTATTCCTCGCGCGTCATAATCCGATAGGTATTGGTATCCTCGTCATAGCGATACCATAAATTGCTGATGCGGCTGATGGATTTAACAGCATCAAGCACACTGACATTTTTCAGATGGATGGTGAGCCGACGATTAGTGGCATCCGGTGTGGCGATGATGTTGGTATCGGTTAATTCAGACAATGTCCGCACCACATCAGCAAGCTGCGTATCATTGAATTCAACCTCATCAATATAGTCTGCAGCCTGAACCGCATTAAGAGGTAATAAAACCAGGCAGAACAATTGAATAAAAAAGAAAAATTGCTT
The DNA here is from genome assembly GCF_002341635.1 of Methylophaga sp. UBA2496. Taxonomy (NCBI): domain Bacteria; kingdom Pseudomonadati; phylum Pseudomonadota; class Gammaproteobacteria; order Thiotrichales; family Piscirickettsiaceae; genus Methylophaga; species Methylophaga sp. UBA2496. Next base: position 138,335 of record NZ_DDOK01000005.1, on the reverse strand, counting down.
CATAGTCATTTATTTCAACACCCGGATTTTGCCAATCGTGCCGGTTTCCACCGTCACCCCTAAACGCGTAATACTGGTAATCCGAATCGCCTCTGAAGGGCGTCTTGGATTGATATTGATCTCATCGCCTTCTCTGACCATATAAACCCCGCGGCCGACGACTTCCAGCAACGCCAGCATTTTCTCGCTGTCATCAGAAACAAAACCACGCAGACGCATATCCGGAATATCTGTCGCAACGGCATCATTCGGGTTAAAGGTTCCTGCCCTGGAATAGCTGCTTAACTCTGTTCCACGAATCTGATACATCAACTGACTGGGGGTAAAAGGGTCACGCATCAAAGCGAGGTTGTCTGTTTCCGGATCCCCGTTTTCAATGGCCATAACGGCATTTGCCCAGACAGCCAAGACCATCATCACGTTGTAATAAGCTTTTCTTCGCAGCACGTGTTTACCTCCCACCAGCCAACGCAAACAACGCCTGGAAAAAGGCGTAATAGACAAATCCCACCATGCCGCCGATCACCAGTATCATCGCGGGTTCAATTAAAGCTGTGAGTCGTTTGATTCCGGTTTCCAGCACCTTTTCATAATAGGTGCCAAGTTCCTGCAGAATATGGTCCAGCGTACCGGTGCGTTCACCGACCGCAATCATTTGTGTGACCAGAGCCGGTAACATTGGATGACGAATACTGGATGACAAATCGTGACCAGCAAAAACCCTCTCTGCAGCTTGTTTGAGCTTGTCGGCATAGACACGATTAGGCATCAAATCTGCTGTAATTTTCAGTCCATCGAAAATATTGACACCACTGCTCAGCAAAATTGACATGGCCCAGTTCAACTGGGCCATTGAACCGTTAATCATCAATTTACCCATCACCGGAATGCGTAATAAAAGCTGATCCATCCATAAACGTCCCTGCGGCGTCCGATAAAACAGCCAGATCGCGATCAGTATGGCGATAGCAGCAATGACAAGTTGTATGCCGTTTTCACGAATACCTGCGGAGATATCGATAAGCGCTTGAGTTGATGCCGGTAACGCCTTGCCTTGTCCCTGCAAAAACGTCGCGAATTTGGGAATAATGCTGACCACCATGAATATCGCGACACCAATCGCCACCAGCACAACGATGACCGGATAAATCAATGCCGTAATCATTTGTTTTTTCAGTGCTGAACGTTTCTCCAGATGGCTGGCCAGCCGTTCCATGATCACATCAAGCTCACCGGTGTTTTCACCGGCCACGATCAGATTGATGACCATGTGGCTGAACACATCGCGATGTTTTTTCATTGCGGCAGAGAGTGATTGCCCTCCTTCGATATCTTTCAGCATGACTCTTATCGCCAGATTAAGACGACTGCTGGAAATTTGTCCGGCTGACAATTCAAGCGCCTGAGCCACAGGTAAACCGGCTCTGAGCATGAATGCCATCTGCCGGAAATAGAAAATCAACGAATCCGTTCCGACAGAACGCTGGGTGGCCAGCCAGTCAGCAAAATTCGCCTGCCCCAGGAAACCACCCTGTCCTTTACGTTCACGAATATCCAGTACGCGTAAACCCTGTGCCCGTAACTCCTGTGCTGCCATGCTTTCATTGGCTGCCTGTAATGACCCTTTCTGTTCATTACCAGCACTGCTCAGGGCGTTATAGCTATACAGCGGCATCGTAGATCACCTCATCCCCGGCAACATGTTTCACCACGGCTACTTTCTGTATTTCATCCAGCGTGGTCATACCGCGCAGTACTTTTTCACAACCGTCCTGCCACATGAAACGAAGTTTGTCGCCCGCTGCCTGCTCCAGCGTTTCTTCATCTGCCCCTTTTGCCACCATTCTGGCAAGCTGTTCATCAAACCAGAGGGTTTCAAATAGGCCCAAACGTCCGCGAAAACCAGTTCCCTGACAGACTGCACAGCCAACCGGGTCAAATATCTCTATTGATTTATCCTCATAGCCCAATGCTTTGCTTTCAGATTCAGTCGCAAATCGCTTACGAGCACAATGCCTGCACAAACGCCGCACCAGTCGCTGTGCAATCACAGCAGTCATGGTGGAACCTATCAAAAACGGTTCACAGCCAATATCGATAAGACGGGTAACCGCGCTGACGGCATTGTTGGTATGCAAGGTAGAAAAAACCAGATGCCCGGTCATCGCCGCTTTCACCGCGACATCAGCCGTTTCGGCATCACGGATTTCCCCGACCATTAATACATCCGGGTCATGGCGTAATAAGGAACGCAGTGCATCAGCGAAGCTGATTTTGGGGCCGGTCTGTATCTGCGACACCCCTTCCATCACGTATTCAATCGGGTTTTCTACTGTCATGATATTGATGTCAGGTTGATTGATTTCCTGCAGCGCGGCAAACAGCGTGGTGGATTTGCCACTTCCTGTCGGACCGGTCAGCAGAATCATACCGTAGGGATTACGAATGGCTTCGTTAAAGCGGGCCAGATCCTGTTCCAGCATGCCTAAATCCGTCAGTGTCAGACCGCCGGACTCCTGACCAAGCAGACGCATGGTAATCCGTTCACCCAGACGGGTGGGTGCAGTTGCCACCCGGATATTGAAATCCAGATCAAATGGTGCCGCGAGGTGGTAGGTAAAGCCGCCATCCTGAGGTTGCCGCTGTTCGGCGATGTCCAGACCAGCGAGTACCTTTATTCGTGACACCAGACCGGATGCCACACTTTGATCCGCAGCCAGAGGGTAATCAGACAGGCTGCCATCTATCCGTAAGCGAATTCGCAGACCTTCCTCTTCCGTCAGTAAATGAACATCTGATGCCCTGGTCAGATAGGCTTCTGTCAGAATGGTGTCCAGCAACCCCACCAGATCCGTTTCCTGAGACGCTGTTGCATTTTCTTCAACGGCTGCCATGACACTGGTCGCCAGATAATTGTCGACAAGCAGTTGTAACCGTTTCGGTTCCGCCATCACGATGGGTAACTCAGCGCCCATTAAACGTGTTGCCGAGGTAATCCCGGCCATATCATCCGGATCCGCAGTGATCAACAGCAGATTTCCGTCCATCTGTACCGGTACAAAATGCTTACGTTTGATCAGGCTGCCGGGCAGTTTTTTCAGTAATTTCCGTTCAATGGAAGCTTTCGTCAGATCAATAAACGGAATATTCCTTGATTCAGCCACCGCACGGTGCAGTGCTGAAACAGGTATACGGTAATGTGCCAACACCTTGCTTAACACCGGCACCCGCTGACGTCTGGCTTCCACTTTTAATCGCTCGACAGTCTCCCCATCAAGTAACTCAGTGGCCACGCCTGCCTGTAATAACAGTTCGTCAGTTAACGCCATACCGCCTCATTCACCAATGACAAACGTCCTGATGCATCGCTGACCGAACCTGGATGTTTACAACTCATAACGACAGAATCACTTCTACAGATAAGGGTTGAGGCATACCGCGTAAAGGCGAAACAGGAAGCTTGGTAATATTCATCCGCAGTACCGAGACTTGCCATGGCAGACCGTCAAGACCATGTAAAAAACGTCTCAGAGATTCATAACTGCCTTCCAGCTGAAGTTTTTGCAAAGGTCTTGCATACATCGACCCCGGCGACATTCGGGCAATCCAACCAGCTGTTGCAGGCAAAACAACATCCTGAGCGGGTTGTTCGGCTGTTTTTCGATTACTGTTGCGACTGGCCTGAGCAACCTGCGTCACAGGTGACGCCTGGAAGGATTCATTGGTGCGAATACGGATACCGGATTCCATTGCCAGTGATGAAATCATCACGCGTAATTGTTGCGAGTCGCGGCTGGCCAGACGATTTTCAATCACGGCGGCACTTTCCTGCAATGCAGCAACATCGGCTTCCTGTTCATCAAGTTGATCGAGAATATCTTCAATCACCTCATCGGATTCTTCCGGGATTTCCAGCTTACCGATACGGACCTGTGTTGCCAGGACTTGCTTCTGAAGTGATTCAATATTCGCTTTTGCTGGCTGATATCGTATCAATCCATAGCTAACCAGCAATATCACCACCGCAATAGCAATTGCCAGGATTCGCTCACGTTTGTTCAGCTCTCTCAATGTCATTGGTTCTGCTCCGATTGAGAGATTTGTAACGGTCTGGGTTTCACCTTGACCAAGCTCAATGCCACCGCATAGCCATCCAGATTCAGCGGGCCGGAACGCTCAAGAATCTGCACATCTCTGACGATCAGGTTCCAGGTGGATGCTGAATCTTTAAGGGCCTGAATAAATTCCTGTGCAGCGCTCTCTGTGAGTGACCAGGCATCAATATTGAAATTATCCAGTTCAATAAAATCACTTTGAACGGGCTGGTTTGCTGCCATCATTGGCAGACGCTTGCCCATTTCATCAATACTATTGATAACGATATGGTCATTAAGTGCATTTTGCAGAGTGCCTAATACCGCCTGCAGCAGCATGTTACGTTCGGGCAGCTCTTCACCGAAAAAAGCCATCCGGGCTTCCATTCGCTGCTGGCTGGTCTGCTGTTGTTTAAGCAGGTTCTTGCGCGCTTCAATTTGTTCATTGATGGCGGTTATGCGTCTGACCGCTTCATCCAGTGTTCTGGCACGTTCATCCAGCACCGTTTTTTGTTCAACCAATCGCGTTTGCTGAACATGCATGGTCACTTCTGATGCCATAATTACTAACAAAAGTATTGCTGCTACGCCGGCAAACTGTATTTCCTGACGCTGAATAAGAGGTGGTTTTTCCCCACCCACCCGGACAGGAACACAGGCCGTACCGGTATAAATCCCTGTAACATGAGATGCAGCACCGAGCATGCCGGGCGTAACCCCAGTCGAAGCATCAAGCCCACTCAGAAAATGGATCGGTTTGGTTAATACTTCGCCCAAATTTTGATAAAGCTGATTATCGGTTTCACTATGACAACTCAGCCAGGCTTCTTCTATCGAATCGGTATTGGCGGCATGGTAGGCCTCAAGGCACCCGTCATAAGCCTCCAGAGAAGCGGAATGGTGCACCTGAAACTGATTAACCAGACCTTTGGATAACCCCGTTGTGGTGACAATTCCCGGGCCTGATTCGATTAATAATTGCTCATTATTGGTTGCTTTCAATAAGCCATTTGACGCCCCGGTCAACGGGAATACTTGCAACAGGTTTATTCCATGTGTTTTAAACGCATCCACCCAACGGTTTATCACTGATTTATAAACACAGCTGATTAGCCAGTTATAAATACCTGGCGCATCTTTCACCGCGTCTTGAGGTTGCCAGCCGCACTCAATCTCTTCTTCATCGGAACGCAACCAGCTCTGGCATTGTACAAAGCCATTCAAACGTTCCTTATCCACATAGCCATGTTCCAGAGCAAGCTCACCAAATCGCTGAAAATTCGTACGCTGTTGAGCACCAATCCCCATCCCAGCTGGTTTATTCGCCTGTTGAATGCCGCGGATATGATTGACCTGTTCCGCTGTCATCAAACCCTGCTTGATCATCAGATAACCGATGCTCCACTGGTTTTGCTGTTGCATCAGCAAAGGCTCGGCCTCCCAACGAATCAGCGCCTGCATCTGTGCCAGCGGTTTCGGTTTTTTGGGGTTAATCGGTAATTCAATCAGGCTCGACATAGCCGCGGGTGTTAATAATACGGCCTGATTTCCCGACCAGCCATTGGCACGGATGGTATTTATTACTTCGGTTAGTGCAAGTCCCGGATCCAGCAGGTTGGATAACGCATGCTGATGTGTGACCAATCGACTCCCTTCGCGACTGATGACCGCTGCCCTCAGGCTCAGGCCATCACTCTCGCACACCAGAATCTGGCTGGGTTTACCAAATGAAATATTTTTCAATGCAGAAAGCGTATTCAGATTCATGGCGTTGGGATGATCCAGTCAAGTTGCAGGTTCAGGCTGTTTCGCGGCACAACACTAAATGTTCTGATATTTGAGCTATTGGGTTTGCTATTACTAGCACTGTCGCAATCACCATCAAAGATGACGAAATCGTTTGGATCGACAGGGTCGGCTTCGAAACAAATTAATGCGTATGCTCTATTTCCCAATGGAATTTCTTTTGAATCATCTAACTCAAAAGTTTTGGTTTTTATCCCGGTAGCCGGTACGCTACTTTGTGCAAGTGTGACAGGTAAACCGCTACCATTATTTGCGTCATCGAAGTCAGATAAGTCAGAGTGGTAGATTCTTAATAACAATTTTTCAGTAAGCGCTGTAACCGGCAGTGAATTCGTACTCTGGTTTTTGATATTTACGTTAATTGCATTTGGTAACGTCACCAGCCAATCATTTTTAACAATAAGTGAGGGAATTACTGAGCTTATTGGCTGAGGAAAATTGTCTAACTCAGAAACAATATCAAAACCTTCACTCTGAAGTTGTACACTTGAAGCTGCAACGGTGAAATGCCAACCAAAATTTTCTGTGTCGTCATCATTGTTATATCCATCCCGAAATCGAAACTCACCTTTTCGATCGGCAATTGTCTGTATGTATGGACCACGCCAGCCGTAACCAAATCCTGTATCAGGATCAATTGCCCACGGATCTTGTGACGTACCATCGCATTTTTCTGAAACAATTAACTCTCTGATACATTCAGGTAATCGCCCCATATCAGCAGCAAAACCGCTCACTTCAGGTGCACCATTAATCGTGCGTGTGGCATCACCAATAATTGCCTTACGAATCAACTCCATCCGCCGTTTGGTTTCATCGTATTTGGCCTGATCCTCGACACCTTCAGTGAATAGCAATCCGGCTGAGGCCAGTAAGCCAATCAGGAACAGTACAAGCACCATTTCCAGTAGAGTGAAACCGTATTGAAAATGACTGTTAGTCAAATTCTGTAATTTTGCAGACAGGAAATTTTTATTGGGCAGTTGCATTAATCAGCCTTTGTTAACGCAACAAACAGAGAACGATATCATCACCTTCAGCTACGCAAGGATCTGATGCAGCTTGACTATCATTCTCGTTATTAGGACCCATACTTATTATTCGGGCAATATCACCAAATTCTGAATAGGAGGCAGGACTGGCTGTATATTCCTGATCATTGATTGAACGGCATTCATAAAACTGGGCTGAGGGTTCTGGTGGAATACACATAGATGGTGGCCGGGCAAAATCCAGTTCGGGATTAATGAGTAAAAAACGATTTCCCCATGCATCCGTTAAACCCTCACGTGAAATGTAGCTCCCATTCCAGCCGCGCTTCGTATCCGGGTTCCAGAGTTTATGTTGGATCGGCTCTTCAAATTCAAACGGGTATTCCGTCAACATGGCCAAACCATTTACTTCACACCACTCGGCTTGCTCTGACAAAGTAGCCGATGGGGCCGGCATATCAGGCATATTCATATTATCTATGTCTAAAGAATAGGCCCGAACATCCCCATCAACATTTGGCTCATGGTAAACACCGCAGGGAAAAGCACCGGTATCACGCCGAAATTGCAGCAAAGCATTACGAAGCTCCGACATTTCCATTTTTGTGACATCGATACGGGCTTGTTCATCTGTGCCATCATAGGCAACCAAAGCCCCAGTTGCCAAAATAGCCAGTAACGCTATTACGGCCAGCAACTCAAGCAGCGTAAAACCCGCCATATTGGATTTTGGCTGCGAGAAACAGATTGAATGCTGCCGATTATGTGCAGTATTGCCGGGCAGACGCACTTGTTTGCTCGGTTTCAGTTGTCGGTAAAACAATAAACACCTCATTTACTTGTTCCCGATGTATGGCAGACCATCAATTCAAATTGGATTTTTGATTTCCTGTTTATCAAAAACCTGTGGTTGTTATGGCTGATACTCCTGTATCAGGGTTTTGTTGGATTTTGCCTTAAACCAACCTACGACGTTTTATGCACAAACTTTTTGTTTGTTGGGCTTCGTGCCTCAGCCCAACCTACCTAGATCATTCTGTTAAAGATGGTTGGCTTTAACGCAATGAACTGTTTTTCCGGTTTAAATAAACAAGGGGCAGGCAGCGCCTGCCCCAAGGTTTATCTGAACTTTTTCATTTAAAGAATTAGTTCACTGTTGCTTCAGCAACGTTTTGGTCAATTGGTTTACCTTCAGTATCGATAAAGCCAAGCAGACGTGGACGTTGTAAAAACTCCGCTTGAGTCAAATCATCAACACCAGGGTCACCGATTGAACCTTTGTTACCTCTGGCTAAATGGAATAACCCAACAAACCGTGCATAACTATCGGCAGGGTTGACGTTTGCACTGCTATAGGCAGGTGACTGAATTACACCAGCAGAAGAGTTAACAGTGCTATGTGCCGCATCACCACCAAAACCAAGTGCCAATACCAGATTGCAACGCTCAGTACTTAACGCATCATTAATTGAGTTAATCACTAATGGATCTGCTGAAGCAGCACCACCTGCAAAAGTCCCGTTCATAAGTTCACCGCCCACTTTACAAAGCAGTGGTGTACCAGCATCATCATCGAATGCTTCAGAAGCCAGAATTGAAATGTAAGTTACGTCGGCACCGAAATCACTATATTCAGTTTCAACAGCACCACCGTCAGTTGCATCAAATGGATTAGCCCCCTCGTTGTGATTACGGTTTGGTGCTAATCCAACTCTTATTCCATTACCAGTTGTTCCAGCCTGGATATGCTGAATTTCTTCCATGCCAAAGTTGTCATCGAAATAATCTTCAAGAAAGTCTGGAACATCAGAAGCGGCTACAGAAAATGCAGCTTGAAAGGCTGTAGCCAAATCAATACTGGTTAGAACTTCTTGGAGAGGTTCAGGAAGGAATTCTGCATCTGTACCACCTGCGGGTGTATTTGCATCATCGGGATCAGCCAAGTTATCCCATTGGTCCGGATATGCGTAAGTGACTGCACGATAAGCACGGACGCCCTGATCAAGTGTGGCAGCAGTTGAAGCAGCACGAGCGGCCTGAGCGTTTTCACCTACACCGTCATAGGCAACCAAAGCACCCGTTGCCAGAATAGCCAACAGGGTGATAACAACTAATAATTCCAGCAGCGTAAAACCTTTTTGTTTTGCTTGCAGTTTTTGGGCTTTTGCACGCATTGCCGGGTCTTGTACACTTGAGAAATCAGCGTGACGGAAACGGCTGACCATAGCTTTCATTTGTTTAATGTTCATTTTTTATATCTCTCTGTTGAATGCCGCAGCTGCCCCATACAGCCTGTTGGTCATCTGGATTTAATTTTTTTGTACGTGATGTGTCCCACACACATTCAACATTCACCGACGTATTGAGTCTTTTTGCTTTGTTATGAGCAGGCTTTTTACGCATTTTGTTCAGAACTGGGAGATTCATAAGAACGACGTTTAATTTGATACTGCACGATGTTTGGAGGTATGTACTTCCGCTAAATCGGGCATATCGACCACAAAACGGTACTGCTTACCACAATGCAAAATCACCTCTTTCTGACGGCGTTTGAGGATTTTCACCTCAATCCGAATATCACCAAAACCGTCATGCGCCAATACATCATCGACCAGCTCCATCAATTTGTACTTAAGTGGTTTGACGGTGGTGTCTGTTGTACTTGTCATATCTCACGGCTCTGATTTGTTTCGGTGAGTGGATAGTAGTGAAACGGGAATTTATTCCCTATAGGAGATTTTCCTTATTTTGCAAAGGAATTAACAACTTACTTAAAAAATGCAGGTAACATACTGTTTTAAATAGTTAACTACGTCACAAAAAAAAGCATTCTTTTTTTTATTGAAAAGTTCCAAATAAACATAGGAAAGGGAAATTTTTCCTGAACAGCGTAATTTCCCACTAAAATTCGGGAAGAAATAAAACAGTCGTATGCCGTAAAAAAGAAACTGCCGAACGAGCCTGCTCATCCGGCAGTCAGTGAATGCATTTATAACTCAGGGTTCTAATGGGTAAGCCGTATCCTGATAGTTTTGCAACTGCTGTATCAGTGGAAAGAGTTGCTTATGCCCCCCCACAAGTAACCCACGGGTGGCGACTTTCCAGTACTTGTCCATGTATTTGGGATAATGTCGCATCGCCAGATCAAGCTGATGAGAAGCCGCTTCCGGCTGATCGGATAAAGCAAGCAATGTCACCTGGTTATAGACTTCCTCCTCGCCGGGAAGATATTTCATTAGCTGGGTATTCATCGCTAATTTGTCAGGTAAAACTTCCTGCGTATCGGGAAGCGCCCGAATAATGACTAAATCCAGATAAGGTGCAAACAACGATTTATCACGGGTTTCAGCCATTTCATAGAGCAAGGGAACGGCCTGATCATTATTGAACAAGCCCATTCTGCCTTTGGTATACCAGTTTTCCACTTTGCTGTATTGCATGAAAGTATTGCTCAGCATAAATAAACTGAAAAGCAGCAATGCCGCCGAAACGACGATCCCCAGATTCAACTTCAATGTGATGTTTCGTTCAGAACTGATCCCCGTTACGATGGCGGCAAGCCCCAGAAAGTAGGCATACCACAATGGATATTCCAGCAAACTGTGTACAGCAAACACGGCCAGGATCGCATACAGCCACCAGCGTTCAGCTGATATCACCACACCCCGTTGTTGCCAGAACCAGAAAATAATGCCCGATAGCAGAATCAAACCACCGAAAATGCCTGTTTCGGCTAACAGATGCAACAACATATTATGAGCATGATCGGCATAGCCGTTTAATCCCGGGTAACTTTCAGTCATTTCAAAGTTGTGCCAACCGAACTGTCCCCAACCAATCCCCCACAGCGGATGATGGATGAACATTTCCCAGGCCTGCTGGATTAACAATAAACGTATGGATTCCCCTTTCACATTTTCAGCCACCCTCTCCGCAGGCATCGCAGGCATATCGGCACTGAACAATGGCAATACTAACTGCACCAGAATAAACACCGGGATCAGCCAAAGTAACCGACTTGAGATAAAATGGATTTGCCATTGAGTGGACTTCCTGGCGATTAACCAGCCACCAACAGACAGTAAAACGACGTATAACCAGCTCATTCGCTGCCCGGTTAAGGCCAATACCATCAGAAATACAGTTGCAGTAATGGCCAAAGCCCAGAAATTAATCCGCTGACTCAGATAAAGATATAACAAAGAGCCCAATGCCAGCGCCATATATGTGGCCAGATGGTTGACCTGCCCCAGATTGGCAGCAAAACCACCCGACTTATAACGCAGTATAAGTGGCGAATCATCCCACCCAAGGTATTGCAGCGTGACAATAACGGCTGAAATAAGCCCGCCGACAACCAACCCCCAAGCCAGAGTGGGGATTAGCTTCTCCAACGTTAATAGATGTTTTAGCTGAGCGCCCAGAGTAATCAACAGACTTGCCCATAGCAGATACAGGCAAACCAGAAAGCTTTGTTGCCAGTAGTTGAACAAACCAACTTTGTATTGAATCGCCACAATCACCAGTAACCCCAGCGGCATAAGGGCGAACCAGGGAATCTGCAGTTCCTCCCAGGATTGTTTCCGCAACAGAAAAATCATGGCCAGGACGCCAAGCGCTATCGCTGACCATTGATTATAAAACGTGGTCAGGGGTATTCGATGATGCGGAATCAAGAATGGCAGAATACAGAGCAAAGCCAGTAAACCACAGGTAATCAAATTAATTTTGCTAATTTTATTAGGGGGGGCACCCGCCGCTTCACTCACTTTACATTCTCCTGATAGTGTCATTCATCAACCAGCAAAATCTTTGCTGGCAAAAAGTGCGCACATAATAGGAGAATTACTTCCCGCAAAGCATTAGGAAAATATCCCTATTTATTTTGGGAGGTTTATTTATATCGAAATGATGGTTTGTAAAAAAGCGATTTTAAGTTAGCAATAAATGATTTTTTCGGACGACTGAAATAATGGCCATGAGAATGATAAAAGGAATTCCTCCTATATGCGGCATAGCGTTAGATGACTATGATTAGCTCCAACAGCTTGCTAATGAGATTCTCTAGGGGCGACGCCCTGAACTAGTTGCTAACTGTAGCCTTAAAGTTTGTTACCTCTTCAGATTTGTCATGTGATCTGATTAACCGTGGATAGACCTGTCCACGGTTTTTTTTTGCCTGATTTCGAGAGGGTTCAGGTTTTCAGTAGCGTGAACAGTTAGAACATACCCAGTTGTAATTGAGCGGACTCACTCATTTGATCCCGAGTCCAGGGTGGATCCCAAACCAGCTCAACATGCACTTTATTAACACCGTCTATGCTGCTGATTTTGTTTTCCACATCACCCGGAAAGGTCTGTGCCACCGGGCATCCTGGCGCAGTTAAGGTCATTTGGATAACCACATTTCCGGAATCACTGACATCAATCTCATAGATCAATCCGAGTTCATAGATATTGACCGGAATTTCAGGATCGAAGATGGTTTTAAGCATCTCAATGACGTCTTCCTTCAAATCTTCTGCCGTAAAAGGTTGTACCTGATTATCATTCATAAAATTACTCGGTGCTAATCGAAATATCGTGGTCGCTGTCTATCGCTGCATGTACGGTATGCCAGGACAAAGTCGCGCATTTTACCCGTGCCGGAAACTCTTTGACACCACTTAGCACTTCCAGTTTGCCCAGCAGGTTGCGATCTGTCTCTTCTCCGGTCATGGATTTATGTACCTGATCATAAATAGCCTGGGCTTCATCAATCGTTTTACCTTTCAGGGCTTCTGTCATCAAAGAAGCAGAGGCCATTGAAATGGCACAGCCACTCCCTTTAAAGCTGACATCTTCAATCACTTCGCCATCGAGCTTGACGTAAACTACCAGCTTATCGCCACATAATGGATTATTGCCATGCGCCAGATGGTTGGCATGATCAATTTCACGAAAATTACGTGGGCGTTTGTTGTGATCCATGATCACTTGCTGGTAAAGCTCTCTTAAATCACTCATCAGGCAAAAAGCTCCTGTGTTTTTTGTATCGCGTTAATCAATGCATCGACCTCTTCTTCTGAGTTATAAAACGCAAATGAAGCACGGGCTGTCGCCGGAATATCATAAAACTCCATAACCGGTTGAGCACAGTGGTGCCCCGTTCGAATAGCCACACCTTGCTGATCAAATATGGTGCCGACATCATGCGGATGCACGCCTTCAATCATGAAAGAAATCACGGCGGCTTTCTCAGCGGCCGTGCCAATGATTCTGACACCGGGCAATGCCTCAATTTTACGGGTAGCAATATCCAGTAAGTGGTGTTCCTGAGCAGCAATATTATCGATGCCAATCTGCCACATATAATCAATTGCCGCACCGAGGCCGATAACGCCGGAGATATTCGGTGTACCCGCCTCAAACTTGGCGGGCAGTTCGTTGTAGATAGTTTTTTCAAAACTGACCGAGAGAATCATATCACCACCACCTTGATATGGCGGCATCGCGTTCAGCAAATCTTTACGACCATACAATGCGCCAATACCAGTAGGGGCAAACATCTTATGGCCAGAGAACACATAAAAATCACAGTCCAGATCCTGCACATCCACGGTCATATGCGGCACCGCCTGCGCACCATCAATTAAAACCGGAATGTTTTTGGCGCGGGCTCTGGCAATCATGCTTTTGACCGGATTGATAGTTCCCAGCGCATTAGACACCTGACCAACCGCCAGAATCCTGGTGCGTTCGGTGAGCATCGCATCAAAGTCTGTCAAATCCAGCTCACCTGACTGCGTCATTGGGATGACCTTCAGTTTGGCACCGGTTTGTTCACATAATATCTGCCACGGCACTATGTTGGCGTGATGTTCCAGATGACTGATCAGAATTTCATCATCCGGCTGCAACATGGGCCTGACAAAGCTTTGAGCAACCAGATTGATTGCCTCTGTTGCTCCACGGGTAAAGATGATTTCTTTATCCGAGTTGGCATTAACAAATTGGCGTACTTTAGCGCGGGCCGCTTCATATAGATCGGTTGCCCGTTGGCTAAGTTTATGCACACCACGGTGAATATTGGCATTGTCATGCAGGTAATAATGACTGACAGCCTCAATCACCTGTCGCGGTTTCTGGCTGGTCGCGGCATTATCCAGATATACCAGAGGGAAACCATTGATCTCCTGGTGGAGAACCGGAAAATCCGCACGAATCGTATTAATGTTCAAATTGCTCATGCGCCTCCCCTGGGTAATCGTTTTTCAATTACTCCGGTTATGGATTGTTTGAGTTCCTCGTTGGATATACGTTCAATCACATCAACAGCGAAAGCAAAAGTCAGTAAACTGCGCGCGCTAACTTCATCCAGACCACGAGCTCTGAGGAAAAACAATTGATCTTCGTTGATTTGGCCTACGGCACTGCCATGTCCACATTTGACGTCATCGGCGTAGATTTCCATTTCCGGCTTGGTATCAATTTCACAACCACGGGATAACAGTAAATTACGGTTACTTTGATTGGCATCGGTTTTCTGTGCGTCTTTATGCACAATCACTTTGCCATTAAATACTGCATGGCTCTGCTCATCCAGCACGCCTTTGTAGACTTCTTCACTGGTCGTATTCGGCACCGCATGATCAATACGTGTGTGATTATCAATATGTTGTTCGCCCGTCACCAGATACAGACCATTCATTGTCACGTGGGATTGCTCACCCAGTAATTGACTGTGAACATCATTTCTGGCCAGTTTTCCGCCAAGCGAAATATTGGTGTTATGCCATTGACTGTCAGCGGCCTGCGAGGCAGCCATGGTGGCAACATGATAATGGTCCAGGGATTCACGCTGTAATTTGTAATGAAACAATTCCGCTTTGTCAGCCAGACTTATTTCAGTAATCACATCGGTTAACCCATTGGCTTGATTATTACCGGCATAGGTTTCGATAAATGTTGCCTGACTATCTTTTCCAAGCACAATCACATTACGTAAATGCATGGCATAGTGTGCCGTATGTCCACTGTTTACCACGATTAATTCAATGGGTTTATCTACCTTGGTATTAGCTGCGACCTCAATGAAAATACCTTCATTCATCAACATGGTATTCATGGCATTAAAGCCTGGCTTTTCCAAATTGACTTGCTGATTGAGAAATTCGCTGGCGCGATCGATTGATTGTGAGAATGGCGTCACCGTAAGACCTTCGGGCAGCCCGTCAAGATATGAGGCTGTTAAATCCACTCGACCATCAACAATCACCAGGCGATAGGCATCTTCCACCAGTTTCAGCTCATGAATATCCGCATACCCTGGTTGGGAGACCTGATGAACAAACTGTTCCTGACCTAACGACCAAAGGCTGGTGTATTTCCAATCTTCTTCTTTTCTGCCCGGCAAGCCATTTCGCTCAAACTGTTCCTTGGCTTGTTGACGCAATGTTTTCCAGTGTGCATTATCAGCCACCATGACATCACGGCTATTGGCCACCGCAGCAAAATCGGTATGGATGTCTGTTAATACTTTCATGCAGGCTGCCCTTCTGGTTCCGGTGCATCATGCACCCAGCTATAGCCGGATTTTTCCAGTTCTTTAGCCAGCTCTTTATCACCAGACTTCACAATGCGACCTTCAGATAAAACATGGACAAAATCAGGCACGATGTAATCCAACAAACGCTGGTAATGGGTAATCATCACAAATGAACGTTCAGGGCTACGCAGCGCATTCACCCCTTCAGAAACGGTTTTCAGGGCATCAATATCCAGTCCGGAATCGGTCTCATCCATAATGGCTAATTGGGGTTCCAGCAAGGCCATTTGCAAAATTTCATTACGTTTTTTCTCACCGCCGGAGAAGCCTTCATTCACACTGCGGTGCAAAAACTGTTCATCCATCTTAACCAGTTGCATTTTGCTGCGTACCAGCGTCAGGAAATCAATGGCATCCAACTCATCCAGACCTTGATGTTTGCGAACAGCATTTAATGCCGCTTTAAGCAGATAGATATTGCTGACACCAGGAATTTCTACAGGATATTGGAACGCCAGAAACACACCGCGACGGGCACGTTCTTCAGGTTCCAGTTCCAGCAGGTTTTCACCTTTGTATATGACTTCACCCTGGGTGATTTCGTAGCCTTCACGGCCCGTTAACACATTGGATAACGTGCTTTTACCGGCACCATTTGGCCCCATGATGGCATGTACTTCACCCTCATTGACCGTCAAATTAATACCACGCAGAATTTCTTTGCCCTCAATTTTTGCGTGTAAATTTTTGATTTCCAACATTTTCATAATTATTCTCTATTCATTTTTATAGGTTGAGCAGCCTGACCCGCCCAACATGTAGTTATATTAGGGAACGACGTTTAACCAACTGAACCTTCCAACGATAAACCGAGCAGATTCTGAGCTTCCACCGCAAATTCCATTGGTAATTCGCGAATAACCTGCTTACAGAAACCATTGACGATCATCGATACCGAGTCTTCCACATCAAGACCACGTTGTTTACAGTAAAACAATTGATCTTCGCTGATTTTCGAGGTTGAGGCTTCATGTTCAACCTGAGCGGTCGGGTTTTTCACTTCAATGTACGGGAAGGTATGTGCGGCACATTTATCGCCCATCAATAACGAATCACACTCGGTGTAGTTACGGGCATTTTCCGCATTGGGTCCAATACGCACCAGACCACGATAGGCATTCGACGAACGCCCGGCGGAGATACCTTTTGAGATGATGGTTGAACTGGTGTTTTTACCCAGATGGATCATCTTGGTACCGGTATCAGCCTGCTGCATATTATTGGTCACAGCCACCGAATAAAATTCACCGATAGAATTATCGCCTTGCAATACCACACTCGGATATTTCCAGGTGATAGCTGACCCGGTTTCTACCTGAGTCCAGGATACTTTTGAACTCTCACCACGGCAGGCAGCACGTTTGGTGACAAAGTTATAGATACCACCTTTGCCATTTTCATCACCGGGATACCAGTTTTGCACGGTGGAGTATTTGATTTCAGCGCGATCCATAGCGACCAATTCCACTACCGCCGCATGCAGCTGATTTTCATCACGCATCGGTGCGGTACAGCCTTCCAGATAACTTACATAGGAATCGTCATCGGCGATAATCAACGTACGCTCGAACTGCCCGGTATTCGCCGCATTAATACGGAAATAGGTCGACAACTCCATCGGGCAACGCACACCTTTTGGAATGTAAACAAACGAACCATCGGTAAACACCGCTGAATTCAAGGCCGCATAATAATTATCTTTCTGTGGAACCACGCTGCCCAGATATTTTTTAATGAGTTCCGGGTGTTCCTGAATGGCTTCGGATATCGGCATAAACAAAATGCCCTGCTCGGCCAGTTTATCTTTAAACGTATTGGATACGGATACGCTATCAAAAACCGCATCTACTGCGACACCGGCTAAACGGGCACGCTCATCCAGCGGTACACCGAGTTTTTCGTAGGTACGCAATAATTCCGGATCAACTTCATCCAGACTTTTTGGTCCATCGGTTTTTTTCTTCGGTGCAGAATAGTAACTGACCGCCTGATAATCGATTTCCGGATAATGCACATGTGCCCATTCCGGGGTCTCCATGGTCAACCAGTGACGGTAGGCTTTCAAACGCCATTCCAGCATAAACTCCGGCTCACCTTTAATGAGGGATATCTGGCGGACCACGTCTTCACTCAATCCGGGTGGCAGACTATCTGACTCAATATCAGTAAAAAAGCCGGCTTTGTATTCTTTCTGCGTAATTGCTTCAAGTTGTTGTGTTTGATCATTCATGTTGATCACCATCCTGTAAAGAAACTGCTTTTGCCCTGTAGCTGGGCGGGTAAAATCGAACTGGACGAGCCGCTGAAAGTGTCGGTGTCAGCATATCGGCTAATTTCACTTCATCCAGAGCATGGAAAACGGCGTTATTGATTTGGTTCCAGTTTGTCTGCACGGCACAATGGGTTTCCTGATCACACTGCGATGCACTGCTGACACATTCAGTCAGTGCAATCGGTCCTTCTATTGCGGTAATGATCTGCGCAACAGAAATATCGGCTGGATCACCACTTAAAATATAGCCACCTTGCGCTCCCCGCTCGGAAGTTAACAGACCTCCAGCTGACAACACTTTTAATATTTTTCTGACCGTAGGCAACGGCATATGCACCGCATCTGATAACATATGCGCGCTGTGCTGCTTGCTACGGTGCTCGGCAATGTAGCTCATCAGCACAATGCCGTAGTCTGTCAGTTTACCCATGCGTAACATGTCACGCCCTCCTAATTGATACCATTATAGTATCATTTAACTGAATAACCAAGTGTATTACTCGGCTATTCAATCTGAAACCGGCAGAAAAATATGAGACAATCGCGTAGCGAACTTCGCGGCTGATAATATCTCTAAGCCATGACAACCTATTTTTATAACAATATGAGAGTCTTAAGACATGAAACTGAAATATCTCGCTTTCCTTCCCGTTTTATTTGGAGCTAATGTAATGGCAGAAAACGCCACCCTCGATACAGAACAACAAAAACTCAGCTATATCTTCGGCATACAAGTCGGTCAGCAAATGATGATGGAAAACGTAGAGCTTGAAATGGATGCGTTTAGTGCCGGTGTAGCCGACATGATGGCGGGTCGCCAACCACAAATGGATCAGGCTACTGCGCAGGAAATTATCGGCAAATACCAGCAGAAAAAGTCGCAGGAACTGGCTGCGCTAATGAACAAAAAACAGGCTGAATCCAAAGCTTACATGGAAGAAAATGCGAAAAAAGATGGCGTTGTTACCACAGATAGTGGTCTGCAATATGAAATCATCGAAGCAGGCGATGGCGCAACACCAACTGCATCTGATCGCGTTATTGCTCATTACGAAGGTACCTTATTAGACGGTACAGTTTTTGATAGCTCTATCCAACGGGGTGAGCCGGCTACTTTCCCTGTTAACGGTGTTATTCAAGGTTGGCAGGAAGCTCTGCAAATGATGAAGGAAGGTGCTAAATGGCGTGTGGTCATTCCGGGTAATCTGGCTTATGGCCCACAAGGCGCCGGTGAAATGATTGGCCCTAACGAAACATTGATTTTTGATATTGAGCTGATTGCAATCACTCAGTAACCATTATTAGAAGTCATTTTGAAGCCGCCCACGGGCGGCTTTTTTATGTCTGCAATAATTGCTTCAGCTGCGCCCAATCAAAATAAGGACCCGGATCCGTTTTACGACCAGGAGCGATATGTTCATGGCCGGTTATGCGCTCACTGGACAATAATGGATATGCAGCAAAAATAGCCTTGCTGACTGCCGCCAGCTGCGAATATTGAATTTCAGTAAAAGTTGTCTCATCATCACCTTCCAGTTCAATACCTATTGTAAAATCATTACATTTTTCACGCCCATCCCAGCACGACACACCTGCATGCCAGGCGCGTTTATGAAATGGCACAAACTGCTGCATCAAACCATCACGTCTTATCAGTAAATGCGATGACACCCGTAAATGAGCGATCTCTGCAAAATAAGGATGCGCATTGGGATCCAGTTGGTTCAGAAACAAGTCGGCAATCCAGCTCCCACCGAACAGGCCTGGAGGCAAACTGATATTGTGAATAATGATGCCGCTGATATCGGTTTCATCTGGCCGATCATCATAATTTGGCGAAGGTAAAATTTCTGCCGCATCAAGCCATCCACTCTGTCTGTCAATAATCACTTTTTGCTCCAACTTGGGTTTGTGAATAGATTATCAGAGCTTTAACAGTTACCCTATCGGCTGTTTAAACTGAAGCTCGCAAAACTATGACCATCCACAATTTCATTCCGGCAAACTTTATCAGCTCGCAGGTCAAACTCTCTTTATTAGAAGATCTTGGCCAACAGGATCTCACCGCGGATCTTATTCCGGTCGGGGC
Source organism: Methylophaga sp. UBA2496 (assembly GCF_002341635.1). Lineage (NCBI taxonomy): Bacteria > Pseudomonadati > Pseudomonadota > Gammaproteobacteria > Thiotrichales > Piscirickettsiaceae > Methylophaga > Methylophaga sp. UBA2496. The sequence goes on along the minus strand of NZ_DDOK01000005.1, from coordinate 118,495 downwards.
AATAGCCAAAGCCAGATTAATCAGTCGACAGACTGCTGTTTTATGTGGCCAGGATTGGTTTAATGAAGTCTTCAATCAGCTGGATCCAGACATCCAAATCCACTGGTTTTTTAAGGATGCTGATTTGCTGCGTGAAAATGCAGTGATATGTGAGCTTTCCGGAAATGCCCGGGCATTATTGAGCGGAGAACGCACCGCGATGAATTTTTTGCAGACGTTTTCCGGCACGGCCACTCAGACCAAACGCTATGCTGACCTGGTCCAGGATTTACCGGTCAAACTGCTGGATACCCGAAAAACCCTGCCAGGCCTGAGACTGGGACAGAAATATGCTGTTCGTTGCGGTGGCGGAGTCAACCATCGTTTCGGTTTGTATGACGCCATATTGATCAAAGAGAATCACATCCTTGCCACAGGATCTATTGCAGCAGCCGTTGCCCAGGCCAAAGCCTTGCATCCCAATGTCTCGGTTGAAGTTGAAGTCGAATCCATGAATGAACTTGAGCAGGCACTTAATACCGCTGCTGATATTGTATTACTGGATAATTTTTCGTTAACGATGTTACGAGAAGCCGTCAGCTTTACCAATGGCAAAGTCGCTCTTGAAGCCTCTGGTGGAGTCAGTACGGATACGATTCGTGGCATTGCAGAAACAGGTGTTGATAGAATTTCGGTCGGTCAATTAACCAAAGACTTGCAGGCTGTAGATTTATCGATGCGGTTTATTGATTAAATTAAAAAAGAAAGGCCGCCTATAGCGACCTTTCTTCTTATCTAAACGATTGAATTAAAGTGTAACTTTAAAGCCAATCCAGCCAGCTCTTGGCGCACCGGCACCAACAAAACGCGGATCATCCAAGTCCAGACCTGGCGCTTCATCCGGTTCGCCATATAAACCAAAGTTTTCATATTCACTGTCAAACAGATTATCGACTTTGGCAAAGAACTGAACATGTTTGTTCAGCTTGTAACGACCGTGCAGATTAACCAGCCCATAGCCACTGATTTTTTTGTCTTCGTTGGCTTCATCACCACGGTAGTACTGACTTGAGTGATAAGACGCCGTTGCACCTAAAGATAATTTCGGTGTAAACGCATAATCGACACCAATTTTAATATTGTGTTCGGGAATTCCCGGCAGCCGATCACCTTTTTTCACTTCAAAGGTTTCTACCTCGTCATCAACTTCACGAGCATAGAGGAAAGAATCTTCAAACGTTGCACGAACATAAGAATAGTTGGCAAACCATAGCAGCTTGTCTTGCTGACCATTCACGCCTAATTCAAGACCGGCACGTGCTGTTTTATCGATATTATCGAAGTTACCCAAGGTCAAACGTGGGTCGCTCACATCATCTTCAACATCCGGGAAGAAAAATAAATCATCCTTCAGCTGAGTATAAAACACTCCGGTATTCCAATTGATTGAACCATTCTGTCCCCTGAAACCAGCCTCGATAGTTCTTGCAACAACATCATCCAACGGTGGATCAGCCAAAAATGCATTGGGATAAGAACAAGGACTGCTTTCTTCAGAACAGGTCAACTCAGATGGTGTTGGCGCACGATTTGATTCGCTGTAGTTACCATATACCGTCAGGTTGTCCCGCAAAGCATAAGTTAAACCGACCGTCGGATTAAAGCGTTTGAATACATGCTTGTTACCCGTTTCGTTCAGGTCCTGTTCACCGCCTTCGCTGGTGCCGGAAATATCAATCTGGATCCAGTTGTAACGGCCACCAACAGTCAAATCCAAACGTTCAGTCAACGAATGTGTATTGGTAAAGAACAGACTAAAGGTATCCGTTTCAATATCACCATCAACCACTGTCTCATCGATAATAAAACCGGTGCCGTCGGTGCCACGGCTATCGGTAAACTGTGCGATTTCAGATTGTGAAGCATGTTTTACATCTGATCTGTCGTAGGAAGCGCCCACAATCAGCTGGTTTTCACGTCCAAACAAATCATCTAGAAAAGTGGATTGTAAACCAAAGCCATAGCTGTCCTGCTTAGTCTTACTGGTATTGTTTAATGCAATAAATTCTTCACTGCCATCAAAACCCAAAGGTGCAAACGGCGTAACCACTTCACCATCATCGTCTACAATATTGGCACCATCAATTTCCAGTTCTGAACCATCACCATTGAAGGTAGAACGATCACTGCGTCGATAATAAGTGTTGGCCGATAGCATCATGGTGTCATTTACCCAATGTGAACCATTGAGGGTAAACATTCGTAATTCATTTTTGGTATTGTCGGGATGAGTAAAGACCGCTTCACGATCTTCTCTCACCAGTTCAATCGGTGAAGCCCCATTGCCATTCAAATCACTGTCTACGGCTGTAATACCAAAATCCAGACTGCTGGTTTCGTTACGATAGCTTAAGTTGGAAAAGAACTGTTCAACTCTGGAAGGTGAAAAATCCCGCCAACCATCTTCTTTGGTAATGGAACCGGTCACAAAATAAGCCAGGTTACCATCACTGCCACCACTTTCTATAGTCCCGGAATCACGGCCGAAAGAACCGGTATAAGCTTCCAGACTATGTCCAGGATGGGTAAAACCATTTTTGGTTTGAATCGATAAGGCACCACCCAATGTATTCAAACCGAATAATGGATTTGAACCAGACATCATATTCATACTGGCAATAGCTGATTTTGGTAATAATTCAAAATTAACCGCATCACCAAAAGGTTCATTAATACGGACACCATCCTGATAAACAGAAATACCCTGCGCATTACCCACTAATGGAGAGGCTGTAAAGCCACGGAATTTCAAATCAGGTTGGAACGGGTTGTTTTGTGCATGGTTGATACTCATGCTACCCATTGTCTGATTCATAAAATCAGAAATATCCAACGCCTGATTTCGTTCGATATCTTCAGCTGTAGCCGTTTGAACATTGCTTGGAATCTTATCAGCCTCCAGTCCCACACCATGTAATGGTGTGAGACTGATGACTTCGATGTTTTCCAGTTGCAGATCCGGTTCAGCAGCTAGACTGAAACCGGGACTTAACGCCGTTGCTAATAACGCAGGCAGGACGCTGCGTCGAAATGGAATCGCCATTTTTAATCTCCCAGATTAATATTTTGTAGTACTTTTTTAATAGCTTTCTATGAAGCCTATGGCGATGCTAGCATGGCGTTTCACACATAGAATTAGGAAAAATTCCCAAAACAATACGGGAAGATTAATCTGTTGATTTTATTGGGAAAACCAGGAAAGTTGATTATGCAGTTGGACGACTTCACCAATGATTAGTAGCGTAGGTGCGACAGGTTGTTGTTTTTTTGCCAACTCAGGAAGTTCAGCGATCGTACTCACCCATACCTTTTGATTCTCGGTAGTACCCTGTTGAACTAACGCCGCTGGCATATCGGCGCGCATACCATGTTTCTGCAGCTGTTGACTAAGAATATCAAGCCCGGCCAGGCCCATATAAACCACTACCGTCTGCCGAGGTTGTACTAAGGCCTGCCAATTCAGATCAAGCTCGCCTTCTTTTAATTGACCGGTAACAAACACACAGCTTTGCGAATAATCACGATGTGTTAATGGGATACCTGAGTAACAGGCAACACCTGAAGCGGCTGTGATTCCCGGCACTACCTGGAAAGGAATCTTTTTCTCGGCTAAAGTGGCAATTTCCTCGCCGCCGCGGCCAAAAATAAACGGATCGCCACCTTTCAATCGTAATACGCGTTTTCCAGCCAGGGCATGCTCAAGCAGTAACAAATTGATTTCATCCTGACGTTTACTATGCCAGGCACGCTGCTTACCGACATAAATCATTTCGGCTTCTTTACGCACCAAAGCCAACACTTCCTTGCTGACCAGTCGATCGTAAAACACCACATCGGCCTGCTGCATTAAACGTAAGGCTTTAAAGGTTAATAAATCAGGATCACCGGGCCCGGCTCCGACCAGATAGACTTCACCCTGCTGCAAGGCATGATCTGCGGTCTCTTCAATTAATGTTTCCAGAGTTTTGATGGCTAACTGATCACGACCGGCCAATACGTGATCGGCGACCGGCCCCTGTAAAACGGCCTCCCAGAAACGACGACGCTGCTTTAACTGAGTAAACTTCGCTTTGACCCTTTCGCGATACTCGCCAACCAGCAGGCCCAGCTTGCTGTAAGCAGGTGGGATAAGTGTTTCCAGCCTGGCGCGAAGTTGTCTGGCCAGAATAGGTGATTGGCCACCACTGGAGATGGCGACTACGATGGGTGAACGATCCAAAACTGACGGCAGAATAAAATCACACATCTCAGGTTGATCGGCCACATTGGCCAGAATTTTTTTTGCCTTGGCCGCCTGATACACTTCAAGATTCACACTCTCGTCATCTGTTGCGGCAATAACCAGTGTCTGATCATCAAGGTAATTTGGCGAAAATTTGTCATTAATCCAGTTTATCTTGCCCCGATAGTCTGCATCTTCCAATAACTGACGCGACATCTCGGCAATTTCAGGGGCAATAATGGTGACCATTGACTGAGCTTTTAATAATAAGCCGGCTTTGCGGGCGGCAATTTCGCCACCACCAACTACCAGACACTGACGATTTTTTAAATCAATAAATATAGGTAAATAGTCCATCTTACTTCTGTTGTGTTAAAGGTAATTCAACGGCTTGCAAGATATAACCGTCGGATAAATTTTGAATAAGTGCCACCAGTTTCAGTTTATCCTGCTGCCAGTCTGGAATAAGTTTCAGCTGATGTTCGATAAATGTTTCACCGGAAGGATCCAGATCAAACGGACCAAGCCATTCCCTAACCAGATTTTGATGGTTGAATGTTCGCCCGGCATTATCTCCGCCCTGCACATCACTGAGCACATCATCTTCAGTGATCGCGATATATAATTTACTGTGTTGACGATTTTCTTCACCAGTTACCTGACTACGACTATCAATCATGAGTGCATCATCTATCAGATAGGCTCTCAGGCGAATCTGCGCCTGAGCATCAAACTCATTGAGAAAGCTAACCGCCTCATTGAAATTCTCTCGCCAGTTTGGCAAAGACTCACCGCTTAAAACAAACTCTGGCGTATAAATGGTCTGATATCGATTCAGTAAAGCCAGTTGTTTCTGTCGTTCGGAAAATTCCGGCTTGGCAAAAACATCTACCCAACCTTTTTTGTCATTCAGGTAATCAATATGAAAGCCTAAAACAATATAATTAAGCTCAGTTTGCTGCTGATATAACCAGCGTTCCGCGGGAGGACAAAGACCACAACCTTCCGAGGTAAATAATTCCAATACTGCGGTATGTTTAGCGCTACTCGAAGCCTGCCAGCGATCTACTGCCTGAGCACTTAATGGCAGAAAGACCAGAGCCAGCCAAAAAAGCCTATGCATGGAGAGATTCATATCAGCCTCCTTCAGTTCACTGAATCCTATTCACTAAGACTCGGTAATACTGTGGAAATTTTCTGCGACATATCCTGAATTTCAGCCAGTTCACGCAGAACAGCCGTAGCATAACTGCCCGGTCCCAACTCAAACTCTAACAGCAAACTGGTTTCATTGATAAATTGCCATTTCAATTGTTGCGGAAATAGTCGCAGTGCCCGACGTTCCTGATTTAATCCCAGCTTTTCCAATTGTCGCTGCCAATCCTGCCAATCTGTCAAAACGGTTTGTTCGAGCATAAGAGTCTCTGCCTTGCTGATGGCTTCGCCTTTTCCCCACAATGGACCGGTCGGATGAATGTCCATGTCTTTGATCCGCTGTTGAAGCACAGCATCTTTGATTTCTGCGACAAAATAACTGGCCCGTGTGCCGGCCAGCAACATCACATCGCCTGCAAGCATTTCATCCCAGTTGCCTTGTCGGATTCGTTCAGCCAGCACCAGATTAAACAACCAGGAACGTGCCGCTGAAATAATAATACTGCGTTGATTACGTTTTTTCGGCTCTGTTCCCTCGATGAACCATTGCTCAGCTTTTTTCAGATTGTTGCCAAAATGGCCAAAGCGTTGTTCAGCAAAATAATTTGGTACGCCCTGCTCAGCGATTGTTTGCAGATTTTGTTCCCAGACAGTCTGTTCGCCCGTAATGTTGGTTAACCGCAGTCGAAAACGATTTCCGGCAAGTGCACCTCGCTTGAGTTTTTTGCTATGGCGAACCGCTTTAAGAATTTTGATTTGCTCATTTTCAAATGCTAACCAGTCAGGTTCCGGCAATCCCTGTAAATTGACACTGAACCATTGAGAGGTCACGGCATGACGGTCTTTGAGTCCGGCGTAACCAACAGCAACCGGCGAGACACCTGCGAAACGGGCAATTTCCTGTGCCAGCCAATCGGTATTGGTATCGGTTTTCTGGACATACAACCAGACATGCGATCCTTCACCTTCGGGTGAAAACGGCAAATGCTCTTCTACTTCAAAATAAATGGCTTTTTCGCGCAATTTGCCCGTGCAACCAGCTGCACTGGCTGATTGCCGCGGCAAGGATAAATAATCAAAATGTTTCAAACTGATTCAGCCTTTTTAATCAGCGCAACAGCATGGGCAGCAATACCTTCTTTGCGACCAGCAAACCCGAGTTTTTCGGTAGTAGTGGCTTTTATATTAATTGCTGAGGATTCAATATGCAGATCCGCGGCCAGCAGCTCACGCATCTGTGGAATATAAGGCGCCAGCTTCGGTGCCTGTGCTACCACTGTGGCGTCCACATTGCCAACCTGCCAGCCGGCATTGGTCAAATCATCATATACTCGCCGTAACAACACCCGACTATCGATCCCGGCATATGTCATATCATTATCTGGAAAATGATGACCGATATCCCACCATCCGGCAGCCCCCAGCAAAGCATCACATAACGCGTGAATAAGTACATCACCATCAGAATGTGCTTCCAGACCATGAGAGTGCGGAATAGTTACGCCACCGATAATCAGTACACAGTTTTCGGCAAAACGATGTACATCATAGCCATGACCAATTCTCATGGGGCTTCTCCATTTTCTTGTTGCTGTAAAAACAATGCGGCTAATGCCAGATCCTGCGGCAAGGTAATTTTGATGTTGTCAGCATGACCGGCAATCATTTTCGGGTTATACCCCATAAATTCCATGGCGCTGGCTTCATCTGTAATCCTGATACTGGCCTGTTTAGATTGACTTAAGGCTTCAGACAAAACATTTAAACGAAACATCTGTGGGGTGGCAGCTCGCCATAATCCGCTTCGATCCACTGTCGCCTGGATAGTGTTATTTTCATCGACACGTTTGACAGTTTCCGTTAACGCTACGCCCAGGATACCACCCACCGGGTCATTGCCTAGCTGTTGTAACATCTCATCAATATCGCTATGCCGTATGCAGGGACGCGCCGCATCATGCACTAATACCCAGGGATCATTTTCAGTCAGTGTCTGTAAAAACTGTAAGGCATTGCTGACCGAGTCAGCCCGCTCCACGCCCCCTATGGTCGTATGGATCTGCCAGTGTGGTGGTAAATTCAAAGAAGGCCAATATGGGTCGTTAGCGGATAAAGCGATAACAATCCCTTCAATTCGTGGATGGTTAGCCAGCCGACTCAACGTATGAAATATAACGGGTTGATCATTGAGCAATAAATACTGCTTAGGTCGATCAGACTGCATTCTGCTGCCAATACCCGCTGCCGGGACGACTGCCCAGACTTTATTGCTCATCATCTGGAATATCGATTATATGAAAAAAAGTCTCTTCGGGTTTGACCATCCCCAGTTCACTACGAGCACGCTCTTCGAGTGCATCCAGGCCACTTTTCAAATCAGCAACCTCGGCCGCCAGAACCTGATTACGTTCTTCCAGTTTAGAATTATCAATCCGTTGTTTTTCTACTGTGTGATGCAAACGTAACAGGGCTGGCAAACCGTCATGACTTAACCACAATCGATATTGCAGCATTACAAATATGAAGGTCAGTACAATGAGTACTGTTTTCATGCAACGAATATCATCTAGATGGAAATGCCTGCAAACCAGGGTAAATCGCGGTTGCCCCCAGCTCAGCTTCTATACGCAAAAGTTGATTATATTTAGCCACACGATCAGAACGCGACATCGAACCCGTTTTAATCTGACCACATTGCGTGGCAACCGCCAAATCCGCAATGAAGGTATCTTCAGTTTCACCACTTCGATGTGAAGCAATTGACTTGTAGCCAGCTTCAGCTGCCAAATTCATTGCATTAAGCGTTTCACTCAACGTACCAATCTGGTTCAGCTTAATCAAAATGGCATTGGCAACATTGGCCTCAATACCTTGCTGCAGAATGGCGCTGTTGGTGACAAACAAGTCATCCCCTACCAACTGAATACGGTCACCCACACGTTCAGTTAGTAATTTCCAACCTTGCCAATCGTTTTCATCCATTCCGTCTTCAATGCTGATGATGGGATACTTATTGCACCAGTTTTCCAGCAAATCAGTTAATTCAGCTGCGGTGAGACTACGCTGTTCGGATTCGAGGCGATATAAACCGTCTTTATAAAACTCTGAACTGGCAACATCAAGTGCAATCATGACATCACGACCCGGTTCATAACCGGCCTTTTTAATAGCTTCCATAATCAGTTCCATAGCGGCTTCATTGGAAGCCAGATCCGGTGCGAATCCACCTTCATCACCTACCGCAGTATTCAGGCCTTGCGACAATAAAACTGCTTTTAACTGATGAAAGATTTCAGCACCGGCACGTACCGCTTCCTTAAAGCTTTTGCTACCGACCGGAACTATCATGAATTCCTGGAAATCCACACTGTTATCAGCATGAGAACCACCGTTGATAATATTCATCATCGGCACAGGCAAAGTCACCGCTTTATCGCCACCCAGGTAGCGGTATAAAGGCAGTCCTTTTTCTTCGGAGGCAGCAACAGCGTTCGCCATAGACACAGCTAAAAGAGCATTGGCTCCAAGACGTTTTTTGTTCTCTGTACCATCACAGGCGATCAACTTATCGTCCAGTGCCTTTTGATCAAAACAATCCAAACCAACAACGGCAGCACGCAATTCACTATTGATTGCCTCAACAGCCTTAGTCACACCTTTGCCCAGGTAGCGCAGTGCATCACCATCACGTAACTCAATCGCTTCACGAGCCCCTGTGGAAGCACCAGAAGGCACAGCGGCTCTTCCCATTGCACCACTTTCAAGTATGACATCCGCTTCCACTGTCGGATTGCCACGAGAGTCAATGATCTCACGACCACGAACATCGATAATTTTACTCATTGTTGTCTCCACCTAAAATAAGCTGAAAATGCCAGACACTATTCAACCTCGAATAGTGTTACCTGTTACAGGTAGGCGTCTTCGATAAAATCCTGCTGTTTCACTGTTTTGTCGATAGCAATCAATGTTTCCAGTAAGGCCTGCATTTTGGCTAATGGCCAGGAGTTCGGGCCATCACTTAATGCTTTTTCCGGATCAGGATGGGTTTCCATAAACACGCCGGCAATACCGGCCGCAACCGCAGAGCGTGCCAGTACTGGAACGAATTGTCTTTGACCACCACTTTTGCCACCTTGTCCACCGGGTTGCTGCACAGAATGTGTGGCATCAAATACGACAGGACACCCCATATGACGCATTGTTGGTAAACCACGCATATCTGAAATTAACGTGTTGTAGCCGAATGACGTGCCACGTTCACATAACATGATCTGCTGATTACCGGTGGATTTGGCTTTATCCGCAACATGCTGCATATCCCATGGTGCCAGGAACTGGCCTTTTTTAATATTGACCGGCAACCCCTGGCTTGCCACATTGATTATAAAGTTTGTCTGGCGACACAAAAAAGCCGGCGTTTGTAAGACATCGACCACACTGGCGACTTCAGCCAGCGGTGTGTCTTCATGAACGTCTGTCAAAATAGGCAGACCGAATTCTTTTTTGACCTTTTCCAGAATCGCCATACCCGCTTCAAGGCCGGGACCACGATAGGTTGTAGTGGACGTGCGATTGGCTTTATCAAAAGAGGATTTGTAGATAAACGGGATCCCCAGTTTGTCGGTCATTTCTTTTAACTGCCCAGCCACATCCATGGTCATTTGTTCGCTTTCAATAACACAGGTTCCGGCAATCAAAAATAACGGCTGTTTGCCACCCACTTCATGACCACATAATTGCATTACTGCTGTCCTCGTTTTTTATGATTCGCCACTGCAGCGTTAATAAAACCTTCAAACAGGCGATGGCCATGTCTTGGCGTGGAAGTAAATTCAGGATGAAACTGGCAGGCAACAAACCAGGGATGACCGGGAATTTCGATCATTTCTGCCAATGAGTTATCTTTCGACATGCCAGAAAACACCAGACCGGCATCTTCCAGTTTCTGTTTATAATTGTTATTAAATTCATAGCGATGACGATGTCGTTCAATAATTTCATCGGCACCATAGATCTGTTGTGCCAGTGACCCCGGTTTCAACACACAAGGATACCCGCCCAAACGCATGGTGCCTCCCAGATCCGAATCGTGATCACGCTGTTCAACGCTGCCATCTTCTTTTTGCCATTCAGTAATTAAACCAATGACCGGATCAGGCGTATTGGCATCAAATTCGGTGCTGAAAGCCTTGTTTAAACCGGCTTTGTGACGAGCATATTCAATCACCGCAACCTGCATGCCCAGACAAATACCCAGATAGGGAATATTATTCTCACGGGCAAACTGTGCTGTTGAAATCATGCCTTCAACACCGCGTTTACCAAAACCACCCGGCACCAGAATCGCATCCATATTGGCAATGCTGTCTGTGCCATTTTTTTCGATCATTTCTGAGTCGACATAATGCACATTAACCTTGGTACGGGTATGGATGCCCGCATGTATCAAAGATTCTGAAAGCGACTTATAAGCTTCAGTCAGCTCCATATATTTGCCGACCATAGCGATGTTGACTTCACCCTGAGGATTAGACAGATTTTCATAAACCTGTTGCCACTGACTCAAATCGGCCGGTTTGGCATCCAACCCCAGTTGTTTCACCACAATGTCATCAAGCCCCTGCTTGTGTAACTCCATTGGAATCTTGTAAATACTGTCAACATCAATACAGGTGATAACTGATTTTTCCGGTACGTTGGTGAACAATGAAATTTTACGCCGTTCAGACTCCGGTAATGGACGATCCATGCGGCATAACAAAACATCCGGCTGGATACCAATCGTACGTAATTCTTTAACGGAATGCTGGGTCGGTTTGGTTTTGATTTCACCTGCTGAAGCAATATACGGCACCAGGGTAAGATGTATAAACAGCGCTCTGTCGCGACCTAATTCGGTGGCCATTTGACGAATGGTTTCCAGAAACGGCAGTGACTCAATATCGCCTACTGTACCGCCGATTTCAATCAATGCCACATCCGCATCGCCAGCACCTTCAAAAATGCAGCGTTTAATTTCATCAGTGATGTGCGGAATGACCTGAACCGTATTTCCCAGATACTCACCACGACGTTCTTTACGAATCACATTTTCGTAAATCTGCCCGGTAGTATGGTTATTTCGGCTGGTCATATTGGCATCAATAAACCGCTCATAGTGACCCAAATCCAAATCGGTTTCAGCACCATCATCCGTTACAAATACCTCACCATGCTGCAGTGGGCTCATTGTTCCCGGATCGACATTGATGTACGGATCGAGTTTTACCATCGTGACCTTCAGACCACGGGCTTCAAGAATCGCTGCCAGTGAAGCCGCCGCGATTCCCTTACCGAGAGACGACACAACACCACCAGTGACAAATATAAATTTAGTCATATTATGGAGAGTTTTTGCAATAGCGGCGCAGCCAGAATAGCCACACTCAAAAATATCGACATAAAGTATCAGAATTGCCTGATGGCCTCAATCAAAATCTCCCTGAGAAATACGTTCAATCGTTGGCACCCAGCCAGTTTGGTCCGATTGTGGCTTTACTGTTTTGGCGCAGACATAGCCAACAATTGCGACCAACTCTTGATCTGCAAATAACAATGGGATTGTGTCACGCTGCCAAACCGGGATTTGCCACTCCTGGAACAATTTTTTCAATGATTGGTGATGTGTCTTTCCTGGCAACTGAATTTTTTCGCCCCCCTGACGAAACCGTATCGATAAGCCAGCCTTAAACAGCTCGTCAGATATCCCCTGACCTTTGTGAGCTTCCCAGACTAAACGGCGTTCCGTATCTAATATTTGTGGCTGTTGATCGTAAATCAAATCAGGTGATGTCACGCTTACCGATTCCGGTTCAGAACTTAAATACAGCTTGTTTTGATAGCGTCTGGCAATATAATGATGCCATCTCACTTGCGGTTGACTATCCGCCGCCGCCAGACAAACTTCATCCAGAATACGTTGCAGATTTTTACGTGATGGCAATGCCATGTTTAACGTTGTCATAAAAAAACGCAGTACATTGCGCTGCCGTGCGGCATTCAGCAGCAGTAATTCACTAATCTTTAAGCTGCCTTGCGTGGGATTTGCATCGATGGCAAGCAGATCCTCTTCAGCCAACGCATCCAGCAGCGTTTGGCTTTCTTGCAGATTTTGTGCTGAGCGCGCCAGATTCTGATTTATCGCGGGCCAGCGCTGCTGTAACAAGGGCCAGATCTGATGCCGTAAAAAGTTACGCTGGATATCCGTATTCTGATTGCTTGGATCGTCGATCCACTGGAGCTGATGTAACTTGGCATAGTCCAGTAAATCCTCTCGGGAAATTACCAGAAAAGGCCTGACGATCTGCATTTTCTGCCATCGTGAGATCACTCTCATCGCTCCTAATCCACGAGTTCCTGCACCGCGGAGCAGCTGCAGCATCAGGGTTTCGGCCTGATCCTGTAAATGCTGGCCGGTTAACAACAGATCATCTTTGCCAATCAGATTATTTATCGCCTGATATCGTGCGCTACGCGCAGCCGACTCCATTCCTGATTGATTGATATCTTTTACTGTTACTTTCAACAAATGAAATGGCAGTTGTAATGACTCAGTGATTTTCTGGCAATGTTCAGCCCAATTGGCCGATTGTGCCTGAAGTTGATGGTCGACATGTACGACCTGAATTTTTTGTGGAAATTGATCTCGATGTGTTGCCAGAAAGTGCAGCAACACGTGAGAGTCCATGCCGCCACTGTAGGCAATCCATAAAGTGGACGATCCGCAATATTCGCGGATCGTCTTTACAACTAAATCAGTGTCAAAAGACACTTTGGGGGTCGGAGACAATGATGTTCAACAGGCACTAGCCTTCAAAGGCACCATAATCCAGCAAACGTTGTTGACGACGTTTCACCAGTTCATCAACCGGCATCGCCTGGAGTTGTTTAATTTTGGTATTGATTGCTGTTTTCATGTTTGCCATCAGTGCTTCAGGATCACGATGTGCGCCGCCTAAGGGTTCTTTAACGATTTCATCAATCAAACCCAGAGATTTCAACCGATCCGAGGTCACCCCGAGCGTCGCGGCTGCATCCGAGGCCTTTTCAGCGCTCTTCCAAAGGATTGAAGCGCACCCTTCGGGGGAGATAACTGAATAAATACTGTATTGCAGCATCATTAAATGATCGGCGACGCCAATTGCCAACGCACCGCCGGAGCCGCCTTCACCAATAACAGTACTGATAATCGGCGTTTTTAATTTAGCCATTTCAAATAAATTACGTGCGATGGCTTCACTTTGACCACGCTCTTCCGCACCGATGCCGGGATAGGCGCCCGGGGTATCGATAAAGGTTAAAACCGGCATGCCAAAACGTTCTGCCATTTTCATCACACGCAAGGCTTTCCGATATCCTTCAGGGCGCGGCATACCAAAGTTACGCGCGACTTTTTCTTTGGTATCACGGCCTTTCTGATGACCAATAACAATAACCGGTTGATCGTTAAAACGACCCATTCCGGTAATTAATGCCTGATCATCCGCGTAAGCACGATCGCCATGCAGTTCTTCAAAATCAGTGATCAGATGTTTGATGTAGTCGAATGTATAAGGACGCTGTGGATGACGAGCCATTTGGGTTACTTGCCATGGTGTCAATCCGGAAAAAATGGAACGCGTCAGCGATTCACTTTTTTCCTTAAGCTTCTGAATCTCTTCGGTGATATTGAGATCGCTGTCATTGCTCATGTAGCGAAGTTCATCAATTTTAGCTTCCAGCTCGGCAATAGGCTGCTCGTAGTCAAGGAAATTCAACTGCATTAAAAATTACCTTCGAATCAAAATAGGTCGATTATACACGCACTAGGGCTTGTTGATCTTTCATATCCACCACTGCTGGTTACTATGAAAGATCAACAAGCCCTGTATTTACGCTCAGCTGAGGATTAATTCATCTTCCGCATCGTTATCATCGTCGGTTGCACCCATACGGATTTCCAGACTGAGATCATTGCGTGAATCAGCATTGCGCAGTGCATCTTCCTGAGAAATTTTGCCTTCACGATACAGTGTTAATAACGCCTGGTCGAAGGTAATTGTGCCGGGCTCACTGCTCTCTTTCATGGCGTCTTTAATCGCGCCTATCTGGCCTTTGTTAATCAATTCTGCGATATACGGTGAGCTGAGCATCACTTCAACTGCTGGGACCAGATTGCCATCTTTAATGGAAGGCAATAAGCGCTGCGAAATAATGGCACGCAGATTCAATGATAAATCCATCAGGATTTGCCGATGCATCATTTCCGGGAAAAAGTTAATGATCCGATCCAGCGCCTGATTCGCATTATTGGCATGCAATGTCGCCAAACACAGGTGACCGGTTTCAGAGTAATTAATCGCATGTTTCATGGTGTCCATATCACGGATCTCACCAATCAAAATCACATCCGGCGCTTCACGCAATGCATTTTTTAATGCATTTTCATAAGATAAGGTATCAATACCGACTTCACGTTGCTGCACAATTGATCGCTGATGGGAATGCACAAATTCCAAAGGATCTTCAATGGTCAGAATATGCGATCCTGAATTGCGGTTACGATGACCAATCATCGCTGCCAACGTAGTGGATTTACCACTGCCCGTGGCCCCAACGACCAGGATGAGTCCACGCTTTTCCATCACCACATTCCCGAGAACG
Organism: Methylophaga sp. UBA2496; assembly: GCF_002341635.1. Classification (NCBI taxonomy): domain Bacteria; kingdom Pseudomonadati; phylum Pseudomonadota; class Gammaproteobacteria; order Thiotrichales; family Piscirickettsiaceae; genus Methylophaga; species Methylophaga sp. UBA2496. The sequence continues at coordinate 103,395 of NZ_DDOK01000005.1, read as the reverse complement.
GTCGGCAAACTCATTTCTTCAAAATTGGGGATATGCGTACGGATGTAACGAATAACCATTGAAACTTCGCCACGCTGCCGGAAAATATTAACCCGGAATCGACCGACCCCATGGACTGGAACAGCAAAATTCATTTCCAGATTTTTTTCAAATTCAGCGATTTGTTGCTCATCCATCAGCGAGTAGGCCAAATCTTTGACTTCGCCTGTCTGCATTTTCTTACTGCCTACCGGACGTATCACTCCCTGAATTTTGACTTGTGGTTCAGTGGCAGTACAAAAAAACAAATCCGAGGCTTCTTTATCCGCCATCAGTTTCAGGTAAGGCATCATTTCCACGTCAGCAATCCTTAAAAAACGTCTAATTTTCAGTAATCCTACACGATTGCATCAAGCCAACAAAGCAGACTTACCCCGTTAATAGCGCACTGTCACAGTTTCACTGACGGGCAGGTCTGCAAGCTCTTTTAACAGGGTATCGGATGGTGTAATTTGCCAGTCATGCCCCAATCGGATCATCACTTCCGCATTCTGATTGTGATATTTGAGTTCAACCGGTACGACGCCACCACAAAACGGTGTCATCACGGTTTGCATCTGACTGATCCATTGCGTGTCTTCGCCGTTATGTTTCACAGTGAGTTGCAGGACCTTACCGAATAATTCACGGGCTTTCTGCAAGTCATAAACAGACTCGGCGGTACCGGCGAGCCCACCACTAAAATTATCCTGGCCGATCTTGCCCTGAATCACCACCAATTTATCCGGTTGTATAACGCTCTGATACTGCTCATACACATCGCCAAATACCCGTACTTCCAGACGGGCGGTCTGATCATCCAAAGTAATGAACGCCATGCGACTGCCATTTTTGGATTTCATGGTACGAATTGCCACAATCAAACCGGCAGTCAGTAAAGGAATTTCATTACGCTGATAACCTTTGGATTCCGGTGCATCCAGTTCACTGATCTTTTTTGGAATAAATTGAGCCAGTTCATCGGCATAGCGATCAATCGGATGTCCGCTTAGATATAATCCCAACGTTTCTTTTTCAGCGCGTAATAACTGTTCTTCCTGCCACTCTGTCACGATTTCCAGCAAATCTGTCTGCGGTTGATCGGCATGAGACGGCTCGGCCAGACCAAATAAATCATTCTGGCCACTGGCCGCATCACGGCGGTGCTGCTCTGCAATCTGCATTGCCCGACTGAGACTGGCTTCCAGACTGGCGCGATGGCCACCTAATGAGTCGAATGCACCGGCTTTGACTAAAGATTCCATCACCCGACGGTTGATTTTTTTCAGTTCGACCCGGCGGCAGAAATCAAATAATGAGGTAAAAGCTTCCCCTTGTTCACGCTCTGACACAATCCCCGCCAGGGCTGATTCACCCACGCCTTTAATAGCGCCCATGCCATAACGGATAGTGGTTTCATTCTCCACCGTAAATTGAATTTTGCTGAAATTAACGTCCGGTGGTAGCACCGTAAGATTCATATCACGACATTCATCAATCAGGCCAACAACTTTATCGGTGTTATCCATATCCGCTGATAAAACTGCCGCCATAAATGCTGCCGGATAATGCGCTTTCAGCCAAGCTGTCTGATAGGCGACGAGCGCATAAGCAGCCGAATGCGATTTGTTAAACCCGTATTCGGCAAACTTTTCCATCAAATCGAAAATAGGTCCGGCAGTATTTTCCTCAATGCCACGATTTTTGGCACCTTCGAGGAAAATTTGCCGTTGCTTAGCCATTTCTTCAGGCTTTTTCTTACCCATAGCACGGCGCAGCATGTCAGCTTCACCCAAACTGTAGCCAGCCAATACCTGAGCGATTTGCATGACCTGTTCCTGATAAACGATAACCCCATAGGTGGGTTTTAAAACAGGTTCAAGATCCGGATGCGGGTAATCGACTTTGGCACGACCATGTTTACGATTAACAAAGTCATCAACCATGCCCGATTGCAACGGGCCGGGTCGGAACAGGGCTACCAAAGCGATAATGTCTTCGAAATTATCCGGTTGCAGCCGTTTGATAAGCTCTTTCATACCACGCGATTCCAACTGGAATACCGCCGTGGTTTCACAACGTTTCAACAAATCGTAACTGGGCTTGTCATCCAGTGGCAAAAGCGCGATATCAATTTTGTCGGCATCCTCAGCTGGCAACATTGCTTTAACGTTTTTAACCGCCCAATCAATAACCGTCAGGGTTTTCAGACCCAGAAAGTCGAATTTAACCAGACCGACACTTTCAACGTCGTCTTTATCATATTGCGATACAAGCCCGGCTCCGTTTTGTTCGCAATATAATGGCGTGTAATCGGTCAGTTTTTTTGGTGCGATCACCACACCACCGGCATGTTTACCGACATTACGCGTCAAACCTTCTAACTGCAGGGCCAAATCAATTAATGTGCGGACTTCTTCTTCTTTTTCATAGCGCTCTTTAAGCTGCGGTTCTTGCTCCAGCGCCTTACTCAGCGTCATTTTCAGTTCAAATGGCACCAGCTTGGCCAGTTGATCAACCATACCATAAGGATGACCTAACACACGACCTACATCGCGCAATACCGCTTTGGCGGCCATGGTACCGAAGGTAATGATCTGCGAGACATGATCCCGGCCATAATGACGAGACACATAATCGATAACCCGATCCCGACCATCCATACAAAAATCGACGTCAAAGTCAGGTAACGATACCCGTTCCGGATTAAGGAATCGCTCAAACAGCAGATCGTACTGCAGCGGATCAATATCGGTAATTTTCAGCGCATAGGCCACCAGTGAACCGGCACCTGACCCCCTTCCAGGGCCAACCGGAACACCATTATTTTTGGCCCAGCGAATAAAGTCGGCAACGATTAAAAAGTAGCCGGGAAAGCCCATTTCATTGATAACGTCGAGCTCAATCTGCAATCGCGACTCATATTCAGCGCGTTTTTGTTCACGTATGGTTTCATCCGGAAACAACACCGGTAATCGTTCAGCCAGACCTTCAAAGGATTCTTTGGAGAAGAATTCCGCCAATGTCATGCCATCGGGCACAGGAAAGTCTGGCAGGTAATGTTCGCCCAGTGTTAACGGAACATTACAACGTTTAGCGATTTCAACTGTGTTGGTGATGGCTTCCGGAATATCGGAAAACAAGCGCACCATTTCTTCCGGACTTCGCAGGTATTGCTGTTCGGAGTACATCCTCGGTCGACGAGGGTCATCCAGTAACCGGCCTTCGTTAATGCACACTTTGGCTTCATGTGCTTCAAACTGATCGGGTGTTAAAAAACGCACATCGTTGGTGGCGACCACTGGCAAGTCGAGTTGACTGGCAAGCTGTAATGCCTGCTGAATATAACGCTCTTCATCTTCACGGCCAGTACGGATCAGTTCCAGATAAAAACGATTGGGAAACAACTTCATCCAATGTCTGGCAAGTTGTTCAGCTTCTGTCTGGCGACCACCGAGCAGATCACGGCCTAACACACCTTCACGCCCACCACTGAGACAAATCAACCCATCGGTTTGCCCATCCAGCCATTCGGGTTCCAGCATGGGTACACCCAGATGTTGTCCTTCGGTATAGGCTCTGGAAATCAATCGTGACAGATTGTGATAGCCCTCCATCGTGCTGCACAACAACACCATACGCAGGCTTTTTTTACTGTCGTTACTATCGCGCAGCCGGATATCGGCACCCAAAATCGGTTTGACCCCGGCTTGCATGGCAGCACTGTAAAGTTTGACGGCGGCAAACAGGTTATGTTGATCAGTAATAGCAATTGCCGGCATGCCAGACGCAGCAGCGGCTTTGACCAGCGGTTTGATACGGACCAGTCCGTCAACCAGCGAATAATCGGTATGTAAATGAAGGTGTACGAATTGCGAAGTCATGAGACCGTTATTTAATTCAAAGCAAAATGATAACACCACCGGTTGGTGGTAAAAGAGGAATCTCCCGAAAATTTATCAGGTAAGATCCAGTTGTCGATCGGTATCAGGCGCATAGTTGGCTACGGTATAAACCGCCTGTTTCCATTGCTCGCCGGCCATTAATGTATCCCGATCAATCGGATGTCGACCGTGTAGACGAACCAGACGCATATGTCTTAGCGGATCGGCTTCACATTTAAGATTATCCAGCACACTTTCGACCTCCGACGGATTATTGCACAGCAGCAATAAATCACAGCCAGCAGCCAGAGCCGCTTCGGCACGGGCCGTACTGTCACCCATAATTGCAGCACCCGCCATGCTCAAATCATCACTGATGACTGCGCCTTGAAAGCCCATACGTTTACGCAGAATTTCCTGAATCCAGTATGGCGAAAAACCCGCCGGCAGACTGTCACACTTTTCATAAACAATATGTGCCGGCATGATGCCAGCCAGAGTATGTGAGCAAAGTTGTCGGAACGGCAACATATCAGCCTGCCACATATCTTCCAGATGACGTTTATCAACGGGTAATCCCAGATGGGAATCGACTTCCACTGCCCCATGACCGGGAAAATGTTTGCCGACTGCCGCCATTGAAGCCTGTTTCATACCGCTGATATAGGCTGCAGCCAGTTTGGTGACCGCTTGAGGATCACGATGAAACGCCCTATCACCAATCACTTCGCTAACGCCATAATCCAGATCCAGCACTGGCGCAAAACTGAAATCAACACCGACTGCCCGTAACTCTGCCGCCATTAACCAACCCGTCACTTCTGCCTGTTTAAGCGTTTGCTGGGGATGTTGCATGTAATGCTGCCCCAGCGTACCAACAGGTGGTAGTCGACTAAAACCCTCGCGAAAACGTTGAACACGCCCGCCTTCATGATCGACGGCAATAATCAAATGTGGTTGGCGTAACGCATGTATTTCAGTGGTTAACGCAGCAATCTGCTCGGGTGACTCATAATTACGACTGAACAGGATGACACCGCCAACTAATGGATGTTGAAGAATTTCCTTCTCTTTCTCACTGATCGTCAAGCCGACCAAGTCCACCATTAACGGGCCTAATGTCATGTAATTACCTTATTCGTGAATAAAGACTTTCAGGCCTGGTTTGACCAAATCAAACAACGCCAGCAAATCCTGATTATGCATGCGGATACAACCGTGAGATTTGGCGATGCCCATTGGCTCGCTATCCGGTGTGCCATGTATATAAATATAGCGACGCATTGTATCAACATTTCCCAGCCGATTCTTGCCGGGCTCCAATCCGCTTAACCAGAGAATACGGGTTAAAATCCAGTCCTTATCCGGAAACCGTTCAGCCAGCTCCGGGCTGTAGATTTCACCTGTTGGACGTCTGCCGCGAAATACCGTATTAACAGGTTGCCCGGCTCCGATACAGGCGCGAATAATATGCCAGCCTCTTGGAGTAGCCCCTGAATTATGCTGCTCACCAGGACCATTTTCCGCTGTTGAAACAGCCGCCGCAAACAACAGCCGATCATCCTGCCAAAGCTGGCAGAGCTGTTGCTCTATTGAAATGTCCAGATAATGATTTGACATAAAGTTTCGTGAGATTCAGCCTGGGTTTGAGAACGATACCATCAGTGTTTTGAACGGTAGGCACGAGTTACGCCCAGCCAAGTGTATATCTGTGATGCACTAAGCAGCAACAAACTGACAAGAGCAACCCATAAGAAATAATCAGCTAAAGATTCTCGCGGCATTTTCACATCAAGCAATAAAGTCTGATAATGCTGCTGATCAATCGCTTTCATTGCTTCAGCAAACTCTTCCAACGAACCCGCTTCAAAAGCACGGTAAGGCACATTTAAGTCTTTAAAAAAGCTATGTAACTGTCGTTCAGGTGCGCCCTGCCACAAAATGCTTTCGCCGGGCATTTCGTCTAAAGTCATGCCGGTCACTGATCGCAGATAAATCCAATATAAGCTCAGATTGTTGTCGCGTAATAACTGACTGATCTGCTGTTCCTGTTCAGTGGATAAAATTTGTCCGCCATCAGATATCAGCAGCACAATCCGTGCTCCGCGATAGACCTCACCCTCAAACATTTCACCGGCTTTTTTTAATGCAACAGAGATATCTGTTTTTGACAAGCCACGGCCCAACCCACCGGCTTCTATGGTCGCCAGCGTAGTTTCCTTACTATAGGTGAGGGACAAAATTCCCGCAGCCTGTTTGCTGAACAGGACATAACCAAACCGATCATCCGGACGGCTGTTCACAAACTCGGTTAGATAATATCGGGCAACACTGCGCTTACTTTCTTTGAAGTTCATCTTGGTGGACAACCGGAAGCTGTGACGACGGGCAAAGGGTTGATCCATACTACGACTGCGATCCAGTAAAACAATCACCTCTGCCCCTTGTCCACTGCGCTGTACAGTGTGTTCAGGAATATGCGGTCCTGCCAAAGCCATGATTAATGCAGCCAGTGTTGCTGAAGCTAAGACATGTAATGTCAAACCAATGACAGCAGAAACACTATCCCGCGGTAATAAGGCCTGCCAGACAATTTGTTTTTCCGTATTGCGACTCAGCCATGGCAAAACTGCCAAAGGCAGCAGATAAAGCAGATATGGATAAGACCAACTCATGCTTTACAGCTGGCTAACCAAATCAGAGGGAATTCATATCGATAAAATCCATTTCATCGTTATATCAAGTCCAGCCGCAGCTTAATCATGCTGTTTACTGAACAGGCTATAGGGCAAAAAGACCAAAAGCAGCAGAACCAGAGCAATCGATGCCAGCCAGACAAACAGATCATATTTAACCGGCTGCTGACGCATTTCAGAAATTTTCTGCATCTCTTTAATCAGATTCTGTGGTGATTTTGGTGAAGAGATAAACTCAAAACCAATACGTTTAGCAACCGTCTCCATATGGGATTTCTTTTGTGAAGATAAATGCTCAGTGCGCGGCCGATTTTCATTCAATTCGGCGGCATCACCTCGACTTGAAGCATAAACATCACGATGCATGACTTCGTTGATCTCCCAGTATCCATCTATCTCACCAGACTCATTGGTTTTTGGAATCGGCATCAAATCACTGCCACCGATACCAATAATTATTCCTGGGACTTCACCGGGGGTATCGGTAAACTTAGGAAACAGCGTTTCATGTACCGGGGGAGCCTCATGACCATCTGTCAGAAACACCACTGTCGGTTGAGGAGTAATTTCCTTGGCCTGACGAATAGCGGTATAAAGTGCTTTAGACACTTCACTGGATCTGGCCCAGGCCATAGTCGGCTGGAATTGCGACAGCATTTGCATCAGATCATGGTAATTGGCACACACTTCGACCGGCGTCATTAAAATCAGACTACGTGCCTCGGAAAAAATCGCCAGACCTGCATGTGAGCCACACGGCATACTGAGGATCGCCTGGCGGGTGTACTCCTTGGCCCAATCCAGTCGATTAATCTTTTCGTTAGCAAAACTGACATCTTGAACATTCATACTGTCGGTGATATCAATGACAAACAGGCTGTCCATTACGTCCACTTCACGATCAACCGGCGGCAACCACAAGGCTGCCATTATCATTAACAGCCCGAACAACATCACCAATGCCGTTAAAAATATGCGTTTGGGATAACTCAAACTCATGGCAGGTCAACCTTGAATGCCTTGGTTTCAATACTCCGTTCGCTGTATATTTCCTGCTTTTTGAAATCGCCATCCATATCAGGATCTTCTGGCACTAAACGTAATGCCACTTCAAGATTGAAACGCGCATCCCAGAATTCCGGTTGTTGCCTTAATGCACTGCGATAATCCTGTTTGGCCAACTCAACCAGAGGGATCATCCGAGGATCACTAACCTGCATAGTCATGGCTTCACGCAAATTGATATTTCCACGATTGAAGTAAGCTGCAGGCAACCACTGAGCTTGCTGACTGCCCAGCACCAGGGTGTATTGTTCCAAAGCAGCATCCGTTTCTTCCTGACTCACCAGGTATGCACCCTGAGCAAAATGTGCCCGGGGATGATCAGGTATGGATTCGAAATCCTGAGGCGCGGCAACAAAGGCTTCAATTTTGGCTTGGCGCCATATTTGCCAACCGGTAAAAGCCATCAACAGTAAACTGATAGTCAATGTTGCCAGTAATGCCAGTCGAAATAATTTCAATGTGTTACTCATGTGCTTTTCGAACTCCCCAGTAACTGTATAGATGTGAACTCGCCAACGGCAGCATGGCAAGCAATGCTAACCATAAAAACCAATCGGCTTTCGGCTCGTGAGGCACCAACTCTTCAACAATAAGTGTTTGATATTGCTGCTCATCAATTTCATCCATCGCATCAGAAAACTCTTCCAATGAACCAGCCTCAAACGCACGGTAAGGCACGCCGATAGTTTTGAAAAACTCGTGGACTTTGCGTTCAGGTATATCGGTATACAAAATATTGTCATTCTCTGAGGGTTCCAGCGTCATTTCCTGTCTGGACTTGAGATAAATCCAATAAATACTCAGATTCATTTCTTTGTATCGCTTAGTAATCTGTTCCATTGCCTCATCTGTCATCAATTGACCACCATCAGATACCAGTAATACGATACGAGCACCACGGTAAGGCTGATCTTCAAACATGATGGCTGAATTCATTAATGCATCGGCCAGATTAGTATCGGAAAGTCCTTTACCTAAAGAATTCGCTTCAATAGTCGACAGAATGGCTTCCTTACTATAAGTGAGTGGCAACAGATTAATTGAATTGGTACTGAAAAATACAAAGCCAAAACGGTCATCCGGACGTTTTTTTACAAATTCGGTCAGATAAGTTTTAGCAACACGACGTTTGGAGTTATCCCCGGCAACCGAGTAATTTGCCGCCTGTGTGGTGACCGCAAAGGCATCATCCATACTGCGACTGCGGTCCAGCAACAGAACAATCTCTGCCCCTTCACCAAATCGTTCCACAGTGCGTTCCGGTATGGCCGGACTGGCGACAGCAAGTAATAAAGCAGCAATGACAACAGAAGACAGAACTTTCAGGCTCAGACTAATAGTTCGGGATAACGGATCGTGTGGCACCAGTGCTGTCCAGGCCACTGTCTTATCCAGATTATTGTTAAACCACGGCAACAATGCCACTGGCAACAACAACAAAACCAGGGGGAAAGCCCATTCAAGGCCAAGCAGCATCATGCCATCTTCTCCCTCGCCCGGCAGGCACGAGCCAGTTTGATTAAACTGTCAAAATCTGCCGATTGCATTGGATTCCGGCTGAAATAATGGGAGGCTGAATGTTGATAGAACCGGGTGATTTCCGGCTGTAAATCCACCAGCCAGGGGCAGCTGTCCCACAGGTGTTGCAGCTGACTGTATATCACTACCGTGCCAGCACTTTCATTGAACGCGTGGTGCATGACCCGGGTAGCCGAATCGACATCTTTATGACCGAACCAGCGTAGTTTATTCATCGAAAACACAGCCTTAGCAAAGGGTAACCGTTTGCCGGGACGCAGACCTATATGCCAGATTAACCAAATTAACGTTGTTAACAGTGCAACTAACGTGGCATAAGTCAGTTTTTTATGTAATGGGCTGAAATCAGCAGCCAATAACTGATGATCACCCCGCAAGGTCACTGTAGCCGCATCATCTGTAGCGTTCAAAAAAGAACCGGCAGAAAAACTCGCAGAAGGTATCGTCAGTAAATCACCCTGCGAGGTTCTCAATGTATGCGTCGGTGTTTCCAGTTGCCGGGTTTCAGCTGGCACATTGACCAGCAGATAATGTAATTGCAACTGTTCGCCTGTTGCGGCAACTTCCTGCAGATATAGCCAGGGACCATGACGTTTTTCAAGTTGCGGCAGACTATCCTGATCAAGTTCACTGGCATTGACCGGCAAATTTACTCTGGCGATAATCTGGTCACCAATTAACAAACCCCAACTGCGATCCAGTTTGATGGTGACTTCTTCAGCCATAAGCTGGCTGCTAAATATAAAACTGATAATAAGGATCAAGCGGCGCATTGTGTGCATTCCTATGATTTTTTCATTGCGGAGAAATACTGTGTCAACTGTTGTGGTGTCACTTCTCCGGAGACAAAAAGCGGCTTGACGCGATAACGCATAAAACAGGCCGTCAGTTTCTCAAAGTGATCATCCAGTTGCTGTTGCCAGCGTTTCTTGATGCCGGGACGTATCCATACGCTATGGCGTTTACCGGTTTCAGAATCGCGCGTCTCCGTCCAGCCCGCGTGCGAAGGTAAATGATCCACCTCATCATGCTGCCAGACGATAGGCACCACCGTGTAATGCGCCAGCTTGCGTAAGGTGCGATCAACCAGATCGATATCACAGCAAAAATCCGAGGCCAGAAATACGATTGCCCTTTTACTACTGATTAAATCGGCCGCATCAAACAAGCCCTCTGCACCCGGTGCTGTCGGAGGTGCAGCGTTGATGATTTTTTCTGCCGCAACCGCTGGCATACTGCGTTGCCTGGTTGGCATTACGGATACATCTTTACGCCAGATAGCATCAAATCCGGCCATGGCAAAACGATCACCGAATCTGATCGAGCTATGCGCAATCATATGCGCCAATCGGGCAACCCGTTCATTACTGACACTGGAAACCGACATCGATCGGCTCAAATCCGAAAGCAGCCATAAAGTGATGGACGAACGTTGTTGATAACGTCTTACCAGCCATCGTTCCTGATTTCCCAGAGCGGAATCAGCAATATTGGTACGTAAACTGGCGCGTACATCCAGACGCCGTGGATCCGGATAATCAAATAAATCAGCGAAACCGGCAAAACGATCACCGCTGCCCAGCGCTGTTCCGCTATGTGCACCGGGCACATGACCAAACACCTTATCCGGAAAGCGATAGCTAAACTCCTGAGGTTGTATAGGCTTCATCAGAATGCCTTCTTACGGTGTGGCTATATGATCGCGTAACGCCTGAATAAATTGTGGCATCAGCTGTTCACGGCGGCCGTCATAGACCGGAGACAGGAACACACGATGTGTAAGTGAAGGCAGTAAAACAAAATGGATATCATCCGGCAGCACATGATCGCGTCCTTCCAGCCAGGCACAGACTTTCGCCGCCCTTACCATTGCTGACATACCTCGCACACTGGCACCAGCAACAACAAGATCTTCAACATAGACATCCGTCAGCGTAATACCGAGTTTATGTGGTTCCCAGCTGGCATCCCAAAGACGCACTACATAGTTTTCAATTTCCGGTGAAACATACACACTATTTTGAATATCACGATCCAGTTCATTGAGATCACGATAATTTAATATTGGGGCACCAATGGAACTGAGCAATGCATCCACATCATGGAAGGCTGGATCAAAAATCAATTTACGGCGTGACTCGTCTTCCAGTGGACGGCTGATGTTGATTTCAAACAGAAAACGGTCACGGGCGGCAGCACTCAGTTCAAAAGTTTCTTCTTTTTCGACAGCATTTCGATCAGCAAACACAATCATATGCGGGAATCGGTATTCTTTACCGAATGCTTCAGCACTGCGTTCTGCCATCGCTCTGAGCAGCAAAGATTGAACTTGTGGACGGGCACGGTTGATTTCGTTAAAGAAAAACACGGCGGTTTCTTCACCTTTGGCAATCAGCGGGCCAGGTTCAATGACCGGTTTACCATCCGCATTCACCCAGGCGCTGTAAAGCAGATCGTTAGGCATTAAATCAACACTACCCTCAATACGGCCAAATGCGCCACCCAATGCTTTGGAAAAAGCACGCAGCAAAGTGGTTTTACCCACCCCGACACCACCTTCGAGTAATACATGTCCGCGAGCATGTAATGCGATGAGAATCAAACGAATGGCCTGTTGCTGACCAATCACCACATCATTGACCACTTTTTCCAGTGCCAAAGCGTGTTCACGAGCAGTATCCAATTGCTGCTTATCCGACATTCTCTCTCCCCTTTAATAGGTAATATTTATATATTTAAGTTTACTCACCCAAACTGATTGAGTAAGTAAGTTACTTTAGCTTTTTAAACATGACGCCTTATCAGGTGACGACAGCAAAAGCACAAAAATCCCGTTGCTGTGTCTTTGCCTGTGAACTCACCATTGGCTAATCAAGATTATGCTTTTGATTCATGCAGGAATCTATCACCAAACAGTCTGATATGAAACCAAGCTGATGATACGAAACTGAACGTATAACTTAATGCTTGATGAGGTAAGCCGACTGCTTAACTTTCACATAGCTTTTTTATGATGTTCATTAAACCTTGAAAGCGCAATCAGCACATCAGATATTTGCCCATGGACATCGGGCAAATTTCCCGTGTGTTGAAACCAGGCTTTGCAGCGTGGATATCTGCGCCTAGACTGTGTTGATTGTAAATACGGATAAATCATGAATCTCAGACTGCAACTTTTCTTTAGAATCATGTTGATAGGCTTTATCTGTCTGGTGTGCAGTGCTGGATATGTTCTGTACCAGACCGACCAACAGGCTAAGCTGGAGGCTGATTTAACCGCGCAGCGAATAGAAAAACAGCTCACCCAGCAATTGTTAAAAATGTTTTCCCGTTATGACTATTCAGTTGCCTTTCCCGATACGGATATTCTGCAACAACTCAACGGCGTGCCTGGTTCCTGTGTGCAGTTTTTGTCTCGTACAGAAAGCCGCCGTCGCAGCTTGTGTAATGAAGTAGTACACGATGAAACGCGTTGGCCAAATTGGTTCGGCGAAATTTATCAACAGTTGTTTAATCCCAGCTACGAAGCCAGCCGGCGTTTTTCATTTAACGCTATAACCTATGGCAGCATTCTGGTTTCGTTGAATGTTGAAATGGAAATTGCCCGGGCCTGGAGTAATCTGCGGGCAGTCTTCGGTATTTTATCTGTAAGTATTCTGGCGGTATCGTTACTGGTGTTTATGACAATTAATCAACTGTTACGTCCGGCACAATTGATTGTTCGAGGCCTGGAAAAAATGCAACAGGGCGAGCTGCAAACCCGTATTCCCAGTTTTGAAATCGGTGAATGGCGCCGTACCAGCGAAGCGATTAATGCACTGGCATCTACCCAGCAACAGATCATGAATGAAAACCGCCAACTGGCACTAAAACTGATTAATGCACAGGAAGAAGAACATCGGTTTATCAGTCGTGAGTTACATGATGAATTCGGTCAATGTCTGGCCGGTATCAATGCCCTGACCACATCCATCAGCCAGACAGCTCGAAAGGATTGTCCATCCATACTCAGCGAAACCGAGGGTATCAGCCATATTACGGCGCATATGATGTCCGCCCTACGTGGATTACTGACACGTTTACGTCCCGCTGATGTCGATGAGATTGGACTGACACGAAGTCTGGATAAGCTGATTAAAAGCTGGAACCAGCGGACAGGCGGTGAAACACGATTTACCCTGCAGATTGATGATGGAATGGATATCCTGCCTGAACCATTGCCCGTCAATTTGTACCGTATTGTGCAGGAGTCATTGACCAATATTGCCAAACATGCCCGAGCCAGTGAAGCCAGTATCCAACTGAAATATGTTGATCCACATCAGCTTATCCTGGAGGTAGAAGATAATGGCAAAGCCAAGCGGGAAACGTTAAATCAGAACATGGGAGTGGGACTACTCGGTATCGCAGAGAGAGTAACTGCGCTCGGCGGTAAAATAACCATGGATACTCACAACGACGGTGGTTTAAAACTGCTGATCGAGTTACCCGTTAATCCGCCAGCAGAATCACTAACAGAGAACTTGCATGACTGAAAAAATGATTCAAATCTTATTAGTGGATGATCACGCCATTGTGCGGGAAGGATATCGTTCATTATTGCAAAAGCAACCTAATTTAACCGTGATAGCCGATGCTCGGGATGCTGCTGAAGCCTATCAGAATTACAAAACCTTTCAGCCGGATGTGGTGATCATGGATATCTCGATGCCGGGACAAAGTGGTTTGGAAGCCATTTCACGTATTCGGCAATATGATGCTCAGGCACGGATTCTGGTGTTCAGTATGCATCAAAACCCCAGCTTTGCCTTGCAGGCCATCCGCGCAGGCGCGTTGGGTTATGTCACCAAAAGCAGTGATCCAACTTTATTGATTCATGGAATTTATGAGGTTTACGAAAATAACCTCAGTCTCAGTCCTGATATTGCACAGGCGCTGGCCTTGGAAAAACTGGGTCAGGACAAAGCCAGATTAGATGATTTAACGGTGAGGGAGTTTGAGATTTTACGTTTATTGCTGGAAGCCAAGAATAATCAACAGATAGCCGATATTCTGAATATCAGTCCGAAAACGGTTTCCAATTCACATTACATTATCAAACGTAAACTTGAGGTTAACTCGGATATTGAACTCACCCGCCTCGCCATTCGCATGAAGTTATTAAACTTGCGCGATTTAATTGACGAAGCGGAGTGAATCCAAATTTATCGATAAGCGTTAAGCTGCCTGATCCTTCTCATCAAACTCGTTTCTGATCAGATAATCAAACGCACCTAATGCGGCTCTGGCACCCTCACCCATTGCCATAATGATCTGTTTGTATGGAATGGTGGTCACATCGCCGGCCGCAAACACGCCCGGCATTGATGTTGCCCCGTGAGAATCAATTTCAATCTCACCATATTTACTTAACGTTAGGGTATCTTTCAGCCAATCGGTATTAGGCAGCAAACCGATTTGAACAAACACACCTGCCACATCAACATGATGTGATTCTTCTGTGGCCCGATCTTTATAATTCAGACCGTTCACTTTTTTGCCATCGCCAGTGATATCCATGGTTTGCGCGCCGATAATGACCGTAACGTTGTTCAGACTATGCAATTTTTTCTGCAATACCGCATCAGCTTTCAATTGGTCTGCATATTCCAGCAAGGTGACATGACCGACAATACCGGCCAGATCAATCGCCGCTTCCACACCGGAATTACCGCCACCGATAACCGCAACATGTTTGCCTTTAAACAACGGGCCATCACAATGCGGGCAGTAAGCCACACCATGCCCCCGATATTCACTTTCTCCGGGCACACCCAGCTCACGCCAGCGTGCACCGGTCGCGATAATAATCGATTTACTGAGCAACTTAGCGCCACTTTCCAATTCTACTTCAATCATTTTGCCTTGCTGGCGTAACTTGTTAGCACGCTGCAGTTTCATCACGTCAACTTCATATTCCTTGACATGTTCTTCAAGTGCCGCGACCAGCTTCGGGCCTTCCGTTTCTTTAATCGAAATAAAGTTCTCAATTGCCAGGGTATCCATGACCTGTCCGCCAAACCGCTCAGCCACTATGCCAGTACGAATACCTTTACGTGAAGCATAAATGGAAGCTGAAGCACCTGCCGGACCACCGCCAATGATCAACACATCATACGGTGCGCGCTGGTTGATTTTTTCAGCTTCACGCTTGATTGCACCGGTATCCAGTTTGCCAATGATTTCGGCCAGCCCCATTCTTCCCTGACCAAATACCTGACCATTCAGATAAACAGTAGGCACAGCCATGATCTGACGCGATTCTACTTCTTCAGGATATAACGCACCATCAATCATAGTGTGATGAATATTCGGATTTAACACCGCCATCAAATTTAACGCCTGTACTACTTCCGGGCAGTTCTGGCATGACAGTGAAATATATGTTTCAAACACAAACTCACCGTCGAGTTGTTTGATTTGCTCGATGACTTCAGGCTCGGTCTTCATTGGATGACCACCGGTGTGCAGCAATGCCAAAACCAGCGAGGTAAATTCATGACCCATCGGAATACCGGCAAAGCGGATGTGCTCCTGACCTTCCGGTTGTTTCACCCGGAATGATGGTTTACGCGCATCGTTGTCTGCATCGGAAAAACTGACTTTGTCAGACATATCTGCAATTTCAACCAGCAGTTCTCGCATTTCCTGAGATTTTTTGCCGTCATCAAGTGACGCAATGATCTCTACAGGACGTTGCAGATTCTGCAGATAAGTTTTTAATTGTGCAGCAATATTTGCATCCAACATAAGGCACCTGCCTGTGTAAAATTCTATAAATATTTGGGTGTTGTCCGGACCGATCGGCCCGGACACACGTGATCCAACGGATCAAGAAATTCTAAATTCAGATTTTCTTTAGATTTTGCCAACCAAATCCAGCGATGGTGACAAGGTTTCTTCACCTGGCTGCCAAGAAGCTGGGCAAACTTCACCATCATGTGAGGCAACATACTGAGCAGCCTGGATTTTACGAACCAGTTCTTTTGCACTACGGCCGATACCCAGATCGTGAACTTCACACACTTTGATCACGCCTTCCGGATCGATAACAAATGTGCCACGCAGCGCCAGACCTTCTTCTTCAATCATGACTTCAAAGTTACGGCTGATCGCACCAGTCGCATCACCCAGCATCGGGAAGTTGATTTTCTTGATGGTTTCAGAAGCATCGTGCCAGGCTTTATGAGTGAAGTGGGTATCAGTTGATACTGAATAAACTTCAACACCCATTTCCTGCAATTTTGCGTAATGATCAGCTAAATCGCCCAGCTCTGTAGGGCAAACAAAAGTGAAATCGGCTGGATAAAAGAATACAACTGACCACTTTCCTTTCAGATCGGCATCAGTAACCGGTACGAACTCGCCTTTGTGAAATGCAGTGGTTTTAAACGGTTTAATGGTAGTATTAATCAAAGTCGACATGGTCTACTCCTTGTTGATTGTCAAAAGCGACAGGGTCATTCTAGGGCTCGAAAATACAACGGTCAAACAACTTAATTCTATTAATATAATCGGAATTAGCGATTTGAGTTGAGGCTGTATAAAAAAAGCCCCTGGAGCTTAGCTCCAGAGGCTTTTTAAGTACATTTGAACCGAAATTAACGGTTGCAGATATACATGGTTACTTCAAAACCGAAACGCATATCTGAATATTCTGGTTTAGTCCACATAATCATTTCTCCATTCTATTTTTAAGGGTATCGCAATCCGCTTTTCTGGATAGCGTGAAAAAGATATTACGCCGCAAAAAACAGAACACTATCAGACATACTCTTGATCGGTCTCAGGATTTTACTGATTCACCCAGTTTATTGACGATAACTTTTATCGCCGTAGTTAATTGGGTTAACTGTTCTGAGCTGATGATATAAGGCGGCATCACATAGATCATTGAACGAAATGGCCTTATCCAGACACCTTGCTCCACAATAAATCCCGGCAACCAGTCCATAAAACTGTCGAGAGGCTGGTTCAGTTCAACCACCCCTATTGCCCCTTTGACCCGAACTTCTTTTACTAACCAATGAGAAGCTAATTCACTGAGTTCATCAGTCAGTTGGGATTCAATATTCAACACCAGTATTTGCCAATCTGATTCAAGCAAAACATCAATACTTTCACAGGCGACCCGGCAGGCCAGCGGATTTCCCATAAAGGTCGGACCATGCATCAACACACCCTGCCCGTCGGCTGAAATACCCTGTGCCACTTTAGTCTGACATAAGGTGGCTGCCAGAGTCATATAACCGCCAGTTAACGCCTTACCAAGGCATATAATATCCGGCACCACACCGGCAGCTTCGTAAGCAAACAAATGTCCCGTGCGACCAAAGCCTGTGGCGATTTCATCAAAAATCAGCAACACATTGTGCTGGTCACATAACGATCTGAGTTCACGCAGATATTGCGAACAATAGAAACGCATGCCACCAGCACCCTGAACCAATGGCTCAACAATCACCGCAGCTAATTGTTCATGGTTGGCTTCGATTAAATCACGCATTTCGGCAATATCACTGTCCTGCCAATCGGCGTCATTACGACAGGTTGGCGCCGATGCAAACAGGTGCTGAGGTAACACATTGGCAAATTGGGAATGCATACCATTGACCGGATCGCAAACCGCCATCGCACCAAAGGTGTCGCCGTGATAGCCACTTCTCAATGACAGCAATTTTTGTTTATCCACTTCACCTTGAGCAAACCAGTATTGAATCGCCATTTTAATGGCAACCTCAACAGACACCGACCCGGAATCCGCAAGAAACACATACTGCAACGCATCATCGGTAATATCGATTAAGCGTCGTGCCAGACTGACAGCGGGATCATGGGTTAATCCGCCAAACATCACATGCGACATTTTATCGAGTTGATCTTTAGCAGCCGCATTTAATCGTGGATGACCATAACCGTGAATGGCGGACCACCAGGAAGACATGCCATCAATAATTTGCCGGCCATCCGCCAGCGTTAAATAAACGCCTTTTGCTGAAACCACCTCGTGCAATAATGGTGGGTTTTGCACACTGCTGTATGGGTGCCAGAGGTGTTTCGCGTCAAATTCGAGATTATTAAGTTCAGTCATGGAGGAGATTCAATCACAGCTTAAGCGCCGGGTAAAACAAAACTGCCCGTTAAAAACTTAACGGGCAGTTTGAGGTACGAATTTAGTGAACAGTTTATTTGGTCACGCTAAAGCTCTCACCACAACCACATTCAGAAGTGACATTCGGATTTCTGAATTTAAAGCTTTGGTTCAGGCCTTCCTTAACGAAATCCAGAATCATGCCTTCCAGTAAAGGCAAGCTGTCTTTATCGACAACTACTTTGACATCGTCCTGCTCGATTATCATATCGTTAGCCGCAACCGCATCGGCATAATCAAGCGCGTAGCTGTAACCCGAGCAACCACTTTTAACCACACCGATACGCAAGCCGATTCCACTATTACGTTTGGCGACCATATCACGTACGCGTTTTACTGCTGATTGTGTCAATGTAATTGTTGTCATTTCATTACCTGTTCATCAAATGGTTAAAACGACTGGCTTCTTTCTCAATTACGACAGCCAGCTGTTCGATTTGTTCTTTAGTATTTTCCAGTGCAACACTGACTCGGACAGCCCCCAGGGCCGTCATATCATCTACTCCCATTGCCTTAAGCACATGACTTGGTATCTGCCGGCCGGTACCGCAGGCCGAACCACTGGAAACCGAAAAACCTTTTCGATCCAGTGACATCAGCAAAGTGTCTGAATCGAAGCCTTGCAACGAAAAAAACACTGTATTGGGCAAACGTTCTGTCGATTGGGCAAAAATGGTAACGCCCGGGATCACTCTTAATCGTATTTCCAGTAAATCTCTTAATTCACGGCAATGCTGTTGATAATGGGTTAATTGCTGTTTGGCTTTTTCAGCCGCTGCTCCAAAGCCCACGATTGCAGCAACATTTTCGGTACCACTGCGTTTTTCATGCTCCTGACCGCCGCCTAACACATATGCAGGCCAGTCGAGTTTTTTATCGACAATCAAGGCGCCGATACCTTTTGGACCGCCGAATTTATGCGCCGACAAACTCATCATCTGAATACCGGCAGCCTGAAAATCAATATCCAGTTTGCCAGCCGCCTGGACAGCATCGCAGTGAAACACGATATCGCGGGCTTTGGTCATCTCGGTTAACTGTGCAATATTCTGCACCACACCCGTTTCATTATTAGCCCACATAACGGAGACCATGCGGGTATCACCGGTTAACAGGGTTTCGAATATCTCGATATTGATCAATCCATCAGCATTCACCGGAAGGAACAACACTTCAAAGCCCTGTTGCTGCAAGCGTTTTGCCGGCTCTAAAACAGCGGGATGTTCAGTGCTGCCGATTAAAACGCGCCCGCTATCGAACAGCTGGGAAACACCACTAATGGCCTGGTTATTGGATTCAGTGCCGCCGCTGGTAAAAATGATTTGATCAATTTCCACATTTACCAAATCAGCAACTTGCTGACGAGCATGGTCAATCGCCGCATGGGTATACCGACCAAACCGATGGCTGCTTGAGGGATTACCCTGTTGCTGTTTAAGGTACGGCAGCATGGTATCCAGTACACCTTCAGCCAGGCCGGTTCCAGCATTATGGTCGAGATAAGCAAAAGACATGAGACTCAGTCTGTTATTTCAGAGTGCATCAAACTTGATGACTTTTTCACCGCTATTTCGGCTGTTCAGGCTACGCTCGTAATCACTTACGACATGATGCAATGTAATGCCAGCAAGATAAACACGGATCTGATCACTCAGGCTCTGCCACAGTTCATGGCTGAGACATTGCTCTTCGGCATGACAGTTATGTTTTCCCTGACATTGCGTACTATCCACTTTTTCATCAACCGCTGAAATCACATCCAATACTGTAATTTCTGTCGCCGCACGACTCAATTTATAGCCACCGCCCGGTCCACGTGAACTGCTCACCAAACCTTGCTTGCGTAATCTGGCAAACAATTGTTCCAAATAAGAAAGTGAGATGCCCTGCCGCTCGGAAATATCTGCTAGCGTGATCGCGCCAACACCGTAATTAAGACTTAAATCGAGCATCGCTGTCACAGCATAGCGACCCTTAGTCGTTAAGCGCATATTGATTTCCTATCACAAACTATTTGGATAGTTTTTCATGTCCGACTATTTTAGTCAACTTTAGCAGAATCAGACTCTTTATCCAGTTCGCAGCCATCTAATTCCGGCATGGAAACTTCTGGTATTTCACCGCCAAGACGGTGAATTGTCTGGCACATGGCATCCATGCGTTTTTCCATTAAATGAATGTGCTCAATCAAACCATGAATCGCTGAGGCAACAGGATCAGGCGTTTGTGTGGAAGTGCCGTAAGCATCAAATCCAACAGACTGTGCCAGCTTTTCCTGGGCTTTCTTATCCGGATTTTTCTGGCTTCGCACCACTCGGCCGGGAATACCAACAACAGTTTCGTTGGCCGCAACATCCTTGACCACAACCGCATTTGAACCAATCCGGGCACCTTCATGGACAGTAATCGGACCAAGCACCTTTGCGCCGGCACCCACCACCACATTATTGGTCAGGGTTGGATGACGTTTACCGCCTTTCCATGAAGTACCGCCCAGCGTGACCCCGTGATAAAGAGTGCAATCATCACCAATTTCAGCGGTTTCACCAATCACCACACCCATACCATGATCGATAAAAAACCGTCGGCCAATTTTAGCCCCCGGATGAATTTCAATCCCGGTCAGCCAGCGACCAATAGTCGACATAAACCGAGCCAGCCACATCCAGCCCTTTTTCCATAACCAGTGGCTGAAGCGATGCAGGGTTAATGCGTGTACACCAGGATAGGTAGTAACGATTTCAAATACATTGCGCGCGGCGGGATCTCTGTCAAATACACAGTAGATATCTTCCTTAAAACGCTGCCAGCGGGTCACATGTAATTGATCGTTCATTTTGAACTCCTCGCTTTGGTCTCTGCTGCACGCAAAATGCCATGCAAAATCTGAACTTCGTTTCGGTCAAGATCTGCCCGGTTAAATAATCGGCGAATCCGCCGCATTAAATAGCGTGGATTACTCGGATCTAAAAAGCCTATTGTGGTCAGGCTTCGCTCAAAATGGTCATATAAATGCACCAGATCTTCAGCATTAATCGCTTCCCGTTCCTCACCAATGCGACCACGTTCAATCGTCGGGGTGAAGCTCATGCGTAATTCATAAGCCATCACCTGGACAGCGGCCGCCAGATTCAATGAGCTATATTCCGGATTCGCCGGAATATTCACCAGTGTATGGCATAGATCCAGTTCATCATTTGATAAACCCGAATGCTCGCGACCAAATACAATAGCAATATGGGTGTCATCATCATATTTTTCAAGCGAGGTAACCGCTTCCCGCGGATTCATTAATGGTACGGCCAGATGTCTTAGCCGGGCGCTCATGCCAAACACATGCTGGCAGCCAGTTATAGCTGACTCCAGGCTGTCGTGAACGACGGCTCTGGCAAGCACGTCATCCGCTCCGGATGCCCGCGTAGTGGCTTCAGCACTGGGATAGATTTTCGGTGAGACCAGATGCAGATTGGTTAAGCCCATGGTCTTCATTGCCCGGGCCGAGGCACCAATATTGCCTGGATGTGTGGTGCCTACTAATACAAAGCGAATCTGATCTAAAAGCTTCATGCAGTTTTCCTGGTGATAAACATCGCGTCACCGTAACTGAAAAAACGGTAACGTTGCTCAATGGCGTGATGGTAGGCTGACATTATATGCTCGCGTCCGGCAAAGGCTGAGACCAGCATCAATAAAGTCGATTCGGAAAGATGGAAATTGGTGACCATCGCATCGACCGAACGAAATTGATAGCCTGGGTAAATAAAGATATCAGTTTCGCCGGAATAGGCGGCAATTTCACCACCTCGTGACGCACTCTCCAAAGCTCTGACACTGGTGGTACCCACGGCAATCACTCGTCCGCCTTTTTCACGGGTTTGACGAACCTTTTCACAAACAGTATCGCTGACTTCAATACGTTCAGAGTGCATTTGATGGCTACGAATATCCTCAACCCGCACCGGCTGAAATGTTCCTGCACCAACATGCAAAGTGACTTCGGTCATGTCGATACCGCTGTCCCGTATACGCTGCATCAGTTCATTATCAAAATGCAGTCCGGCAGTCGGGGCAGCTACTGCACCGATTTGCTTGGCATAAACGGTTTGGTAACGATCCAGATCATTTTTATCAACTTCACGCTCTATATATGGAGGTAACGGTAAACGTCCATATTGTTCGAGCGCCTCAATTACATCGCCTGCAATATCAAACTTAAGTTCAAATAACGCATCCTGACGTCCCAGAACCTCGGCACGAAGCTCGTTTTCAAGGATTAAAATTCGCCCTGCTCCGGGAGACTTACTGCTACGAATATGCGCCAGGACGTGTTTATCGTCCAATATCCGCTCCACCAACACCTCAATCTTCCCGCCGGTTTCTTTTTCGCCTAACAGGCGAGCAGGAATGACTTTGGTGTTATTGAACACCAGCAAATCATTGGGTTTGAGTAAATCCAGAAAATCGCTGAATTGGCGATCGGCCAATTCACCATTGTTACCATCAAGTGTCAGCAAGCGGCTGGCAGTTCGATGTTTGGACGGATACTGGGCGATTAACTCCGGCGGGAGTTCAAATTGAAAGTCGGTACGATGCATGGCGAGATCATAGCAGAGCTATTGTGTTTTTCGTTAGGTAAAATCTAGTTCAAGCAGGAAAATAGCATCAAAAGGTAAAAACGGGCTTTCATAATCGAACAGCCCTCGTTATAATGCTCGGCTTGTTGCCGGGGTGGCGGAACTGGTAGACGCGCCGGATTCAAAATCCGGTTTCTTCGGAAGTGCGAGTTCGATTCTCGCCCTCGGTACCAACATTAACCTAGTATTA
Organism: Methylophaga sp. UBA2496; assembly: GCF_002341635.1. Classification (NCBI taxonomy): domain Bacteria; kingdom Pseudomonadati; phylum Pseudomonadota; class Gammaproteobacteria; order Thiotrichales; family Piscirickettsiaceae; genus Methylophaga; species Methylophaga sp. UBA2496. Next base: position 80,179 of record NZ_DDOK01000005.1, on the reverse strand, counting down.
TCAATAGGTTACCCAGAATATTAAAGCCCCATCAGTTATGCTGATGGGGCTTTTTATTTGCAATCAGTAAAGTTAAATTTCACTTATTTTGCTGATTAGCGCTCTAACACAATGCGATAACGCACATCGCCTTTACGCAGTTTTTCAATTGCTTCGTTTATCTGCTCAAATGGATACATTTCAACCACTGGTTTCACCTGATGACGCTGTGCAAATTCCAGCATTTTGTTGCAGGTTTGTATGCTACCGGTGTCAGAGCCAGAGATACTTCTTTGCGCTTCTGTCAGGTTAAACACTTTGATATCCAATGGCTCCATCGTGGCGCCGACAAAGTGCAGCCGCCCTCTGGGTTTTAATTTACTCAGGTACAGGTTCCAATCCAGTTTGACGTTAACTGTAGAGAGAATCATATCGAATTTTCTGGGCAGTTCTGCCATGACGTTTTCATCACGCGAGTCCACGCTGTAATGAGCGCCCATATCCAGAGCTTCCTGTAATTTGGACGAGCTGGTAAATGCCGTGACTTCACAGCCCCAGGCTTGCAGAAATTGCAATGCAATATGGCCTAATCCACCAATACCAATCACGCCAACTTTATCGGTTGGCTTGATGGCAAATTGAACCAAGGGATTAAAGACGGTCAGCCCACCACACAGCAAAGGCCCGACTGATTTGAGATCAATGTCTTCAGGCAGTGGGATCACACTATTGGCATTGGCCCTAACCTTATCGGCAAAGCCGCCATGATGCCCAACGATGGTGGGTGTGAGATCCGGACATATATTTTCATCACCGTTATGACATTGTTCACAGCTTTCACAATAATCTGCATACCAGCCTAAACCAACGGTTTGGCCGACCTCCAGATTGGTCACAGCCGTACCTAGCTGACTTACTGTTCCGACCACTTCATGTCCGGCCACAACAGGATATGAGGACATTCCCCAATCATTATCAATAATGCTGATATCACTATGACAAATGCCACAATAACGCATCTCAATCTCGACTTCATGATCGCCAAGCGGACCAGGATCATATTGATAAGGGGTGAGTTTAGCCCCCGCTTCCAGTGTCGCATAAGCATTAATCATTTTTTGTCCTTTAAGAGAATCTGCAAAGCATATTTATATCTTCAATTATAGGGATACACTTCCTGGAGAGTTATCTGAAAATGGCAAACTTTCATGCTGATTTATAGAAAAAGTTACATATTCTGAATACAAAAAAGCCCCATCAGCATGGCTGATGGAGCTTTTAAATTGAAACCTGTATTGTTACTCGGCTTCTTTAACGATTTGTGCCTGATGGTAGTTTTCAATACCCATTTTATCAATCAGACTCAGCTGGGTTTCCAGCCAGTCGACGTGTTCTTCTTCGGATTCAAGAATAGACTTGAATAAGTCACGGGTAACGTAATCAGCAATCTGTTCGCAGTATTGAATGCCCTCTTTCAGATCCGGAATCGCATCCAGCTCTAAAGAGAGATCCGCTTCCAACATTTCACGGGTATTTTCTCCGATACGTAATGCACCAAGATCCTGCAGGTTTGGTAACCCTTCCAAAAACAGAACCCTTTCAGTCAGTGCATCCGCATGTTTCATTTCATCAATGGATTCATGATACTCATGCTCATAGAGATTTTTCAGGCCCCAATCCTTATACATTTTGGCATGCAGAAAATATTGGTTAATAGCAACCAGCTCATTGCCCAATACTTTATTCAGCAACTCAATAACTTTTTTATCGCCTTTCATCGGATTATCCCTCTCTCATTGCTCGATAGTGTTGATTATCGTTAATAAGCCATAAAAGTCAAAGATAAGTTATTGATATTAAAGACAAATGATAACAATTATCATCTGCATTGCATTCCTCGCCCGGATCTAAATCAGTAATAAAGATTAAAGCTAAACAAATTAATAACTTGTTGAACAGAGAAAAACCATGAAATTTTCATGGTTTTGAGAAAGGAATCAGATTAATAAATGCGGGAAGTTTATGCTGTTGCGATATCTGCGCAACTTTAATGAGAGGCGTTTACAGTCTGAGCAACCAGATAGCCATTCTGATCATCGAGCTGTGGCGCGTGTTGCTGTAAAACACGGTTCACTTTGAACTGGCATTTACCGCAGCATGCTGCTGCTCCGGTAGTTTCACGGATAGCTTCAAGCGTGTCTGCGCCTGCATCAATAGAGGCTTTAACTTTCTCTACATTCACGTTGTTGCATACACAAACTATCATGAAATAAACCCGGTTAATTAACGTTGATGTTAATGATAATGATTGTTATTTAATTAGTCAAACAGCTTTTGTTAAATTTTGGGAGAAATTCCCAAAAATGTTACTTGCGATGAATTTATATACATCGTAACGTAGCTATATCAGGCCTTAAGAGAATAGTATGAAAGCAGTATCAGCAACGGTTTTAATTGTGGAAGATCACCGTGATTTAGCAGCTAATGTGGGCGATTATCTAGAACTTGGTGGCTTTACTGTTGATTTTGCAACTGATGGCATCACCGCGCTGCAGTTATGCGAAGAACATCATTATGATGCCATTGTGCTGGATATCATGCTTCCCGGCATCGACGGCTTTGAAGTCTGCCGCAGGTTACGTCATGAAATGCATTTACATACACCAATCATTATGCTCACGGCTCGTGACACGATTAATGACAAAGTCAATGGCTTTGATCTGGGTGCAGATGACTATTTAATCAAACCATTTGAAATGCGCGAATTGGAAGCGCGGCTGATTGCGATGATAAGACGTCAGCGTGGTGAACTGGAGGGGGGCAAGTTAACGGTTGCCGACCTGACCTATGATTTGGATACCATGCGTGTCATGCGTGGTGAGCAGGTTATCAAGCTGTCTCCTATCACTTTGCATATATTGCGAATTCTGATGCGCGAATCCCCCAAGATTGTCAGTCGTGAACGGCTTGAAGCTGAAGTTTGGGGAGATGATACGCCTGACAGTGATACGTTACGCAGCCATTTGTACAACCTGCGAAAAAGCCTGGATAAACCCTTTCAGAATCAGTTGATGCATACCTTACCGGGCGTAGGCTATAAGCTCTGCAGAGAAGAAGATCTGTAAGCCCCATAGACCATGCAGAATCTTCAGCAACAGTAGCGAGCGGTAATCGATCCAAAATGCCTAATCAAAGACTACGAAACTGGGCTTTGGGAAAGTGCACACTGACCTCGGTGCCTTCGCCCATTTTACTGGATAAACGTAAATTCCATTCGTAACGATTGCAAAGCCGTTTCACAATAGTCATACCAATACCATACCCTGTTGTCTGCTGCTTATCATCCGCACGGAAAAACGGTTTAAACACTTTCTGCATTTGATCCCTATCCATACCAATTCCACTATCTGCCACCGAAAAACCATCTGAACGAATAGATACAGTGATATTGCCACGTTGTGTATAGTTAAAGGCATTACGTAATAAGTTGCCGATCAGGATAGGCAACACACGTTCAGCTGCCTGAACAACTAAAATACCGGATTCCTCTACATTCACAGTGATGGGTTTATCCTGGTGAATCATACGAAGGTTATCAAGTTCTGCAGCAATCAAATCATTGACCGTCACTTCCCGTAAAGGCAAAGCCTCCACTTGTTCCCTCGCCAATAACAGCAGTGTTTCAATCAGCGATTCCATATCCGTCAAGGTGCGGTACATTCGGTTCATTTCCGTTACCGCCTGATCGCCATATTTTCGTTCAACTAGCTCCAATGCCCCGCGAATAACCGCAATCGGAGTTCTTAATTCATGGCTGACATCACGGGTGAAATTCCGCTCCCGCTCAACAAAGTTTTCCAACCGGTTGGTAAACTCGTCCAATGCCCGAACCAGACTGGAGACCTCATCATCAGGAATATTCCGTAGTTCATCCAGATCCAGCTGTGGGAAGTTACCTTCACGAAAATCCACATCATTGACCGCACGGGACAGTTTCATAATAGGTGAAACCGCTTTATGTGACTGGCGATAGGCTATCCACGCCAACAGATAAAGCACCACCAGCACTAAAGCCAAAGGTAATAACCCAAACACCAGCGCCAAACGTGAAACCTTAACTTCATCAAAGATCAGATACAGACGACGATTAGCTTTATCTTCAACATACACAATTGGCTGCTGTCCGCCGAGCTCAGTTCGCTGTAGGCCTGGTCCAAGCTCCTGTAATGACGGCGGTAAATGCGAATAATCATTACCCTCAGCCATATAGGCTTTCAGATTCATAGTATTAGGTAAAGGAAAGTCAGAATCCTCAGATCGCATATCCCAGAAATGTTGCGCCTCGCCCTCCAGTGCGGCGCGAACCAATACATCCTGCAGTGTAGCTTTTGCGGCATAAATACCCGCAATAGCGACCAGACTGATTAACGCTACCTGAATCAGAAAGACTTTAACCAGCTTGGCTTGCAGATTGGTATTGGATTTAGCCATTGCCTCAGTTTACCCGTTTGGAAAATAAATAGTGCGTGACCAGCCATTCAGTCCCATCGCGATAGCCAAACAACTCGGCACAGGCCATAAAAAACAACCGCCAGCGTTGGAGCCAGATAGCACCTTCGCCCTTGCCATAGGTCTGATCAAACAAATCTTTAATCTGGCGGGCATTCTTATCTGTGTTTTCCAGCCAGGCTTCGGCTGTTTTCTGATAATGCTGGCCGTTGACCAGCCATTGCTTTTCAATTTGCAACGCATCCTGAAAATGTAACAAGGTATCTGCCGAAGGCATTAAGCCACCCGTAAAGAAATAACGCCCCATCCAGTTATCATCGCCTTCCGTTTCAAATGGATAAACCACACTGCGATGGCAGAAAATATGTACAAACAATTTGCCCTCAGCATTCAGCCACCGACTGACTTTATCCAGCAATTGCTGGTAATTACGCATATGCTCAAACATCTCAATTGACACGATACGGTCGTATTGTGTGTCCAGTTCCAGTTCATTCACATCACAGGTAATAATATGGATATTGGTTAAACCACGGGCTAATGCCTGTCTTTCGATATATTCACGTTGCGAATTTGAATTTGACACTCCAGTAATACGTGAATAAGGGAAACGCTCAGCAAGATATAGGGTCAGCGAGCCCCAGCCACAACCAAGCTCAAGAATATCCTGACCGTTTTTAAAATCTCCGCGTTCGACATAAACATCCAGCATGGCTTTTTCAGCCTGATCCAGTGACACAGTGTAATCATCCCACCAGCAACCACTGTACTTAAGGTGTTTGCCCAATGACAGCTGATAAAACTCGGCCGGAACTTCATAATGCTGTTCATTCGCAGCTTGAGTTTCAATGGCAATAGGACTGTTGCGCAACATTTCAATGCATTGATTTTTAATTTCACTGGCGGCTTCAGGATCATAGGCATTTTCATCATGAAGTCTTTGTCTTAGCAGCTTGCGGATGCCGAGTCGTATTAACGCATCAGGCACCAGGCCTTTTTCGGCTATAGAAATAAGACTCATGTTTTTTTCCTCCAGGGAATAAATGCACTGGTAGTTTGTTGATAACGGCGATATTTATCGCCACGACTGCGAATTGCCTGTTGTTCGGTATATGGGATGCCGGTAATGAAATACAGAAATAACAGCATGATAAGCGGTGCCAACCATAACCAACCGCCATATTCCAGCCCCATTCCCATTAATGGATAAGCAAACCAGTGCAACCATTCGAAAAAGTAATTCGGATGTCTGGAATAATTCCACAGGCCTTTCTCACACACCTCGCCTTTATTTTTGGGATCCGCTTTGAAAGCGGCTAATTGCTTATCCGCCGTGGTGACGCCGATAATGGCGATTATCGCTATCGCCAGGCCAGCATATTGAGCCAGTCCCAAATTTTCAATCTGTCCCTGACTGATTAACCAGACCGGAATGGCAAAACCCCAGGCCAGTAATGCCTGGAACTGGAAAAAGAAAAAATGGTAAAAATTGGTTTTATCGGCCCAGTAGTCTCGCAAGTATTTATAGCGGCCATCTTCATCCTCACCTAATACCCGTTGAGCAAGATGCAGTCCCAAACGTAGGTACCATAAAAACATAATACTGGCCGCCAGCAGACTTAATGGCAGATAACCATCACTGGTAATCAAATGAAACAATGCTAAAAAGCTCAGTGAAAATGCCCATAAAACATCAACAATACCGGCATTTTTACTGCGAAGTTGCCACAACCAGCCGCCCAGCATGATCAGTGAAACGATAAAAAAACTAAACCACAGCATGTTGCGTCCCTGATTCTTGATTTCGCCAAAAGAGAGTCAGTGTCAGTAATAATGGAATAACCAGTCCCCAGCTGATGCCAAGCACAATAATCAATATTTCCGGCTGCAACCATTGCAAGGCACCCAATCGACTGCCCGCATAATAGGAAACCGGACTGGCAACGGCAGATAATATCCCCGCCAGCAAACGATGTTTTAACAACCAGGACATTGAATGATTAAGGGTTAAGGCAAAATTAATCCACAAACACCAGATCCACCACGGAGCAATCGGTTCTATAGTTTGCGCCTGATAGGCCATCAAGCCCCAGGCAGACCAGCTGGAATCTAAAATGACACCAATTAAAATGGCGGCTAATACCAGTTTGTAATCCGTTAGTTTCCAGGGATAAAAGCGGAAATGAACAAATAAAAATGCTGCAGTAAATAATAGCGCCGGCGAATTCAAACCGGCTGCACCACTTAATACACAGGCGAACCAACCGATTTGAAACAGTAAAAAGTTGATGATAGTCAGTCGTTCAGGCATACGCTGGACACCACTGGGCTCGACGATTGTCAGCTTTGCTGAATAACAAATGCACATCACTGATACTGCGTTCAGCAAAACCGCCTTCGCAGTAACACAGATAAAATTCCCACATGCGAATAAACGATTCGGGATACCCCATGGCCCTTACCTTATCCAAAGCGCCATTAAAACGTTCACGCCAGGCTGCAAGAGTAATAGCATAACTGGGACCGATATCTTCCAGACTGGTAAGTTTGAGTTTGGCTTTGGCAGCCGAATTACTCAGCACTGTGACACTGGGGATAAAACTGCCGGGGAAAATGTAGCGCTTGATAAAATCCACTGATTTTACGGCCTGTGCATAGCGATGATCTTCCAGCGTAATAGCCTGGATAATCGCCAGGCCATCCGTCGTTAATAAAGCAGCACAGCGCTGAAAATAATCATCAATATAGTGATGCCCAACCGCTTCGACCATTTCAATGGAAATAAGCTTATCGAACTGACCTTGCAGATCACGATAATCCTCAAGCAAAACCGTTATTCGATCGGTTAATCCGGCTTTTTCAACGCGTTGAACAGCATAGTCATATTGCTGTCTGGATATCGTCGTCGTGGTGACTCTGCAGCCATAATGCTGTGCAGCAAATACCGCACAACCACCCCAGCCCGTGCCAATTTCCAATAAATGATCTGTGGCTTGCAAATCCAGCTTGTCACACAATCTCGCCAGCTTTTGCTGTTGTGCGGTTTCCAATGATTCGTTGCCGGTGTAATAAAGCGCGGAGGAATACATCATCCAGTCTTTATCCAGAAACAATTCAAATAAATCATTCCCCAGATCATAATGTGCAGCAATATTCTTGCGACTGCCACGCCGGCTGTTACGGTTTAGCCAGTGAAAGCCTTTTAATAACGCACCGGTAATTCTGGCAAAGCCCTGTTCGAGTTCATCAGTCAACGACTGGTTACGCACCAGAATCCGCACCAGAGCCGTTAAATCACTACACTGCCAGTCACCCTGCATATAGGACTCTGCTGCTCCGACGCTACCACCTTGCACTATGGACTCAAAAAAACGTCGGTCATAGACAGTCAGACATACAGACAAGTCCGCTTGAGGCTCACCCAGCTCATAGACTTCCCCCGCAGTATGAAGGTGGATGCAGCCTTTCTGGATCCGGCTGAGCTGACGAATAACCCCTTTTTCATAGAGTTTCGACAGACGGCTAATCTTGCTATTTTGCGTTTCAATGATGGCCGTTTTACTCATTTATCATCTCCATGATGGATAACAGGTTGAGTCACAGTCTCAGCTTGCTGATCAGGATGACTGAAAGTAGGCGTATGTTTTCCCCATAACCGCAATGCCTGCCAGTAGATTCTCAATACGACCCTGAGTGTCTGCATCGGATAACGAATCGGTAACCAGCGCATGCTTCTGGCGGTCATTGGCTGAAAATCAGCCTGTAAGGTTGCATCAAACTGACGCTCGCCTTCACGCAGTAACACCATATTGATATTAATGGCACCCTTATCCAGCTTAAATCGCCAGTGATATTGAATATCCATCGGCATAAACGGTGAAATATGGAATTGCTTATCAAAATCAAACCGCCATGGCTGACTCTGCTGTTGATCGACTTTTAATACGTAGGCATGACGTTCGTTCCACGGCGTATTATTAATTTCCGCAACAATAAATTGGAGCTGTTGCTGATCAAAACAGAAATAAAAGGTCACTGGATTAAAGATAAACCCCAGATAGCGAGGGTGAGTAAGTATCTTCACACTTCCAGCGAAATTCTCGCCGCTACGTTCATAGATCAAATCGAACACTGCCTGCTTTAAATCGGTCTGTTCGGATTGCAGGTAGTCATTACGATAAAAACTAATCAGATTGAAACGTTCCAGTGACCAGAAGCGTGAGCGTTTGAAGTGTGTCTGCAATTCATCCAAGTCCAGCATCAACATCGCTAGTGGATATTGAAAACCATGTTTATTGGGTAAATGGCGTTGATGATTAACCCAGCCACGATAAATGCCATCAGGCAACATTGGCCACTCCCGGCTTAGATTCTTCAAGGGCATCAATAACCCGTAACGCACTGCTCACACCATCTTCATGAAAGCCCCATCCCCAATAGGCACCGCAATAAAATGTATGCTGCGTGTCAGCGATTTCCTGCCAGCGACGTTGGGCGTTGAGTGTTGACAGGTTATATATTGGATGGGCATAACGACGATGTACCAATACATTTTTCGGGTTAATTAGATGCCCTGAATTTAACGAGACAATCAGCTCTGCCGGTGCAACCAGACTCTGCAAGGTATTCATGTGATAACTGACCGTACACTGTTGCTGCAACTCTGGTCCTACCCGCACATTCCAGCTGGCCCATGCCTGGGAATTTTTGGGCAACAGGCTGATATCGGTATGCAAATGCATTTCGTTTTCCTGAAAACCTATGCCACCCAGAACAGCCACTTCGGTCTCACTGGGTTGATCCAGTATACGTAATGCCTGGTCGGCATGAGCGGCGATGATCACTTTATCAAAATGACGTTTTTCACCATCTACAGTCAATGTCACACCATGCAAATTACGCTCGATACGATGAATTGGCGTGCCAGTTATAAATTCAGCATTGCTCTGCTTTACCAGCGCATCAACATAGGATTTGGAACCACCCGTTACAACGCGCCACTGAGGCCGGTCGGTTAACGACAACATATGATGGTTATGCATAAAACGAATAAAATATTGCGCCGGAAAATCCACCACTGACATACTGGGGCCGGACCATAAGGCACATGCCATCGGAATGAGATGATCGTTAATGAATATATCGCTGTAGTTGTTGATAGCCAGATACTGCCCCAGAGTCAGACCATCATCATCTTCGTTCAAAAGCAGTGGTGCTTCACGATAAAACCGCACCAAATCCCATAACATTCGGTAAAAGCGGAAATTCAACAGATTACGTCGCTGACAGAATAATTTATTCAGATCACCAGCGTTATACTCCAGACCAGATTGGACATTACTGACACTAAAACTCATTTCTGTCGGCTGGCTTTCGACCCCTAATTCACTTAATAACCGGGTAAAATTCGGATAGTTCTGTTCGTTGAAAACAATAAAACCGGTATCCACATTAAATGATCTGCCGGCAAGCTCCAAACAATGTGTGTCCGTGTGCCCCCCCAGATAATTACTCGCTTCAAATACCGTGACATGATGCTGTTTTGCCAGATAATATGCAGAGGTCAAACCAGATATACCCGCGCCAATTATCGCAATTTTCATACACTTTCCTCAGGGAGGATTTTCTTACTTTCACGCTTGTGGAGTGGCACTGTGCGTACGTCCCAGATAAGTCCCGATTTTTGCATTAATTTCAAAATGTAATAACTGATATCCACTTCCCACCAATAAAATCCCTGTCTTGCTGATGCTGGATAATGATGATGATTATTGTGCCACCCCTCTCCCAGAGTCAGTAATGCCAGAAATAGGTTATTACGACTCTCATCAGCCGTTTGATAGCGCTTTTTGCCCAGACAGTGCGCCATGGAGTTGATCAGTAAAGTGGCATGTAACAGAACAACCGTTGAAATAAAGTATCCCCACACCAGCATTTGCCAGCCACTGGTTCCGGAACCGGGGAAATACTTCTCCAACAGCACACCGAGAATAAATAATGCTAACGCCAATAACACCGGAACAGCCAGATCATAACGATCCAACCAACGTAGTTCTGAAAAACGCTGCCAATCCGGGATCAGCTTGTAATCGGCCTGATAGTGCTTGCCGGAGAGAAACCAGCCCATGTGACTCCAGAAAAAACCCTGCTTGGGTGAATGCGGGTCGGCAGGTTGATCAGCATGCCGATGATGCTGCCGATGATGAGCTGCCCACCATAAAGGCCCCCGCTGGGTGGCGCTTGCGCCGATCAAAGCAAACAGAAACTGTACCGGTCGAGTGGTTTTAAAGGATTTATGCGCAAAATACCGATGGTAAAACGCCGTGATGGCAAACATTCTTATCAAATACAATGCTACAGCCATGAGAACGGCCACAGCAGATATGCCAACAAAAAAGACAGCTAAACAGGCCAGATGTAAAACCAGAAATGGAATAACCCTCAACCAGTCAATACCATCCTCAGCGCTCTCGACAGACTCTGCTGAATAGGCGGCTTCACCATTGTCAAACCATTGTCGAATTGATTTCATGAAGTGTCTCTTTTTCGATGGTGCCAAGCTTAATCAGCAAAGCGTGAATTGCGTGTGAAGAATAGCTGCACATACTCTTCACCCCGTTTTCACAAGTGATACGTTTTGATGAACTACGCAAATAGTGAAACGGAAATATCACCATGCTCAAACAAGCTATTCAATCAAGATTATCGTGGTTATTGCCGTTTTTTATTCTGTTATCAGCCTGTAGCGGGAACACCATGCAAAGTGCCTACTTAGATGATTATAGAAAAGCTATCTCTGTTGAGGGTTCAAAACCAATAAATGAAGCTGAAGCCGTAAAAGGTTTCATTGCAGTATTTAATCAGGTTCAACACGGTGATGTAGCAACCATTATCAACGAAACCTACGCCGAAACCCTTTATTTTAACGACACCTTTCGCACCATCACCGATAGAAACGAGCTGATTGATTACATGCAGCAGACAGGTCACCAAGTGGATCATCTTGAAGTGCAGATTGAAGATATCGCACTTAGCAAACAGGATATTTATGTGCGTTGGGTGATGCGAATGCAGTTTTCGGTAATGGGAAAAAAAGTCGATAGCGAATCTATTGGTATCAGCCAGTTACGCTTTGATGAAGATGGCAAAATCATTCTGCATCAGGATTTCTGGGATGGTGTGGATGGCTTTTATCAATACCTGCCAATCATTGGTTATTCACTGAGAAAAATCCGGAATCAATTATGAAAAAACATGTTTTATGGGGCTTGTTGGTGCCATTACAGCTGGCCAGTGCCAATAGCTTTGAATCGAAGATTCAACTGGATAATACTACCCTGCAACAATGTTCTGCGGTACCGATAAAAGTCATGTTGTTTAATCTTGGCGATGTCGCGTTATATCGTGAACAGTGTCGCGAAGATAGTGAACTCACCAGCCAGATGGTTCAACTTTCGTTTATTTATAAGCGCGCTTTTGATGCCGAGGATTTTCAAAAATCCTCGGTGGAATTGCTCAAACGTAATGTAAACCAAACAACCTTTGAATCAATTGAATCAGCATTGGTGGAGTTTAATAGCGGGTATCAGCAAGCCGAACCAGGTGATCGATTCGATATACGCTATTCTTCAGCAGAAGGTTTAATATTATTCAAAAATGGCCAGCAGCTGAGCCAGAGCGACGATGCAAAACTAGGGGAAGTCTATTTTGATATCTGGTTTGGACAGGATCCCTTTAGTAAAGGCATGAAAAAGGATTTGCTGGCAGGACTAAAACAATAAACCCGCCTGTCGGCGGGTTTGATTTAATCAGACAGACGTTTCACCGGGCTGTAATAGCTTTTATCCTGAGAAGGTTCTGCAAATGTTACAAAGCCGGCTCTTCTGATACATCATCTTCTGTTTATAATTGCCCTATGGGCGATTTCAGTTAAGGCGCTACCTGCAGCAGTTCCGGTTCTGTGGAGCCGGTATTGAGCAAACACCCATACATAACGTGTTTATGACGCAAGGCAAATCGCCCTTCCGTGGTCATGAACTTCAACTAAGTAACTGTGCAGATTTTTGATAGCGTCCGCATAGTCGTCTTCATCAATGATAAATTGCATATCCACCTGACGCATTGACTGATGCATTGCCAGCACGCTGATATTTTTCTCAGCCAATGCGCTGACGGTACGTGCCAGAATACCAGGGATTTTCATATCACTGCCAATGGCAGAAACAATCGCTACTTTCTGCTGATTGATTTCAGCTTCAGGGAACTGTTCCTGTAAAGCCTCTCGGATCCGGCGGATATTCTTCAGACTGGCTGAAAGATAATGCGTGATGGTATTGGCATTAATATCTTTGGAAATGATATGTGCTTTATTTCTGCGGATCTGTGCCAGGATTTCACGGTCATAAAGATCAATATTACCAGCCATATCCTGATCAAACAGCTCAAAGGCATAGACATGTTTGCAACCGGCGATAATTTCCACGCAGGGCTTGCTGCTGATGTAGTCACCGGTAATTAAGGTACCAGCGTGTTCCGGTTCAAAGGTATTGCGCACCCTCAATGGAATATTATTCTGCCGCAACCCTTTTGCTGCTTTAGGGTGAATGGCTTCCATACCAAGATTGGCCAGCTGATCTGCGACATCATAATTAGTTCGGCCAATCGGTACCGCATTATCTTCGCCGACCAGTCGTGGATCAGCACTGCTCAGATGAAACTCTTTATGAATAATCGCTTCGTTGGCATTGGTTAATACGGCAATACGACTGAACGTCATTTCGCTGTAACCACGATCAAAGGTAGACATCAAACCATCATCGCTGTGGGCATAACCGGTGACAATGGGTAACTCTTTACTGAGGTCAATTTTGGCAAACGCCTTATCAATACGCTCATCCAGCTTCATGTGTTTGTCAGTCTGCCAGCCGGTCAAATCCACATAACGGGCGTTGATCTTGTCTTTTTTCAATAAGGTGGCTGTATTCCAGGCACTGTGCGCTTCGCCGATACTGGCCAGCATTTCACGTACCGTAGCCAAATGCATATCCAGCGCAAAATGACCATGCTGGCAAAGACGTTGTAAATCGGCCAAAACACGTTCTGCATCTTCCAGCCGTTCGCCAATAAACTCATTAGCCTGCTTCAATGTTTTTTTATCTTTAAACAATTGCTGGTTGATGGAAAAAATCTCCTGCTTGAGCTTTTCCATCGCTTCTTGCCAACTGTCATCATTCAGACTATTGGCAAATTCAGCATACACGCCTGCTGTCCCGTTTTTCTTATGCTCAAGTAGCAGATTGGTGATACCACCGTATGCTGAAACAACAAATACACGATTGTAAATTGACTCGTTATGAACCGGTTTCAGAATAATATTGTCGCGCACCGCGACATAGTCGCTCATTGAGGTGCCGCCTATTTTTTCTACCGTATGAAATTGCATATCTACTCTCTGTTAATTCGTTGTACTCCGGACCAAACCGGAAAGGCTGCATTGCCTGTTATTCAGTTACTGCTTCAGCGTCTAGTTCATAGGCACCTTCAGCGTTGTGAACTTCTTTACCATTCAAAGGTGGGTTGAATACGCAGGCAAGGTGAAGTTCTTTAAATGCACGCAGGATATGGCGATCATGTTTATCCAGGTTGTATAAGGTTCCCGGTGTGATTTTGTAGACTTTGCCGTCATCCAGTGTTTCCACTTCACCTTCGCCACTGATGCAATACACTGATTCCAGATGATTCTGATAATGCATACGGAAATCGGCACCGGCATAAATTGTAGTGATATGGAATGAGTACCCCATATTGTCATCTTTCAATAACATACGGGTGCTTTCCCAATTACCATCCGGCGAAACGATACGACGAGAGGTTTGTTGTGCTTCTTGTAGTTGTCTGACAATCATGACTTGTCCTCTGTTAATTACTTGTAAAGTCCGGTGACCGAAAGATCAGTCACCGAATTAGAAAGATAAGTAGATCCCGGTTGATTAACTTGCTGCTTTGTTATCGGCCGCTTCAAACGTATCGGATTTACTGGCTTCGTCACTCACTGAGTAATCACCTTCAAAAAAGTCTTTTTCTTCCGGAATACTATCTGCCTTATCACACACTTCCTTAATGGCTTTCTCCAGAATATCGATACCTTTTTTCAGGTTTTCATCGGTAATTGTCAGTGGACAGAGAAATTTCACCACATGATCATCGGCACCACTGGTTTCGATAATCAAACCGTTCTGGAAACATTTACGGGTGATTTGACCCGCTAATTCGCCGCTGACGCAGTTGATGCCACGGAACATGCCCCGACCATGTGAGTTGAAGTTACCTTCGCCATATCTGGTCACAATAGCATCAACACGATCAGCAATATATTGACCTTTACGTTGTACTTCTTTGGCAAATTTATCGTCTTTCCAGAAATAGTCCAGCGCGGCTTTAGCAGTGACAAATGCGTGATTATTACCACGGAATGTACCGTTATGCTCACCCGGAGACCATTGATCAACTTCCGGTTTCATCAGTACTACAGCGAATGGCAGTCCATAACCACTCAATGATTTCGATAAGGTGACAATGTCCGGGTAAATACCCGCTTCTTCAAAGCTGAAGAACGTACCAGTACGCCCACAGCCAGCCTGAATATCATCGACAATCAGCAATACCTCATGGCGCTTGCAGATTTCTGAAAGGCTTTGTAACCATGTCATTGAAGCAGCGTTAATTCCACCCTCACCCTGTACAGTTTCAACAATTACCGCAGCGGGCTTATCAACACCACTGCTGGAATCCGATAACATCTTGTCGAGCAGGTTGGTGGTATCTACATCATCACCAAGATAGCCATCATAAGGAATACGGGTTGAACCGTGTAAAGCGATACCTGCACCACCACGATGGGTTGAGTTACCCGTCACCGATAATGCCCCCAGGGTTTGACCATGCCAGCCATTAGTGAAAGAGATAATATTTTCACGACCGGTTTTTTTACGGGCAATTTTTAATGCCGCTTCAACGGCATTGGTTCCGGTTGGACCGGTAAACATGACGATGTAATCAAGGTCACGGGGTTTTAGAATATTCTCGTTAAAACTTTCTAAAAACTCACCCTTGGCACGAGTGTGTAAATCCAGGCCTTGAGTAATACCATCACGTTGAATGTATTCGATCAGTTTCTCTTTAAATAACGGATGATTGTGACCATAATTCAGCGAACCGGCACCGGCCAGAAAGTCTATATATTCATTGCCGTCATCATCGTAAATCAACTCGCCTTGTGCCTTGTCAAATAAACGAGGGAACGCGCGGGCATATGAACGCACTTCTGATTCGATCTCTTCAAAAATTTTCATTCGCTTTTCTCTCCTGTGGAAATTTTGGTCATTGCTGACCTGAATTCATTATGGGTTAGGCAATTGGCTTGAATGGGCCAACTTTGACTAACATTTCAGTATCGTGTTGATTGGCAAAATGCTGATGACGATCAAACATAACACTACTGCTTATTTCGGTATCCAGCTTACGAGCCAGACTCTCAAATAACGCCCATGATGCTTTGTTATCCGGGGTTATTGTTGTTTCAATTCTTTTTATATCGCGGTTTTGTTCTCGCGAAAGAATCGCTTTTAACATTCTTCCGGCAAGCCCCTGACCTCGGGCTTTTTCGCCAACGGCTACCTGCCACACAAACAGTGTTTCAGGGCGTTTAGGAATGCGATAACCGGAAATAAAACCGACTAATTCATTGTCAAGAACAGCCGCAACGGCTGTTTCTGCAAAATGACTGCTTTGCAGTAAGTTGCAATACATTGAGTTGGTATCTAAAGGGGGGCACGCTGAAATGAGTTTATGCACATCTGCACCCAACTCTGCCGTTGGTTGCATCAACTCTATAGGTAAGGGTGCGGGTTTGGTTTGGGTCATATTTATAATCAACTCTAATGTTTATTACACTAAGCACTAAATGGCTTATAAAAAATAGAAATTGCCATCACATTTTTCATTAATCAATACAATCATACATTTATGACTTGCAGATGACAGAATCTAAATATATAGTACACTAAACAAATTAAAAGTCCAGACCACACAATGTCGCACAATTTAGTTTGATAACGTTGAAATTGGATGTAGTTTAAACCGGATTGTGTTTGAAAAGAGGTCTGCCCCAAGTTGAACCATTTGTAAAAAAACGTGGGAGAATATGCTGAATTCAATCCAAATTAATACTGAGACTATCGACGCGCTTGGACTAGACAAAGAGCAAAGGGAACACCTGTTGAATCACATTGAAGAAGTGCTTATTGCGTTACGCCGAGTTATCCGCGCTACCGATCTACATTCTAAATATCTGGCCAAAACCACCGGGCTGACGGCACCACAGATTCTCTTGTTACAAACCCTGCGAGATAAAGGGCAAGTCACCATCGGCGAACTGGCTCAGGAAATGAGTTTAAGCCAGGCTACGGTAACTACCATTCTGGACCGCCTGGAAAAACGTGGTCTGGTGTATCGTCAACGCTCACAAACAGATAAACGTAAAGTACATGCCTATCTGACCGAATCTGCTACCGAGACACTTAAAAGTGCACCAATTCCATTGCAGGATCGTTTTACCCGGGAATTCAGTAAACTGGATGAATGGGAACAGGCTATGATCATGTCTGCCTTAAAGCGTGTAGCACAAATGATGGATGCTCAGCATATTGATGCATCACCCGTTCTGGACATTGGTATGTTGGATCGTTATGGGGATGAGCAAGATGTCGTCAAAATACCGACCAGGCGTCGCTAAAGATTTTGCAGGCCCTGACCATTTTCTAATAAGCGTTCTATTTCACCCGCAGGAAGTGGTTTACTGTAATAATAACCTTGTAACTCTTTGCACCCCATTGTAGTTAGCATATCTACCTGCGCAATACTTTCAACCCCTTCTGCAATGGTTCTCAAACCAAGATTATCTGCAAGCTGGACAATAGTTCGGGCAATCGCCGCATCTTTGGGATTGTCAACGATTTCATCAACAAAGCTTTTATCAATTTTCAAGGTATTAATCGGAAAGTTTTTCAGGTAGCTCAATGAAGAATAACCGGTTCCGAAATCATCAATGGCCAGCCCTACCCCCATTGCTTTTAATGCGTTTAATAATGGGATTGTCTCCATCACATCTTTAAGCATCGCCGTTTCAGTTATTTCCAATTCAAGAGAGGCTGCTGGCAACCCTGAATTATTGAGACTTTGTCCAACCTGCTCCAGAAGTAACTGCTGATTAAACTGCATAGCAGACAAATTCACCGAAACACGCCATTGAACATCAAATTGTTGCTGCCATCCCCGGGTTTGCAAACAGGCCTGATTTAACACCCACTCACCAATAGCAATAATCAAACCGGTCTTTTCAGCCACGTCTATAAATACTAACGGACCCAACAGACCTTTTACTGGATGCAACCAACGCAGCAAGGCTTCAAACCCTATGATCTGCTTCGTTTGCACATCAATCTGCGGTTGGTAAAACAGCAGAAACTCATTACGTTCCAATGCTTGGCGCAGATCCTGTTCCATCTGTAAACGCTCATACAGATAATCATTCATTTCTGCTGAGAAAAACTGGTAATTGTTACGTCCTAATTCCTTGGCATGATTCATTGCCACATCAGCATGCTGCATCAACGCCTGAACGTTGTCCCCATCTTCAGGGAAAAGAGCAATACCGATGCTCACCGTACTGAAAACATTATGCTCTTTGATATCAAATGATTTTTCAAATTTGGCCACTATCCGCTGGGCGATATTTGCCAGCACATCCACATTATCAATATTGGTCAGCATGACGGTAAATTCATCACCCGCGAACCGGGCCACACGATCATCCTTATCTTTGCTCACTGCAA
Source organism: Methylophaga sp. UBA2496 (assembly GCF_002341635.1). NCBI lineage: Bacteria > Pseudomonadati > Pseudomonadota > Gammaproteobacteria > Thiotrichales > Piscirickettsiaceae > Methylophaga > Methylophaga sp. UBA2496. Next base: position 61,799 of record NZ_DDOK01000005.1, on the reverse strand, counting down.
TCAAATCCGCATCTCGCAGACAGTCCTTAATTCTCGACGCAGCCTCACATAACAATGCATCACCGACCTGATGCCCATAGGTATCATTGATATGCTTGAAGTGATCCAGATCGATAAACATCAGTGTTAAGGACTGTTGTTTATGTCGGGCACGAGCAATAGCTGTTTCCAGCTGCTCAATAAACAGTCGTCTATTCGGCAAATCTGTAAGGGTATCGTAATACGTGTAATAAGCGAGCTCCTGTTCAGATCGCTTGAGTGAAGTTATGTCCTGCAACGTGCCAATAATCTTCCACCCATCATAATCTTCGGTAATTTCTGTTCGTTCATGGAGGTAAAACAATTGACCGCTTCCTGACTGAATACGATATTCAATATCATAAGGATGCTTTTGATGAATGGCCCGACGAAGCGCCTGTTTGAATAATGGTCTGTCTTCAGGAAAAATGTGATGAAGAATCTGTTTAAATGAAAGGACTTTTGAGGATTTCTCTATACCAAAGATCCTGTAAAGATCAGCACTACATTCAATCTGATTCTGTTTGAAATCCCATTCCCAATAGCTTAGATGTGCAATTGCCTGAGCTTTATCCAGTTTTGAACGGCTCAGACTAAGTTCGCGTAAGGTATTATTGGCTTTTAGAATATATCGAACACGGTGTGCAAATAACGGCCATTTGAATGGTTTTGTAATGAAATCCGTCGCCCCCGATGCAAACGCCTCTTCAATATCATCAACTTTGTCATGCACAGTAACCATCACGATTGCTGCTTGTTGACCTTTAGGAAGTAAACGGAGCTGACGACAACAGGTAAACCCATCCATGCCAGGCATGGAAACATCCAGTAAAGTGATATCAGGCAAAAACTCGGCAAATAATCTTATCGCCTGCTGCCCATTTTCAGCTTCGATAATGGATAAGTTCGGATCCTGAAGTGATTGTTTCATCAATAAACGCGTGACCGGATCGTCATCGACGATAAGCACGGTATATAGGGATTGACTATCCATGTTGCCAGATACCTGAATTTCTAAGCATAGAAATACTGATATAAGAATGACGAAATAGAATCAGCGGCAGTTTATATCAGCAATGTAACCAAGACCATAAACTACCATAGCCTCAAACGCTTTAACCTGCGCTAGCGCACATTTCTCTAATGTTAGTTATGGAGCGGGATTTGGAATCGTTTTATGAATCTCTTCGATTGCTGTAACAACCTCATTCGACAGCATTAATGTTTCGCTGGCGATATTGGTCTTTAATTGCTGCATAGTGGTAGCCCCAATGATAGTTGCAGCTGTAAATGGTCGGCTATTCACATAAGCCAATGCCATCTGCGCAGGATCTAACTGATGTTGCTTCGCCAAATCGACATAAGCCTGAGTCGCTTTGACAGCCTGTGGATTACTGTACCGTGCATAATGTGGCCATAAACTCATTCGGGCAGTGTCGGGAGCATTATTCTGGAGATACTTCCCTGTCAACACGCCAAATCCTAAAGGTGAATAAGCCAATAGTGGAACATTCTCTCGATAACTGATTTCGGCACAGCCAATCTCGTAGGTACGGTTTAGCAAACTGTAGGGATTTTGTATTGAGGCAATCACTGGAAGATTCATCGATTTTGCCACTGAAAGAAACTGCATCAATCCCCATGGGGTTTCGTTAGATAAACCGATATAGCGAATTTTTCCGGATTTTATCTGCTTTTCCAATGCCTGCAGGGTTTCAACCACTGGCGTCATTGCTTCTTCAGCAGCATCGTGTTGATAACCTAATTTGCCGAAATAATTGGTTTGTCGTTCAGGCCAATGTAATTGATATAAATCCAGATATTCGGTTTGCAAGCGTTGCAAACTATTGTCTAACGCTTCGCTGATATTTTTATCATCAAATCGTGATTTACCCTGACGTATGTGCCCAACCCAATCAGCACCCGGACCGGCAATCTTACTGGCAATGACCAAATCCTCACGACGACCATGCTGTTTTAACCAGTTGCCAACAATCGTTTCAGTAGCACCATAGGTTTCTGCTTTGGGTGGAATGGCATAAAGCTCTGCCGTATCAATGAAGTTAATACCCTGCGATACCGCGTAATCAAGCTGTTCAAATGCTTCCTGTTGGCTGTTCTGTTCACCATAAGTCATTGTGCCAAGACAAATCTGGCTGACTTTTAGATTACTATTGCCAAGGGTATTGAATTGCATAGTCGATCCTGTGATTTTCAGACGGTAGAAACAAAACAACGCCCATTAAGAGCGTTGTGATGATATCAGGGCTTGTTGATCTTTCATATCCACCACTGCTGGCGGAGATGAAAGATCAACAAGCCCTAAAGTTGCTAGTGGTCGGGACAGAAGGATTTGAACCTTCGACCCCTTGCACCCCATGCAAGTGCGCTACCAGGCTGCGCCATGCCCCGACAAGCAACAAAACAGTGGAATTATAACGTATTAAGCCAGAATCGTACGAATTTGTTCCAGTTCTTTCAGCATTTCATCAATCAGTTGTTTGCGGTTTTCGTTGCTGTGAGTTGCTTCGGATTTATGCTCGGTTTCCAATTGCTGGCGAGCACCACCAATAGTAAAACCCTGTTCATAAAGCAAGCCACGAATTTCGCGAATCAATACCACATCATGGCGTTGATAATACCGGCGATTTCCGCGACGTTTTACCGGTTTTAGTTGCGTAAATTCTTGTTCCCAGTAACGTAAAACATGCGGTTTAACCCCGCATAATTCACTCACTTCACCAATGGTAAAGTAGCGTTTACCAGGAATGGCCGGTAGTTCGTTGTTATTACTCGCCTCTAGCATAACTGTCCACCCTTGCTTTCAGTTTTTGGCCAGGACGGAAAGTAACGACACGACGGGCGGTGATTGGAATCTCTTCACCCGTTTTCGGGTTACGGCCAGGCCGTTCATTTTTGTCGCGTAATTCGAAATTACCAAATCCGGAAAGTTTTACCTGATCACCTTCTTCAAGTGCTCCACGGATTTCTTCAAAGAACATTTCAACCAGTTCTTTTGCTTCACGTTTATTAAATCCCAACTCTTCGTATAGTTGTTCCGTCATATCGGCTTTTGTGAGTGCCATTCTTTACCCCTATTCTTATTATTGAACCGACGTTAGGTTCTGACCATCGCACCCAAATCGCTTTGCAGCTTTTGAGTGATTTGTAATATTAAAGCATCGACTTCATCGTCGGTCATGGTTCGCTCACCATGCTGAAGATGGAAGGCAACCGCAATACTCTTCTTGCCAAGCTCGACACCATCTCCAGAATAAACGTCAAACAATTGAATTGACTTAAGAATATCAGACTCAATGCCTTTCAGGCAATGCTCTATTTCAAAGGCAACAACTGAGTTGTCGACGACTAATGCAAGATCCCTGCGAATAGCAGGATAACGTGACAAAGCGGTAAATTTTGGAATGGCGGATTGTAAGCAAACCGCCAATTCCAATTCAAAAACATAGGCTTTACCACCAAAGCCTAATGGTTTATTCAGTTTTGGATGTAAAGCGCCGATCCAACCTACAGCTTGTCCGTTCTGATAGATACGCGCAGATTGTCCCGGGTGCAATGCTGGATGAGCTTCAGCTCGAAATTCAACTTGACCGTCACCTATAGCCAAAAGCGCTTCAACATCCGCTTTCACATCAAAAAAATCAACTTTACGGCTTTTATCGGCCCACTGTTCAGGATTTACATCGCCGTAAATCAGACCACCAATACATTGATATTGATCGATGTCTGCCAGTTCTCCGCGAAATACACTGCCTACTTCAAACAAGCGGATACGATCGTGCTGGCGATTCAGGTTATACACCATCGCTTGCACCAAACCTGGCCAGAGAGAATGTCTCATTACCGATAAATCAGCAGAAATCGGGTTGGCCAATTTAATGGGGTCAGCTTCGCTGTCAGCAAAGTGTTTTTGTAATGTTGGATCAACAAAGCTGTAGGTAATAGCTTCATAATAACCACGATCTACCAATAAACTTTGTAAGCGTTCGGTCGCCAGTTGTTTTTCGGAAATTGCGCTGGGTAACACACTAATTGCAGGACGAGTTTGCGGCAACCGATCATAGCCATACAATCGTCCCAATTCTTCAATCAAATCGACTTCGATATTAATATCAAACCGGAAACTTGGCACAATAACCAGCCAGCCATCTCTAACTTGTGTAACTTCCAGACCCAAACGTGTCAGCTGTTCTTCTACTTCAGCAGCTTCCAGCTCAATTCCCAATACCCGTTTAATACGATTTGCACGTAGCAGAATTTGCGGCGTTTCAGGTAACGCACTTTCTTCACTGACCACAGTAAGCGGGCCTGCCTGACCACCGGCAATCTCAAGGATCAAACTGGTAGCACGTTGCATTGCAAGTTCCGCAAGTTGCGGGTCAACGCCGCGTTCAAAGCGATGAGATGAATCAGTATGTAATCCGTAACTTCTCGCTTGTCCGGCAATCGCATCCGGCGCAAAAAAAGCCGCTTCGAGGAACAATGATGCTGTTGCAGAACCGACAGCTGACGCGTCTCCGCCCATAATTCCTGCAAGTGCCAATGGTCCAGATGCGTCTGCAATAACCAATGTTTGTTCAGCAATATCAACTTCCTGACCATCTAATAACGTCAGTTTTTCATTCGTTTTGGCATAACGTACCGTAATGGCCTGCTGCAATTTCTGCAGATCAAAGGCATGCATCGGCTGACCAAGTTCCAACATCACGTAATTAGTGATGTCGACAACGGCACTCAGGCTACGCAAACCGCTTCGACGCAGTTTTTCCTGCATCCACAACGGTGTTTTGGCTTTTGGATTAATATTTTCAATTACCCGGCCAATATAATTAGGGCAGGCTTGTTTGGCTTCTACCGAAACCGGAAATGTTGTCTGTATCGTCGCAGGCACTTCATTAATCGTTACAGGTGTCAGATTGGTACGACTGATCACGCCCAGTTCACGGGCAATACCGGCTACGCCCAGACAATCACTACGGTTTGGCGTTAAATCAACTTCAATGGTGAAATCATTTAATGCCAGATAATCACGAATATCGTTACCAACCGGAGCATCTTCAGGTAATTCCAATAATCCTTCCGAAGATTCTGCCAAACCAAGTTCTTTAGCAGAACACAACATTCCGAATGACGGTTCCCCGCGTAATTTGGCCTTTTTGATTTTAAAATCGCCGGGTAATACTGCCCCAACGACAGCCACTGGAATTTTCAGGCCTTCCCGAACATTGCTGGCACCACAGACAATATGCAATAACGCATCACCGGCAACATCCACTTCACAGACGCGCAATTTATCTGCATCAGGATGTGGGGCAACTGATTTTACCTGACCAACCAACACACCAGAAAAATCACCAGCAACCGGTGAAACAGAATCTACTTCCAACCCTGCTTGCGTCAGTTTCTCGGCAATCAACTGCACGTCAAAATCAGGATTTACCCATTCACGTAACCAGTTTTCACTTAATTTCATGGCGAACTTCCTATCCTATTTGAACTGACGCAGGAAGCGCAGATCGTTCTCAAAAAATAATCGCAGATCATTCACGCCATAACGCAGCATCGCCAGACGCTCAACGCCCATACCAAAGGCCAGACCCAGATATTTTTCACTATCAATGTTTACATGTTCGAATACTTTTGGATGCACCATGCCGCAGCCTAATACTTCCAACCAACCGGTATGACTACAAACACGGCAACCTTCACCACCACAGATCACACACTCAATATCAGCTTCTGCTGACGGTTCGGTAAACGGAAAATAGGATGGACGAAAACGTACATTCAACGGTTTTTCGAAAAAAGCCTGCAGAAAGTCTGCCAGAATGCCTTTCAGATCGGTAAAACTGACATTCTCATCAACCATCAAGCCTTCGACCTGATGGAACATCGGAGTATGCGTTAAATCAGAATCACAGCGATACACACGACCCGGGGCAATGATGCGTAACGGCGGTTGCTGTTCTTCCATTACACGGATTTGTACTGGCGACGTATGGGTACGCAGCAGCATTTCAGCGTTGAAATAAAAGGTATCATGCATCGCACGCGCCGGATGGCTTTCAGGAATATTCAATGCAGTGAAATTATGATCACCGTCTTCGATTTCCGGCCCTTCGGCAATTTGAAAACCAATTTGACGAAAATATTGTTCAATACGCTGCAAAGTTCGGGTCACCGGATGCAGACCGCCTACTTCGGCGTTACGACCAGGCAAGGTGACATCAACGGTTTCAGCCGCCAAAGCAGCATTCATGGCCTGTTCAGCAAGAATTTTGCTGCGAGCTTCAGTCAGACCAGCGACTTCCTGCTTGGCCAGATTCACTTCCTTACCAATGAGTGGCCGTTCTTCAGCACTGAGGTTACCCAGTTCTTTTACATACCCGGTAATCAAACCTTTTTTTCCCAGATATTCGACCCGGACGTTATCCAGTGTTTTAGCATCGGTCGCGTTTTCAATCGCGGTCTTCGCTGCCTCAACAATATCTTTTAATGCCAATAACTGCGATGACAGTTCAGCCATATTTCCTCCACCTGAGGATCAATCAGAAATAAAAAAGGGCCGTCATCAACGGCCCTTTCCTGTGCAACTAATAATATGATTCGCCTGAGTGAACCGAGTGATTAGTTAGCCAAAGCCGCCTTTGCTTTTGCAGCAATAGCAGCAAATGCAGCAGAATCGTGATAAGCAATATCTGCCAATACTTTACGATCGATTTCAATAGATGATTTTTTCAGACCATCGATCAAACGACTGTACGAAATTCCACATTCACGGGCAGCAGCGTTAATACGCGCAATCCACAATGTACGGAATACACGTTTTTTCTGACGACGATCACGGTATGCATATTGACCGGCTTTGGTAACTGCCTGGACAGCTACACGATAGACATTCTTGCGACGACCATAATAGCCTTTGGCCTGCGCGATAACTTTTTTATGACGGGCTCTGGCTGTTACACCACGTTTTACTCTAGCCATGGGAATACTCCTTAATTATAGAAGAGGCAATAATTTGCGGACTGACAAATGATCTGCTTTACAGATTGTCAACGTGGAACGCAGTTGGCGTTTCCGCTTAGTGCTTTTCTTGGTCAGGATATGGCTAGTAAACGCTTGAGCGCGTTTGAACTTTCCGCTACCGGTGCGTTTGAAACGCTTTGCCGCACCGCTGTGATTTTTCAATTTTGGCATTTGGAACTCCGCATTGTTAATTAATAATAGTTATTTTTTATTACTTGGCGCCAAAACCATAATCATTTGCCGACCCTCTTTCTTCGGATGCTGCTCAATAACCGACAGTTCTTTCAGATCATCGGCTACTCGTTCGAGCAGTTTCAGTCCTAAGTCCTGGTGGGCCATTTCACGTCCACGAAAGCGGAGGCTGACTTTGGTTTTATTACCTTCTTCGAGGAAACGTGTCAGGTTGCGTAGTTTTACCTGATAGTCACCCTCTTCCGTCCCTGGTCGGAATTTTATTTCCTTTACCTGTATCTGTTTTTGCTTTTTCTTAGCAATGGCTTTTTGTTTATTAGCCTCAAACACATACTTGCCGTAATCCATAATACGGCAGACTGGCGGTTCTGCCTGAGGGGCAATCTCCACCAAATCCAGCTCGGCTTCTTCCGCTAACTCCAAGGCTCTCGCCAATGAGATAACGCCTAGTTGTTCACCGTTTGCATCGGTTACACGAATTTCTTTGGCTGTGATTTCAGAATTCAGCCTTTTTTGATCTGTAGCGATGTTTTTAATCCTCTAAAATAATTCGACCGCGGCGAGCAACGTCTTCTTGAAGCAATGAAACGAAGCTCTCAAGCGACATAGCGCCTAAATCTTCGCCTTTGCGAGTACGTACTGCCACGGCATTTTCTTGTGCTTCGCGATCCCCAACAACGATCAGATAAGGTACGCGCCGCAATGTGTGCTCGCGTATTTTAAAGCCAATCTTTTCATTTCTCAAGTCCGTATCGGCTCTAAATCCCTGATTTTTCAATTGTTGGGCAATTTGTTGAACATATTCTGACTGTTTATCGGTAATTCCCATGACCATTACCTGACGAGGTGCAAGCCATGCCGGAAACGCGCCAGCATATTCTTCGATGAGTATACCGATAAAACGTTCAAGTGATCCAAGAATCGCACGATGCAGCATAACCGGTACCTGTTTCGAGCCATCATCGGCCACATAAGTTGCATCCAAACGGCCCGGCATCGAGAAATCAACCTGAATGGTACCGCATTGCCAGACCCTTCCCAGACAATCTTTCAGGGAGAACTCGATCTTCGGCCCATAGAATGCCCCCTCGCCAGGTTGTAGCTCCCAGTCCAGATCTTTGGCATTTAATGCCTGTTCAAGTGCATGTTCCGCTTTATCCCAAACAGCATCACTGCCCACACGATTCTCCGGACGTGTTGAGAGTTTGATAATAATCTCGTTAAAACCAAAATCGGCATAGACGTTAAACAGAAGATCGATAAAGGTAGCCACTTCGGACTGAATTTGGTCTTCAGTACAGAAAATATGCGCATCATCCTGAGTAAAACCACGCAGGCGCATCAAACCATGCAATGTACCTGACGGTTCATTACGGTGGCATGATCCAAACTCCGCCATCCGTAATGGCAAATCACGGTAGCTCTTCAGACCCTGATTAAATATCTGGACATGACAGGGGCAATTCATCGGTTTAACCGCGTAATCACGATTTTCAGAATGGGTGCTGAAAATCATGTCACCAAATTTGTCCCAGTGACCGGATTTTTCCCAGAGGCTGCGATCGACTACTTGCGGTGTCCGCACTTCCTGATAATCATTTTGAGCCAACACGTCGCGAATGTATTTTTCTACTTCGCGATAAATCCGCCAGCCATTGTCATGCCAGAAGATCATGCCGGCCGCTTCATCCTGCAGATGAAACAGATCCAGACTTTTCGCCAGTTTACGATGATCGCGTTTTTCAGCTTCTTCAAGACGGTGCAAATAAGCCTTCAGATCTTTTTTATCCGACCAGGCAGTACCGTAGATACGTTGCAGCATTTCATTTTCAGATTTACCACGCCAGTAAGCACCGGCCAGTTTCATCAGTTTGAATGCTTTGAGTTTGCCGGTATTTGGCACGTGCGGACCACGGCATAAATCCATGAACTCGCCCTGACGATACACTGACAACACTTCATCTTTTGGAATATCTTCAATGATCTGCGCTTTATATTCTTCGCCCATTTCACGGAAGATCTGCACGGCAGCATCACGAGTGACTTCTTCACGCACCACTTCAAGATCCTGTTTGACCAGCTCTTCCATACGTTTTTCGATCTTTTGCAAATCTTCCGGTGTAAAACCTTTGGAATAGGAAAAATCGTAGTAAAAGCCATCTTCGATAACCGGGCCAATCGTGACCTGAGCATCCGGATAAAGTTGTTTGACGGCTTGAGCTAACAAATGCGAAGTCGAATGTCGGATGATATCCAGCCCTTCTTCATCACGTTCGGTAATGATGGCCAGTTCAGCATCATCTTCAATAACGTAATTGGTATCGACCAGTTTGCCATTCACTTTGCCAGCCAGAGCAGCACGGGCTAGACCGGCACCGATATCGGCGGCAACATCATGAATTGAAACGGGATGATCGAACTGGCGTTGACTGCCATCAGGAAGGGTAATTGAAATCATGCTATATCCTTGGTTGTGGCCAATACGAGAGGCCTTAAAAACCAAAAAGCACCTGCAAGAGGTGCTTGATGTATATATCTGGTAGGCACGATTGGATTCGAACCAACGACCCCCACCATGTCAAGGTGGTGCTCTAACCAACTGAGCTACGTGCCTACTGTGAAGCGCGAAATTATACGCAGTCGGGCAGTTTTTGCAAGCGCTTTATACCACCGATAAAGCTAAAGTCTCGTAATACATTCCAGCAATTTAATGGGGTGCTATTGCAGAACAACAGGCCCTAATGCCATCTTTCTCACTTTATCTAACTCATCACGTAACTTAGCCGCTTCTTCAAACTCCAGATTCTGTGCATGTTTATACATTGCACTTTCAATCTGTTGAATACGTTTGGCCAATTGTTGTGGAGACAGCGAGGCATATTTAGCATGCTCTTCGGCCACTTCGGCAAACCGCAGTTTTTCCTCTTTCTTGCTCTTCGAATCATCCATGCCACCACGAATCGATTTGATAATACCCATCGGCGTAATGCCATGTTTCAGATTATGAGCAATCTGTTTTTCACGACGTCGATCAGTTTCATCAATCGCCCGCTTCATCGAGCCAGTGATCTGATCTGCATATAAAATCGCTTTACCATTGAGGTTTCGGGCGGCACGGCCAATTGTCTGAATCAACGATCGATCACTACGCAGAAAGCCTTCTTTATCCGCATCCAGAATCGCCACCAGTGAAACTTCAGGTAAATCGAGACCTTCTCTCAACAAGTTGATCCCCACCAGCACATCAAATTCGCCCAGACGTAAATCACGCAAAATTTCCATCCGTTCGACGGTATCAATATCCGAATGCAAATAACGTACTTTGACATTATGCTCACGAAGATAATCGGTGAGATCTTCAGACATACGCTTGGTCAATGTGGTGACCAGCACCCGCTCGTTAACAGCCGTGCGTTTCGTAATTTCGGACAGCAAATCATCCACCTGCGTACCCACCGGGCGAATTTCAACTTCAGGATCGATCAAACCGGTTGGACGCACGACTTGTTCAACGATATTACCGGCATGTTCGGCTTCATATTTTCCAGGCGTAGCCGAAACAAAAATGGTCTGTGGCGCCAGTTTTTCCCATTCATCAAACATCAATGGACGATTATCCAATGCAGAAGGCAACCGGAAACCATAATTTACCAGCGTTTCTTTACGCGAACGGTCACCTTTATACATCGCGCCAATTTGCGGAATCATGACGTGGCTTTCATCAATAATCAGAATCGCATCATCTGGCAGATAATCAAATAAGGTCGGTGGCGCTTCACCGGCCTGACGGGTGGATAAATGTCTGGAATAGTTTTCGATACCGTTGCAGTAACCGAGCTCAAGCAACATTTCAATATCAAAACGGGTGCGTTGCTCCAGTCGCTGTGCTTCTACCAGTTTATTTTGCTCGTTTAATTCAGCTAATCGCTCACGCAACTCGTCTTTGATTGAATCTACTGCCCCCAAAATGGTTTCGCGTGGCGTGGCATAGTGGGTTTTCGGGTAAATCGTAATGCGGTTCATCCGTTGCAATACCTCACCGGTTAACGGATCAAAATAGCTGATCTGTTCGACTTCATCATCAAACAGTTCAACCCGCACCGCATCGCGTTCGGATTCCGCCGGGAAAATATCAATCACCTCGCCGCGAACCCGGTAGGTACCGCGGGAAAGTTCAATATCATTTCGCGAATATTGCAACTCGGCCAGACGCCGTAAAATTTCGCGTTGATTAATGATATCGCCCTGAACCAGATGCATGACCATCGCAAGATAGGCATCTTTATCACCCAAACCATAGATACACGACACACTGGATACGATAATTGCATCGCGCCGCTCCAGCATGGCTTTGGTGGCCGATAAACGCATCTGCTCGATCTGTTCATTGACCGACGCATCTTTATCAATAAAGGTATCGGAAGAAGGCACATAGGCTTCCGGCTGATAGTAGTCGTAATAGGAAACGAAATATTCCACCGCATTGTTCGGAAAGAACTCTTTCATTTCACTATAGAGCTGGGCAGCCAGCGTTTTATTGGGTGCCAGAACCATCACCGGACGCTGCACGGCTTGCGCAACATTGGCGATGGTGAAGGTTTTTCCCGATCCGGTGACCCCTAACAGGGTCTGCCACATTTCACCGTTGTTTAATCCCTCAACCAGCGACGCAATCGCAGTTGGTTGATCCCCCGCCGGTTCAAACTCGCTGACTAATTCAAATTGTTTTTTCATACTCTTTAGCAATGTCCGTGTTTATCGTATATTACGGTTTTCTAATCACTTATCGTTTCTCGAAGGACAGATTTTGACTATCAAACTCTCACAGCGCGTACAAAGCATCAAACCCTCGCCTACTTTAGCCATCACCGCACGCGCCGCGGCCTTGAGAGCCGAAGGTAAAGATATTATTGGTCTGGGAGCCGGTGAGCCGGACTTCGATACCCCGGATCATATCAAGCAAGCGGCTGTCGAAGCACTTAACAAAGGCCAGACCAAATATACAGCGGTTGATGGTACAGCTGAATTGAAAAACGCCATTATCAAAAAGTTTTCCCGTGATAACGGCTTAAACTATGAGGCCAATCAAATTCTGGTTTCATGTGGCGGTAAACAAAGCTTTTTTAATCTGGCACAGGCCTTATTAGAGTCAGGCGATGAAGTTATTATCCCGGCACCTTACTGGGTATCTTATCCTGATATGGTTTTACTCGCTGATGCCAAACCGGTCATCATCATCGGTGACCGTGATCAACGTTATAAAATCACCCCGCAACAACTTGAAGACGCAATCACTGACAAAACCCGTTTATTTGTTATCAACAGCCCTTCCAACCCAACCGGCATGACCTACACCAAAGCCGAACTTGAAGCTTTGGGTGACGTGCTGCGTAAGTACCCGGACATTCTCATCGCCACTGATGATATGTATGAACACATATATTGGGCCGATGAACCATTTTACAATATCGTCATGGCCTGTCCTGATCTCTATAACCGTACTGTTGTCATGAATGGTGTATCCAAGGCCTACTCGATGACCGGTTGGCGTATCGGTTATGCCGGTGGTCCTGCTCAATTGATTGGCGCGATGAAAAAGATCCAGTCGCAAAGTACTTCCAATCCAACCTCTATTTCGCAAGCGGCGTCTGTTGAAGCGTTAAATGGCGATCAAGGTTGCGTACAAACCATGCTGATAGAATTCAAAAAGCGCCATGACTATGTGGTTGAAGAATTAAACAAAATGCAAGGCATCACTGCTTTGGAAACAGATGGTACGTTCTACGTATTTCCGGATATCACAGGCGTTTTATCCAACAAACCGGAATTAAACGATGATATGGACTTTGCCGAAGCTTTATTGGTAGAAAAAGGCGTTGCTGTCGTTCCCGGAACGGCATTTGGTCTGAAAAATCATATTCGTTTATCCATCGCTACCAGCGAAACAAATCTGAAAAATGCCTTGCAACGAATCGCAGAATTTATTGGTTAACAAAAAAACTTAATAGAGGCTTGACCCATCCGGTTCGAGTCTCTATCATACCCATCTTTCTGTTCCCCGATAGCTCAGTTGGTAGAGCAAATGACTGTTAATCATTGGGTCGCTGGTTCGAGTCCAGCTCGGGGAGCCAATGATTATAAAGCCTCAGAAGATTCGTCTCCTGAGGCTTTTTTGTTCAATGTAACTCATATGTAACTTCACTGCGTGATACTGGAGTAACTATAGTGAACTCCAAGTATCTCACCTCCCCTATCTTTTACTCAAAACGCGCAAGTTGAAGATGTGTTTATTTCATTCTACGCATCTTGTTATACCACCACTCACGGATATCCATAATCGCTTTTGGCACAGGCTTTCTGCCGGTTTTCAAATCTTTACGGCCCTCTTCCCAGAATCTTTCCGCCGCTAACGCTTCAGGAAGCTTACGAACAAGGTATGGCTTAATTAGTTCTATAGTTCGAAGCGCATATTTACCGTTAATATGGAGCGTGTAACATTGCCTATTTGTACCCATGTTTCTTTTGTTTTTAAATATCTTTGCATGAATATCCAAAACATCAATTATCCGCTCTAAAACTTCTAGGTTGTTCTGCCCTATACTAATTCTAAGTGAATGTGTAATGCCGCCATGCTCGCCAGTTGAGCGAGACTTATATTTTTGCTTGTAGATATGTATACAACCTTCCCCATCAATAAATCCTGCGACCCACGCAGTCATGTGGGAACGAGATACCAAATCGTCATATTCAGCCATGTAACTCTCCAATAATATACACATTGTGTATTAGATAGGTTTAAAAAAACCGCGTCAAGCGGGCAATGCATAATCTACACAATGTGTACACCATTGTCAAGTACAGTGTATTTAATTTTATTTTTAATACAAAACAGCTCTAACAAACCCTCTGGCATATTACGATGATTATCTGTTGCTTCATCTAATTCCCAGCTCATCCAGGTACGCGGAGTAACGAATATATATTTAGCGGCTTCTTCTCGGCTTAAGCCTAAGTTGTCGCGTAATTTTCTAAGTTGTTTAGACGTTATGGGCATATGTTATTAAGTGGTTGACTGCATAATCATCATATTGTGCCATAAACAAGAATCGCTAATCGATTCATAACATTGCGCCCTTGACACAAAACTACACATTGTGTATCTATATTCGCATGAACAACTAACCAAAAAGCTACGCAGCTTCTGGTTATTTTTGCCCATAATTATACACTTTGTGTATTTATGATGATGCTAATGAGACATTTGAGGAGATAAAACATGATGGATTCAAATTTCAATGAATTTATTCCAAATTCTGCTCTTATTAAAAATGAGTGTAAGAATTCAAATGAAACTGAAGCTGAAGCTGAAGCAAATGAAGCAGATCAAGTTATTAATATTTTTGACAAGACCTCAGTAACTAAAGCAATCGATGCTGAGACAAACCGCAATAGAATAATGATATTGCGTGACTTGTTAAAAGAATCTGATCACAAGCCTCTTGCTATGTTCAACTCGGACATCATCAGCAAACTTGAAAATTTGGCAGAAAAATTTGGAAATTTCAATGAAGTCATTGCTAGGGTGAAAAGCACGCTATGTTTAAGCGGCCTAGAAGACCCCAAGACGCTCTACATCCCTCCACTTCTTCTTACAGGCCCACCAGGTGTAGGTAAAACAAGATTTATCTCTGAACTGGCCGCTGTGCTTGGAACTGACTTCTTCTCGTTGGATTTTGCATCAGTTTCATCTAGTTTCGTTGTGGCTGGAGGATATAGCAGTTGGATGGATAGCAAGCCGGGTTTTGTTAGCAAGAGTATTCGCAAAAGTACCTATGCCAACCCAATTTTTATGCTCGACGAAATTGATAAAGTAACCACCGATTCACGCCACAATCCTCTCGGGCCAATGTATGGGCTACTTGAACGGCACACTGCAAAACACTTTGTTGATGAATATTTGGAAATTCCTTTTGATGTGAGCTTCGTTATTTGGATCGCTTCTGCTAATTATCCAGAACAAATCCCTGAGCCTATTCGCTCTCGAATGATTGAAATTGCCATTCATCCTCCAACGACAGCTCAAGCGAGAGCGATTATTTGTTCAATTTATGACGAACTTTTAAATATGAATGCTTGGGGCAAGCATTTCGCTACGAAACTGGATAAAAAAGTTATCGATAAACTTTCTACTCTTTCACCTCGATTGGTACGCATCCAATTAGAAAATGCTTTGGCAAATGCTGTTCAGCGTTCTCCAGCAAATAAGCGACCAATAGTTGTGATCCCGAAGGACGTAACGATTGCTTCTAATAGAACAAAATCACGCGGCATCGGTTTTATGGCCAATATCTGACGTTTCTTTAGTTCAACACCAAAATTCATGAACAGCTAATGGCTCATTTGAAAGCTGCCTGTTCGACTGTTGTTGACATCAATCCGCGTGCCTGCGTGAGGCGCAAATCCCGAAAGGAATTTTTTATTTCACCATGACTCCAGCACCGAACTTCGCTGGACTACGCCTAAGCCCGCTACAGCAGGTTTATCAATAACTTAGGCTAATTCATCATATGCCGGTGCTTTCCGAAACTTGACCCGGCTTCCGACCGCTTGGCTCCTAACAGGCTCCTGGAAACGGGTCTTTTAAAGAAGGAGTCAGCTATGGCTAAGATAAAACTCACCAAATCTGCCGTCGATGCGGCACAACCCCAGGCGCAGCCCATTGAGTTGCGCGACACGCTTGTTCCCGGCTTTCTGTGCAAGATCACACCGGCCGGTCGCAAGGTGTTCATGCTTCAGTATCGTACAAATGCTGGAGAGCGCCGCAAACCTGCGCTTGGCCAGTACGGCGAACTGACCGTCGAGCAGGCCCGTTCGCTGGCGCAGGAGTGGCTGGCCCAGGTACGCCGGGGCGGCGATCCGGGTGCAGCCAAGACCGAGGCTCGTAAGGCGCCTACTGTTGAGGAGTTGTGCAAGAAGTTCATGGAGGACTACTCCAAGAAACGCAACAAGCCCAGCACCCGAGTCGGCTATCAAGGCGTCATCAACCGCTGCATCATCCCTCTGCTGGGCCGTAAGAAGGTTCACGACGTGAAACGGCCTGACGTTGCCGGACTGATGGAAAAGCTTTCGTACAAGCAGACCGAGGCGAACAAGGCGTTCAGCATCCTGCGCAAGATGTTCAACCTGGCCGAAGTGTGGGGTTATCGGCCTGACGGCACCAATCCGTGCCGCCATGTCCCGATGTTCCCTGCTGGCAAGTCCACCCACCTCATCAGCGACGAGGACATGGGCAAGCTGTTCCGGCAGCTCGACAAGATCGAGGTCGAAGGGCTAGAGAACTATGTCATCCCTCTGGCGATCCGCTTGCAATTCGAGTTCGCTGCCCGCCGCTCCGAAATCGTCACGCTCGAATGGGAATGGGTCGATCTGGAAAACCGTCGCGTCGTCTGGCCTGACAGCAAGACCGGCGGCATGTCCAAGCCCATGAGCGAAGAAGCCTACCGGCTGCTTTCGACGGCACCGAGGCGGGAAGGCAATCCCTACGTGCTGCCGTCGCCACGCCATCCGAGGCAACACCTGACTGCGGGTGAGTATTACAGCGGCTGGAGCCGCACCCTCAAGGCGGCGGGTGCGACGCATGTGGGGACGCACGGCATCCGCCACTGCTCGGCCACCGACATTGCTAACTCAGGTATCCCGGTGAAAGTTGGCATGGCCCTGACCGCGCACAAGACCGTAGCGATGTTTATGCGCTATGTCCACACCGAGGACGATCCGATACGCCAGGCCGCAGAACTGGTGACGAACCGGCGTAAGACGATCACGGGTGCGCAGCGTGCCGAGGAGGCTACAGCATGAGTAAGAAAAGGCTTTCGGCGGCGGGAAAAGGCCCCGCCGCCTTGCCGGCCGGTTATGTCGGTATCCACAGCGGTATTGTGGAACTGCTCGATGCCGCGCGACATGCGGCAGCGCGCAGCGTCAATGCGCTGATGACGGCGAGCTATTGGGAAATTGGCCGCCGTATCGTGGAGGCCGAGCAACGGGGCAAGCGGCGTGCGGGTTATGGCGAACAGTTGATCGCTCGCTTGTCCGCCGACTTGACCGCGCGGTTCGGGCGTGGTTTCAGTGCGGATAATCTGGAGAACATGCGGCGCTTCTTCCTCGCATATCCCCTGGCTGCAATTTCCGAGACAGTGTCTCGGAAATCTGGAAACGAGCTGCCTGCCGGGAAATCCGAGGTACTGTCTCGGAAATTGGACCTCGCCGAACTTGCGCTGGTCTTCACGCTGCCGTGGTCGGCCTACGTCCGGCTGCTGTCGGTCAAGGACGACCATGCCCGCCAGTTCTATGAAGCCGAAGCCCTGCGCGGCGGATGGAGCGTCCGCCAGCTCGACCGGCAGATTGGCAGCCAGTTCTACGAGCGCACAGCGCTGTCCAAGGACAAGGCCGCGATGCTGACCAAGGGAGCGGCGTCGAGGCCAGAGGATACAGTCACGGCCGACGACGCGATCAAGGACCCGTATGTGCTGGAGTTTCTGGATCTCAAGGACGAGTATTCGGAGTCTGACCTTGAAGGCGCTTTGATACAGCGGCTGGAAGATTTTCTGCTCGAACTCGGTGAGGGGTTCACCTTCGTCGGGCGGCAGCGCCGGTTGCGTATCGACCAGACCTGGTACCGGGTGGACCTGCTGTTTTTCCATCGCCGATTGCGCTGTCTGGTCATCATCGACTTGAAGCTCGGCAGCCTGACGCATGCCGATGTGGGCCAGATGCACCTGTACTGCAATTATGCCAAGGAGCACTGGACGTTTTCCGATGAGAACCCGCCTGTGGGCCTAATCCTCTGCGCCGACAAAGGCCATGCCCTGGCGAGGTATGCACTGGAGGGCCTACCCAACAAGGTCATGGCGGCAAACTATCGGACAGTGCTGCCGGATGCCGAATTGCTGCAAAAGGAACTTGAGAATACGCGGCAATTGCTGGAATCGCGCGGTGCGATTCATCCCAAGCATCATCAATGATAACTACGTGTCCCGGCGTACCGCCGTCGGGCTCGCGGGCTAGGCCCCGCGACTCTGCAAGTCACGGCCATCCGGCTTTGATCCCTGACTTCTCCGGCCCTTGAGGGCCTGCGCGCTGCGCTTGCCTGTTGGTGCCTTCGTTGGGGTTTGGGTAGGCAGTCTTGCTGTTTCTCTGAATGTACCACGGCGTTCTCGCCGTCAAGGGCTGCGCGTGCGGTGCACGCTTGCGTCGTAGCCGTCGGTGACCCCTGACTGCTTGCGCTGCGCCGTGTTGCCACGGTTCCAGGCAATTCCGCCTGAGAAACCGGAGCACAATCATGTCGCACTCATATCCTGTTACTGAATCTTCATTGTTGGTACGTGATGCACAAGGTCATTACCTGCCAGCTACACCGGATCAAATCCTGGCAGCGGCTCGTCAGGCTGTTGAACAAAAAATTCATCGCGGAGAACCTTTTACTGCCCCGGCGGTTGTTAAAAGCTATCTCTGGAACAAGCTGGTTGGCTTCGAGCATGAAGTCTTTGCAGTGCTTTTTCTGGACAGCCAGCATCGGCTGATTGAATACGTCGAGATGTTCAGGGGGACGATTGACGCATCTCCAGTGTATCCACGCGAAGTGGTCAAAGAAGCGCTACGGCTTAACGCAGCAGCCGTTATATTTGCACATAATCATCCGAGTGGCATGCCTGAGCCAAGTCATGCTGACAAGGCGATTACCGTGCGGCTTAAAGAGGCGCTGGCAATGGTTGACGTGCGCACACTGGATCACATTGTCATCGGTAGCGAGGATACAGCGTCTTTTGCTGAACGGGGGCTGTTGTGATTACAGGGGGCTTCGGCCCCCTTTTTGCTGTGATCTATGTCGAATTCTCCGTGGCAGCGTGTTCCTTATGCTCTGGAGTACCTACTATATGTGCTGCCCACTTTTATTGAATATGGTTAAACTCAACCAATGTACGATTGACGTATGTCGTCAAAACTCTTACTCTCGGGTCATAGCCTGTCCATTTCGAGGCGCAATATGACCGCAGCAGCCCATCATCCAGGTGAAGTTCTCGCCCAACGGCTTGAAGCTGTTGGTGTGTCGCCGACAGAGCTGGCGCGCCAACTCGGCGTCCCAGCCAATAGGATCACTCAGATAATCAACGGCAAACGCGGGATTACCAGCGACTCAGCACTTCGGCTTGCTCATTGGTTCAGCGATTCCCCGCAGTTCTGGATGAACTTGCAAGCACTGTACGATTTGGAGCTTGCCGAAGCTGAATCAGGAATGGCTATCAGATCGCTCCCTACTGGCCCAACTGTTTACGGCCATAATATCAACAAGCATATGAAGCCTGAATAGGGAAAGTTTTATGACGGAAGGGAGCAAATCCTTTGCTTACATTGATGAGTGTATTGGGAGGGGAAGTAGCGCATGACTGATGCACCCTCAGATATCACATTCCACTATCCACCGGAGCTGTTCAATCTGCTGGTGGATGTCGTGCCGCTACTCAATCGCTCGAAGCAGGATGTGCTGGTGTTCTTCCGGGGCGCAGGAGTGCCTGACAACATAACTTCTGATATTGCAGCTCACTTGAGGGCTGCACCAAAGGATGTCAACAAGTACCAGATGGTTCGCACGGTGCTTGAACGCCTCAATGCGAAGGGAGAACCCGCTCTCCGTGAACGGCGCGAGGTGCTGCGGCGCGTGGTGGACTTTGCGAACTTCGATTCATGCTGGCCCGCCGACCAACTCAAGGCTAAGGGTCTTGTCGCTAGTATCCGCGAAGTCGTCAACCAGAAAGACGCTTTCACGCGTATGAACAATGCCCGCGAAGAAGAACGGCAAGCTCGCCTCGCTGAGTCACAGCGGATCGCAGCAGAAAAGCGTGAGCGCAGTGTCAGGATCGAGAATGCCAAGCAGGGTTTATATGCATTGTTTGGCACTACTGCGACGGCACAGGAACGCGGGAAATTGCTGGAGACGGCTCTCAACAATCTTTTTCAAGCCTACGGCGTTCTCATTCGTAAATCCTTCCACTTGGTTGGTGAGGCTGGTGAAGGGATCGTCGAACAGATTGATGGGATCATTGAACTCGGTGGTGTTCTGTACTTCGTTGAAATGAAGTGGTATCGCAATCCGGTGGGTAAGCCTGAGATTTCAGAGCATCTTGTTCGCCTCATGTCGCGTACCGAGGTTCGAGGCATCTTCATTTCTGCCAGTGACTACACGGAACCTGCCATTCATACGGTACGTGAATTTCTGCAACACAAAGTTCTAGTCCTCTCGACGCTTCAGGAGATCGTCCGTCTGCTTGAGCAACAAGACGATCTCGCGGAGTTTTTCACAAAGAAAGTTCAGGCAGCGCAGATACACAAAAACCCGTACTTCTGCCCTCACGATAGCCAAGGACAAGGTGCGTTATGACGGTGAGTTGGAAGGACATCAATAAGCCGCCGAGCTCATCGACCGCCGTTACGGCCGCTCAGGTGGCGAATGGCCCTGTTATGCCGCCACAGCAAAGGCTTCTGACCTACTCGCCAAGCGAGTGGGAGGGCTTCGTCGAGGAGTGGGCTTATTACTGCCTCACGACGAAGTACAAGCACGTCCAGCGTTTCTCTGGTGCTGGCGACATGGGGATCGACGTCGCCGGGTTCGTCGATGACAAACGCCTTCAGGGGGCGTGGGAAAACTTCCAGTGCAAGCACTACGACCATGCCATCAGACCCAGCGATGTTTGGGCTGAGTTCGGCAAGGTCATCTGGTACTCGTACAAAGGTGAATACACGGTTCCCTGTCGCTATTACTTTGTTTCGCCGCGCGGCGCTGGCACGTCGCTTAGCCGCCTATTTTCGAATGCTACGAAGTTGCGTGAGGAATTGTTTGCGAACTGGGATAAGCATGTAAAAGCTGCGATCACTAGCACGCAAGAAGTGCTACTCGACTCGAAGCTCCGAGCCTATGTGGATGCCTTCGATTTCTCCATCTTCGACGCCAAAACTGCACTCCAGCTTGTTGACGATCACCGTGTCACGCCGGTTCACACAGCGCGCTTCGGTGGTGGATTGCCAATGCGGCCTGCATCCGAAAAGCCGCCCCAGGAACTCGCTGCCACCGAGAGTCGCTATGTGACGCAGTTGTTTGGTGCATATAGTGAGCACACGGGAACAATCGTGACGGACCCTTCGGCCCTGTCCGTGCCGAAGCTCAAGGATCATTTCCGCCGCCAGCGCGAGGCGTTCTATGAAGCTGAGTCGCTGCGCGTCTTCGCACGCGACAGCGTGCCGCCCGGCACATTCGAGTCTTTGCTGGACGACATTCACGATGGTGTTATCGACACACACGACGGGAATCATGCCGATGGTTATGAAAAGGTCTGCGCTGTCACCAAGGCAGCCCGCGATATGCAGATTACGGCAAATGCCCTCATCACTTGTACGAACCCCAAGGATAGAGACGGAATCTGCCACCAACTTGTGAATGAGGAGCGCCTTCGGTGGACACGATCATGAGCCAAGAACATAAGCCAATTACCTTCAATAGCCCACTTGAGGCTGGTATCCGTGCGGTCTCGATTCTAGGCGCTGCCTATCCGCAAACCTATGACCTCCAGCGGCTTGTCGCCCTTGACTACCTTCTTGTTCATACAGGCGATATTGACGGACCAGACAATTTGCACCCACCGACGCCAATGCACTCGGCTGAATTGCTTGTGCGTCGCAAATTGGTCGAGCAATCGCTGCTTCTGATGATGACTCGGGATCTCGTGGAGCGCGAAGTCACGCCCGAAGGAATCAAGTACGGCGCAGGTGAGAATGCTGCGACGTTCCTATCGTCAGTATCTTCCAACTATTTGCTATCCCTGAAGGATCGCGCTGTATGGCTTGTCGAAACCATTGGTGATCTGACGGATGAACAGTTCAAAGGCATGATGCGCCGTTTCTTCGATAAATGGGTCGAGGAATTCCAGAACGTTGAGCAGAGCCTGGGAGGTGAGGCATGACGGCAGTAACTCCCGGCTTACGCTTGCGCTTCCTCGGTTTCTTCGGGCCACAGAAGCCACCCGCAACGGTGACCTTCGGTGCCGGACTCAATGTCATTTACGGCGCATCGAATACTGGAAAATCTTTTATTGTCGAAGCTATCGACTTCATGCTCGGTGGAAAACCACCCCTGCGCGATATCCCTGAGCGCGTCGGTTACGACCTTGTTCTCCTGGGGCTTGAGACCCTTGATGGGAAGTCATTTACACTTTGGCGCAGCATAGATGGCGGTGGTTTTCGGCTCTACGAAGACTTGCACCAGACGCCGCCAACGCCCGACATCCCGTACTCGCAGCTTGACGAAAAGCACAGCGATAAGAACGACACTAACCTTTCCTCATTCTTACTGGATCTATGCGGCCTTGGTGGCAAGCGTGTTCGCAAAAACTCCCGGAACGAAACCATCAGCCTGAGCTTTCGTAACATTGCGCGCTTGATGATCGTCGATGAGACAGAGATCACACAACAAAGCTCTCCGCTCATTGATGGCAATCCCACCGCCAATACACCGAACCTGGCGACGTTCAAGTTACTTCTAACCGGGGCAGACGACTCCGCATTGGTCGCCGCCAGTAATAAGAGCGAGCCGGAGGAGTTGTCGCGTGAGGCGCAATTGCATCTTCTCGATCAGCTTCTTGACGACTATCGCGACCGGCTCAAGGAGTTGACCAAGAGTCCGAGAGAACTGGAGGAGCAGCTAGAAAAGATCGACACCTCACTTCGCCAACAGGCGGCCCAGGTAAACACCACAGAAGCTGAGTTTCAGGAGGCTGCTGGGAAGCGGCGAGAACTGCGCAAGAAACTGGAGGAAAGCCGAGAGCGACGTGCAGAGGTCGGTGCGATGCTTGAGCGATTCAGGCTGCTCGACAGACACTACGTGTCCGATATTGAAAGGTTACGTGCCATTGAGGAAGGCGGGACGCTGTTTAGCGTACTGGGCGCCGGGCATTGCCCTCTCTGCGGCGCGGACCCCGATCATCATCGCGCCGATACTGGGTGTAATGGAGACATTGATGCCGTCGTTCAGGCCGCACGAATGGAGATAGCCAAGATAGAAGTTTTGCGCACTGAGCTTGTAGCGACCGTCCAAAGCCTTGAGCGCGAAGGTGCCAACTTTGATCGCAGGATGCCTACTGTTGTTCGAGAGTTGGAGGCAATCTCTAAGTCGGTTGAAGAATTGATCGCACCTAAGCTCTCGACCTTTCGTAAGTCCTATTCCGACTTTGCCGACAAGCGGGCCGAGGTGCGCGAAGCGCTGGCACTCTACGCCACCGTGCAAGACATGGAGCGCCGTCGCACCGATCTTGAGAAGGGGACTGAGGACGAGAAGGCCGGGGTGGTTGCTAACGCAGACCTCTCAACCACTGTGACCCATAGTTTTGCCAAGATTGTCGAGGGCATACTGACTGGTTGGCACTTCCCAGAGGCTGGGGATGTGTACTTCGATTCCAAGACTCGGGATCTTGTCATTGCTGGAAAGTCGCGTAGTGCTTTTGGTAAGGGCCTTCGCGCCATTACGCATGCAGCCTTCACCCTCGGGTTACTTGCTTTCTGCCGTGCGCGCCAGACACCGCACACGGGATTCGTCGTGCTCGACTCTCCTTTGCTGGCATACCGGGAGCCAGACGGAACGGAAGATGATTTGACCGGTACTGACCTTCAAGATCAGTTCTACGCATACCTTGAAGCGCTGCCTGGTGACACACAAGTCATCGTTGTTGAAAACACCGACCCGCCTGATGCAATCATGAAGCGTGAGCAGTCTCTTATGTTCGGCAAGAACCCGCATCATGGTCGGTACGGTTTGTTCCCTTTTACAGCGGACCCTGCACAATAAGCGAGTATGGAAATGGGAAGGCACCAATGGCTTGGTGACGATCCAGCGTTCTTTATCGAATAGTACACGGTACAATTCCGTGCATCTCCGCTTCGCGGATCTGGTTACTCCAGATTCGCTGTCCGCTTATCCCTGACGGGACTGGCTTAGCCAGCCTTTCGCATCCCTGACACCTCCGCCCCTACGGGCCTGCGCGCTACGCTTGCCTGTTGGTGCCTTCGTTAGAGTTGAGTAGGCGGTCTTGCTGTTCCCTTCACTGTACTATTTTTAACGAAGTGAGATGCTTTAGATAGTTTAAACATATTAAGCCTCCTCTCAGTTCTAGAACATTAGCATTTCTCAACCGCAAGCTAACATGAACTCATTAATAAAAAAATGCTAATACATTAAATGCACTAAATATTGATAATTTGTGATTCGCATCACATAACTTTGCACGTAATGTATAAAACTTCTTACAGACCCTCTTCAGAAAATCACGCATCGTTCACATTAACAGTCATCTGATCTTGCTTTATGGACTATATTTTAGAGAATTTTCAACATGCAAAATAACCGGTCCGTGATTCTTCCACTCAGACTACGGCACAACATGCATTTTGGACCGCCCTAGGAATCATAGACCAGTAAAAAAGCGAGCTGGCGTACTAACAAACATAATCTCATTATGTGGGAGGTCCCCGGACAAAGTACCGTCCTCGTTTGGCTTCAAAAAAATGGTCGCCAGAAATGGTATCAAGTGAGGTTAATGCCTATGTCCCAGTCCAATCTCCGAACAAAGAATCAAAGCGCTTGAACGCCAGATTGAAGATGAAAAACCGGGAAATCTCGTGCTCAATGAAGTGATTGATTACGTTAATTCAACACAAGAGACACATCTGCGAACAAAGCTTGTCACTATATGCTCGAGTTGAGTAGACGCTCATCGGCCACAAAATAGGCGTGGATGCGTCCCTTAACACTGAATACACGCGCGCCTCAACGATTCGGCTGCTTGACCATACGAAGGTAAGGCTTGAGGGCCTTCCACCCCCTCGGGAAAAGCCCTTTAGCCTCATCGTCTGACAAGGAAGGTAAAATGATTACATCGTCACCATCATGCCAGTTCACCGGTGTGGCAACCTTATAGCCATCGGTCAATTGGATCGAGTCGAGCACCCGTAAGATTTCGTTGAAGTTTCGGCCCGCACTCTTCGGATAGGTCAGCGTCATTCTAATCTTCTTATTCGGATCGATCAGAAATACCGAACGCACTGCCGAGCTATCATCCTCCCCGGGATGCAGCATATCGTAAAGCCGAGAGATTGCTTTGTCTTCATCTCCAATAATCGGGAAGTTGACCGCGCGTCCTTGGGTCTCCTCAATATCGCTGACCCAGGCTTTATGCTCTTTCACCGAGTCAACCGAAATAGCGATTATTTTGCATTGCCGCTTGTCGAATTCTTCCTTCAGCTTGGCGGTCTCACCTAGTTCCGTGGTGCATACTGGCGTAAAGTCGGCCGGGTGAGAGAACAGGATCGCCCATCCGTCGCCAATCCAGTCATGAAAGTTAATCGTTCCTTCTGTGGTATTCGCCTCAAAGTCTGGGGCAATATCGCCTAGATGTATGTTCATGATGCTAGTTTCCTTGAGTTAAATTATAAAGTGGCGTAGACCGATGCTTCACCATTCATGATCGTATAAATCTCAAATGGTTCCTGCTTCTGCCCTGTCATACCGGGTGATCCTGACGGCATTCCCGGCAGGGATACACCACGGATCTCCGGCTGTTCATGTAAAAGCTTCTCAATTACG
Organism: Methylophaga sp. UBA2496; assembly: GCF_002341635.1. Taxonomy (NCBI): domain Bacteria; kingdom Pseudomonadati; phylum Pseudomonadota; class Gammaproteobacteria; order Thiotrichales; family Piscirickettsiaceae; genus Methylophaga; species Methylophaga sp. UBA2496. Next base: position 35,857 of record NZ_DDOK01000005.1, on the reverse strand, counting down.
GTTACCGGCACATGACCTTCAACAGCATAGCCATCGACCAGCATGGTATGACAACCTTGCAGATTTAGAGGTATAGCCTGTTCACGCTTAAATTGCTCTAAATCAGGACTTTCCACAACAGTCACATTAAAGTCATTTTGGCGTAGATAAGCCGCGTAGTCATCGCAACACTGGCAACCCGGATTTTTATACAAAGTTGCTTCAACGGCTTCTGTAGCTCTCGTTGATTGCAATCCAGCGACTGTCAACAGTAGCAGACCCACAATAACTAGCATATATTGCCATTTGCTATATTTGTGATTACTCATCATAAATCTCTTTTTTTAGATTTGCTTAAAAACAGGAACTTTATTAGCGACAGGATCGCCAGGATCAAGGCAATAAACAGCAGCACCAGAAATGCCATACATACCAGCATAAAGCCACCGTCCATCATGCCGAATTCCTCCATCATTCCGGGGTAAGTTTGCTCAACCGCCAATGCAGTGTTTGTAAACAATGTCAGTAGTACCAATAAAAAAGAAAGCCCCAGTTTTTTCATGATTAATCTCCAAATATAAATAAACGTGTATTTGAGCTGCTTGGCGGCACGCGTGAGAATGCCTTAACTGCAACGGGAATAAATAATAAAGATCCAAAAACTAAAAGGATTCAAATATCATCCCTCTCGCATGTAATATTACGGCACTTACTCAACCGCTCGGCGTGCTCTATAAGGTGTTTTTCCTGGTGGGCCACGCCGAGTACTCTTGGCTTTGGCTTCAGATTTTGATTGTTGGCCCTTTTCAGTTTTGTGTTCCATGTAACGGCGGGGACCTTTCCCGGGTGGACCATACGGATGCTTATGTTTTGCCTCGGCAGGTTGAATAATTACTTTGTCAGAATTTGTCGACGAGTTGCGTTGAGTGTCAGCATTGACAATACTGTAAGACGTCGTCAATAAAGTAGCTAAGAGCATTCCAGCCCAAGATTTAAACTGTGTTTTCATGGTTGTTTACCTCAAGTAAAGGGTGCAAGACCCAGTTTTCCTATTTTTAGACAATTATTTTTAATCGCTCATTCCAAACTGTTTGCATATTGTCAGTTACTTGACTTCAGTAATGACATAACCTTGTTCTGCTTTCATAAACTCAAAATCAACCGTATCGCCCACATTAAGATTATTAAGTAATTGCTCATCCTGGACCATAAATCCCATGGTCATGGCAGGCCAGCTGAGGCTTTCAACCGGTTCATGAGCCAAAGTTACTTTTTTTGAGCTGGCATCGACTTTAGTGACGGTGCCTTTAGCTGAATGGGTGATCTGTTGATCCGATGTCTCCGCTTTTGGAGCCATGTTCTTCATATCGTCATGATTCATTCTCTGCTCCGCTAGTATCGAGGTTGCCGAAAAGGACAGAATGATCGTCAAAGAACTTACTAATAATTTTTTCATTTTAATTTTCTCCACTGCGTTAAAAAATATCCGGATCAAGAAACGCTAAATGACCCGGCGTGATTCATCACTCGTTATTTGCTTGTGATTGAATTGGTTGGTTTTTCGTCTGCCGCTGTGCACGCGGTCTACGAATCATTAGATAAATTACTGGGATCACCAGCATCGACAGCAGCGGTGCCGTCACCATGCCGCCAACCATTGGCGCAGCAATGCGCTGCATCACCTCACTACCAGTGCCGCTGCCAAACATAATGGGTAGCAGGCCTGCAAGGATAACGGTCGCGGTCATGGCCTTGGGTCTAACCCTGAGCACGGCGCCTTCACCGATGGCATCAAGCAGATCAGCTTCCGTTCCTTTATGTTGATCCAGCCGTTTTTGCCAGGCTTGCTTAAGATACAGCAGCATAATGACGCCAAATTCGGCTGCCACCCCGGCTAGCGCAATAAAGCCGACGACACTTGCCACCGATAAGTTATGTCCCAACAGATAGAGCAGCCAGATGCCGCCCACTAAAGAAAACGGCAAGGTCACCATCAGCAGCAATGCTTCACCGAAATTCTTAAACGTGAGGTAGAACAAAACAAAGATGATAAGCAAAGTGAAAGGCACCACTAGTTTCAGCTTGGCAGTGGCACGTTCAAGATATTCAAATTGCCCCGACCAGGTAACTGAATAACCGGTCGGCAAATCAACATTCTCGGCGACGGTTTGTTGCATATCAGCTACCGCCGAACCCAAATCCCGATCCCGAATATCGACATACACAAACCCCGCTAACCGCGAGTTTTCACTGCGCACCATGGGTGGACCGTCACTGATGCTAATGTTCGCAACATCTGACAGTATCAACTGCTGGCCGCTAATAGTCACGATAGGCAAGGTCCGTAACGAGGCTAGTGAATCCCGGATCTCCCGGGGGTAGCGAACATTAATGGGAAAGCGCTGCAATCCCTCCACCGTTTCGCCAATATTCATGCCTCCCACAGCCGAACTGATAATCAACTGCACATCATTAATATTAAGGCCATAACGCGCCGCGGCATCACGTTTAATATCAACATCGACGTAACGACCACCGGTGAGGCGCTCAGCAAAAACACTGGTGACCCCAGGTACATCTTTGAGGACTTTTTCAATGTCGCCAGCAATGCCATCAATAACGTTTAAGTCTTCCCCCAAAACTTTTACGCCCACAGGACTCTTGATACCGGTAGCCAGCATATCAAGTCTGTTACGAATCGGTGGTACCCAGATATTGGTCAGGCCAGGCACCTTCACTGTCCGATCTAATTCGGCGATCAATTTTTCTTTGGTCATACCCGGCCGCCACTCTTCACGGGGTTTGAACTGAATGGTAGTTTCAAACATAACCAGTGGCGCAGGATCAGTTGCCGTATCCGCACGTCCGGCTTTGCCATAGACGGTTTTTACCTCCGGCACGCTTTTGATCATTCGATTAGTCTGCTGTAACAATTCGGCTACTTTACCGGCCGAAAGACTGGGTAAAGCACTGGGCATGTAAAGCAGATCCCCTTCATCCAACGGTGGCATAAACTCACTGCCGATATGTTGTAAAGGCCATAAACTTGTCAGTAATAATACGCTAGCGACCACTAAGGTCATCTTTGGAAACTTCAGTACGCCTGCCAATATTGGTCGATACAAAGCAATTAAAACCCGGTTCAACGGATTAGCGTTTTCTGCTGGAATTTTGCCCCGAATAAGGTAGCCCATGAGTACCGGAATAAGCGTTACAGCAAGGCCTGCTGCTGCGGCCATCGCATAAGTCTTGGTAAATGCTAATGGAGAGAATAGTCGGCCTTCCTGAGCTTCCAAGGTGAAAATTGGGATAAAAGACAGCGTAATAATCAACAACGAGAAAAACAGCGCGGGGCCCACCTCGACGGCAGAATCACCTATCACCTTCCAGCGGCTGTCGCCCTCAAGCTTTGATCCGGGATGTTTTTCATACCAGCGTTCTAAATGTTTATGAGCATTTTCAACCATCACCACCGCTGCATCGACCATGGCACCGACAGCGATGGCAATACCGCCCAGCGACATGATATTAGCGTTGATCCCCTGCCAGTGCATCACAATAAAAGCCATCAAGATCCCCAGCGGCAGTGAAACAATAGCCACCAAGGCTGAACGAAGATGGAACAGGAAAATAAGGCACACTAATGCCACAACAATAAATTCTTCAATAAGCTTTTCAGTGAGATTATCGACAGCGCGTTCTATTAGCCCAGAGCGATCATAAACCGTCACAATCTCAACACCCTCGGGCAAACTCTTTTGCAGCGTTTTCAATTTGTCTTTCACAGCAGCAATGGTGGTCAGGGCGTTTTTGCCAGAACGCATCACGATGATGCCCCCCACAGCTTCACCGACTCCGTTTAGCTCGCTGATAGCCCGCCTAATTTCAGGGCCGATTTGAATATGCGCGACATCGCCCAATGTCACTGATATACCAGCATCAGTGGTTAGTAAGGGAATGGATTGAAAATCTTCCAAGCTTTGCAAGTAGCCCGAGGCGCGAACCATATATTCCGCTTCACCCATTTCCAGCACCGCACCGCCGGACTCTTGATTACCATTATTTATAGCCTCAATAACACGGGAAAGCGGTATGCGATAAGTGGCTAATTTGTCGGGATCGACAACCACCTGGTATTGCTTGACCATGCCGCCGACAGTTGCGACCTCTGCTACATTGGCGACGGTTTTCAGTTCGAATTTAAGAAACCAATCCTGCAAAGCGCGCAGCTGCGAAATATCCTGAGTACCGGATTTATCTACCAAAGCATACTGATAGATCCAACCCACACCGGTGGCATCCGGACCGATTGAGGAACTTGCCGTATCCGGCAGCCTTGACTGCGCCTGATTAAGGTATTCCAGCACCCGACTGCGGGCCCAATACAGATCGGTACCCTCTTCGAACAAGACATAGACATAGCTATCGCCGAAGAATGATAAACCACGAACCACTTTGGCACCGGGCACCGATAACATGGTCGTGGTTAATGGATAAGTCACCTGATCCTCGACCAATTGTGGTGCTTGTCCCGGCCAGCTCGTTTTAATTATCACCTGAACATCCGAGAGATCAGGCAGCGCATCCAGCGGCGTGCGTGATAAAGATACCAAGCTCCAGGCAAGCATCATCAGCGTCGCCAATAACACCAGAAAACGGTTGTCGATCGACCAACGTATGAGTCTAGCAATCATTTTGCACCTTCCATTTCAGTCTCGGCTGACAAAGGCTGCAGGTCGATAATTTTAGGTGCCGAGCCTTTTTCTAAGCGAAACTCAATTGCTATTTGCTCGCCCACTGTTAGCCCATCAGGATCCAGCGAGGATGACAGTTCAAAGTCCATGGTCATGCCCGGCCAATTTAAGCTGGGAATATCTGGATGGGTCAGCGTCAAAATCTGCCTGTCTATAGCTTCGATTTTAGCCTGCGTCTCATGACTCTCCATTGCCATTTCAGGAGCTTTTGAGAGCGGTTGAAACTCAACAATCAATGGCGCCGCGCCTTTTTCTAAACGAAAGGCAATTTCAATTTGCTCACCCACCGTCAGTTCATCTGGATTGAGTGATGACGAAAGTTCAAAGTCCATGGTCATACCCGGCCACTCCAGGGTGGGAATATCTGGATGGGTCAAAGTCAATATCTGCCCGTTTATGGCTTCGATTTGTGCCTCGGTCTGATGAGTCTCCATTGTCATCTCAGACATTGAATGGTCATCGGCTTTCGACGTGTTATCGTCACTTAGTCGGGCTTCAACACCTCTCAGGCTGGCTTCTGAATCCACCAAAAACTGACCTGATACCACAACCCGTTCACCTTCCTGCAGTCCTTGCTGGATTTGGGTTTTATCATCAGTTACGCGTCCGGTTATGACTTCAACCGGGCGAAAACTGCCGTTATCGAGTGCCAGCATGATTAAGGTGCGTTTGCCCGTTCGGATAAGCGCTTCGGTTGGCACCATCAGCGCATCGTTAATTTGTTTGCCTGCCAACTGCATATTGACGAACATACCCGGCGCCAATTCACCCTGTGGATTGTCCAACACCACACGCGCTTTAAGGGTGCGTGTTATAGGGTTCACTTCCGGTAATAATCTTTGTATTTGACCTTTAAATTGTTTGCCGGGAAAAGCCGGGCTGCTGGCGGTGATGGGATCACCAGGATTGAGTAATGCAATCTGACTCTCCGGTACCTCAGCATTCGCCCAGACGGGGTCTAATCCATTAATACGCATCAATGTGGAACCGGTTGATATGGTCATGCCTTCGCGGGCAACTAATTCTGTGATGACGCCATCAATGGGGGCGGTAATAATCAGCTGCGTTTGAAGTCTGCCGGTGCTTTTTACCTGACGGATTTGTGCTTCGCTCATCCCCACTTGGCGCATGCGGGCAATTGAGGCTGCTATCAGTTCATCTAATCCTTCACCTTGCATATTGTTAAGAGCCAGAAATTCTTCTTGTACGGCCACCCAGTCAGGTACGTAGATAGCCAAAAGCGGCTGGTCTTTATTGACCTGCTCCAGGGTGGCCTTTACGTAAAGCTTTTCCACATAACCCAGCGCACGGGCTTGAACATTCACTTCCTCGCGCTCGTTCCATGCAATAGCACCTACCGCCGTCACCTGTGTCGCTATGTCCTGTTTGGTTACCAAAGCCGTCCGTATGCCAATATTTTGTTGTAGGCGGGAGTTAATGCTAACGCCGGGCTCATCGGTTGCACTCTCACCACCAGCGCTACCCTTATAAACTGGCACCAGCATCATATCCATATAAGGTGATTTACCGGGCGTCTCGAATTTATTGCCGGGGACCATCGGATCTTGGTAAAAAAGAATCTTTTGACCCGTGACCGGATCAATATCACCGGCTTTAATTCCAGCGTCGATATGACGGCGGGTCGCTTTTTCGCCTTCGGCAATCCCCCAACTTGAAGGATCTTCAGTGGTCTTGGCATTACCCGCCATGCTCTCTGAACTCGATGAAGACATGTCCATCCCTTGCTGCATTCCCCATTGATAAGCAGCATAACCAGCAATAAGCGTCATCAGAGCCATGACTAAAAATAAAAAAATGTATTTGCGATTCATTAGTTGAACTCCATGGTGCGGGATGAAGGAATGACGGCACTATCGGGCAATATCAGATATTCCAATGTGGCCCAAAGCGCTGCGGTTTCCATTTCGATCCGCAGTTTTTCTATACGCGTAGCAATTTCCATTTTTCGGGCATCAAGCACTGCCACTAACTTGCCTTTCCCGCCACGATATTCGGCGAGTGCCGCATTAGTGCGCTGGCTGGCAAGGGGAATCAAAGCGGCTTCATAGTCACTGAGCCGGACTAAATTACTTTTCCAGGTATCAAGCCAGCGCGCTGTCTCAGCGATATGTTCCCGGGTCATTTCCTCACGTTCAGCTCGCACCTGGTCCGCTTGGGCCAATTTGGCGGCTACCACCCGATCCTGGCGGTTCTCCTGATTCCATTGCAGCGGCACGCTGACACCAATCGAAATCATGTCCGAAAAACCTGAACTTCGTTCGCCATACATTACTGACCAAGTCCAATCAGCTTGCTTCTCTTGACGTGCGGCCTTAGCTTCAGCCATTGCAACCGCCTCCTCAGCCCTCATTACAGCAATATCTGGATGTTCAGTTACCTGATGATATAAATGCTGTGTGTCGAGCGAAGACTGAGTAATGTCAGGCGCAGCGTGTAAAGAGATATTGTTAATATCCCCGACCCAACGCGATAGCGTTGTTTTGGCATTATCAAGGCGCGCTTGAGCTTGATAAATACGATCCTGGATTTCTGCGACAGTCGATCTGGCTAGAAAAATATCGGATTGTGGACCGGTGCTACCACGATAGGCAGCTTCAGCAGCCTGAACTTGTAAGCTTGCCTCTTGCTGCTGGCGTGTTAATAGTTCCAACATTTGCTGCTGGTAATAAACATCAAACCAGGCCAATGCAGTGTTTTGGCGAATTTCAGTAAGTGTCAGTTTTTTAGTTATCTGCGCCTTATCTGCTTTACGTTCAAACACGTTGGCACGGGCATGGCGCTTGGCTTCACGGGTATATGTCTGAGAAATGCCAATATTGCGAGAGGTCATAAAATCTTCCGTAAGGCTATAAGCCATGGGACCATTGACTGGCAGGTTATTTACAGATAACTCCAGCATGGGATCGGGAAGTTGACCGGCTTCAATGGCCAGCTCTTGGGAGGCTTGCGCTGCAGCATCTTGCGCTAACAAGGCCTGAGAGCGATGCTCAGCAAGTTGCAATGCATTCTCAAGGCTTAGTGGCTCAGATGAAACTTGTGGTTGCGCCATGACGGCAGTTGCAAAACTGGCAGTCAATAATGCAATAAAGCTTAGCCAGTGAATTCGCCAGATTGGTGGCGAATAACTTTTGAGCACAACGGCTCTGGTAAATAAGTTTGACATAAGCTGGATCCGATGAGTTCAGAGGCGTTGCAGCAAATGCAACGCAAATGTTTCAAGCATGGAGATAAGTCGCAGCTTGAAACGCTACGGAAAAATGGGATCAGCTTAAGGTTGGCGGACGCCAAAGGTCAGTAGGCGCCAAGGTAGGCACAAACGGTATACCCGCTCGTGCCAAACGCCTATCAGTGAAAACGAAGTTCCATGATGGAACAGAAAAAAGGTTAACCACATTAGAGATGCTGCAATCTTGATCTGCTTTACAGGATTTACCTGTTTTAGCGGCAGTCTCGGCATCATTACAGCAGTCTGGCATATTGGCATGATCCATATTACTCATGCTGCCGTCTTGCTCCATAGGGCAATTTTTTTCATGGTTCTGCGCATAACTAACATTGGCGAAAGCCAACGAAAAACAAAGCAGTAATAGACTTACTATGCGCATTTTTTCAATAATACTTTATTGTCTAAATTAATAACAAAATGACCTGCACACCATAATCCAAGTTTCAAGCGCCACATGGCATCAAAGCTTTCTAAACAGATCATCCATAAATCCAATCATACACAACTTTATGAAATTTATGATTACGATTTTGTAATCTTGACCAACCCGTTGTAAAAGGACGCAGCGCAATACAACAGGATAAACAGTTTATGGCCATAACGAGAAAAGACTTCACAAGCACTGGAAACAAAGCTAAAAAAGTTGATAGTGATCCAGAAAACTGTATTCAAGTGCGCGGTGCGCGAGTTCACAATTTAAAAAACATCGATGTCGACTTACCTCGCAACGCACTGGTGGTTTTTACTGGTATCTCTGGCTCTGGAAAGTCTTCTCTTGCCTTTGGTACTTTGTTTGCAGAATCACAACGTCGCTACTTAGATTCAGTGTCGCCTTATGCGCGTAGATTAATCGACCAAGTAGACGAGCCAGATGTTGATGCTGCAATTAAATAGGCTGGTTGACGCAGGCAATACTGTTATTATGGTTGAACATGATATGCAGGTCGCGAGCAATAGCGATTGGGTTATTGATATAGGCCCTGGTGCAGGCGATGAAGGCGGATTGATTGTCGCTCAGGGCGTACCAGCAGAAGTCGCAAAATCTACAACCAGCCGAACCGCACCTTTTTTGTCGGCGAGGTTCTAGACATTAAGAACATGTAAAATATTGCTAGTTTAGTCAATTACAGAAGAACTGACTTACCAGCGCGGGTAAGTCAGTTCTTGTTACTAGTTGCTGTTAAAACTGCATATCATAACCATCTACTTTAGCGTAAACCTTGCTAGTACCATCTTTAAGGAATACCAATATCTCATACGGCATAAAACGGTCGCCCACTTCCATACCTGGTGAACCTAATGGCATGGCTGGTACCGTAAGGCCAATAGCATTGGCCACTGGTTCGGCTAAAAACATAAGGATATATTTTGCTGGAATATGGCCCTCAAATACATAGCCATTCTCAGATACTGCAGTATGGCATGAGATATGATTGGGCTGAATGCCATAACGATTTTTAATAAAGCTTAAATCATCATAGTCTTTTGCGATAGCTGTTATGCCATTTTGCTCTATATGCGATATCCATTTTTTACAACAGCCACAGCTACTTGTTTTATAAACAGTTAATAAAGGCTCGCTCTGTTGTTGGCTCACCACAGGCTCTGCCGTAACTTTCGGATCATTATTAGTTACAGCGGGTTCAGAGCATGCTGTTAGCAAAAATACTGCTGCAAATAAGGCAGTTAAAGTTGTAATTTTTGGCACAGGGTTCTCATAAAAAAAATAAGTCTTAATAACAAATAAAGCTAAGATTAACTTTGTGGCCCAACAAGTGTCGTAAACACGCTAGTCGTCACTAATACTGAGACCACCAATAGCGTTTCAATTAAAATTGACAGCCGCAGCGGTTGGGCATTTTTATGCTGCGCCAACTCAGCAACAAGTTTAAGTTTATGCCAAGCTGCTAACAGCAACATACCACTGACAAATATCAGCTTTAACATCAATAACTGACCATAATTGGTAGTGAATAAATTGCCAATAGGCTCTACAAGCTGCAGTAGTAATAGCACACCACAAGCGATTAATATGGATACAAAAAACACCGCTACCTTGCCAAAGTTTTCCATTAATGTCACTAAACTATCAGCTGGCAACGCTTTACAACTTTGATGTAAGGGCCACAAAGAACCAGCCCAAGCTGCCATGGCAAGTATATGCAACATTAACAAGCCTTTAAACACCGTATTGAGCTCTACCGTATGGCCCGTAAAAGTAAAGCTAATTGCTAGCAGAATAAACCCAGTCACTGTGACTATTCTTAGTATGGTTTTAAACCTTGCCAGCTTGTTTATCCCCCACTCACTAAGTAACAACAGCGTAAAACCGACAACAATGAAACTGACTTGGCTACCCACTGCTGATTGCCACATGATACTAAGCATTAAGGGGTCAAACATGCCTGCTAAGCCATTTTCAGCCATAGCACCGGCTTGAATTGGCAATTGTAACAGTGATATTACTAGGCCTAAGCCCGCCCATTTTAAAAACCAACGGCTAAGCCAAACATCAAAAGCCTCCAGCTTAGTATCAGTAGTCCTTAATTGCTTTGATCGTAAAGTTTGCATTAATATGCTGCCGACACAACTGCTGACTGCAGCATAAGTGGCAAACTTTGTTAGTAATAGCATTAACTCCCAATTGCCAACCATCTCTAAGTTACCTTCTACTAATGCTAATGCTAATGCTAATGCTAATGCTAATGCTAATGAGAATGTGAGTTGTGACTAGATGGCTGTTTTGCTTCCATCTTCATATCGCCATGGAGCATAAAACTATAATCACCGGTCATTTTATGGCCATCTTGGCCCATAACAATCCAACTCACCTGATACTCGCCCTCTTTAAGGGTTGGCAGTGGCCACTCAAATTCTGAGGCGGCTGTAGCTGAAGCCGCAAAACCAAATTTAACCGCTTTTTTCTCTGCATCAATTAAGCTTAATTTCATCATCCGTACTGGGGCACTGAATGTCAGCTTTAACGTTGCAGGGCTTTGCATTAACATCGCCTCATCTGCTGGTACTGTCTCAGTTAAATCAACATGTGCAGACACCGTAGTCGCCATTAATAAAACAGCTATAGCACTCACTATTTTTAATGTTTTTAATATTTTCATTTTTATCACCTTAATTATTAAAACCAGAACTGCACACCCGCGACCGCACTCGTAGTATTAGTCGCTTCATTATTCGCTCGGGCAAAGTCAGCGCTATTGCCATACTTAGCCATCCACTCAACACCGATATAAGGCGCAAACTGGCGTGAGAACTCATAACGTAAACGCATTCCAGCATTTAAAGACGCTAAGCCTTTTCCGATACCATTAATGGCATCGTCTTTACCATAAGCAGTTAATCCCACTGTGCTTTGTAAGATTAAACGTTGCGTGAATAGCAATTCATATTCAGCTTCTGCTGCTATGGCTGTCCGCCCAGAGTTGCCTAAATAGGCAGTTACATCGACCTCAAACCAATACGGCGCTAAGCCTTGGACACCCAATGCCAACCACTGCCGACTCTCCCCTTCCGTGTAGGTATCAACCCGGGCTCCGAGCTGGGCATCCCAAAACGTATAAACCGCACGGCTCCATAGCAAATCGGTTTGGCTTTCCTCTAACTTACCATCGCTTACCTCACCTTCCAGCTTTATTGCTAGTCGATTAAAAGTAGTGCCATACCAGCCTTGTAAGTCAAATGCTAAGCTATCCGTAGCAAACTGGTGCTCCAACTTATCTGCTTTAATTGCGTAAAAACGGTGTTCATCTGCCAGTTTTAACTGGCGACCGCCGCCTATAGCATAAGGCCCGTCGGCTAAGGTAAAACCGCCAGAATAAGCATGAGGATCTCGGGCATCTGCAGGCGCTTTTCCGCCCTGCATTTTCATATCGCCATGATCCATTTGGCTATGATCCATTGCCATATCGCCATGGTCCATTTGACTGTGGTCCATTGCCATATCGCCATGGTTCATTTGGCTGTGGTCCATCGCCTTATCGCCATGGTTCATCTTGCTATGGTCCATTTCGCTGTGGCTCATCGCTTTATCGCCATGGTTCATCTTGCTATGGTCCATCTGGCTGTGGTCCATCGCCTTATCGTCATGGTTCATCTTGCTATGATCCATCTGGCTGTGGTCCATCGCCTTATCGTCATGGTTCATCTTGCTATGATCCATTTCGCTGTGGTCTATTGCCGTATCACCATGCTTCATCTTGCTATGATCCATTGCGCTGTGGTCCATCGCCTTATCACCATGCTTCATCTTGCTATGATCCATTTCGCTATGGTCCATTTGGCTGTCTGCCATCACCCCAGCATTTACTAGCAATAAACTCGCTGTTAACGCAATCACCGGCGCGCTACTGACTAATTTTGTTATTTTCATGACACCACCACTTCTCTAAACATACCTGCATCCATATGAAATAACAGATGACAATGCCAGGCCCACCGTCCTACATCATGCGGCGTTGTTAAAAAACTAATTCGCTGAGCAGGTTGCACCGGAATAGTATGGCGTCTGACTTGGACTTCACCACTTTCACTTTCTAAATCACTCCACATTCCATGCAAATGCATAGGGTGAGTCATCATGGTGTCATTATGTAAAATCACCCTAACGCACTGATGTAACTTCATATGCACAGGTGTACTTTGGCCAAACTCTAAACCATCAATTGACCAGCTATAGCGTTCCATATTGCCAGTTAGGTGCAATTCAATTTCAGCTTCAGGACGCTGTGGTTCAATAACACCTTCTAGTGAGTGTAAATCGGATAACGTCAGCACTTTTCGGCCATTATTGCGTAAACCAATGCCCGGATCGTCCAAGTTAGTTCTTGGCGTATCTACCCGCATATCAACCGAAGGGCCATATTCAGTACTGGCATGGCGCACTTGCGTGCTGGCTTTAGCATAAGCAGCGGCCGGCCCTGCATGCTGACTTAAATCCATCGGCATAGCTGCGCCATGTTGGCTATGATCCATAGCGCCCTCTGTCATTGAACCGCCATGGGACATATTGCCCATCATGTCGGCCATCGCTAACCACTCTACTGGATCGACTGCCGGTACGGGTGCATTAATATTGTCGGCTACCGCTAGGGTGCCTCGAGCATAACCGGTGCGTTCTATGGTCTGGGCGAAAATGGTATAAGCATCAGATTGCGGTGTGACCAGTACATCATAGGTTTCACCCGGGCCGAATCGGAACTCATCAATAGTTACTGGATGGACATTTTGGCCATCAGACTGCACTACGGTCATTTGCAGTTCCGGGATACGGACATCGAAGAAGGTATTGCTGGCGCCATTAATAAAGCGCAAGCGAACTTTTTCGCCTTTTTTAAACAGGCCTCGCCAATTGGCCAGCGGTGTGCTGCCGTTAAATAAGTAGGTTAGTGCAGCGCTTGACACATCTCCCAAGTCTGTCGGGCTCATGCGCATTTCTTGCCACATTTTACGTTTTGATAATGCTGAACTAAGCCCTTTTTCTGACAGGTCTCGGAAAAAATCTCGTACTGTTGGTTGATTATAATTGTAGATATCACCTTGCACTTTTAGTTTACTAAATACTTTCATCGGGTCATCATCGGTCCAGTCTGAAAGCTGTACCACATACTCCCTATCAGCAACGATGATATCTTGCTCTCTAGGCTCGATGATTAGTGCACCGTACATGCCAGTCATTTCTTGGAAGCCACTATGAGAGTGATACCAGTAAGTACCGCTTTGTTGCAAAGTAAACTTATAAACAAAGGTTTCACCGGGCATAATGCCCTTAAAGCTTAAGCCTGGTACCCCATCCATTTGATAAGGTAAAATAATGCCATGCCAGTGAATAGAGCTAGGCACAGATAAGGTATTGGTCACTTTAATCGTCACCTCATCGCCTTCGCGTAAGCGCAGCGTTGGTGACGGAATAGAGCCATTAATGGTGGTTGCTGTACGTACTACACCGGTAAAATTGACTAAGGACTCAGCAATAGTTAGCTCGATAACTTTGCCACTTAATTCAGGTGCTGAACCTGTCGCGGCATTGTCTTTAAAAGAGCTACCGGCGCGAACAACATGCGGGAAACTAGCTATTACGCCTCCGATGGCAAGCCCTTGGACAAATCGGCGCCGCGAGATAGAAGCCGGTAACTTGAACTTGTTATCATTCATTTATATAACCCCTGAACTTATTTATTTCATCTAGCTTAGCTATTTATAACTGTCAGCAACATGACTCTGACATGACAAAGTTGTAATTTTGTTGTCATCTAGCTGGCAGCCTGTGTATTGCAAGCTATCAATTACCCCTATTTACAGGAAAGGTTATGCGATTACTGATTGTTGAAGACGAAATCAAAACGGGTGATTATTTAAAGCAAGGCCTCACTGAAGCGGGTTTTCAAGTTTCACTGGTTAGAAACGGCTTAGACGGCCATCACCTTGCAATGACCGAAGTATTTGATCTGATTGTGCTGGATGTGATGTTGCCTGATGTTAATGGCTGGCGGATAGTACAATCTATTCGCGAAAGCAATAACCTTACGCCAGTATTGTTTTTATCCGCCCGTGATAGCGTTGATGACAGAGTTAAAGGCTTAGAATTAGGCGCGGATGATTACTTAATTAAACCCTTTGCTTTCTCAGAAGTGTTGGCGCGGGTACGCAGCCTAATACGCCGCGGCCAAACCATAACCACCCCAGATTTACTTCAGGTGGCCGATTTACAATTAGACGTCCCCAAAAGAAGAGTCATGCGCAGCGGAGTCAAAATTGCCTTGAGTAATAAAGAGTTTTCTTTATTAGAGTTATTAATGCGCCGCAGCGGTGAAGTCTTACCCCGATCTTTAATCGCCTCACAGATTTGGGATATGAACTTTGATAGCGACACCAATGTTATTGATGTCGCTATAAGAAGGTTACGGGCTAAAGTAGACGATGATTTTATGCCAAAATTAATCCACACCGTGCGCGGCATGGGCTATAAACTTGAAAACGAGCAAGCGGATGAAGCATAACACTAAACGGCCACTGTCCTTGACCCTGAGAGTGGTACTGTCTGTCGTTGTCACTATTGCGGTTTGTTTACTGGTTGTTAGGCAACTGCTTATCAGTTCTATAGAGCACCATTTTATCGAACAAGATGCCGATGAACTTGGCGTTATTGTTCACTCTGTTCAGCAAGTGTTCCTTAAAGAACCTACAGATCCGAAAACTTTAGCTCAATCATTATCGCAAGCTGTTGCCGGACATCATGGCGTGTATTACCAAATAAACAATTCTCAGCAGCAAATTATTTATAACAATGCTAATTTTGATTTAAGCCAACTTACAGATACTGATGAATCCATAGATACATTTAAAATTGAAAATATCCAACACTGGCAATATCAAGATAAAGCCTATCGGGGTATTGCTCTGAACATAGCCACTGCAAACGATAACTACCGGTTAATTACAGCGATTGATATGGATTTTCACATCCACTTTTTGCAGCAACTCGGTCAAAGTCTTTGGGTGATTCTACTCGGTTCCTGCCTCCTTACTTTATTAGCAGCTTGGATTGCGGTGCATCAAGGTTTAGCGCCACTTAGAGGACTAAGTGACAATATGCGCGACATTCAAACCAGCAAACTCGACATTAGATTAAACGCCAACGAAGTACCTTCTGAGTTAACGCATATGGTGCAGTCATTCAACCACATGCTAAACCGCTTAGAGGATGGCTTTACTAAGTTATCGCACTTTAGTGCCGACATTGCTCACGAAATTCGCACCCCTTTAACCAATATTATTACCCAAACCCAAGTCAGTTTATCTCGGCAACGAACGGCTGAGGAATACCAAAACGTGTTATTTTCAAATTTAGAAGAGCAAGAACGGCTTAGCAAGATGGTTAGCGATATGCTGTGGCTAGCCAAAAGTAAAAATGGTTTAATTACCCCGAACAAACAGCCTTTAAATATTGCCGATGAAATCTCGGCCATATTCGAGTTTTTTGAAGCTTTAGCAGAAGAAGCAGGAGTCAAACTTGCTTTTGCCGGTCAGCCTAGCGTCATTAATGCCGATCGCTCTTTACTAAGGCATGCCTTAACTAATTTGTTATCAAATGCGATACGACACACCGCTTCTGGCCACAGCATTGTGGTTAACAGCTATCAGCATGCTGCTAACACGCTTTGTATCAGTGTCGAAAACCCCGGCCCAGCAATATCCGCCGAGCATTTGCCGTATTTATTTGAACGTTTTTATCGCGCCGATCAATCAAGACAACGCCACAGTGATGGTGCAGGTTTAGGGCTAGCTATTACTAAAGCGATTATCGAAGCACATGACGGTGATATCAGCGTCACCTCAGATAAAAATCTTACACGTTTTGTTATTACACTACGCATGACTTAACGATATAAAACCCCGACAAACCCTGATAAAGCCCTGCGTAATGTGATCCCTACCGCCAACATCGGACAGTTAACTAACATACAGTTCTTGCTTCAAACCGCTCAGGGCTAATAAAGCCAATTGCGCTGTGGCGGCGGTACCGATTGTAATCTACTTCGATATATTCAAAAACAAATTCGCGTGTTTGCTTTCCATCCTGTAACGGCTCGCCCTGAATCAGCTCAACCTTAAGAGAGTGGAAAAAGCTTTCCGCACACGCATTGACGCTCCTATGTCAAACCTGTGAAATTAATACGCTTCAAATCACTCAATATAAGCGGATATAACTCACGGACTATATAACGCTTTAAACACCGATAAATTTCTTTAGTCGTTAACCCCTCAGCGGTTCGTCTCTCGACATAAAGCCGAGTTCTTGGATCGCTGCGCGCTCTTACCAATGCTATAGTCCATAAAGCATTATTTGCCTCACGGTTGCCACCGCGATTTAAGCGATGTCTGATAGTTTTACCTGATGATGCAGGTAACGGATTCACGCCACATAATGCGGCTAATGCCGCTTCGTTACGCAGGCGCTCAGGGTTATCACCAGCCACTGTCACTAAGATCCCTGCTGTATATGGACCTACCCCCATTCTTGTTCTTAATTGCTGGCAATGTTCATTGGTTAGCTTATCCAGCCTTTTATCGAGTAGCGCCAGCTCATCAGTCAGCATAAGCCATCTTTGCGCCAGAAGCTTTAAGGTTAATGTCATCGATTCAAGTAAATCTGAATTGTCAGAAGAGAGCATTTCAATACAAGCTCTTGCACAATCATGGGGCTTAGTTTTCCAGACTTGTTCTCGAATATCCTGTGGGCCGCTGACTAATATGCCTCGTATCTGATTCATCGCTTGGGTTTTGGCTTTGACAGCGCTTCGCCGTGCTACAGAAATTATTCTAATGGCTTCACAGGCTCCGTTTTGCTTTTTTGGTATCGCGGTTGCCGTTCCTGAATGTACAGCTCTTGCAGCATTCTCCGCATCTAAAGGATCTGACTTTCCCTGCCTTCGGCGATTGCTGCGATCAGGACGATTAACTTCTATGACAACAATCCCTCTACTGCTGAGGAAACGGCAGAGTCCTGCACCATATGTACCGGTACCCTCTATACCTGCTTGTTTAAACTTTCCCAGTGATTCCGCGGGTTATCGATTCCGCCGGACAGACCCCGCCAGCCGGATTCGCAATTGAGAACCCTGTCGGTATCCTCGGGCGTCCAACCCTCCTGCCACTGCAACCAGGTCAGCAAACCGGGATCGATATCTCCGCTGCGCGTGCGCATCAACAACCCTTCATTGGGCGTAAAGCCCATGGTGGTATCGACTGGTTTGCCGTTGCCGAAAATTATCGTCGTTGATGGGTATAGGTTTATGATATTCAGAGCCCCCGTGTACGACTCTGATAATCACCGCGCGAACAGCATGATTTGTCAGCACATCGGTCAGCCAAGGGGGCGCGCCAGGATAAGTCTGCGCAGCTGATTGGCCGACACCTGCTTGCCCAATAGCAACAGGCACCGTTGCACCCGCATATTCAAGCGCCGAGACGTTATGCCTGCTCCACTTGATGGATGAACTACCCGGATTCAACACCAACAGAACCGGTTTGTCATAGCGCGGCAAACTGCTCATCAGCTGGATAATCAGTCGGATGACTGCAAGCGGTTATAAATGGCCGCCAGCAACCACCCGGCGATACCCGCTACCACGAACCAGGCCACCAGCCCGATAACGACACCAGTGAGAGTCAAGTGCCAACCCATCTCATTCAGTTGCATATGCACCATTTCTCCGGACATGGACAACATCGTGGAAGGCATTAACATCACCAGCAGACTGCAAGCCAGCCACAGTATTGCCGCGGTAATCGCGCTGGCCATCCCGAATTTGAACGCATTAAGTGTCATGATTATTCCTCCGTTTATGGTGGTGTATCTGTGAGAAATTAGTGTCTCTACAAATCCCCGAACCGGTTGGCAGACTGCGCCATACGCATCATTTCGTGCTCCTCCAGCGACCGGAGTGATTCCATCAACTCTTTGGCAGAGGGGATCTCCGCCCTGGAGGCGAGATAGCGATACAGTTCAATCACCTGCTGGTGTTGATCGACTATCACCTCCATGATTTGCGTCGCATCCAGCTCGGCAAAGGGGGCGTCGCAATGCGCATGCCGAACGATGGGGTGCTTTGCCACATATTCGTAACACCAGGTGTTCAGTGCATGCTCGTCGCCTGAGGTTTCAAACCCGCTGACTACCTTGGTCAGTGCCTTCTCATGATCGGACAGATACGCAAGGATCATCCGGGCCCGTTCATCCATATTCTTGTCCGCACAGTGGGATAAACACTGGCTGAGGTGTTGGTGAAATTCCCGAGTCCAGTGCAGCACATCTTTTAAGGTTTCAATTTGCATAACTTTTTCTCCGCTGTGGATTATCTCTTCGATTACAGGCGCAAAATATCGCGATAACCCGCCACATTCACCGCAAACGCGGTGTGCTCCTGCAAGTGCACCCGAAGGGTTTCAAGGGCTTCCGGGTCACCGTGAATCAGTTGAATTCGAGTAGTATCGGTCAGCGCTGACTGCTGTAACCACTGGGTCAGTTCGAGGTAGTCTGCGTGCCCCGACAAACCTGAGATGACTTTGACAGTGGCTCTCAACGGTACCCAGCCTCCGTGGATTTTCACCGCATCAACACCCTCCAGCATTTTTGCGCCGCGAGTGCCGCCCGCCTGATAACCGGTAAACAGTACCGTGGTTTTAGAACTGCCTAACAGGCGTTTGAAGTGGTGGAGAATACGACCTCCGGTAGCCATGCCGCTGCCAGCGATAACAATATGGGGGAAAGCCTGTCCGGCAATCGCCTTCGATTCGTCCACCGTGCGGGTATAGGTCACGCCATCGCATAGGCGGTAGCATTGCTCGTGACTCAACCGGTGCTGATCACTGAACTGGCAGAAAATATCCGATACTTTGATCGCCATGGGGCTGTCGAGATAGATGGGCATTTTGGGGATATCGCCCTGATCCATCAGGGTCGCCAACAGATGTTGCAAGGCCTGCGCCCGCCCTACCGCAAAGGCCGGGACTAGCAGCACGCCGCCGCTTTTGGCGACACGGTTAACAATTTCCGCCAACTGCTGAAACGGATCTTGGGTGTCGTGCCGGCGGTTGCCGTAGGTGGACTCCATCAACAGCAGATCCAGCTCCGGCAATGGTCGAGGGGGGGGCATCAGCACATCATCGAAGCGACCGACATCACCAGAAAAGCCGATTCGTTTCCCTTCCGCTTCAACGATAATGCTGGCGGCGCCGAGAATATGACCGGCAGGCTGTAAATAAAAACGGATATCCCCGACCTCGATCTGTTCATCAAACTCCACAGACTGAAATAGCCTCATGCTGGCTTCCGCCGTTTGACGGTCGTAAAGCGGCTCAGGGTGCGCGTGCTTGCCCAATTTATGTTTGCTGTAATACTTAGCGTCTTCCTCCTGGATATGGCCGCTGTCGGCCAATAAAATCTGACACAGGGCCTTAGTGGCGTGATGGGTAAACACCGGGCCGCGAAAGCCGCGCTTGTATAGCACCGGGATATAACCGGAGTGATCCAGATGTGCGTGAGTGAGCAGCACCGCATCCAGTTTGTCGATGTCCAGGGGCAAGGTTTGCCAGTTGCGTTCCCGCAGCCACTTGTAGCCCTGGAACAAACCGCAATCGACTAATACGGTTGTCGTTTCAGTTTCCAGCAGAAATTTTGAGCCGGTAACGGTCTCGGTGCCGCCGACAAAGGTAATTTTCATAATGATTTTCCTGCCAATTTAAGCATGCTGATAACGGGCGCAATCAGTTGCGACGTAATATCAATAGCGTTGGAAGGATGGGGGATGGTATTGGATGTGACCAGTTGGCTCAGGCCTGAGGCCAGTAAGGTTTTATCGGAGTGATCGGCAAATATGCCGTGCACCGCCACGCACTGAATGTTGTCGATACCTTTGGACCGAAGTGTTTTAACGCATTCCAGGATTGTTTGCCCGCTGGAAATAACGTCGTCGATAATCACTGCCGTTCTATCCCTGAATTCGTTGATGTCGGGCAGCATCACTTCGACTTGGCGATCCCCGAAGCGCTGCTTTTCTCCAATCACAAAAGGATGTTGACTAAAGGCAGCAATCTCATCAACCCATTGCTCGCTTTCGCTGTCGGGCCCTACCAACAGTAGGTTGCTTTGCGTTTTGAGCCAGTGCGCCAATGCCGGAGCCCCTTGCACAACACGACTGGGTATGGAATAGATTTCATCCAGAGAATGATAGCGATGCAAATGTGGATCGACCGTAACCAGCCAATCAGCATGTTGAGAAAGGCACTTGGCAAAAATACGTGAAGTAACCGCTTCCCCATCGACAAAACGGCGATCCTGACGCATATAACTGAGGTAAGGCGCCACTAACCCCACTTGCGACGCTCCCAGCTCCCGCAGTGTTTCCAATAAAAACAACAACGGCAGATATTTGATGTTTGGGTGTGACAGATCAGCCACCACAATACAGGCGCGATTTTCTACATCAGATTGAATACGCAGATAGGACTCCCCATCAGGAAACTGCCGAGCGTTAAACTCGCCAGGTTGACCACCAATCGCGTTACTGAGTGACTCAGCCAACGGATGATTGTTCAGGGAAAACACCACTGGAGATTTATCTTTCACAGCCATCGCCTCGCTCATCGTTCCTTCTCGACCGTAAAAATTGTCGATTGGCGATAAAACGCCATCGCATACTGTTGCTCTCCGATCGTATCGGAACAGAGCGTAAATAAAGGTTGTCCGACGGTGACCTTGTCGCCGACTCGAGCATGTAGACGCAACCCCGCAGCCGCTGTCGCCGGAGCGCCTGCCAGCTTCGCCAGACGCGCGAGTTGACGATTGTCGATAGCGGTAAGTGTGCCCACTGCTGTGGCCGCTTCGGTATGTTGGTAGCTGGCGTCAGGCAGGGCTTTCATCCCACCCTGCGCGGCCAAAATGCGCTGGAACTGCTGCCAGGCTTTACCTTCATCCAAAATCGCGATCGCTCTTTCCAGCCCTTGTTCATAACGCTCTTGATAAGCAAGTGAAAACAGATGTGCAGCCAGAAACAAGGCACGCTCCCGAAGATCCTGTGGTGCACTGTGCTCGCGCTGCAATACTGCCAGCACATCCCGCGCTTCTTCTACCGGGCCGATACCACGCCCAACCGGCTGACTACCATCCGTAATAAGGCAGCGAATTTGAATACCACAGGCGGCTCCCACCTGGGTAAAGAGTGAGGAAAGGCGATCGGCGTCGTTCTGGGAACGCACTTTAGCGGTGGGGCCGACGGGAATATCTATCACCGCATGAGTGGAACCGGCAGCGATTTTTTTTGATAAAACCGAGGCGATCAACTGCCCTTCACCATCCAAATCCAGGGCCCGTTCAATGCGAATCAACAAATCGTCGGCCGGACTCAGGTTGACAGCGCCACCCCAAACAAGACAGGCATGGGTCTCAGCCACTACACGTTGAATCTCATTGAGCTCCAGATTGACGGTAGTCAGTGCCTCCATAGTATCCGCAGTACCGGCGGGAGAGGTGATCGCCCGCGAGGAGGTTTTAGGGATGGTGAGTCCCGCAGCGCTGACAATGGACACCACGAGCGGTGTGGTGCGGTTGCCCGGCAGCCCACCGATGCAGTGTTTATCAAGAACCATGGCTTCGTCTGGCCAGTTCAGCCGCTTACCACAGGCCACCATGGCCTGGGTGAGACTGATGATTTCATCTACGTCTAAACGGCTACCCGCGCACACACTGAGGAAGCTGGCGATTTCGATATCCGAATAGCGGTGGTCGCCGATGTCCTCGACAATAGCGGTAATCTCTTGATCACTGAGTTTGTGTCCAAAGATTTTTTTGCGCACGGCGGCAAGTGATGTCACTACCGGTGCGTGGTCGACACTAACCGCGGCGCCATCATCGACGTCCAAGCGCTGCATGGCACTTTTAGACAACCCTGCACTCCCGGAACTCAGTACCTGTTCGTCCACCACATTCAGCGTGGCGATAACGCTGTTTTCCCCGTACCGCAGCATGACACGGCTGTTGGCAGTGAAACCTTCAGAGCGGCAGATGTGACAATCACTGCGCATATACACCACCGGTTCCTGGTGGGTGTCGATGCCCATGTCGATCACCTTAAGTGTGTTAATTTGATCCATTAGCATTTCCTGAACAACAAAATTTAGCCATTGCCTTTCTTTCAGTGGCCAGCAGGCTTTCTCCACCACCATATTTCACGCCTGTAACATGCTTAGGCTTACCAACTGCTAATTACTCCAACCATCAGCCATAAACTAATTGATTTGGGTCGAAGGAAAACCCGCTCGATCCAACGCCTCTATCAGAGCGTTAGACTCGACCATGCCAACGACCGAAGCGACACCCGTCGCCAGATCCATACACGCATCGCTTACGCCGGAAACAGAGCGTAGCGTTTGCTCAATGCTTCTTACACAACCACCGCACGTTGCGCCCTGCACCTGTAGCCGCTGCAGCGGGATATCGCTATCTGAGTCAACACTGCTCCGAGTGTTAGCTGCAGTGGATGACTTGCTGGCGCAACAGCAGCCGCCCCGGTGATGAGTAGGGCTCTCGAATTTCTGTGTATTCATGGCAAATCCTCTATGTTGATTTACTGGGCAAACTCTTCAATCAGGTGACAGATCATATGGCCAGTCGGCACCTTATCTGGCTTTTGGCTCCACTCAACCACGGCCTGCTGCATGCGTTCCCGCAGTTGCAGAGTCTCCGCGAACCGTTGTTCAGTTTCATTCAGGCGTTGGTCAATCAAGCGGCGTACCGTCGGGCAAGGCGATTTCTTCTTATCCGCGTGGTTCAAAATTTCCTGAATATCCTCAACGGAAAAGCCCAGTTGCCGTGCACTCAGCACGAATCGCAAGCGGTTGTAATCATTTTCGCTGTATTCCCGATATCCATTGGTTTTGTTCTTCCCCGGTTTCAGAATCTTGATCCGGGTATAAAACCGCACCGTATCGGCCGTAACCCCTAAACGCCTGGCCATTTCGATAACTTTCACACAGCCCTCCTCGCAGCTCAGTCTGACTATCACAGGATTCAGATTAACCCCGAGGATCTGTTCCTTGCCTTGATATGAGTCAATCATCAGTTCTAAACCCGAGAGTAAATCCGAAGAATTTATCCGGCTTTTTGTCACCTTACACCTGTGTCCAAGACACAGGTCAAGCAATTTTCATTCACAGGTATCCGGTTTCTCGTATTCACTATTACACGCTCCTCGATCTTTAGCCTGTACGCCATCAACCGTTAATATTGGCAAGATATCCTGTCACTGCGTTTCTGCATTGAATCGGCCCGCACACAACTCCCATGGTGCACCTGGACTTATCCATTGTCATAGTAGAGCGGTGTTTCTGACCTTAAGATGACCCATGTATTACATTGCTGTAATGTATGTGTAATCTTGTTTACCCTGGCTAGCAGGCTGTTGAAAAACCCCTGATATGGGATAATAGCGATAAATAACCACCGAGAGAATCGAATGCGCGGAGAAATCAATCCTCAGTCTTCCTTTTTCAGCTATGTTGACCTCGAATCACGTATTCCGCAGCACCACCCGATCCGAAAGATACGCTCGGTGGTTGATCATGCGCTGGAGGATATGCAGTGGTGTTTCGATGAGATGTACTCCAGGGTTGGTCGTCCGTCAATTCCACCAGAACAACTGGTCCGAGCCTTATTGTTACAAATAGTCTTCACGATTCGCTCCGAACGTCAGTTGATGGAGCGCCTTGACTATGACCTGATGTTCCGCTGGTTCGTGGGGCTGGGCATAGATGATACGGTATGGAACCATTCCGTGTTCTCCAAGAACCGGGACCGCCTGATGCTCAATGACGTTGATCAGCACTTTTTTGATGCTGTCAAGAAACAGGCCTACGCCAAGCAATTGATGTCACGGGAACACTTCAGCGTTGATGGCACCTTGCTGGAAGCCTGTGCCTCCATGAAATCCTTCAAACCGAAAGACGATAGTGACGGTCCAGGTGACAACTTCCACGGACATAAGCGCAGCAACAAGACACACCAGTCCACAACCGATAGTGATTCGCGCCTGTTTCGTAAGGGTAAAGGCAAGGAATCGAAGCTCTATCATATGG
This sequence comes from Methylophaga sp. UBA2496, assembly GCF_002341635.1. NCBI lineage: Bacteria > Pseudomonadati > Pseudomonadota > Gammaproteobacteria > Thiotrichales > Piscirickettsiaceae > Methylophaga > Methylophaga sp. UBA2496. The sequence continues at coordinate 11,230 of NZ_DDOK01000005.1, read as the reverse complement.
GCCACCTGCTAACCGAAAACCGAAACGGGCTGATCGTTGAAGCCGAATTAACCGAAGCGGGTACCCGCCAGGAGTGGGACGCCGGTACCACAATGTTGGCATATCAAGGCACCCGTCCCGGTATGACGGTGGGTGCCGATAAGGGCTATGACACGGGCGAGTTTGTGGAAGTGTGCCGAGGGTTAAAAGTCACACCGCATGTCGCGGCCAAATCATTAGGCAGTGCCGTTGACGGTAGAACGACATCAGCTATCGGTTACGGTATCAGTCAAGTTAAACGCAAGCGGATCGAAGAATGCTTTGGCTGGATGAAAGAGTTTGGTCTCATGAGAAAACTTCGCCACTGCGGCCGGGACAAAGTCGCCTGGATATTCCGGTTTGTGGCTGCGGTGTACAACGTGACGAGATTGAAGACTTTAATGGCCTGAAAACAGGGAATTAAGGCAAAAACTGCGCATATTTTAAACAGATGCTGTTGCTGATCGTCGATTGAGCATTGCAGGTAATTGTTACACCAAAATCGAGGCAATTGTTTCTACCGATTTATACGTCGTCATTTTCTTAACGGCGGGAAGTTTTTGCTCATCAAACCCCATTTTTCAACAGCCTGCTAAACAGATCATCCATAAATCCAATCATACGCAACTTTATGAAATTTATGATTACGATTTTGTAATCTAAACGTAATGATATTGAAAGAGGCATCTAAGTATCTTCTTATAGGTGTAGTATCTATTTTGTTCTACTGCTAGAAACTCTAACTTAGAGATCCTAGCCGTCATATATTAGTTAGCGAGATTGATTCTACAACAAGATAAATTGGAGCTATATTTGTTGACGGGTTTTTTGATAAATCACGAGATGCATATCGATGTAAGTTTGCTGGAATGTTCGAACTCAGTTTCCGAAATTTGATGTTAACTGTCTGGAACATTCCCAGATAATGTCAAATCAATCTGATTGAATTGCCCAACAACGTCTTAACTATTTGCATACTAAATTGGAGTTAGATGATAGCTATGGACATACCTGAACAACCCTCAAAATCTAAACTTACGAAAACTACTTCGGATGTTGAAACAACACAGTTTTTGGTGTCCGGCATGGGCAGCAATCACTGCGCTGGCCTCATAACAGCTTCTATTAATCGACTATCAGGCATCATCAATATCAGTACCAACATAGCTAACCACCATGTCACTGTGGAATTCGATCCAAACCAGCTAAGTGATAAGAACATTTGGGACGCAATCGAAAAGGCCGGCTACGATGTAGATAGTATGTCATCACCAATGTCTAGCGGAACTAGCGAAGCCTTGTTCACAGTACCTAGCATGGGCAGCGATCATTGTGCTGGGCTAGTCTCAACCTCCATCAAACGCCTTACCGGCATTAATGATATTTCAACTAACATTGCCAATCATAAGGTGACGGTTAGTTTCGATCCGGTAACAGTAAACACAAAAAACATCAAAGAAGCTATTGAGCAAGCGGGATACGATGTAGCAGCCATCAGTGAAAGTCGTTCGCAGGGAAATGCGGAAGCCGACGCGGCGGTTGAAGAGCGTTACCTTGAACAGGCTTGGAGGCGTTTATGGTTCGCCGCCATCCCAACCACATTGATTATGGTATTGATGATGGTGCATATGTTCTGGGTGCCGGTGCCAAACTATCTCACTTGGGTTGCTTTACTTGGCTTTCCTGTGGTCTTCCTGCAAGGCGGGTGGGCAACCCACCGCTCATCCTGGCGTTCCCTTACCAATCGCACCGCCAACATGGATGTCCTTATTTCCTTGGGAAGCCTGCCCCCTTACCTGATTGGGCTTGTGGGATTTATCTACCCCATGACATCTTTTATTGAAATGGCCACCACCATCATGACCTTCCATATGCTTGGCCGCTACCTGGAAACTCGTGCCAAGGGGCGGGCATCACAGGCGATCAAAAAACTACTAAAACTGGGTGCTAAAACCGCCTCCGTACTACGGGAAGGACATGAAGTTGAAGTAGCGGTTGCGGAGCTTCAGGTCGGAGACATCATGGTGGTTAGGCCTGGCGGCAAGGTACCTACCGACGGCGAAATTGTCGAAGGTAATAGTCATCTGGATGAATCCATCGCCACGGGCGAGTCCGTGCCGGTGGAGAAAGGACCTGGCGAAGCAGTGATTGGAGCCACCATTAATAAGGAAGGCATGCTGCAAGTTCGCGCCACTCGGGTAGGTGCCGATACCTTTTTGTCACAAGTTGTCCGACTGGTGGAACAGGCACAAGGCTCTAAAATACCCATCCAGGAATTCGCCGACAGAGTGACCGCAAAGTTTGTCCCGGCGGTTATCATGATCAGTCTTGCTAGCTTTGTAATCTGGCTAATTTTCGCCGAGTCGCTTAGGCCGATTCTTTACTGGGGTGCCGAGTTCCTGCCATGGGTTAACCCGGAACTTTCACCATTGATGCTGGGTACACTTTCGGCAATTTCCGTACTGGTGATAGCCTGTCCCTGTGCTTTGGGGCTCGCCACTCCCACTGCCATCATGGTGGGCTCGGGATTGGGCGCAGAATCAGGTGTACTTATCCGCTCCGGCGAAGCCATTCAGTCTCTTAAGGACATCAAGGCCGTTGTACTCGACAAAACCGGCACCATCACCAGAGGCGAGCCCGCGCTCACAGATGTGATTGCTACCGCCGGCTTCAATGAAAGCGATGTACTTAGGTTCGCGGCATCTGTGGAAGCCGGCTCCGAACATCCTCTGGGGCAATCCATCGTGAATGGCGCCCGGGAAAAGGGGTTGGAGGTTCCTACAGTGGTGGACTTCCGAGCGATTACTGCGCGAGGAGTGGAAGGCCGTGTCGACGACCAGCTCATTCGCGTGGGCAGCCGCCGGCTTCTCAGCGAAGCCAATATAGAGTTGGGCGACCTCGAAGAAGTCATGATCCGTCTTGAAAACGAGGGTAAGACCGCCATGCTAGTTGCCGCCGGAGACCAGGCAGCCGGTATTGTCGCCGTGGCCGACACCATTAAAGAGGACTCGAAAGCTGCCATTGCCGCGCTTCATGAGATGGGCATTCACACTGTCATGATCACAGGCGACAACGAACGTACAGCTCGCCACGTCGCGAACCAGGTAGGGATCGACGAAGTTATGGCGGGCGTTTTGCCTGAAGGCAAGGTGGATGCAATTATGCGGCTGCAGGAAAAATATGGGCAACTGGTGGCCATGGTGGGCGATGGCATCAACGACGCCCCGGCACTGAAACAGGCCAATGTGGGTATCGCTATTGGTGCTGGCGCCGATGTTGCCATTGAAGCTGCGGATGTCACCTTGGTTAAAGGTGAACTAACCAAGGTGGTGGAGGCTATTCGCCTGTCCCGTGCAACTTTTCGGAAAATCGTTGAAAACCTGTTTTGGGCTTGGTTTTACAATGTGGCCGCGATACCCATTGCAGCTGTCGGCCTACTTCATCCGATGATCGGGGTGATCGCCATGACAACCAGCTCTTTGTCGGTGATTGGCAACTCACTGCGCCTTAAGCGGGTGAAACTGAATGTTGATAAATGACCCTGACATACATCTAACAGCGCTGTCTATAAGGCGGCATAGGAGAAACTAGATGGCAAGCAAACCCGGTTTTTGGACCAGCCTTCATGGTATGGCAACTCTTATACTTATTGGAGTGGCGCTCTATTTTATTTTCGTTGATCACAGTGCCCACATCCTTCCATATCTTCCATTTCTGATTATTTTGTTGTGTCCACTGATGCATATATTCATGCATAAGGGGCATGGCGATCATGGAGAAAACAGTAAAGACGAACATCAACACCAAGATGCGGAAGAAGCCTATCGCCGTGGTCTGGAAGATGGGCGAAAAAAAACGAATGACCGGCTGTAGTGTCATGTCAGGTCACAACCGTTAAACCAGAGGGGAATCTTCCCCTTGAAGTAAACCTAGGAGATAACTATGAAAAATCTTACCCGATCACTCATCATCACCGCCATCCTTACCGCGCCAGCTTTCGCCCAGGATGACCATCAGCATAATGACAAAATGCAAGACAACACCATGAAAATGCAGGATAAGGGAATGACTTCCATGCATGATCATATGCAGGAAATGCAAGCTCTGATGGACCGAATTCAACAAGAACAGGACCATGAAAAACGCCACCAAATGATGCAGGAACATATGACCGCCATGCAAAAAGGTATGAAAATGATGCATGGGGAGATGAAAGGTAAAACCATGGAACACAAAGGCAAGGAAGACTGCATGAGCATGATGGATGAGCGAATGAATATGATGCAGATGATGATGAACCAGATGGGAGAACATCAGATGGAAGAGAAAAAACTCCGCAAGCATATTCACAAGAAATAGCTGGTTTAGGTGTCCAGCATCCGAACTTCACGATGCTGGCCCCCCTGCACTCAAGAGTTTTTGGGGAAGCGTTCTATTTCTTGTTTATTACGCGATTTTTGTCCTTGGTCTTGAAAGCATTGCACCGGGATACATCGAACGTGTATGGAACCTGGATGCACTGAGTGGCCTGTTTCTTATTGGTATACCCTTGGAAGAGTTACTTTTTGCAGCCAGTTTTGGATATTACTGGACGGGCATTTATGAACATTTGACTTGGAAAAACCAAGTCAGATTTAATTAATGACTGCTATCGTCTTTATAGGGGTGTCCGAGATTACCCAATTCACCTTCCTCACTGAGATGAAGGAGAGCATCGTGAACCTTATCAAGCCACGACTGCTCCATATCTACCCCCGAGGCCAAAATATAATGCTCAATTTCATCAAGTGATATTTGAACCAAATCGTATTCAATTTCAAGCACTTTTTGATTAATTTTAGCTTGCGTCACCCCCATCAATGAATTTAAACCATTAATCAATTTAATTTTTAACTCCTCATTGTCAGGCAGTTCAAGCTTAATAAGTCTCTGTTTATTAACCCTTACACCATGTTGCTTGACTGATTTACCATGCTTGGGATCACCAATGTATAAGCTTGGCCGTTGGTTGAATCTGTCCTGACATTGTTGAGAACAAAACCAAAGATCAATGCCACGGAAATTTACAGATAATTTGTTATCTGCGACGGACATTTCACAAACAGGACAATTTTTTGACGGAAACATCAGAACCTCGCTCTTCTATTAGATATGAAACGCTAGAAAAGATTGTTAGTCACAGCAAAAATACCAGCACTTATGTCTACTGAAGATGACCATAAGCTTAGACCCTCAATAAATCCTGATGGTGAACATACCAGTGTTCGGCTGCCTTTATCTCAATCTTTTTTCTACTGGCTAATCGGTACACGCAATGAAATACAGTAATGCCTGATTAATGAAAGGAATCAATATCAGTATTCCCATCCAACCTGGGCACTCTGTACGCTGACAAAAACGCCAAACCGGAATAACAACGACAATGGCAAACACCAGCATCCACTACCAATGTCATGCGCACATGGTGTTACCAAAAATATTATCAGTCATCATGGTACTGCCCTCCACGTAAAATATTGTAATTAATGATGATGATGTAATTCAGCGGATCTTTTCAGGAAAATTTGCTCAGCAACTGCGATAATAATCATAGTAACAACCGCCACACCAATCACAAATGGATCAGTATTCAGTTTTACCCAGACAAAGCCCCCTAGCGCGAGCAAATCTAAAATAATCGCGGTAGTTGGCACCCATCTATTGGCGTTAATGTCTTCTCGCAAATAACGAAGAACGCCCCAATGAATGGCAATGTCCATAATTAGGTAAAACACGATACCCAGTGCAGCAATTCGAGACAGATCAAAAAATGCCGTCAGAATAAGTCCTAAAACGACCGTGTAGACCAATGTATGCTTTTGAATACTACCCGGCATACCGAAATGTCGATGCGGAACCAGTTTCATTTCCGTCAACATTGCCAGCATTCTTGAAACGGCAAAAATGCTGGCCAGAATACCGCCAGCAGTCGCCATCATGGCAATAGCAACCGTAAACCACACACCATATTCACCCAATGCCGGGCGCGCAGCCGCAGCAAGGGAATAGTCTTGTGTTTTGATGATTTCTGCCAACGATAAATTACTCGCCACAGCAAAACCGACCAAGCCATAAATGACCACACAGGCCGCGATAGAAATAACAATTGCGCGACCTACGTTACGTTTAGGATCTTTTACTTCAGAACCACTGTTAGTAATAGTGGTAAACCCCTTAAAGGCCAGTATCCCCAGTGCCGTTGCACCGAGGAAGTTGCCGAAGGTTCCTGCTTCTCCTGGGCTTGTAAAGTCGACAGAGATACTGTCGGCGATCCAAACACCTACCAATCCAAAAATGAGAATGCCCAGAATTTTCAAAATACCAATGAACGAGGCCACCCCCTGAATCAATTGATTACCTAAAAGGTTAATTATAAAAGCGGCCAAAATGAGCGAGACACCAAGCAAAGGCACCATAATGCCGCTTTGATCCCCACCGAAAAGTTGCATGGTGTATGAACCAAATGTGCGCGCGAGAAAGCTCTGGGCGATCACCATTGAAAAATACATCAGCAAAGCATTAAAAGCCGTTGGCAACCGGTTACCATAAGCTTTATGCAAATACATGCCAATGCCGCCTGCAGAGGGATAAGCGTTAGAAATTTTGATGTATGAATAGGCACTAAAACTAACGATTACTGCGGCGGCTAGAAACGCTAAAGGAAATAAAACACCTGTCATCTGCGCCATTTGCCCGGTAAGCGCAAAGATACCAGCACCAATCATCACACCGGTACCGAGCATAACTGTTCCCGCTAAAGTGAGGCTTCCCTCCTTATAATGCGTTGTTCTGTCGTCATTGTTAGTCATTTACTCTCCCTCTTCAGTTTTACTAATTTTGTTACTCTAGTTAAAACCACATCCGAACCCCGGCAACAAAACCTGTTTCGATTTTATCGCCCCCTTCATCAGAGATTTGATTAGCCTTTTGACCTAAGGCCCGGCTCCAATAAACACCTATGTAAGGTGCAAACTCTCTAGAGATTTCATAGCGATAACGCAGTCCTATTCGAACATCGTTGAATCCACTGGGGCGATCGAACGCTTGGGCATCTGTGAGTCCAGCAGAAACTTCCAAGCGTGGCTGTAAGTACGAAACTTGACTGAGGCGAATGTCGTATTCGGCTTCAAGTGATGCTGCTATGTCGCCATCTTCATTAATGATATCTGAAATTAATGTTGATGCTCAGAAGGTTTTTTAACACCTGCTTCCATATCATGGCCAGCATCACCATCTTTAGACATTACTTCATCTTTAGGCATACATTTCTGCATCATGGCTTGCATGACTGGATCCTTCATATCCATTTTAGAATGATCCATATCTTTCATAGCTGCACAGTTAGGTGCTTCTCCTTTGTTAATATGCTCTTCAGGGTTATGAGCTTGAGCAGATAGAGCCAACATTAATGCTGGCAACGCAACAAAATATGGCAAGGTTTGAAATTTCATAAAGTTAGTCCTAAATAGTATTAAAAGTATGAATAACTTGATTAAAGCAAAAATTATTAGCGGCAACACATAGTTAAATCTTGTCATTGCCTCTTAAGCTACATTTAATTGGATGAGCCAACATCACGATAAATTAAATTTGATTTCCGCTTGACCAGCGTTGGCTCAACTATTAAATCAACCTACTTTGAAGACTAACGGACGATTCTGTCACCTTGATGACCTAAACATTACAAAAACCTAATCCTTATGTAATCCTTTTTTTTTACCGTTTGTAGAGCATACGAACTATATTCTGCCCTACCTGCCTTTGTTAATTATTCTTTTGTGTTCACGATTTCCTTTGCTTATTACAAGGATTATGTAAGCCTCAGGCAGAATGTTCATCCTGTTTAACTATAGAGGACGTCCAACAAAGGGGCTTTAAGCAGGCTGGTAAAGATTGCAATAACGGTCACTAATCAAACTAAACACCTATGATTTAAAGTTAACCGTTGGACATTAATATAACGTTTTCCGACAGAGGAGAATCAATGAAAAAAATCGATAGTTCTCAAGAGCAGACAAGATCACAACGGCTAAACCATCACTGTACCTGCGTTACTCTAGATTGGTCAGCGATTATTCGCGATCTCAACAACCAATTGGGTGATAACGCTGAAGGCATCCTGTCTACTTCGGGCATGCGCCAATTCTTCTCAAATGCCGCGATTTTTGTTCCAAGTTCTGATCTTGAACAAATGCAGGCGATTGTTAAGGCAATCGAATCCGCTGCTTCACTTGCAGAATATCAGCAACAGATCATGTCTTGGGCACCTGAGAGTGCACGGCATAATCCCGGTCCAGTAGGCGCTTTTATGGGCTATGATTTCCACCTCAGTGAGGATGGTCCTCGTCTTATCGAAATCAATACCAATGCCGGTGGCGCTTTTCTTAATGCCATCCTGACTCGCGCCCAACTAAAATGTTGTAGCGGCAATACACAGGCGTCTTGGGCAAAAGATTTCGATGAAGCAGTCATTGCGCAATTTATAAGTGAATGGCGGGCCCAGAGAGGTAGCGGACAACCTGAGCGAATTGCAATCATCGACGATGCACCGGAAGAACAACATCTCTATCCGGAGTTCAAACTCGCGCAACAGCTATTCATCCAACATGGCATTGATGCCGTCATACTTTCACCAACGGATCTCAAATACGAATCAGGAGTCTTGTATGGTGATAACCAGAAAATCGATTTGGTTTACAACCGTCTGGTCGACTTTGGACTAGATGCACCTGAACATGCTGCTTTGCGTTTTGCTTGGTTAGAATGTGGCGCAGTTATCACCCCGAATCCTTATACACACGCCCTATTTGCTGATAAGCGAAACTTGGCCTTAATGTCAGATCAGCAGACTCTACTAGATTGGGGGTTAAGTACTGAAAATGCTGAACTTTTAAAAAAGGGTATTCCCCACACCATTCAGGTTACCGCCCATGATGAGCAATCACTCTGGCAACAACGGCGGCAGTGGTTTTTTAAACCGGTGGCAGGTCATGGCAGCAAGGGTGTCTATCGCGGCAGCAAGCTGACCAAAAGCACATTTGCACGTATTCTTGAAAGTGATTATGTTGCACAGGCCTATGTGCCACCCTCAGAACGTGTTGTGATGGTTGATAACGAACGTGAAATGCTTAAGGTTGATGTGCGATTGTATACTTACCGAGGGGAATTATTACTTGCTGCAGCAAGACTTTATCGAGGTCAAGCTACCAACTTACGTACACCGGGTGGTGGATTTGCACCTCTACTTTTGCAGCAAAGTTAGAAGAATGTGAATCAACATCTCGGCGTAATTGTTTATCGAGCCGCATCACCAGCCGGAAGAGTTTATCGCCCTCATAAATCAGCCTCAGATCCTGACCGCCAATGACCATTTGCTAGGCATTTTGTAAGGTTGCAATGTCCAGTCCCAGCAGGGTCAGATGTTCTCGCTGCGGATTAATTGATAACATCGGCAAACTGGTCACTTGTTCCATGCGCACATCTTTAGCGCCACTAATCTGTGCAACTGCTGCGGATGAAACGTACTCAGAGTCAGAACTATCTAGGAGGCAGACTCCGCCAGATAAAATATTTAAGTTAATAGTCGTTTTTATATGTGGTTTTTGTTTATTAGGATATACAGGTGGTATTTGTGTATTCCCCAACACCGAAGTACTAGTCCTCACACATTAAATTCTTATTAAATTTATGACTGTGTCTGTTGAGCTAAGCGACGGAGCTTTCATGCAAGTAATAATTTACTTCGGGACTGTGTTAAATCAGGTATTGCTATGTTTGTGGAGAAACAACAGTTAATTTGAGATTAATCTCACCACGGCTGTACATCTGAGTTAACGCATCAAAATAAATTTTCTTTAGTGCGATTTAATGGCTCAATATGAAGTAGAGATTCGGGATGTTGAAAAACTGAGCTGTAAAGCAGCCTCTGAGTCTTCGGGTTTTGTCTGTGACGTAAAAGTAACATCATTTTCTGAGTTCACTGGAGAGCAATCAGCAGCCTCCAGCATTCGACTTGTTGAGAGTGATGACGGTTGGGAAGTCATTCAATAATAAAAAGCAAAACCTAAAAGAAGTACTCACCAGCGCAGTAATGGTTTCGATTCTTTTTTTGTTATTCCCAGCGACAGTAAGCTTTCCTAATACACTTATTATTCAGGGTAAGCGGATTAAATGGTTGATCTTACCTTTGCATGAGAGTGAGACAGACCGGCATCTCATCGGATTATCTGGTTGATGCTTCACCTACTGCTGGTGCATGTTTCCTTCGCTAATTCCAGCAAGAACCCCACACGCCTCAACTTCCCGGTCATCGTTGCAACTCGCTCTCAGTGAAACGAGTTGTTTCTCAAGCGCTTGCAGAGCGGTTATCTGCGACCGCACATGAGAGATGTGATCATCGAGCAAGGCGTTGACGGCGGTACAAGGCTGATGAGGGTCGTCCTGATAGCTCTGTAGTTCGTGAATCTCAGCCAGTGACAGGCCTAGGATTCTGCAGCGACGGATGAAGGCCAGCCCCTCACCATGCTTCTCGGTATAGACACGGTAACCGTTGTCCTGCCGATCAGGCGGCGGCAACAAGCCCTGCTGTTCATAGAAGCGGATCGTCTGTGTTTCGACCCCTACCAACTGCGCCAACTGACCAATGCGCATCAGCCTCCTCCCCAACGGATTCTTTACTCTATTGACCTTATAGTAGCTTTATAGTTTTAAATGGTACCACAACATTGTTCAAGTGGAGTCGTATCATGAGCAAATCCTGTGGTGGCGCCTGTGGCGGTGATGCAACGTCCGCAGCGGATACCGATATACAGGCCTCCTCCGAGGCGCCAGGGAGATGGGTCAGTGTTTATGCCGTGCCGAAGATGGACTGTCCATCAGAAGAACGAATGATTCGCCTAGCCCTGAACGGCTTTGAGGAGATTCGGGCGCTGTCCTTCGACTTGTCGAACCGCCGGCTGAAGGTCGTGCATGACGGCGAGGTCGAGCCCGTCACCTCGAAACTGAAGACCTTGGGGCTAGGCGCCTCGCTTCAGGAAACCGTCGCTGCAAATCCGGAGACCATCAAGGCCGCCGAGTTTTCGGCAGCTTCTGCTAAGCAAGAATCCGGGACCCTGCGCTGGTTGCTCGGCATCAATGCACTTCTGTTCGTGGTGGAAATGACTGCCGGTCTGAT